>NZ_JBHVXW010000023.1:0-12744 GCF_042881375.1 Streptomyces sp. NPDC058274
GTGCTTTCCAGGTTTCCGCTTCCGCGTTTCCCTTTCCGGCGGTTCCGACTCTATCAGATCCTTTCGGGCCTGATTCCCAGTCAGCGGGGGTTGTCCTCCCGGCCGTTGGGCCGTTCCGACGAGTGAGACTTTAGCGGAATCCTGGCTCCCGAGCTAATCGGGGTGGCGTCCTTTCGAACGCGGATTCCTCATTTCGCAAACACGCATGAAAACGAGCCGACGACGAGTCGTCGATCATTGAGTGCTTGTTGCGGAATGGCCATCCGGGGACCGACCGGAGTCGGCGCTCACGTCGGACAGCTCGGAGAACATTACGTACGGCGCTGGGGCGTGTCAACTTCGCTCCGGAGGGGGCTCTGGGGGCGTACTCTCGGAGGCATGACTACGCATGCGTGCACCCAGCTGTGGTGGGCCGCCTGACGGCGGCCGTACTCACGTATGTACTCAACGGCCGCCGCCTCGGCGGCCGTTCTTGTTTCTCCCTCCTGGAGGAGCGGCCGGCGGGCGCGGCGGCCTCGACCAGGAGGTGGAGAGATGACGCGGATCTTCAGTGGGGTCAAGCCGACCGGGCATCTGACGCTGGGGAACTACTTGGGAGCCGTACGGCGGTGGGCTGATGTCGATCAGCATCACGCCGATGCCCTGTTCTGCATCGTGGATCTGCACGCGCTGACCGTGGACCACGATCCGGGGCGGGTGCGCAGGCTCAGTCATCAGGCGGCCACGCTGCTGCTGGCGTCGGGGCTGGATCCGGAGCTGTGCACCGTCTACGTACAGAGTCATGTGGACGAGCACGCGCGGCTGTCGTATCTGCTGGAGTGCGTCGCGACCGACGGGGAGATGCGGCGGATGATCCAGTACAAGGAGAAGACCGCGCGGGAACGGGAGCGTGGGGGGAGTGTGCGGCTGTCCCTGCTGACGTATCCGGTGCTGATGGCGGCGGACATCCTGGCGTACGGGACGGACGAGGTGCCGGTCGGTGACGACCAGACGCAGCATGTCGAGCTCGCGCGGGATCTGGCGGTGCGGTTCAACCAGCGGTACGGGCAGACGTTCGTGGTGCCGCGGGCCACGCCTCCGACGGTGGCTGCTCGGGTGATGAATCTGCAGGAGCCGACGTCGAAGATGGGCAAGAGCGACGACGTCGGGCCCGGGGTGGTCTATCTGCTCGACGAGCCGGAGGTCGTGCGGAAGAAGATCATGCGGGCTGTCACGGACAGCGGGTCGGGCGTCGTCTACGACCGGGCGGAGCGACCCGGGGTCTCGAATCTGCTGGAGATCCTCGCGGCCTGTGAGGGTGGGAACCCCGAGGCCTTGAGCGGTGTATATGAGTCGTACGGCGCTTTGAAGAAGGACACCGCCGAGGCCGTGGTCGAGCTCCTCAGGCCCGTACAGGAGAGGCACAAGCAGTTGTGCGCGGATCCTGCGTACGTGGAGGGGGTGTTGCGGCAGGGTGCGGAGAGGGCCAGGGAGATGGCGAGGCCACGGGTGGATACGGCGTATCGGGCGATCGGCCTGCTGCCGGCGGGGTAGGCGGGCGCGGCCGCCGCTCGTCGGGCGCCGCGTGGGCGGGCCCGCGCCGGTGCCGGGGACAGGGCATCCCCGGCACCGGCTGGGGGTCAGCTGTTGCCGGAGGCCAGCTGGCGGCTGCGGTCGCGGGCGGCTTCGAGCGCGGCGATGAGTGCGGCGCGTACGCCGTGGTTCTCCAGTTCGCGGATGGCGTTGATCGTGGTGCCCGCGGGGGACGTGACGTTCTCGCGGAGCTTCACGGGGTGCTCACCGCTGTCGCGGAGCATCACGGCGGCGCCGATCGCGGACTGGACGATGAGGTCGTGGGCCTTGTCGCGGGGCAGGCCGAGCAGGATGCCCGCGTCCGTCATGGCTTCGACCAGATAGAAGAAGTACGCCGGGCCCGATCCGGAGAGGGCGGTGCAGGCGTCCTGCTGGGACTCGGGGACGCGGAGCGTCTTGCCGACGGCGCCGAAGATCTCCTCGGCGTGGGCGAGGTGCTCGGCGGTGGCGTGGCTGCCCGCGGAGATGACGGACATGGCCTCGTCGACGAGCGCGGGTGTGTTCGTCATGACACGGACGACAGGGGTGCCCTGGGCGAGGCGCTCCTCGAAGAAGGAGGTGGGGATGCCCGCGGCGCCACTGATGACCAGGCGGTCGGCGGGGATGTGCGGGGCGAGTTCGTCGAGGAGCGTGCCCATGTCCTGCGGCTTGACCGTGAGGATCAGGGTGTCGGCGGTCTTGGCGGCCTCGGGATTGCTGACCGGGGTGACTCCGTGGCGCTCCTGCAGTTCCTTGGCGCGCTCGGGGCGGCGGGCGGTGACCAGGAGGTCGGCGGGGGCCCAGCCGGCTCGGATCATTCCGCTGAGCAGGGCCTCGCCGATCTTTCCGGTGCCCAGGACTGCGACTTTCTGGCTCATGATGCGGTGCCCTCCGGGGTGCGTCGTCCGGTGTCCATCCTCGCACCCGGGGTGCCGTCGGGGGTGGGCTGTCCGTTGGGCGGGACACCTCCTGCCGGTTGCCGTGAACGGGGTGCGGCCCCGGCGCTCACCGCGTGTGCCCGTCGTACCGTCCGGGGTTCCCGCCGTCGGACGGGGTCGCCTTGGACCGCGGGACGGGGTGGGGCGGTCAGGCGGTCCGGCGCCGCAGAGTGGCCGCGCCCAGGGTGAGGACCAGCAGGGCGCAGGCGGCGACGATCACGGCGTCGCGGACGAAGGTGGCTGTCATGTCGGTGTGCTTGAGGACCTCGTTCATGCCGTCGACGGCGTACGACATGGGGAGGACGTCGGAGATGGTTTCGAGGACGGGGTGCATGTCGGAGCGGGGGGTGAAGAGGCCGCAGAGGAGGAGTTGGGGGAAGATCACCGCCGGCATGAACTGAACCGCCTGGAATTCCGAGGCCGCGAAGGCCGAGACGAAGAGACCGAGGGCCGTGCCGAGCAGGGCGTCGAGCAGGGCGACCAGGAGCAGCAGCCAGGGCGAGCCCGTCACGTCCAGGCCCAGGAACCAGACGGCGAGGCCGGTGGCGAGGGCGGACTGGACGATCGCGAGGGCGCCGAAGGCGAGGGCGTAGCCCGCGATGAGGTCGCCCTTGCCGAGGGGCATGGCGAGCAGGCGTTCCAGGGTGCCGGAGGTGCGTTCGCGCAGGGTGGCGATGGAGGTCACCAGGAACATCGTGATCAGGGGAAAGATCCCGAGGAGGGAGGCGCCGATGGAGTCGAAGGTGCGCGGGCTGCCGTCGAAGACATAGCGGAGCAGCAGGAGCATCACGCAGGGGATCAGGATCAGCAGCGCGATGGTGCGCGGGTCGTGCCGGAGTTGGCCCAGGACGCGGGCCGCGGTGGCGGTGGTGCGGGAGAAATTGATCGCGCGCGGGCGGGCCGGCGTGTTCGTGGCGGTGGGTTCGGTGAGGGCCGTGGTGCTCATCGGACGGTCTCCTTGCGGGGTTGGTCGCCGGGCGCGGGCCCGTCGCCGGTGGTGGTCCGGCGGGCGGGGGTCGAGGGGCCGTCGGCCGGGGGGCCGTCACCCGTGGTGTCGCTGCCCGTGGTGTCGCTGCCCGTGGTGTCGCTGCCCGTCGCGATGGCCTCGTCGACCAGGCGGAGGAAGGCGGCTTCGACGGTTGGGGTGCCGGTGCGTTCGCGCAGGGCGTCGGGGGTGTCGTCGGCGAGGATCCGGCCCTCGCGCATCAGGAGGAGGCGGTGGCAGCGCTCGGCCTCGTCCATGACGTGGGAGGAGACGAGGAGGGTGGCGCCCCGGTCGGCGGCGATGGAGTGGAAGAGGCTCCACAGGTCGCGGCGCAGGACGGGGTCGAGGCCGACGGTGGGTTCGTCGAGGACGAGGAGTTCGGGGGTGCCGAGGAGGGCGACGGCGAGGGAGACGCGGCTGCGCTGGCCGCCGGAGAGGTTGCCCGCGAGGGAGCCGGCGTGGGAGGTGAGGTCGACGTCGGCGATGGCCCGGGTGACGTGCTGGTGCCGGCGGTCGGCGGCTGCTCGGCCGGGGTCGAGGATCGCGGCGAAGTAGTCGAGGTTCTGGCGGACCGACAGGTCGTCGTAGACGGAGGGGGCCTGGGTGACGTAGCCGATGCGGGAGCGGAGCGTGGCGTCGCCCGCGGGGCGGCCGAGGACTTCGAGGGTGCCCGTCGTCCTGGCCTGGGTGCCGACGGTCGCGCGCATCAGGGTCGACTTGCCGCAGCCGGAGGGACCGAGCAGGCCGGTGATCTGTCCGCGCGGGACGGAGAAGTCGAGTCCTCGCAGGACCTGGCGGGTGCCGCGTACGACGGTGAGGCCTTCGGCGCGGACAGCGGGGGGCGCGCTGGGGGCCGTGGTGGGGGCCGTGGTGGGGGCCGTGGTGGGGTCCGGAGGACGGGGATTTATATTCATCATGTGATGATTATTGCTCCTCCGAGGACTTGCTCGTCAAGGTCCGAGACGTCGGAGACGGATGAGTCGGGCGGGGGCGTGCTGATCGCCGGTCAGGTGTACGCGATGGGGGACGCGGCCGCGGCCGCCGACGGGCCCGGGAAACGGGCCGGGCTCGTCTCGCTGGCCGGGGAGGCCGGCACCGTGGCGCCGGTGATCGGTGGTTCCACCGTGCTCGGCCTGCGTGCTCGTGGTGGGGTGGTTTTCGCCCCCGCCGCCCCTGCCCGTCCCGTACCAGGGGGCTCCGCCCCCAGACCCCCGTATCGCGCTGACGCGCTCGTCCTCAAACGCCGGACGGGCTGAAAATCTCCCGCCCGGGACGAGAGAGCTCACCGTCCGCGGGCAAAGAGTCGCCGGGGCACATCTCAGCCCCTCCGGCGTTTGAGGAGCGGGGTCTGGGGCGGAGCCCCAGGACGGGACGGGCAGGGGCGGAGGGGGCGAGAACCCCGTAGGGACAACCGGCCCGTGCCGGCCCGCCAGGGTGGGAAACGGCCGGGGCGGGAAACGGCCGAGACGGGAACGGCCCGGGGGGACGACCGGGGCGGGAAAACGGCCGGGGGGAAACGCCCGGTGGGAAACGGGTCCCTACCCGTGTCGTTTCCTTGAGGGGTTGCCCGTGCGGCGGGTGGTGCGCCGGGTGTGCTGGGCGCGGGCGGCGTCGTACTCGTGGCGGTGGAGTTTCTCGCCGGGGGCCTCGGTGAGGGAGCGGAAGAAGTACGCGAGGAGGGAGCCGACGAAGCCGATGGCGAGGAGGCCGCGGAGGGAGGCCTGGCGATCGGGGTCGGGGCGCTTGCCGAAGGCGTCCCAGGTGTGGCGGAAGGCAAGGGCGCTGCACACCGCGAACATCACGACGACCAGGAGCGTGACGGGCTTGCCGACGTCGGCGATCGCCAGGCCCTGGTAGGCGAAGCGCAGCACGAAGCAGGCGGCGGCCGCGGCCGCGAGCGAGCCGAGGGCCACGGCAGCCCGGCGGCCCGTATAGCCGCCGTCGTGTTCCACCCACGTCGTCCCGAAGAAGCGGATGGGCTCGGGCTGGGGGCCCGCGGGGGTACCGGTCTCGTCACTCACCCGACGATTATCTCCCCGGCGACCGGTCCGCTATCTCCCCGGCGACCGGTCCGCCGCGGACCCCTGCCCTTCGGCACTGAGGTCACTGAGGTCACTGAGGTCACTGAGGTCACTCAGATCACTCAGATCACTCAGGTCACTCAGATCACTCAGGTCACTCAGGTGCAGCGCGGCGCGATGTAGCCGTCGCTGCCGGTCTTCACGTAGGCGTCCGAGACGTACTCGCCGTTCGCGATGTTGTCCCAGATGCTCGTCTTGCCGTACGGGCCGGTGACGGTCTCCCCCGGGCGCTGGCAGAAGATCGCGACGCGCGAGCCCTCGGGCAGGACGCGGGTGATGCGGTAGGTGGTGCCGGGGCCGCTGCGGACGTTCAGCGTCTG
The DNA here is from genome assembly GCF_042881375.1 of Streptomyces sp. NPDC058274. NCBI lineage: Bacteria > Bacillati > Actinomycetota > Actinomycetes > Kitasatosporales > Streptomycetaceae > Streptomyces > Streptomyces sp. NPDC058274. The sequence goes on from NZ_JBHVXW010000023.1 coordinate 5,876, forward strand.
GCCCGGGGCGATGGAGTAGTAGTGCAGTGCCGCAGACTCGACATCAGGTGCGGGTGCGGGTGCGGGTGCGGGTGCGGGTGCCGTCGCCGTCGCCGTCGCCGTCGCCGAGACGGTCTCCGTCGTGGGCTCGGCCTCTGTCCCCGTAGTGACTTCGGCTTCGCTGCCGTCTCTTGTGCTGCCTTCGATGCGGTCAATGGCCATGTGGGCCTCCCCCGTTGAATCAGACATGGAAAACCTGCGTGCGACGTCGCGCCCGTCGCTGCGTGAAGCGCGCCGGGTTCCCCCGAAAACACGCCAGGCACAGTTGTACGTAAGTCGCACGCGGAGGCTAGCAAGCCGCCTCTGTCTCGTACGAGTCATCGACTAGGCTCCGTGCGTCGCGCGCGCGGACGAACAGCACGGGGGTGGGTCCATGGCGCCACAGCGGAACACCGGAGCGGACGCGGAAGCGGAACTGCCTGAATACGCCGGCCACTACCGTCTTGAGGAGCGGCTCGGGTCCGGTGGGATGGGCGTCGTCCATCTGGCCCGCAGCGGCTCGGGGCGGCGGCTAGCGGTGAAGGTCGTGCATGCCGAGTTCGCCAAGGACCCCGAGTTCCGGGGCCGGTTCCGGCAGGAGATCGCGGCCGCTCGGCGGGTGAGCGGTGCGTTCACCGCGCCGGTCGTCGACGCCGACCCGGAGGGCGCCCGGCCCTGGATGGCCACGCTGTTCATCCCCGGCCCGACCCTCGCCGAGCAGGTGAAGCGGAACGGTCCGATGCCACCCGCCGAGTTGCGGCGGCTGATGGCCGGGCTCGCCGAGGCGCTGCGTGACATCCACCGGGTGGGCGTCGTCCACCGGGATCTGAAGCCCAGCAACGTCCTGCTCGCCGAGGACGGGCCCAAGGTCATCGACTTCGGCATTTCCCGGCCATCGGACAGCGAACTGCACACCGAGACGGGCAAGTTGATCGGCACTCCGCCCTTCATGGCTCCGGAGCAGTTCCGCCGGCCGCGGCAGGTGGGGCCGGCCGCGGACATCTTCGCGCTGGGCTCGGTGATGGTGCACGCCGCCACCGGCCGCGGGCCCTTCGACTCCGACAGCCCGTACGTCGTCGCGTACCAAGTCGTCCACGACGAACCCGACTTGACCGGCGTACCGCAGAATCTCGCCCCGCTCGTCACGCGGTGCCTCGCCAAGGAGCCGGAGGTCCGGCCCACCCCCGACGAGCTGATGCGCGCACTGCGCTCGGTCGCGGCCTCGTACGACACCCAGGCGTTCATACCGGCCCAGCGGGCGGTGCCGGCCGGCCCCGCGGTTGCGGACGGACCGGCGGGCGGGAACGACGGCGCGGGGGCGCCCGGGGTGCGGCACGGACGGCGGCTGCGCCGGCGCATGATCCTCCTGACCGGGGTCCTCGCGCTCGTCGCGGGCGGGGTGCTGGTGTCGGCCGGGCTGTCCGCATCGGGTGACGCGACCCCGAAGGACAGCCGAGCGCGGTCCGCGCCGGCCGCCCCGAGCGCCTGGAGCCGCAAGCCCGCCTCCGGTGCCGGGACGACCGACGGAACACCCCAATGCTCGTACGGCGCAGGGAAGTTGTTCTGTGCCCAGCCCGGGCTGATCTCCGCTCTGGACCCGGTCGACGGCAAGGTGCTGTGGCGGCACACCTTCGGCGAGCGGGACGCGCCGGTTCCCGCGCCTGCCGTGTCGGGCGGGCTGGTGCACGCCGTCACCCAGCAGGGGCAGCGGCTGGAGGCCCTCGATCCGGCCACGGGCAGGACCCGCTGGACGCGGAACATCTCGGCGTACGGCGGTGTGGAACACGCCGGCGGCACGGTGCTGCTGACCGGCGCCGACGGGGCGGTCACCGGAGTGGACGGCGCCACGGGCAAGAACCGTTGGAGCCACCGGCTGCCCGGGGACCACATGCCGACCGTCGTCTCCTTCGGCGGGAACGCGAGCGCCGGCGGCGGGAGCGGCGAGGGCGGGAGTGGCGAGGGCGGGGCCGCGCTCGCGTACGCCACGAGCGCAACGCCCGACGGGTCGAGCACGCGGGTCGTCGCCGTGGACCCCGATACCGGCGATGTGCGCTGGGACGCCCGGCTGCCGGGCACCCTGACTCCGGTCGGCACGCGGCAGGGCGCCCTGGTCCTCACCGCCGCGAACAAGGACGGCGAGACGAACGCCCTGGTGCGGTACGACCCCGAGGCCAAGACCTCGCGCCGGGCCCCGCTCGGGGTGGCGCTCCCCCAGGCTCGCGCCACCGTCCGGGGGGACACCGCGTATCTGCTGGCCACCGGCGGCGGGATGGTGGCCGTCGACCTGGACGCGCTGCGGCAGCGGTGGCGGCTTGAGACCTCCGTGAGCCAGGGCTCCACCCCGGCCGCGGACGACCGCCACGTGTACTTCACCGCCGCCGACGGCCGGCTGCTCGCGGTGGACGCCCGCGCGGGCAAGCTCGTCGGGCAGACCGGGATTCGGCTCGCGGCGGCGTCGGACCGGGTCGTGGCCGGGCTGCCGGCGCCCGCCACGGCCGGCGGGCGCGTGTACGCGAGTGCGCCGGACGGGACCGTGTTCTCGGTGGCGGGGGACGATCCGGCCGACTGGTGAGGCTCGTATCGCCACCTCTCCGCGTGCGTATCGCCACCTCTCCGCGTGCGTATCGCCACCTCTCCGCATGCGTATCGCCACCTCTCCGCATGCGTATCGCCACCTATCCGCATGCGGTGAGGGGCCGCTCCAACGGGAGCGGCCCCTCACTGGGTCCGTGTGCGGGCCGGCGCGCGGGCCGGAGCTCAGCCGAGCTTCGAGACGTCCCGGACCGCTCCCTTGTCCGCGCTCGTGGCCATCGCTGCGTAGGCGCGCAGGGCGGCGGAGACCTTGCGGTCGCGGTCGACGGGGGCGAAGACGCCGTTCAGGGCCTCGCGGCGGGTCACCAACTCGGCGTCGGAGACGAGGAGTTCGATCGTACGGTTCGGGATGTCGATGCGGATGCGGTCGCCGTCCTGGACGAGGGCGATCGTGCCGCCGGAGGCCGCCTCGGGGGAGGCGTGGCCGATCGACAGGCCCGAAGTGCCGCCGGAGAAGCGGCCGTCGGTGATCAGCGCGCAGGTCTTGCCGAGGCCGCGGCCCTTGAGGAAGGAGGTCGGGTAGAGCATCTCCTGCATACCCGGGCCGCCCTTGGGACCCTCGTAACGGATGACCACCACGTCGCCGTGCGTGATCTGCTTGTTCAGGATCTTCTCGACGGCCTGCTCCTGCGATTCGCAGACGACCGCCGGGCCCTCGAAGGTCCAGATGGACTCGTCGACACCGGCCGTCTTCACGACACAGCCGTCCACGGCGAGGTTGCCCTTGAGGACCGCCAGGCCGCCGTCCTTGGAGTACGCGTGCTCCGCGGAGCGGATGCAGCCGTTCTCCGCGTCCTCGTCGAGGGCCTCCCAGCGCTCGGACTGGGAGAAGGCCTCGGCGGAGCGCCGGCAGCCGGGGGCCGCGTGCCACAGCTCGATGGCCTCGGGGGACGGGGAGCCGGCCCGCACGTCCCACGTCTTCAGCCAGTCCGCGAGGGAGGGGCTGTGGACGGAGTGCACGTCCTCGTTCAGCAGGCCGGCGCGGTGCAGCTCACCCAGCAGGGCCGGGATACCGCCCGCGCGGTGCACGTCCTCCATGTAGTACGTACGGTCCTTGGCCACGTTCGGTGCGACCTTGGCGAGGCAGGGGACGCGGCGCGAGACCTCGTTGATCTCCTCCAGGCCGAACGGGACGCCCGCCTCCTGGGCGGCGGCCAGCAGGTGCAGGATCGTGTTCGTCGAGCCGCCCATGGCGATGTCCAGCGCCATCGCGTTCTGGAAGGCCGCGAGGGTGGCGACGTTGCGCGGCAGGACCGTCTCGTCGTCCTGCTCGTAGTAGCGGCGGGTGACGTCCATGACCGTGCGCGCCGCGTCCTCGTACAGGCCCTTGCGGGCCGTGTGCGTGGCGAGGACCGAGCCGTTGCCGGGGAGCGAGAGGCCGATGGCCTCCGTCAGGCAGTTCATCGAGTTGGCGGTGAACATGCCGGAACAGCTGCCGCAGGTCGGACAGGCGTTCTCCTCGATACGGAGGATGTCCTCGTCCGAGATCTTGTCGTTCACCGCGTCCGAGATCGCGTCGACCAGGTCGAGCGTGCGGACCGTGCCGTCGACGAGGGTGGCACGGCCGGACTCCATCGGGCCGCCGGAGACGAAGACCGTCGGGATGTTCAGGCGCAGGGCCGCCATCAGCATGCCCGGCGTGATCTTGTCGCAGTTCGAGATGCAGATCAGGGCGTCGGCGCAGTGGGCTTCCACCATGTACTCGACGCTGTCCGCGATCAGGTCGCGGGAGGGCAGGCTGTAGAGCATGCCGCCGTGGCCCATCGCGATGCCGTCGTCGACCGCGATCGTGTTGAACTCGCGCGGGATGCCTCCCGCGGCGGTGATCGCCGCGCTCACGATCCGGCCGACCGGCTGGAGGTGGGTGTGGCCCGGCACGAACTCCGTGAACGAGTTCGCCACCGCGATGATCGGCTTCCGTCCGATGTCCGCGCCCGGTACACCGGAGGCGCGCATCAGGGCGCGTGCGCCCGCCATATTGCGGCCGTGGGTGACAGTGCGGGACCTCAGCTCGGGCATCGTCGCTCGCTCCTTCGGAGAGTTGTGACTTCCGTCGAGCCTACGCCGGTGCGCCACGATTCGGACAGAGCGTCCGGAATGCGGGACGGGTGTCTCGGTGAGCGGGCCCTGTTCCCGCCCCGGTCTCGGGGGCGTGCGGTGCAGGGAGTGTGCGGGTCGGTGGGGGCGTCAGGGGCCTGTCAGGTGTGCCTGTACGACCGGGGCGATCCGTTCGATGATCCGCTCCGGGTCCGCCGAGGCCAGGGGCTCGATCTGGATGACGTACCGCAGCATCGCGACCCCGACCAGCTGGGCCGCCGCGAGCTCGGCGCGCAGCTCGGGGTCCGGGACGTCCAGCTGCTGGGCGATACGGCGCAGCAGCTGCGCGGCGATCAGCCGGCGGAAGACCGCGGCCGCCGTCTCGTTGTTCACCGCGGACCGCACGATCGCGAGCAGCGGCGTACGGGTCGACGGGTTTTCCCAGATGCCGAAGATGAAACGCGTCAGGCGTTCGCCGACGTCGTCGAGGGAACCGTTCTCGATCGCGTTCGGAGCCTCCAGGGCGGGGGCGAAGGCGCCCTCGATGGCCGCCTCGAACACGTTCTCCTTGGTACCGAAATAGTGGTGCACCAGCGCCGAGTCCACGCCGGCGGTCTTGGCGATCCCGCGTACGGACGTCTTCTCGTAGCCCCGCGCGGAGAACTCCTCCCGCGCCGCGGCCAGGATGACGTCGCGGGTGGCCGGGGAGGCCGCCGTCTCCGTACGGGACGGGCGGCCCCGGCGGCGCGGGGCGGGGGCTGCCGCGGTCATGGCCGGGGCACCTTGACCGCGGAGGCGAGGTGGAGCCGGGTGAAGGCCAGTGCCTCGGCGAGGTCGGCCTCCCGTTCGGCGCTGGACATCGCGCGGCGGGTGTTCACCTCGATGACGACGTGACCGTCGAAGCCGGTGGTCGCGAGGCGCTCCAGGACTTCCGCGCAGGGCTGGGTGCCGCGGCCGGGGACCAGGTGTTCGTCCTTGTTGGAGCCGTTGCCGTCGGCGAGGTGGACGTGGCCGAGGCGGTCGCCCATGCGGTCGATCATCTTCAGGGCGTCCGTGCGGGCGGTCGCGGTGTGGCTGAGGTCGATCGTGAAGTGCCGGTAGTCCTCGGTCGTGACGTCCCAGTCGGGGGCGTACGCGAGCATCTCGCGGTCGCGGTAGCGCCAGGGGTACATGTTCTCGACGGCGAACCGGACGTCCGTCTCGTTCGCCATCCGCCAGATGCCCTCGACGAAGTCCCGGGCGTACTGGCGCTGCCAGCGGAACGGGGGGTGTACGACGACGGTGGCGGCGCCGAGCTTCTCCGCGGCGGACTGGGCGCGCTGGAGCTTGGTCCACGGGTCGGTGGACCACACGCGCTGGGTGATCAGCAGGCACGGGGCGTGGACGGCGAGGACCGGGATCCGGTGGTAGTCGCTGAGTCTGCGCAGCGCGTCGATGTCCTGACTGACCGGGTCGGTCCAGACCATGACCTCGACGCCGTCGTAGCCGAGGCGCGCGGCGATCTCGAAGGCCGTCGCCGTCGACTCCGGATACACGGACGCCGTGGACAGCGCGACCTTCGCATCCGGGATGCGCACCACTGGTTCTGCCACGAAGGACAGAGTACGGGGCGGGGTGGGTGGGGTGGGGGGCCGGTGCCTTTTGCTGGCGGGGGCGCCTTGGGCGGGGTTCGCTGTTCCGGGGGTGGGTGGGGCACCGTCCCTCGGTGCGTGGGGCCGCCGTCCCTCGGTGCGTGGGGCCGCCGTCCGGCGGTGGGTGGTTCGCCTAGCGCCGGTAGGTGGGTCGGGTCCGTGCCGGTACATCCGCCCGTCGCCCTACCGGCTGTGCTGTCTTCTGGGGGCGCTCGCTTGCCCGTCCTCACGCATGGCGACGGGCATTTGATGTACCGGCACGGCCCCTTCGGTACGGGGGCGACTGCGGGTGCATGGGGGTTGCGGGCGTGGCGGCCCGCCGACGCTGTCCTGCACTGTGGGCTGGGGCGACCCGCCGTCGTTGTCTTGCGCTGCGGGCAGCGGCAACCGTCATCGCTTCGAGCAGCGGGCACGCGGTGGCGGCGAAGCCGCATGGCTGCGGGCAGCGGGCACCCCGGCGACCAACCGCCATCGCTGCCGGCAGCGGGCACCCGCAGGTGGCGGCGAAGCCGCACGGCTGCGGCGGCGGGCACGCGGTGGCGGCGAAGCCGCATGGCTGCGGGCAGCGGGCACCCCGGGGGGCGGCGAAGC
>NZ_JBHVXW010000023.1:12843-159804 GCF_042881375.1 Streptomyces sp. NPDC058274
TGGTGGCGGCGAAGCCGCACGGCTGCGGCGGCGGGCACGCGGTGGCGGCGAAGCCGCATGGCTGCGGGCAGCGGGCACCCCGGGGGGCGGCGAAGCCGCTATAACTGCGGGCATGCGTGCCGCTAGGGGCGGCACGGGTGGGCGCAGCGGCAACCCCGCGGCGCCGGGCTCGCCGACCCACCCCACGCCAGCACCCACGCAGGGTGCCAACGGAGGTAGGGGACATTGCCCACCCGGGCGGCACCCTGGGAACGCCGGGCTCCCCGGCACACCCCCGCGCCGGCACCAGCGAAGGGTGCCAAGGGAGCTACGGGACCGGGCCCACCCGGGCGGCACTCCGTAGCGCCGGGCTCCGGCGATGCCCCGGTGCCGGGCCGAGGGGGTGGGGGTTACGGCTGGGGCATGTGGTCGAGGTGGCGGAGGATTACGCCCTCGCGGAGGGCCCAGGGGCAGATTTCCACGGTTTCGACGCCGAAGAGATCCATCGCTCCTTCGGCGACCATCGCGCCCGCGACCAGCTGCCCCGCACGTCCCTCGGAGACCCCGGGCAGCTCGGCCCGCTCGTCGGCGGTCATCCCGGCGAGCCGCGGCACCCAGCCCTCCAGGGACTCCCGCTTCAGCTCCCGCTGGACATAGAGCCCCTCCGCGGAGCGGGCGGCCCCGGCCAGCCGGGCCAGCTGCTTGAAGGTCTTGGAGGTGGCGACCACATGGTCGGGCGCCCCGAAGCGCGCGAACTCACCCACCGTACGAGCGATCTGGGCCCGGACATGGCGCCGTAGCGCCTTGATGTCGGCCGGATCCGGGGGATCCCCGGGCAGCCAGCCGGCGGTGAGCCGCCCCGCCCCCAGCGGCAGCGACACCGCCGCGTCGGGCTGCTCGTCGATCCCGTAGGCGATCTCCAGGGATCCGCCGCCGATGTCCAGCACGAGCAGCTTCCCGGCCGACCAGCCGAACCAGCGGCGGACGGCGAGGAAGGTGAGACGGGCCTCCTCGGCGCCGGTGAGAACCTGCAGCTCGACGCCGGTCTCGGCCTGCACGCGCGCGAGGACGTCGTCCGCGTTGCTGGCCTCCCGGACCGCGGACGTGGCGAAGGGCACGAGCTCCTCGACGCCCTTGTCCTCGGCGGCCTCCAGGGACTCCCGGACCACGGCTATCAGCCGGTCGACGCCGTCCGGGCCGATCGCGCCGTCCTCGTCGAGGAGTTGGGCGAGGCGCAACTCCACCTTGTGCGAATGCGCGGGCAGCGGGCGCGCGCCCGGGTGCGCATCCACCACCAGCAGATGCACCGTGTTCGAACCCACGTCGAGGACACCGAGTCTCATATACGGAACGCTACTGCCCGCGGCGGCGCCGGCCGTCCCCGGAGCCGCCTCCGGCGACTTACCCTGGACTCGTGCCAAAGACGAAAAAGGCGAAGCCCGACAAATCCGCCACGGGTTCCTCGCAGGCGAAGGCGCCCAAGCCCAAGAAGGTCCCGAAGCAGTCCCCCGTGTCTGACGAGAAGGGGATCGACTTCGCCCGTGCCTGGGTGGAGTTTCCGGATCCCGCCGACGACGAGCAGGTCTTCCGCTGTGATCTGACATGGCTGACCTCTCGCTGGAACTGCATCTTCGGAAGCGGCTGCCAGGGCATCCAGGCGGGCCGCGCCGACGACGGCTGCTGCACCCTGGGCGCGCACTTCTCCGACGAGGACGACGAGAAGCGCGTGGCCGGATACGTGGCGAGGCTCACGCCGGACATCTGGCAGCACCACGACGTGGGCACCGCGTCCGGCTGGGTCTCGGAGGACGAGGACGGCGAGCGCCAGACCCGGCCGTACAACGGGTCGTGCATCTTCCAGAACCGGCCCGGTTTCGCCGGCGGCATGGGCTGCTCGCTGCACATCCTGGCGCTCAAGGAGGGCCGCGAGCCGCTGGAGACCAAGCCGGACGTCTGCTGGCAGCTGCCCGTGCGCCGGACGTACGAGTGGATCGACCGGCCCGACGACACCCGTGTGCTCCAGGTCTCCATCGGCGAGTACGACCGCCGCGGCTGGGGGCCCGGCGGCCACGACCTGCACTGGTGGTGCACGTCGGCGACCTCGGCGCACGGCGCGGGCGACCCGGTGTACGTCTCGTACCGCCCGGAGCTCGTCGAGATGATGGGCAAGGCGGGGTACGACCGCCTGGTCGAGCTCTGCGAGCAGCGGCTCGCCTCGCAGCTCCCCCTGGTCGCCCCGCACCCCGCCGATCCCACCGGCTGACTCCGGTCCCCCACGCGCCGGGCGGGCCGCTACGCGGACGGGCTCGGGTCGCCGCTGTCGCTCGGCGGCGGTGACGAGCTGTCCGGGTCCGAGGGCGTCGAGTCGGTGGGCGTTGGGCTCGGATCCGGGCTGCCCGGGTCGCTGGGGGTGGGATCGGGGTCGGACGGGCCCGGGTCGCTCGGTGTCGGGCTCGGGTCGGAGGGCGTGGGATGGCTGGGCGTCGGGTGCGGCTCGGACGGGCCCGCGTTGCCGTATCCGTCGATCGTGACGATCGCGCCCGCCGGGGCGATCGCCACCCGCGCGCTCCAGGGCCCGACCGGCTCACGCAGATGGTTCACGTACACCTTGATCGTCAACGACTCGCCCGGCCGGAGCGTTCCCGAGGACTGGCTCAGATAGAGCCAGGATGCTCCGGTGGACGCGGACCAGGCAACCGGTGAACTCCCGGACGCGCTCAGCGTGATGAGGGTCGTGTCGCCGCTGTTGCCGGCCGTGACGGCGAGATGACCCGCGCCCTTCTTGCCGCCGGTCCGCGCGCTGATGACCTCCACGGAGACGTCGGGCGACCGGTCGCCCTTGGAGAAGCGGTCCCCGGGCTTCGTGCTGGCGTTGCCCGCGTTCTCGTAGCCGCCCTCGTCGCTGCCGAGGCCGTCGGGGCCGTGTGCCTCGCTCGCGGTGAGCGGGCGGCCGTCCGCGCCCTCCCCGGTGAGCGGGGCACCGCGATAGGCGGCCCAGAGCGCGAGGACGGGCGCCGCGACGACGGTGGCGACCACGGTCGTCGTGACGGCACGCGCGCGAAGGCGGTCCCGGCGCGCGGCGTGGTCCTTGGGGTCCATGGGGAAGCCGCGGCGGTCGAAGCGCGGCGCACCGGCCCGCGCGCGCGGGGGATGCGTCATCGCCACGTGCAGGCCCGCGCGCGGGGCCTCCAGGACGGGGAGCGCGGCGGGCGTCACGCTGGTCCCGGGCCAGGCGCCGGGGACCGCACGCTCGGCCGTACGACGGCAGCGCGGGCAGTCGTCGACGTGCCGTACGAGTTCGCTGCGCAGGGCGGTGCTGAGCACCAGCTGGTTGTCGCCGGTGAGGCGGGCGACGCCCGGGCAGGCGCCGGTCTCCACCACGGCGAGGGCGGCACGGGTGCGTTCCACCTCGCAGGCGCCGGAGGCCAGCAGTTCGCGCGCCGAGGCCAGGTCCATGCCCAGGACGGCGGCGACCTCGTGGGCGGCGAGCTGGTGGCGTACGGCGAGTTCGAGCGCCTCGCGCTGCTCGGGGGTGGTGCCGGCGGCCTCCGGCCAGGCCAGCAGGGCGAGTTCGCGGCGGCGCTGCTGCTGGACCTCGTCGGAAGCGGCGGCGGCGGAGGCGGAGGCGCTCAGTGCCTCGGCCGCGCGCCGGTCGGCCGCGTCCTTGTGGGCGTTCCCCGCGTTCCCCGCGCCCCCCTTGTGGGCGCCTCCCCTGCGGGCGCCCCCCTTGGAGGCGTCGTCCGTGGGGGCGCTGTCCCTCTGGGCCGAGCGCCGGCCGGCGGCGTGCGTCGCCTGCCGTCGGCGGCGGGCCTCGGTGAGCTTGCGCAGACAGGACCAGCGCGCGAGGGCGTACAGCCAGGCCCTGCGGTCGTCCGCGGCCTCCGGGGCGCGTGCGCCCCGGCGCTCGGCCAGCGCGAGGGCGTCTCCCAGTGCCGCGGTCGCCGCGTCGTGATCGCACAGCACCGACAGGCAGTAGGTGAACAGGCCGTCCAGATAGGGCTCGTAGCGCGCGGGCGGGCGCTGGGCCAGGGTGCGGGGCGATGCGCCACGGGGCGCTGTCACCCGCGTGCGCGCGTCTCCGCGCGCCCGGTGTGCGCCGGTGGTGTGCGTGGAGGTCTCCGGACTGCTGCTCATCACCCGTGCGACCGTAGGCGCCGAGCGGCGGCCCCTTCCTGCCCCTTGAGTACATTTAATCCGTACGGGTGAAACGATCCCTCATAAGGGGACAGGAACCCCCGATTCCGTGGCCCACGCCTTCACGGGCGGCGATGACCGACGCCCCTCACGGCCCGATACCGCCACCCACGAAGGACCGTGCCGGGCGTCCGCGAGGGGCCGCGCCGCGGGCTCAACCGCACCCCCGCCGAAGCGGCCGCCGCCCGCGAGGCGTTCGCTGTCAGTGGCCTCGGCTACGGTTCCGTGCATGGCTGCCCGTACGAAATCCGCGAAGGACCGTCCGTCCTACCGCTGCACCGAATGCGGCTGGCAGACGGCCAAGTGGCTCGGCCGCTGCCCCGAGTGCCAGGCGTGGGGGACGGTCGAGGAGTACGGCGCACCCGCGGTCCGTACGACGTCACCGGGCCGTGTCACGACGTCCGCGGTCCCCATCGGGCAGGTCGACGGCCGCCAGGCCACCGCGCGCAGCACGGGCGTGCCCGAGCTGGACCGCGTCCTCGGCGGCGGTCTCGTGCCGGGCGCGGTCGTCCTCGTCGCGGGCGAGCCCGGCGTCGGCAAGTCCACCCTGCTGCTGGACGTGGCGGCGAAATCGGCCAGTGACGAGCACCGCACGCTCTATGTGACGGGCGAGGAGTCGGCCAGTCAGGTCCGCCTGCGCGCCGACCGCATCAAGGCGATCGACGACCACCTGTATCTCGCCGCGGAGACCGATCTGGCCGCCGTCCTCGGCCACTTGGACGCGGTCAAGCCGTCCCTCCTCATCCTCGACTCGGTCCAGACCGTGGCGTCCCCGGAGATCGACGGCGCTCCCGGTGGCATGTCCCAGGTCCGCGAGGTGGCCGGCGCGCTGATCCGGGTGTCCAAGGAGCGCGGGATGTCCACCCTCCTGGTGGGCCATGTCACCAAGGACGGCGCGATCGCGGGCCCCCGTCTGCTCGAACACCTGGTGGACGTCGTCCTGAGCTTCGAGGGCGACCGGCACGCCCGCCTCCGCCTGGTCCGAGGCGTCAAGAACCGGTACGGCACGACGGACGAGGTCGGCTGCTTCGAGCTGCACGACGAGGGCATCACCGGCCTCGCCGACCCCTCCGGTCTCTTCCTCACCCGCCGCGCCGAGCCGGTCCCCGGCACCTGTCTGACCGTCACGCTGGAGGGCCGCCGCCCGCTGGTGGCCGAGGTCCAGGCCCTCACGGTCGACTCCCAGATCCCCTCCCCGCGCCGTACGACATCCGGTCTGGAGACGTCCCGCGTCTCGATGATGCTCGCCGTCCTGGAGCAGCGCGGCCGGATCAGCGCCCTCGGAAAGCGGGACATCTACTCCGCGACGGTCGGCGGCGTGAAGCTCTCCGAGCCCGCGGCGGACCTCGCGATCGCCCTCGCGCTGGCCTCCGCGGCCAGCGACACCCCGCTCCCCAAGAACCTCGTCGCGATCGGCGAAGTGGGGCTCGCGGGCGAGGTCAGACGGGTCACGGGCGTCCAGCGCCGGCTGGCCGAAGCCCACCGTCTGGGCTTCACCCACGCCCTCGTTCCGAGCGATCCCGGCAAGGTCCCGGCCGGTATGAAGGTCCTGGAAGTGGCCGACATGGGCGAGGCCCTGCGCGTCCTTCCGCGCTCGCGTGGTCGAGAGGCCCCACGGAAGGACGAAGAGCGCCGGTAGACTTTGCCCAGGTCTCGCCCGTCCGTACGAACCGAGGGCGCCCAGAACCTGCGACCGGAGGAGTGCAGTGGCAGCCAACGACCGGGCAGCAGCTCCCGGAAAATCCGGTGGGAGCTCCGGTGCCGATGGCCTGATGCGCGCCTCACTGAGCGCCGTGGCACCCGGCACGGCCCTGCGCGACGGGCTCGAGAGAATTCTCCGCGGCAACACCGGCGGACTCATCGTGCTCGGCTGGGACAAGACAGTCGAGTCGATGTGTACCGGCGGTTTTGTCCTGGATGTCGAGTTCACCGCGACCCGGCTGCGCGAGCTGTGCAAGCTCGACGGCGGCATCGTGATCGACAAGGACATCACCAAGATCCTGCGGGCCGGCGTGCAGCTGGTGCCCGACCCGACGATTCCCACCGAGGAGACCGGCACCCGTCACCGCACCGCGGACCGGGTGAGCAAGCAGGTCGGCTATCCGATCGTCTCGGTCTCCCAGTCGATGCGCCTCATCGCCCTCTACGTGGACGGCCAGCGCCGCGTCCTCGAGGACTCCGCGGCGATCCTCTCCCGCGCCAATCAGGCCCTCGCGACCCTGGAGCGCTACAAGCTCCGCCTCGACGAGGTCGCGGGCACGCTCTCCGCCCTGGAGATCGAGGACCTGGTCACCGTCCGGGACGTGTCGGCGGTGGCCCAGCGTCTGGAGATGGTGCGCCGCATCGCCACCGAGATCGCCGAGTACGTGGTGGAGCTGGGCACCGACGGGCGCCTTCTCGCCCTCCAGCTCGACGAGTTGATCGCCGGCGTCGAACCCGAGCGTGAGCTCGTCGTACGGGACTATGTGCCCGAGCCGACCGCCAAGCGTTCCCGCACGGTCGACGAGGCGCTCTTCGAGCTCAACGCGCTGGCCCACTCGGAGCTGCTGGAACTCCCGACCGTGGCAAGGGCGTTGGGCTACACCGGCTCCCCCGAGGCGCTGGACTCGGCGGTCTCCCCCCGAGGTTTCCGCCTCCTCGCCAAGGTCCCCCGGCTCCCCGGCGCGATCATCGACCGCCTGGTGGAGCACTTCGGCGGCCTGCAGAAGCTGCTCGCCGCGAGCGTGGACGACCTGCAGACGGTCGACGGCGTCGGTGAGGCCCGCGCCCGCAGCGTGCGCGAGGGCCTGTCCCGGCTGGCGGAGTCGTCGATCCTGGAGCGGTACGTCTAGCCTCGGCGGTTCTTGAGGGGCCGGGGGTCGCCGCCTGCGACGATCCCCGCGGTCCCTGTAGGCGCGGGGCGCCCGGGACGAACCCAGCGATCCTGCGGCCGGGACGCGGGGACGCCGGCACGCCGGCACGAACCCGACGGTTTCCTGCGGCCGGGACGCCGGCACGAACCCGACGGTTCCTGCGGCCGGGACGCCGGGACGTACCCGACGGTTTCCTGCGGCCGGAGGGTACCTGGGGCGAACCCAACGGTCCGTGCGGCCAGGGCGCCTGTCGCGAACCCAACGGTCCCAGGCCGACCTTGGGAAGTGTGACGCCCCCCGACCCGACACCCGGCCGACGAGCTCCGGCCCGGCCCCGGCCCAGGAACTCCGGCCCGGCCCCCGCCCGGCCAACCAACTCCGGCCCAGCCGCGGCCCGGCCAACGAGCTCCGACCGGCCGCGGCCCGACCACGTACGCCGGCCCCCGTCGACCGCGGTGTGCGTCGACCGCGGCGTGCGCGTCAGCCGCGGCGTGCGCGTCGACCGCGGCGCTCCCGTCGACCGCAGCGTGCACGTCAGCCGCGGCGTGCACGTCAGCCGCGGCGTGCACGTCAGCCGCAGCGTGCACGTCGACCGCAGCGTGCACGTCAGCCGCGGCGCTCCCGTCAGTCCTTCGACAGGACGAACGACGTCTGGGCCTTCGTCAGGCCCGCCGCCTTGGCCTCCACCAGGTACGTGCCGGCGGGCGCCGAGCCCGCCGGAGGGGTGGCGCACTCGGGGGCGCTCGCCTTGCGGTCCCACTCGACCTTGTACGTCACCCGGTCGTTGGCCGGGATGCGGAAGAGCGCGCTGCCGGAGCCCTTGGGGCAGTCGTCCGACGACCAGATGTCGTCGTCGCTGCCGGCCTGAGTGATCGTCAGAACGGTGTTCTTCGGGCCGAGATCGACCTTGCAGTCGCTGCCGGAGGTGTTCTTGACGGTCAGCTCGAAGGTCGGCTTCTTGCCGGGGGCGTAGGTGTTGTGGACGCTGCGCAGCGTCAACGTGACAGCGCCGGCGGTGCAGTTGGGAAGGCTGGACCCGGCTGGCACCTGATCGGCCGCCCCGCCGTCGCCCGTCGACGCGCCGCCGGCAACCCCACCGGCCCCACTCCCGGCGCCACTTGAGCCACCCGAATCGGCCCCCGACCCGTCGCCGGCTCCCGCGTCCGACCCCGACCCGGAGCCGCTGGACTCGCCACCGCTCGACTCGTCGCGCCCGCCCGGGTGTTGGCTGATCGCCGGCCCGGAGCTGGAGGGTCCCGGAGTGATGGAGGGCGCGGGATTCTTCCCGTTGGACCCGTCCCCGTTGTTGTTCCCGCCTCCGCCGCCGGAGCCGACCACCCACACGATGAGCAGCGCCAACAGACCGACCACGGACAGCAGAACAGCCCTCCGTCGCCAGTAGATGGAGGAGGGAAGCGGCCCGACCGGATTGCGCATAGATCCCACGGCGCAAACTGTACGAGAGATCCGAGGCTTCCCCTGCCCCACCCGCCGCCTCCGTTCTCAACTTTTCCCGATCATCATTCCGGTCGGGCCCGTCCCACCCCCGACTTTCGCCACGGCGAGAACGTGACGGTCGCGGGCCGTGACGACGAACCATCTTCCGCGCACTGTCCGTAACCGCGGACTTCTCGCATACGTCCGCTCCCTGACACGGCATCACCGGCTCCGCCCATGACCCTCACGTGCGGCGTCACCACCTCGCCGCGCCGGGGACCCGGGCCGCACGTCCGTCCTTCGGCGTCCTGCCGATCGTCAGGTCTTCCGACCCGCCCGGCCGCCGCCCGCATCAGAGCACTCCCCCATGGCAGGATCGACCCCGTCATGACTGCACCCACACTCCCCACCCCCAGCTCCCCGTCCAACGCCTCCGGCGAGCTCCTGCACGAGCCGGTCATCTCCTGGTTCGAGGACCACGCCCGCGATCTGCCGTGGCGACGCCCCGATGCCGGCCCCTGGGGCGTGATGGTCAGCGAGTTCATGCTGCAGCAGACACCGGTGAGCCGGGTGCTGCCGGTGTACGAGCAGTGGCTGGCCCGGTGGCCGCGCCCCGCCGACCTCGCGAAGGAGGCGCCCGGCGAGGCCGTCCGCGCCTGGGGCCGGCTCGGCTACCCCCGGCGGGCCCTGCGGCTGCACGGCGCCGCGGTCGCCATAACGGAACGGCACGGCGGCGACGTACCGGCCGAGCACGCCCAGCTGCTCGCGCTGCCCGGAATCGGCGAGTACACCGCGGCGGCCGTGGCGTCGTTCGCGTACGGGCAGCGGCACGCCGTCCTCGACACGAACGTGCGGCGGGTCTTCGCGCGGGCGGTCACCGGCGTGCAGTACCCGCCGAACGCCACCACGGCCGCCGAGCGCAAGCTGGCCCGCGCCCTGCTCCCCGCGGACGAGAACACGGCGTCGCGCTGGGCCGCCGCCTCGATGGAGCTCGGCGCGCTGGTGTGCACGGCGAAGAACGAGTCGTGCCACCGGTGCCCGATCGCCGCGCTGTGCGCCTGGCAGCTGGCCGGGAAGCCCGAGCACCAGGGCCCCCCGCGCCGCGGCCAGACGTACGCCGGCACCGACCGCCAGGTCCGCGGCCGGCTGCTGGCCGTGCTGCGGGAGGCCGTCACGGCGGTTCCGCAGGCGGCGCTCGACCGCGTGTGGGACGAACCGGTGCAGCGCGCCCGCGCCCTGGACGGTCTCGTCGCCGACGGTCTGGTCGAACCCCTGCCGGGCGGCCTCTACCGGCTCCCTCTCAGCTGAGTGACAACGTCCGGCTCAGCTGAATAACAGGGTCCGGCTCAGCTGAGTAACAGGGTCCGACTCAGCTGAGTAACAGGGTCCGACTCAGCTGAGTAACAGGGCCCGGCCGCCCTCCGGACGCCCTCCCAGCAGCCCAAATCGCCTGCAACTCCGACAAGTCGGCACCTCTCCTTACCCCCGCCCTACATCCGTTACACAACCGACGGACAGCCGAGCGCTGGCCGCAGGCCGGCCCGGACAACCCCGTGACAACCCCTCCGTAGCTTCATTCCCGTACCGCAGGGACAGCGGGACGCAGGCAACGGGCAACCGGCAGCGGGCAGGCCGGAAACGGGGATGGAGGCGGTTGATCATGGCGCACGGCGAGGTGCTCGAATTCGAGGAGTACGTCCGCACCCGGCAGGACGCGTTGCTGCGCAGCGCCCGCCGGCTCGTCCCCGACCCGGTCGACGCCCAGGACCTGCTGCAGACCGCGCTCGTGCGGACGTACGGCCGCTGGGACGGCATCGCGGACAAGCGGCTGGCGGACGCCTATCTGCGCCGCGTCATGATCAACACCCGTACCGAGTGGTGGCGGGCCCGCAAGCTCGAAGAGGTGCCCACCGAGCAGCTGCCGGACGCGAGCGTGGACGACGCGACCGAGCAGCACGCGGACCGTGCGCTGCTGATGGACATCATGAAGGTGCTGGCTCCGAAGCAGCGCAGTGTCGTGGTGCTGCGACACTGGGAGCAGATGTCCACGGAGGAGACGGCCGCCGCCCTCGGCATGTCGGCCGGTACGGTCAAGAGCACGCTGCACCGGGCGCTGGCCCGGCTCCGCGAGGAGCTGGAGAGCCGGGACCTCGAGGAGCGCGGCGCCCGCGCGCTCGAAGCGAAGAGGGAGCAGGAGCGTTGCGCGGCCTAGGCACTACGGCCATCCGGCCCGGCGGGGCCCTCAAGGCGGTGATCACGGCGTTGGCCGTGCTCGCCGCCCTCGGCCTTTTCGTCTCGGCGTGCGCCACCGGCGGCACCGGCGCCCGGGACGAGGGCCCGGCCGGCTCCGACACGGTCGCGGGCGCCAAGACCCCCTCCCCGTCCGCCTCGCCGACCAAGGCCTCCCAACGGGTGGACGCGGTCAAGCTCGTCAAGGACGACCCGGCGGTCAGCGCGTCGGTCAAACGCGATCTGAAGCCGTGCGTCGCCGACGAGTACCCGGTCGACGTCTCGTACGGAAAGCTGACCGGGGGCTCCGCCGACGACATCGTGGTCAACGTGATGACCTGCGGCGATGCCGTCGGGATCGGTTCGTACGTGTATCGCGCCGAGGGCAGTGAGTACCACAATGTCTTCAAGGCCGAGGAGCCGCCGGTCTACGCGGAGATCGACCGGGGCGACCTGGTGATCACCCAGCAGTTGTACGACAAGGGCGACCCGGTGTCGTATCCCTCCAGCGAAGAAGTGATCACCTACAACTGGTCCGCGAGCCACTTCGCCGTGGAGTCCCGGATCCACAACGACTACAGCAACGTGGTGGGTGGCGCCGACTCCCCCTCCCCCGACGCGAACTGAGAGCAGCACACGGATGGCAGAGCAGACCCACGTCCTGTTCGTCGAGGACGACGACGTCATCCGCGAGGCCACGCAGCTCGCCCTGGAGCGCGACGGCTTCGTGGTGACCGCCATGCCCGACGGGCTGTCCGGCCTGGAGGCGTTCCGCGCGAACCGGCCCGACATCGCGCTCCTGGACGTCATGGTGCCGGGACTCGACGGGGTCAGCCTGTGCCGCCGTATCCGCGACGAGTCCACGGTCCCGGTGATCATGCTGTCCGCGCGTGCCGACTCGATCGACGTCGTGCTGGGCCTGGAGGCGGGCGCCGACGACTATGTGACCAAGCCCTTCGACGGGGCGGTGCTCGTCGCGCGCATCCGGGCGGTGCTGCGGCGCTTCGGGCACGCGAGCGGTCCCGCGAGCCCCGGCGGCGACGACCCGGCCGGGACCGACGGCGGAGTGCTGTCCTTCGGCGATCTGGAGATCGACACGGAGGGCATGGAGGTACGGCGGGACGGCCGGCCGGTGGGGCTCACGCCCACCGAGATGCGGCTGCTCCTGGAGTTCTCGTCCGCGCCCGGCACGGTGCTGTCGCGCGACAAGCTCCTGGAGCGCGTGTGGGACTACGGCTGGGGCGGTGACACGCGGGTCGTCGACGTCCATGTACAGCGGCTGCGTACGAAGATCGGCCAGGACCGGATCGAGACGGTCCGTGGTTTCGGCTACAAGTTGAAGGCCTGAGCAGGGGTATGCGGGGGATATTTCGGCGCCTGGTCACGGGCGGAACGGGTGCGGAGGCGGGCGGGCGCGGCGGGGGCATCCGCACCGGCATCAGATGGAAGCTGAGCGCGGCGATCGCGCTGGTCGGGGCGCTGGTGGCGCTCGCACTGAGCCTGGTCGTGCACAACGCGGCGCGGGTGTCGATGCTCGACAACGCGCGCGACCTGGCGGACGAGCGCATCCAGGTCGCCCAGCGCATCTACGAGTCCGGGCGGACCCAGTCCTTCGGGGTCAAGGTCGACGACCCGGCCATCCCGCCGGACCTGTTGGCGAAGGTCGCCCAGGGGCGGCGCGCCACCTATGTGTCCGACGGGCCGCACGGCGTGCCGGACATCTGGGCCGCGGTGCCGCTCAAGGACGGCCGGGTGCTGTCCCTGCACTCGGCGTTCACGGACCGCAGCGCGACGGTGATGAAGGACCTCGACCAGGCGCTGCTCATCGGCTCCATCGCGGTGGTCTTCGGCGGTTGCGCGCTCGGTGTGCTCATCGGCGGCCAGCTGTCGCGCCGGCTGCGCAAGGCCGCGTCCGCCGCGAACCAGGTCGCCAAGGGCGACACGGACGTCCGCGTACGGGACGCGATCGGCGGTGTCGTACGGGACGAGACCGACGACCTCGCGCGGGCGGTGGACGCCATGGCGGACGCGCTCCAGCAGCGCATCGAGGCCGAGCGCCGGGTGACCGCCGACATCGCGCACGAACTGCGCACCCCGGTGACCGGACTGCTGACGGCCGCCGAACTGCTGCCCCCCGGCCGCCCGACGGAGCTCGTACGGGACCGGGCGCAGGCCATGCGCACCCTCGTCGAGGATGTCCTGGAGGTCGCCCGGCTCGACGGGGCGTCCGAGCGGGCCGAGCTGCAGGACATCATGCTGGGTGAGTTCGTGTCCCGGCGGGTGGCCGCGAAGGACGCGGACATCCAGGTGCTCGTGGTGCATGAGTCGGAGGTCACCACCGATCCCCGGCGGCTGGAGCGGGTGCTGTTCAACCTGCTCGCCAACGCGGCACGGCACGGCAAGCCGCCGATCGAGGTGTCCGTCGAGGGCCGTGTCATCCGCGTACGCGACCACGGGCCCGGTTTCCCGGAGAAGCTGCTCCACGAGGGCCCGAGCCGCTTCCGTACGGGCAGCACCGACCGCGCGGGCCACGGACACGGGCTGGGCCTCACGATCGCGGCCGGCCAGGCCCGGGTCCTCGGCGCCCGGCTCACCTTCCGCAACGTCCGCCCGGCCGGCGCCCCGGACGACGTACCCGCCGAGGGCGCCGTGGCAGTGCTGTGGCTACCGGAGCACGCGCCGACGAACACGGGCAGCTATCCGATGCTGCCGGCGTCGGGAAGCTGAGCCCCTCCCCCCGGCGGGCCGCTTCCCGGGCGGTCGGCGGGGGGTGCCGGGGCCGGGCCCGAGACAGGCGAAGGCCCCCGGGGCGGACAGCGCCGGGGGCCTTCGGGCCGAGGTGAAGGAGGTGTCGGACGGCCTCTGCAACCGCTGACTACGCTCCCGCGGCATCCCCATCCACGGCCTCGGCCGGCTTTCCGGGTCCCGCTCCCTTGAGGGGGACCTCCTTCACGAAGACCGAGGCGACCACGGCGACGATCGCCACGATGGCTCCGAGCTGGAACGCCGAGTGCGTACCGCTGGAGACGGCGTGCTGGTACGCCTCACGCGCCACGGCCGGCAGCTTGGCGAGGCTGGCCGCGTCCAGCTGCGCGGACTGCTCGGTCATCTTGGAGCCGAGCGCACCCGCCCGCTCGGCCATGACGTCCTGGACCCGGTGGTTGAACAGGGCCCCCATGATCGCGACGCCGAAGGACGAGCCGAGCGTACGGAACAGGGTGGTCGACGAGGAGGCGACGCCCATGTCCTTCATCTCGACGCTGTTCTGCGCGACCAGCATGGTGATCTGCATCAGGCAGCCCATGCCCGCACCGAGGACGGCCATGTACAGCCCGGACGTCAGCCGGGTCGTGTCGGTGTCCATCTGGGCGAGCAGGAACAGCCCCACCGTCATCAGGATGCTGCCGACGACCGGGAAGACCTTGTACTTGCCGCTGTTGGTGGTGACCCGCCCGGCGATCATCGAGACCACGAGCATCGCGCCGAGCATCGGCAGGAGCAGCAGACCGGAGTTGGTCGCGGACGCGCCCTGGACCGACTGCTGGTACAGCGGCAGGAAGAGGACGGCGCCGAACATCACGAAGCCGGTGATGAAGCCGATGACCGACATCAGCGTGAAGTTGAGGCTGCGGAAGATGTGCAGCGGCACGATCGGCGCGGCGGCCCTGGTCTGGACGAACAGGAAGCCGACGAGCGCGGCGACACCGATGCTGATGAGCTCCATGATGCGGGCCGAGCCCCAGGCGTACTCGCTGCCGCCCCAGGTGGTGACGAGCACGATGGAGGTGATGCCCACGGTCAGCAACCCGGCGCCCAGATAGTCGATGCGCCCCTCTACCCGCTTCTTCGGCAGATGCAGGACGGCACTGATGGCGATCAGCGCGACGACACCGAGCGGCAGGTTGATGTAGAAGGACCAGCGCCAGCCCCAGTGGTCGGTGATGGTGCCGCCGACCAGCGGTCCGGCGATCATGGCGAGCGCCATCACGCCGGCGATCATGCCCTGGTACTTGCCGCGCTCCCGCGGGGGGATCAGGTCACCGATGATCGCCATGACGCCGACCATCAGACCACCGGCGCCGAGGCCCTGAATGGCGCGGAAGCCGATCAGCTGGCCCATGTCCTGGGCCATGCCGCTGAGCGCGGATCCGATCAGGAAGAGCACGATCGACGTCATGAAGACGCCCTTGCGCCCGTACATGTCGCCGAGCTTGCCCCAGATCGGGGTGGAGGCGGCGGTCGCGAGCGTGTACGCGGTGACCACCCATGACAGATGTTCGAGGCCGCCCAGCTCGCCGACGATCGTGGGCATCGCCGTGCCGACGATCATGTTGTCGAGCATCGCGAGCATCATCGCGATGAGCAGCGCGGTCAGAACCACCCGCACGCTGCGCGGCTGCTGTCCGGTCGCGTCCTCGACCTGTTGTTCCGGCTGCTTTCCGGGCGGTGCGACCGCCGTTTCCGTGAAGTCCGCCATCGTCCCACTCCCCTGAGTACCGCCCGGTCGGATGCCCCACCTGGCTACTTACTTGCCGACCGGCAAGCTGGCTACACTCAGGGAAGGTAGACCCGTAACTAGCCGGGCGTCAAGTAAGTTTAGCTGGGCTTGACTAGCCGGGCGTCAAGTAAGTTTTCAGGGAGCGCAAGGAGTACGAGGATGGGCGGCACCATGGACGGCACCAAGCGACAGCGCCGCGGCGACACCCGCCAGCGCATCCAGGACGTGGCCCTCGAACTCTTCTCCGAGCAGGGCTACGAGAAGACATCTCTGCGCGAGATCGCCGAGCACCTCGACGTCACGAAGGCAGCGCTCTACTACCACTTCAAGACCAAGGAAGAGATCCTCATCAGCCTCTTCGAGGACCTCACGAGGCCCCTGGACGAGCTGATCGAGTGGGGAAGCGCCGAGCCGCGCTCCCTGGAGACCAAGCAGGAGGTCCTGCGCCGCTACAGCGAGGCCCTCCAGGGCGCCTCCCCGCTCTTCCGCTTCATGCAGGAGAACCAGGCGACGGTACGAGAGCTGAGCATCGGCGAGACCTTCAAGGACCGCATGCTGGCCATGCGCGACATACTCCGGGAGCCGGAGGCGCCGCTGACCGACCAGGTCCGCTGCATCAGCGCACTGTTCACGATGCACGCCGGGATGTTCGTCCTCAACGACGTCGAAGGCGACCCCGAGGACAAGCGCAAGGCGGTCCTGGAGGTCGCGATCGACCTGGTGACCCAGGCGCACCGCGGCGCCTGAGTCCCCGGGCACGGTCAGACGGTGACGCCCTTGTCGCGCAGGAAGGCGACGGGGTCGACGGCCGAGCCGTAGTTTGGGGTCGTACGGATCTCGAAGTGCAGGTGCGGGCCGCTGGAGTTCCCGGTGCTGCCGGACAGCGCGATGTGCTGACCGGTGGAGACGACCTGGCCGACCTTCACATCGATCCGCGACAGGTGGGCGTACTGCGAGTACGTGCCGTTGCCGTGCTTGATGACGACGGCGTTGCCGTACGCGGGACCGTCGCCGGCGCCGTTGCCGCCGGCCTTGACGACGGTGCCGCCGTGCGCGGCCATGACCTGCGTACCGGTGGACACCGCGAAGTCCTGCCCGCTGTGGGTGGACGACCACATGTTGCCGGCCTGGGCGAAGCTCGCGGAGAGCGTGTACTTCTTCACCGGGTCGATCCAGGAGGCGGCCTTCTTGGCCGCCGTCTGCTTCGTCGTCGCGGCGGCCTTCTTGGCGTCGGCGGCGGCCTTGGCCTGAGCGGCGGCCTGGGTCTGCAGCGCGCCGGCCGTCGTACCGGCGGCGGAGCTGTCGAGGGTGGTGCCGGCGGCGGCCGCGACCCCGGTGCCCAGCGCGACCGAGGCTCCCAGGCCGACGGCCAGGACGGCCGCCCTCGTGCGGAGACGGGACGTGCGGGAGGAACGGGACGTGACGCGCTTCGACATGGAGACCTCTTCGGGACGGGGACGAGGGCAAAGAAACCCACCCGACGCACAGGCACCTGTCGGATGGACCATCCCTTGGTAACCCGCACCCCCGGAGACTCCCAAAACGGTGATCTACGACGAAGGTTCGTACTTCATCTCAAAACTTTCGACTCCTTGACAGAGCGCCCGGCTCCCAGAGGATCTACCTCATATCCACCTGAAAACGAGGTTTAGCCCCACATCGGGGCCTCGCCACCACCGGCGAACCGGCCTGCCGGGCCCTTCGGCCCCCGACGCCCCTTCGCCCTTCGAGGTTCCAGGCCAAAGGTCCTTTTTGTCCCTCCCATCGTTTCCACTATTCCGCCTAGTAACGGACAAATCGCCTGTGCGTCATGTCACCGGCCGCCTCGGTCCGAGGGCGCAAAAAGGGGCTGCCCCAGGACCGGAGTCCTGGGGCAGCCCCTGTGCGAAGCGAAGCCGGAGGCTACGCCTCCTTGCTCAGGTTGGGACCGGCACCGCCGGCCGCCTGCTCGATCGGCGGGACGTCGGGCAGAGCCGACTTCTCCTCACCCCGGAAGGTGAAGGTCTGCGCCTCGCCCTCGCCCTCGGTGTCCACGACCACGATGTGGCCCGGACGCAGCTCGCCGAAGAGGATCTTCTCCGACAGCGTGTCCTCGACCTCGCGCTGGATCGTGCGACGCAGCGGACGCGCGCCGAGCACCGGGTCGTAGCCCTTCTTGGCGAGGAGCTCCTTCGCGGACTGGGCGAGCTCGATGCCCATGTCCCGGTCCTTGAGGCGCTCGTCGACCTTGGTGATCATCAGGTCGACGATCTCCAGGATGTCGGACTGCGTGAGCTGCGGGAAGACGACGACGTCGTCCACACGGTTGAGGAACTCGGGGCGGAAGTGCTGCTTGAGCTCGTCCGCGACCTTGTTCTTCATGCGCTCGTAGTTGGACTTCGTGTCACCCTGCGCCGCGAAGCCCAGGTTGAAGCCCTTCGAGATGTCCCGCGTGCCGAGGTTGGTCGTCATGATGATGACCGTGTTCTTGAAGTCCACGACCCGGCCCTGGGAGTCGGTCAGCCGACCGTCCTCCAGGATCTGCAGCAGCGAGTTGAAGATGTCCGGGTGGGCCTTCTCGACCTCGTCGAACAGGACGACGGAGAACGGCTTGCGGCGGACCTTCTCGGTCAGCTGACCGCCCTCTTCGTAGCCCACGTAGCCGGGGGGCGAACCGAAGAGCCGCGAGACCGTGTGCTTCTCGCTGAACTCCGACATGTCGAGGGAGATCAGCGCGTCCTCGTCACCGAAGAGGAACTCGGCGAGCGCCTTGGACAGCTCGGTCTTACCGACACCGGACGGACCGGCGAAGATGAACGAACCACCCGGACGCTTCGGGTCCTTGAGGCCCGCACGCGTACGACGGATCGCCTTCGAGAGCGCCTTGACGGCGTCCTTCTGGCCGATGACCCGCTTGTGGAGCTCGTCCTCCATGCGCAGCAGACGCGAGGACTCCTCCTCGGTCAGCTTGAAGACCGGGATGCCGGTGGCGGTCGCGAGGACCTCGGCGATCAGCTCGCCGTCGACCTCGGCGACGACGTCCATGTCGCCGGCCTTCCACTCCTTCTCCCGCTTGGCCTTGGCGGCCAGGAGCTGCTTCTCCTTGTCGCGGAGGGAGGCGGCCTTCTCGAAGTCCTGCGAGTCGATCGCGGACTCCTTGTCGCGGCGCACGCCGGCGATCTTCTCGTCGAACTCGCGGAGGTCCGGCGGCGCCGTCATCCGGCGGATGCGCATCCGGGAGCCCGCCTCGTCGATCAGGTCGATCGCCTTGTCGGGCAGGAAGCGGTCCGAGATGTAGCGGTCCGCGAGCGTCGCGGCCTGGACCAGAGCCTCGTCCGTGATGGAGACGCGGTGGTGCGCCTCGTAACGGTCGCGCAGGCCCTTGAGGATCTCGATCGTGTGCGGGAGGGAAGGCTCCGCCACCTGGATCGGCTGGAAGCGGCGCTCAAGGGCCGCGTCCTTCTCGAGGTGCTTGCGGTACTCGTCCAGAGTCGTGGCACCGATGGTCTGCAGCTCACCGCGGGCCAGCATCGGCTTCAGGATCGAGGCCGCGTCGATGGCGCCCTCGGCGGCACCCGCACCGACCAGCGTGTGGAGCTCGTCGATGAACAGGATGATGTCGCCGCGGGTGCGGATCTCCTTGAGGACCTTCTTCAGGCGCTCCTCGAAGTCACCGCGGTAGCGGGAGCCGGCGACCAGCGCGCCGAGGTCCAGGGTGTAGAGGTGCTTGTCCTTGAGGGTCTCGGGCACCTCGCCCTTGACGATGGCCTGCGCCAGGCCTTCGACGACGGCGGTCTTGCCGACGCCGGGCTCGCCGATGAGGACCGGGTTGTTCTTCGTACGACGGGACAGCACCTGCATGACCCGCTCGATCTCCTTCTCGCGCCCGATGACCGGGTCGAGCTTGGACTCACGAGCGGCCTGGGTGAGATTCCGGCCGAACTGGTCGAGGACCAGGGACGTGGAGGGCGTGCCCTCGGCAGGACCACCACTGGCGCCGGCGGTCTCCTTGCCCTGGTAGCCGGAGAGCAGCTGGATGACCTGCTGCCGCACCCGGTTGAGATCGGCGCCCAGCTTGACCAGGACCTGGGCGGCGACGCCCTCGCCCTCACGGATCAGGCCGAGCAGGATGTGCTCCGTGCCGATGTAGTTGTGGCCCAGCTGAAGGGCCTCGCGGAGCGACAGCTCCAGGACCTTCTTGGCACGGGGGGTGAAGGGGATGTGCCCGGACGGGGCCTGCTGACCCTGCCCGATGATCTCCTCCACCTGCTGGCGGACCGCCTCGAGCGAAATCCCGAGGCTCTCCAGGGCCTTAGCGGCGACACCCTCACCCTCGTGGATCAGGCCCAGGAGGATGTGCTCGGTGCCGATGTAGTTGTGGTTGAGCATCCGGGCTTCTTCCTGAGCCAGGACGACAACCCGCCGCGCGCGGTCGGTGAACCTCTCGAACATCGTTAATCGCTCCTCAGAGCGGTCAGGCAGTAAGGGGACGCTCCCCTCCCTGTCCTTCCGCAGCTTAGTCCCGCAAGCGGGGACCGCTCATTCCAACTGCCGACACCGTCCTTGGCCTCCTGACCCCGAACGCCGACATATGCTCCAACCCGATGGTGCGAGACGATGTTCCCGCAGGCCAGGCAGTTACCCCCACCATCAGTACGCCGATGGCGAACGTGAGACCGCCCTTCCTTGCGTGTCGCCCCCTCCCACTAGGGATGTCTTACCCGCACGCACTGACACTCCATGCGGCGCGCACCGGTTCCCTCCGCTATGGGCGAACAACCGCGCGCCACTGAGTGTCTCCGCACGCCCCCGGAACCGGCACTCTGCGCATTCGCCGAAACACCCAGCGTAACTCCGGGCGTCTCCGGGCGGTTGCTCCTGGCATGGCTCCCACCGTTCCTCTCCCCCGTCGGCCGCTCGACGCGGACAGCGCTGCCGCCACCGGCGATCCGGTGCGGCACTGGTACGAGAACGAGCTGGGCTGGACGACCGTGCCCGGGACGCCGGTGCGGCTGGTCACGGGGCTGCGCTTCGACGTCCTCGAGGTACCCGCGGAGGCGGGTTTCGCGGCGCTCCGGCATCTGGGGCCGACGTCTCCGGTGGCCCTGCAGGGGGACCGGATGCGGCTGCTGGTGGCCGAGGGGAGCGCGGACGAACTGCCGGGTCTGCTCGACTGGCTGGAGTGGGGCGCTCTCGCGCTGGATCTCACGGCGATCGGCGCGGGCGAATCCGTCGAGGCGCCGGTGCCGCCCGGCTGGGGCGTGCCGACGGCGCGGGCGGGCGGGAGTGCCGCCTCGGGCCGGGGCGACCTGGCCGGCTCGCAAGGGGCCGCGTTCTGGCTGCGGCCCCCGGAGCCCCGCTGCGAGGTGGAACCGTCATTGCCGACTCTGTCGGCGCTCGGCGGCCGTGCGATCGGAGAAGGCGGTGGGGGCGCCCCCGATCTCGTACGACTCGTGGACACGATGGCAACGCAGTGCCACCGTGTCCGGCTGCGACGCGTGAGCGCTCAGCCGTTGGCCTTCTCGTACTCTTCGCGAATGGACGCGGGAACACGGCCGCGGTCATTGACCTCGTAGCCGTTCTCCTTGGCCCACGCGCGGATCTGCGCGGTGTCCTGGCTGCCGCCGGAAGTGGCGCGCGCCTTTCCGCGTCCGCCCGAAGCACGGCCCCCGGTACGACGGCCACCCTTCACGTAGGCCTCGAGAAGCCCACGGAGCTTGTCCGCATTGGCGGTCGTGAGATCGATCTCGTACGTCTTGCCGTCCAGCGCGAACGTCACGGTCTCGTCCGCCTCGCCACCGTCGAGGTCATCGACAAGAAGGACCTGAACCTTCTGTGCCACCGGATTTCCTTTCATCGATAACTTCAGGGACGGGGGTCCGCGGCGTACGCCACTGTTTCGTCCCCTGTTATATGCAGTACTGCAGTACGTCGGAAAGCAAACCGCTTTTGCTGGAAAAACACAAACCCCTGGCAGAGACTCACTGGCCGCGGGAAGCCCGGAAACGTGCGCGTTTCGGACATAGGGCACCCGGGCAAGGGTGGTCACCGGAATAGTCGCCGGCGATCACAGATGCAGTAGCATCCGGCTGTTGCCCAAGGTGTTCGGTTTCACTCGTTCGAGACCGAGGAACTCGGCCACACCCTCGTCATAGGAACGCAGTAGCTCGGCGTAGACATCGGTGTCAACGGGTGTCTCACCGATCTCCGTGAAGCCGTGCTTCGCGAAGAAGTCGACTTCGAAGGTGAGACAGAAAACCCGGCGAACGCCGAGCCAGCGTGCAGTCTGCAGCAACTTCTCCAGCAACTGATGACCCACCCCCGCCCCCCTGACCGTGGGGTTCACGGCGATGGTGCGGACTTCCGCGAGGTCTTCCCACATCACATGCAACGCGCCGCAACCGACCACCTGCGCGTTGTCATCGCGTTCCGCGACCCAGAACTCCTGGATGTCCTCGTAAAGCGTCACCGTCGCTTTGTCGAGCAGGATGCGGCGCTGGACGTAGGAGTCAAGGAGCTCGCGCACGGCCGGGACATCGCTCGTCCTGGCCCGCCGGACAGTGATGGCTTTTGCGGTGTCTTCGCGACGCTCTGCCGGAAGCTCTGCTGGATCCTCTGCTGGCATGGGCGGACGCTATCGCCCGGTGTCGTCCTGAGCCGCGGCGGGGTTCTCGACGGGACGATCGGGGGTTTCGGAGGTTTCATCGGGAGGTCCGGGTGTTTCCGGGCCTTGGGCGATGCGTACGGCGTCCCGCAGCGCCTGGCGCTGTTCCTGGCTCATCATGCCGAAGAAGGCGACGAGAGCGGCGGCCGGGTTGTCGCTCTGGGACCAGGCGTCGTTCATCAGCGCGGCCGCGTAGGCGGCACGGGTGGAGACGGCTTCATATCGATAGGCCCGGCCTTCCGCCTCGCGGCGCACCCAGCCCTTCTGATGGAGATTGTCCAAAACGGTCATCACCGTGGTGTACGCGATGGACCGTTCCTGCTGAAGGTCTTCCAGGACTTCTCGAACGGTCACCGGGCGGTTCCACTTCCACACCCGCGTCATGACCGAGTCTTCGAGTTCTCCCAATGGGCGAGGCACAGCTCAGAACAATAGTGGGAGAAGCCGCCAATGGCGTGCCGGACGTGCGCTTTCAGCGGCAAACAGCAACAAAAAGGGCGTACGGCTCGGAAAATTCCTGAGCCGCACGCCGATGAGGGCGGCGTCGCACGCCGCGCGTGGTTCAGCTGTCGCGTCGTCCCGGAGCCGGGCTCAGGCGTCGGCGTCCCGGGAGGGCTGCCGGGTCGCCTCCGCGCGGGCCAGCGCGGCGTCGACCACGGCGTCCTCCTTGGCCTTGTTGGCCCCGCCCTGGGACTTCACCATCGTCACGATCAGACCGATGAAGAACACGGCCATCACTACCGGGGGCACGAGCGCGGAGACATAGTCCATGCCCTCCAGAGTAGCCACGGGGTGCCGTCCGGATCAGTCCGGGTCCGGACGAAAGCCGTCAGCCCGCCGCAAGTCGCTGACGAGGGTCCGCCGGCGCGGGTCCGGGCTTGCGCTTCGGCGGGAAGACCTCGCCCGGGGTGGGGATGGGGCGCTCCGGGCGCGGCGTCTTCTCCCCGGGCCGCGGCGTCGGCTCGGCGGGCTTTCCCGCGGGCTTCTTGGCGGGGTCCCCGGCGGCGCCACGCGCGCGCGTGAAGGCCGTGGGGCCCTCGGCGGCAAGCCCGCCCGGCAGGGCCAGCAGGCGCGTACGGGAGGCCGGGACGGTGGGGGTGGCCCTGACGGGGCGGCCGGCGAGGCGGGCGCGGACGTCCTGCTCCGCGAGCGTGCGGCAACGGTCCAGGAGCGCGGCCGCCACGGGGTTGCCGCGCAGTGCGCGGAGCGCGGCGAGGTCGTCGGGGTCCGGGCGGTAACCGGCGCCGAGCACGTCCTCCAGGAGGGCCAGGTAGCCGGCCGCGGTGCCGGGCAGCGCGGCCCGGTAGCGGGCCAGGTCGGCCAGCATGAAGGCCCGGAGCCTGGCTCCCTCACGGGCCGCTTCGTCGAGGGACTCGGCGAGGCGCAGACAGTCCTGGACGTCCTCGGCCGGGACGGGGCTGGGCTTGAGGGCGAGGGCGAGAGCACGGCGGAGCACACGCAGCTCCTCCGCGCCGAACGCCATGCCGCCGCGGGATCCGTATGGCGTGGGCATGCGGCGACGATACGCGCTAATCAGACAAAATCCGCATAACGGGGGTGTGCGGCGTGGTGGGAGCACTCGCGCGGACGCGGTCCTCGCCGGAGCCGGTCCCCGTGTCGACGCTGCCGCCCCGGTCCGTCACCCATCGCCTCCGCCGCCCCCGGGACGGACCCGGGGGCGGCGGGGGCACCCGTCAGGTACGGGACACGTTCCGCTCGTACACCAGGCGCAGCCCGATCAGCGTGAGCCAGGGCTCGTGCTCGTCGATCACGGAGGACTCGCCGAGCACCATGGGCGCGAGCCCGCCCGTGGCGATGACGGTGACGTCGTCCGGATCGTCGGCGAGCTCACGGGCCATGCGGTTGACGACGCCGTCGACCTGGCCGGCGAAGCCGTAGATGATCCCGGACTGCATGGCCTCGACGGTGTTCTTGCCGATGACCGCGCGGGGGCGGGCGACCTCGATCTTGCGGAGCTGGGCGCCCTTGACGCCGAGCGCGTCGACCGAGATCTCGATGCCCGGGGCGATCACACCGCCCACGTACTCCCCGCGCGCGCTGACCGCGTCGAACGTCGTCGCCGTACCGAAGTCGACGACGATCGCGGGACCGCCGTAGAGCTCGACGGCGGCGACCGAGTTGATGATGCGGTCCGCGCCGACCTCCTTGGGGTTGTCCGTGAGGATCGGCACGCCCGTCTTGACGCCGGGCTCGACGAGGACGGCGGGGACGTCGCCGTAGTACCGCCTGGTCACCTCGCGCAGCTCGTGCAGGACGGACGGGACGGTGGCGCAGATGGCGATGCCGTCGATGCCGTCGCCCAGTTCCTCGCCGAGCAGCGGGTGCATGCCCATGAGGCCCTGGAGGAGCACGGCGAGTTCGTCGGCGGTGCGGCGGGCGTCGGTGGAGATCCGCCAGTGCTCGACGATCTCCTCGCCGTCGAAGAGGCCGAGGACGGTGTGCGTGTTGCCGACGTCGATCGTGAGGAGCATCTGTCCTACTCCGCCTCGTCCGTCGACGCCGCGCGCAGGTCGAGGCCGATGTCCAGGATCGGCGCGGAGTGGGTGAGCGCGCCCACCGCGAGGTAGTCGACGCCCGTCTTCCCGTACACCTCCGCGTTGCCCAGGGTGAGGCGGCCCGAGGCCTCCAGGAGCGCGCGGCCGTGGACGACCGCCACGGCCTCCTCGCACTCGGCGGGCGTGAAGTTGTCCAGGAGGATCAGGTCGGCGCCGGCGTCCACGACCTCGCGGAGCTGGTGCAGGGTGTCGACCTCGACCTCGATGGGCAGCTCCGGGAAGCTCTCCCGTACGGCCTTGAAGGCCTGGGCCACACCGCCCGCGGCGACCACGTGGTTGTCCTTCACCAGGGCCGCGTCCGAGAGCGACATGCGGTGGTTCACGCCACCGCCCATGCGGACGGCGAACTTCTCCAGGGAGCGCAGTCCCGGTGTCGTCTTGCGGGTGTCCCGCACCCGGGCCTTGGTGCCCTCCAGGGCGTCCGCCCACGCGCGCGTGGCGGTCGCGATGCCGGAGAGCCGGCACAGCAGGTTCAGCGCGCTGCGCTCGGCGGTCAGGATGTCGCGCGTGCGGGTGGTGATGCTGAGGAGCCGCTGGCCCGCCTCGACGCGGTCGCCGTCGTCGACGTGCCGCTCGACCTCGAACTCGTCGGTGCAGACGACCGAGATGACGGCCTCCGCGACCCGCAGGCCGGCCACCACACCCGCGTCGCGGGCGGTGAAGTCGGCGGTGGAGACGGCGTCCTCGGGGATGGTCGCGACGGTCGTCACGTCCACGCCGTGATCGAGGTCCTCCTCGATGGCCAGGTGCGCGATGTCCTCGACCTCGACGGGGTCGAGCCCGGCGTCGGCGAGGAGCTGCGCGAGCGCGGGGTCGAGCCCGCACTCCAGGTACTCCTCGTCCGCGCCGGCGGCGCAGCCGCAGCCGTCGCCGCAGCCGCCGCTCGGGGCGAGGGGAAGGTCGGGGGTGCTCACTGCTGTCACTGCTCCTGGGGACGGGGCGCCGGCCGGGGGGTGGGAGTCCCCCCTGTTCGGGTGCGGCCGAGTGCCGGGGGGAGGGTCGGGGGGAAGTCTGCTGTGTCGGTGGTGCGTACGGCGAGGGTCCGGTCGGGATTCAGCCGTACGACGATGTGCCGGCGCCAGTCCGCGTCGTCGCGGTCGGCGTGGTCCTCGCGCCAGTGGCAGCCGCGGGTCTCCTCGCGCAGCAGGGCGGCGGCGACCAGGACGCGGGCCACGCACAGGAGGTTGGTGGCCTCCCAGGTGTCGACGCCGGGCTCGGACGTCTTGCCGTTCTCGTCCAGGGCTTCCCTGGCGTCGGCGTGCAGCCGCTGGAGGCGGTCGGCCGCGCCGGCCAGGGACCCGGCCGAGCGCAGCACGCCCGCGCCGTCGGTCATGATCCGCTGGATCGCGAACCGTGCCTCCGGGGCGAGCAGCGGGTGCGCGGGCTTCTCGGGGTGCGGGACGGGGACGGGCACGCGCGCGTGGAGGTGGCTCTCCTCGTGGTTCGCGGTGATGTCGGCCGCGATGCGCTCGGCGTAGACCAGCCCCTCCAGCAGCGAGTTGGAGGCGAGGCGGTTGGCGCCGTGGACGCCGGTGCAGGCGACCTCGCCGCACGCGTACAGCCCGGGGACGGTCGTACGGCCGCGGGGGTCGGTGCGCACGCCTCCGGAGGCGTAGTGGGCGGCCGGGGCGACGGGGATGGGCTCGGTGACCGGGTCGATGCCGTGGGCGCGGCAGGCGGCGAGGATGGTCGGGAAACGGTGCTCCCACATGTCCGCGCCGAAGTGCCGGGCGTCGAGGAACATGTGCTCGGCGTCCCGCTCCTGCATACGGCGCATGATGCCCTTGGCGACGATGTCCCGGGGAGCGAGCTCGGCCAGCTCGTGCTGTCCGAGCATGAAGCGCACGCCGTCCGCGTCGACCAGGTGGGCGCCCTCGCCGCGGACCGCCTCGGAGACCAGCGGCTGCTGGCCCTCGGCGTCCGCGCCCAGGAAGAGCACCGTCGGGTGGAACTGCACGAATTCGAGGTCGCTGACCTCGGCGCCCGCGCGCAGGGCGAGCGCGACACCGTCTCCGGTGGACACGGACGGGTTGGTGGTGGCCGAGAAGACCTGGCCCATACCGCCGGTCGCGAGGACCACGGCGGGGGCGTGCACGGCGCCCACGCCGTCGTGCTGGCCCTCACCCATGACGTGCAGCGTGACGCCCGCGGTGCGGCCGTCGGCGTCCGTCAGGAGGTCCAGGACGAGGGCGTTCTCGACCGTACGAAGTCCACGCGCGCGTACCGCCTCGACGAGCGCCCGGGAGATCTCGGCGCCGGTCGCGTCACCGCCCGCGTGCGCGATGCGGCGGCGGTGGTGGCCGCCCTCGCGGGTGAGCTCCAGGGCGCCCTCGGAGGACTCGTCGAAGTGCGCGCCGGTCGCGATCAGCCGGCGTACGGCGTCGGGGCCCTCGGTGACGAGGATGCGTACGGCGTCCTCGTCGCACAGGCCCGCGCCGGCCACCAGCGTGTCGTCCAGGTGCTGTTCGGGGGTGTCGCCGTCGCCGAGGGCCGCGGCGATGCCGCCCTGCGCCCAGCGCGTGGAGCCGTCGTCCAGCCGGGCCTTGGTGACGACGACGGTGCGCAGGCCCGCGGCCTCGCAGCGCAGGGCCGCGGTGAGTCCCGCGACGCCGGAGCCGACCACCACGACATCGGCCGCGATGGACCAGCCGGGGGCGGGCGCGTGCAGCCGTATGCCAGTACTGCCAGTACCTGTGCCGGTCACGAGGCGGCTCCGAAGGTCAGGGGGATGTTGTCGATCAGCCGGGTCGTGCCGACCCGGGCGGCGACGGCGAGGACCGCCTCGCCGGTGAAGTCGTCCGCGATCTCGGTGAAGTCCGACGGATCGACCAGGGCCAGGTAGTCGAGCACCAGCGGCGGCTGGAGGCGGGCCGCGTCGTCCAGGACGAGCCGGGCGGCGGCCCGCACGGCCGCAGGACCGCTGGTGGTGGTCGGGGCCGCCTTCGCCACCGCGTGCGCGTCGGCCGCGGCGCGGGACTCGCCTATGGCGCTGAGGGCCTCGGCACGCGCACGCGTGGCGGGCACTTCGCGGGCCCGCGCGCGCAGCGCCTCCTGGGCCGCGTGCCGGTCGCGGCCGGCGAACAGGGCCTGGGAGAGGGCCAGTGCGGTACGGCGCTCGTCGGACGACAGGTAGCGGTTGCGGCTGGACAGGGCGAGCCCGTCCTCCTCACGCACCGTCGGGACCCCGACGATCTCCACGCCGAAGTTCAAATCGCGCACCATGCGGCGGATCAGCGCGAGCTGCTGGGCGTCCTTCTGCCCGTACAGCGCCACGTCGGGGCGGGTGAGGTGGAGCAGCTTGGCGACGACGGTGAGCATCCCGTCGAAGTGCCCGGGGCGCGAGGAGCCCTCCCACC
This sequence comes from Streptomyces sp. NPDC058274, assembly GCF_042881375.1. Taxonomy (NCBI): domain Bacteria; kingdom Bacillati; phylum Actinomycetota; class Actinomycetes; order Kitasatosporales; family Streptomycetaceae; genus Streptomyces; species Streptomyces sp. NPDC058274. Next base: position 40,608 of record NZ_JBHVXW010000023.1, read on the forward strand.
GCTCGCCCATGGGGCCCGCGCCGATGCGGACCTGGGGCTCGCCGCCGGGGTAGACCTCGTCCACGGAGGGGGCGAACACGACGTCCGCGCCCGCCTGTTCGGCGAGCTTGACGTCCGCGTCCAGGGTGCGCGGGTAGCGGTCGAGGTCCTCGCCCTTGCCGAACTGGAGCGGGTTCACGAAGACCGTGACGACGACTTCGCCCTCGGTCCCGGCGATCGCGCGGGCGGTGCGGACCAGCGTGGCGTGGCCCTCGTGCAGGGCGCCCATGGTCATCACGGCGACACGGCGGCCGGAGCACACGCGCGCGTGCAGCTCGCCGGCGGTGCGCAGCACAGCGGTGGTCATCGGTCGCTCCCGTCGGTGCGCGAAGAGGACGAGGACGTGGTCATCGGTCGCTCCGGTCGGTGCGCGGAAAGCCGGGTGGTCATCGGTCGCTCCCGTCAGTGCGCGGAAAGCGCGTGGTCATCGGTCGCTCCCGTCGTCGGGCAGGGCCGCGCCGTCGGCGAGTACCCCGAGCAGGTCCTCGGCGAGCTCCGGCTTCAGCAGTCCGTGGGCGAGGGCGCGGTCGGCGGTCGCGCGGGCCATCGCCAGATATCCGGCGACGGTGCCGGGGGCGCGCCTGCGCAGCTCGGAGACGTGCACGGCGACCGTGCCCGCGTCCCCGCGCGCGACGGGGCCGGTGAGGGCCGCGTCGCCCGACCTGAGCGCGTTGTCGAGGGCGGCGCCGAGCAGCGGGCCGAGCATCCGGTCGGGGGCGTCCACCCCCGCCGTGCGCAGCAGCTCCATGGACTGGGCGACCAGGGTCACCAGGTGGTTCGCGCCGAGGGCCAGTGCCGCGTGGTAGAGCGGGCGGTTCTCCTCGGCGATCCACTCGGGCTCGCCGCCCATCTCGATCACCAGTGCCTCGGCCGCCAGCCGCAGCTCGTCGGGCGCGGTGACCCCGAAGGAGCAGCCGGCCAGCCGCTGGACGTCGACCTGTGTGCCCGTGAAGGTCATCGCGGGGTGCAGCGCGAGCGGCAGCGCGCCCGCCCGGAGCGCCGGGTCGAGCACCCGCGCGCCGTACCGCCCGGAGGTGTGCACGAGCAGCTGGCCGGGCCGGACGGCGCCGGTCTCGGCGAGGCCCTCCACCAGGCCGGGCAGCGCGTCGTCCGGGACGGTCAGCAGGACCAGGTCGGAGCGCTCCAGGACCTGGGCCGGGGTGACCAGCGGGACGTCGGGCAGCAGCGAGGCGGCCCGCCTCCTAGAGGCGTCGGAGACCCCGGACACGGCCACCGGGCGGTGTCCGGCCAGCTGGAGGGACGCGGCGAGCGCCGGTCCGACCCGGCCGGCGCCGACGACGCCGACGGTGAGCCGCGCGGGGCGGTCCTTGGGGTCTGGCTGTTGGAATGTACTCACGCGACGGCGGCCTTCCCGTTCCAGTCCGCTCGGGGTACCGGACGATTTCTCGTCATGTTAACGCGATTGGTTCGAGGGCTGTTCGGTTGTCCACAGGCTGTGGGTTTCCGAACGCCTCCGGGGCCCCGGAAATGAGGTGCCGGTGCGGAGGGACCCACGGCATGATCCGGGGATGAGCGATACGGCGGAACACGGCGGCGAACGGACGGCCGAGGACGGCGAGGGGCGGTCCGCGGAGCCGCTCGTGGGGCCGGAGGCAGGGCCGGACGAGGCGTCGCCGGACGAGCGGCGGCGTGAGCGCCGGATGGCCGCGTACCGGGGTGCTCGGCACGTCCTGGCGCGTTCCGGGCACCGGGCCACGCTCCGCGAACGGCTGGCCCTCCTGGACGAGGCGGCGCAGGTCTACGACCTCGACGAGACCGTGGACGTCTACGGGAACCGGATCGTCGGTGCCCTGGAGGAGCGGGTCGCCGGACTGCTGGGCAAGGAGGCTGCCGCCTTCTTCCCCACCGGCACGATGGCCCAGCAGGTGGCCCTGCGCTGCTGGGCGGGCCGCACCGGCAACGCGACCGTCGCCCTGCACGCGATGAGCCACCCCGAAGTGCACGAACGGCATGCCCTCAGCACGGTCAGCGGCCTGCGCCCGGTCCGCGTGACGGGTGAGCCCCGGCTGCCGACCGCCGACGAGATACGGGACTTCGAGGAGCCGTTCGGGACGCTGATGCTCGAACTGCCCCTCCGGGACGCCGGATACGTCCTGCCCACCTGGGAGGAGCTCTCCGCGACCGTCGAGGCCGCCCGGGAACGCGACGCGGTGGTCCACTTCGACGGGGCCCGGCTGTGGGAGTGCACCCCGCACTTCGGCCGCCCCCTGGACGAGATCGCGGACCTCGCGGACAGCGTCTACGTGTCGTTCTACAAGTCCCTCGACGGCTACAGCGGCGCGGTGCTCGCCGGCCCGCGGACCCTGATCGACGAGGCGAGGACCTGGCGCCACCGCTACGGCGGCCAGGTCGCCCACCAGTTCCCGACGGTGCTCTCCGCCCTCATCGGCCTGGACCGGGAACTGCCGCGGCTGCCCGCATACGTGGCCCACGCGCGCGTGGTCGCCGAGGCGCTGCGCGAGGGTCTCACGGCGGCCGGGCTGCCCTGGTCGCGCGTCCACCCGGAGCAGCCGCACACCCACGAGTTCCAGGTCTGGCTGCCGTACGACTCCGAGGTGCTGGAGGACGCGGCGACCCGGCAGGCCGAGGAGACGGGGACGTACCTGTTCACCAACGCCTGGGACCGCGGCGGGCCCGCCCTGTCGTTCACCGAGGTCTCCGTGGGATCCGCGGGCCTGGCGTGGACGGCCGACGACGTCAGGGCAGCCGTCCGGGGCTTCGTGGAGCGGCTGCCCGACGGGCCGTGAGGAGGTGCCCCGCCGGCCGGGTCAGCAGCTCGCGCGGGGCCGTCCGGTCAGCCACCGGCCCAGGGCCTCCCGCAGCCGCCCACGGGCCGGGCGGCCGGCCACGACGGCGCGGAACCTCCGGTAGTCCCGCAGCTCGCGGACGACCTGCCAGTCGTGGGTGCCGGGCGCGGGCGGGGCCGGCTCGCCGTGGCGCTGGGCCCGGTAGGTGTCGAACAGGTACTGCTGGGTGACGCTCATGACGGATCGCCTCTTCGGGACGGGTGAACGGTGGGATCCGGTGGGCCCGCGGTGCCCCGGTCATCTCAGACTGCGCCTGGTCACGGCGCATGTCGCCTCGATTGACGGCCCTCGTCAATCGACGGAGGCGTTGTCAGTGGCGGGGTGCACCATGAGGTCATGAGCGTGCAGATCGACATCACCAGGCTGCGGCGGGAGCGGGTCGCCGTCGTGCCGTCACCGCTGGCCGAGCTCGGGATGGCGTTGCACGCGCTGTCCGAGCCGGGACACCACCCGGGGCTCCAGGGCTGGGCGACCACGGTGACCGCCGGCCTCGACCCGCATCTCGCCGACCGGATGTGCGAGGCCGACTTCCTGTGGCGTACGACGTTCTCGGACCTGTTCCTGCCCTCCGCGGGCATCCCGGGCGGATCCACGCTCCCGGCGGCGACACTCGCCGAGGAGCTGGACCTGCTGGACAAGCTGACGGACGAGCAGTTCGTGGACGCTGCGCTGGAGTTCACCGGCGCGATCACGTACGACACGGAGGGTCCCGGCGCGCTCGCCCATCCGCAGGTGCGCGCGCGTGCCCTGGATCTGGCCGCCTCGCGCGGGCCGCAGCAGGTGCGGTTCACCCGGCGGCTGCTGGACGACCCGCCGTGTGTGCGGGCCTGGCTGAGGCAGTTCCTTGAGGACTGCGACGAGGCCTTCTTCGCGGAGGTCTGGAACCGGCTGCGCCACCAGCTCGCGGCGGACGTCCGGCACAAGACCGATCTGCTGCGCCGCAAGGGCCTGGCCGAGGCGCTGGCCTCGGTCTCCCCCGCGCTGTCCCTGGACGAGCCGGCCGGCCGGATCACCGTCGACAAGCTGGCCGACGGACGCACGGCCACGGCGGACGGCGGCCTCCTGCTCGTGCCCACCAGCCTCGGCTGGCCCCATCTGATGGTGCTGCACCGATTCCGCTGGCAGCCGGTGCTGCACTACCCCGTGGGCTCCCCCGAGCTCGCGGCCCCGCCCTCCGTCGAGCAGCTGACCCTGCGCATGACCGCGCTGTCCCACCCCGTCCGGATGCGGATCTGCCGCCATCTCGCCCGCAGCGCCTACACGACGGGCGAGCTCGCGCAGGTGCACGGCATGACGGCCCCGGAGATATCCCGGCACCTGGGCGTCCTGAAGAAGGCGGGCCTGATCACCACCCGCCGCCGCGGACGGTACGTGCTCCACCAGCTGGACGTCACGGTGGTGGCCCGGCTGGGCAGCGACTTCCTGGAGGGCATCCTGCGCTGAGGCGGGCCGGGGCTCGCCGAGGTCACCAAGGCGCTGCGCTGAGGCCTGCCCGCGCCCGCCAAGGCGCTGCGCTGATACCGGCACGGGCCCACCAACGCGTTGCGCTGACACCGGCACGGGCCGACAGGGGGAAGCCCCGCGGGCGTACCGGAGCCGGCGAGTGACCCCCGAGCCCGTCCGTCTCAGTCGAACCGGATGTGCCGCGCCCCCGTCCACGCCCGCCGCAGCCGCCCCCGCATCGCCCCGTCCCGGTTCGGGGCGAGCGTCAGTCCGGCCAGTACGGCGATCCGGTCGGCCGTCCTGGCGACGGTCGTGTGGTCGGTCCACAGATGTTCGGCGAACTCCGGCTCGCGCAGCCGCTCCAGACAGTGGTCGAGCTGCTGGACGGCCCAGCTCTCCCTGCGCAGCGGGGCGTCCTTGCCCGCCGCGAACCGCAGCGCGTGCCCGAGGCCGCGCTCGCGCAGCCGCCGCAGTACGGTCTCGCGCTCGGCCAGCAGCGCGAAGTGGCGTACGTCGTGGCCGAGTTCACGCAGCCGCCCGACGGTCTCCGCGAAGTAGCCGGGGTCCGTGACCGTCATGGGGGCGATGACCACGCCGTCGTGCCGGGTGAGGGCGAGGTCGAGCACCTCGACCACTCCCGCCCTCCAGGACGCCAAGTCCTGGAAGTCGCCGCGCAGTTCGGGCGGCAGCATCCGGCGCAGACCGAAGCCTGCGTGTTCCGGGTCGCAGACGACGGAGCCGGCCAGGCGGCGCCGGATCTCGTGTGCGGTCTGTGTCTTGCCGCCCCCGAAGGGGCCGTTGATCCACAGGAGCATGCGCAGACCCTAGTGGCCGGCCGTCAGCCGCCGGCCACGGCCCCGGGTCAGCCGTGCCCGCCCGCCCGCACCAGCCCCGTCTCGTACGCGAGGACGACGACCTGGACCCGGTCGCGCAGCCCCAGCTTGGTGAGGATGCGCCCCACATGTGTCTTGACGGTCGCCTCCGACAGGACCAGCCGGGCAGCGATCTCGCCGTTCGACAATCCCTGCGCGACCAGCACCATGACCTCCCGCTCGCGGTCGGTGAGCCGCTCCAGCCCCTTGTGCTGGGGCTCCTTGCCGGCGTTGGGCAGCATCGGCGCGAAGCGGTCGAGCAGGCGCCGGGTGGTGGACGGCGCGACCACGGCGTCACCGCTGTGCACGGAGCGGATGGCGGTCAGCAGTTCGCCGGGCGGCACGTCCTTGAGCATGAAGCCGGAGGCGCCCGCCTTCAGCCCGGAGAACGCGTACTCGTCCAGGTCGAAGGTGGTCAGGATCAGCACCTTCGGCGGTTCGGGCTCCGAGCAGATGCGGCGGGTCGTCTCGACGCCGTCCAGCTTCGGCATGCGGACGTCCATCAGCACCACGTCGACCGCCGTCGCGCGCAGCACCTGGAGGGCCTCGACACCGTCGCCCGCCTCCGCCACGACCTCCATGTCCGGCTGGGCGTCGAGCACCATCCGGAAGCCGGTGCGCAGCAGCACCTGGTCGTCGACGAGCATCACGCGGATCGCCATCGGGGTCCCTTTCACAGACGTACAGCGGGTATCAGCAGGTCACGGACGTACACGTACAGGGGTCACGGACGTACACGTACACGGGTCACGGACGTACACGTACACGGGTCACGGACGCACACCTGCATACGTACAAGTGTGCGTACAGGTGTCAGTGCGCGGGCTTCAGCGGGAGCAGTGCGCTGATGCGGAAGCCGCCGCCCGGGCGCGGTCCCGCGTCCAGGGTGCCGCCGACCATACCGACGCGCTCGCGCATACCGATCAGCCCGTGCCCCCGGCCGTCGGCGCCGCCCTCCTCGTACAGCTCGTGCGGGGCGCCCTTGCCGTCGTCCTCGACCAGCAGTCCGAGGCCGTCGTCGAAGTACACCAGGCGCACGCTCGCCCCGGCGTTCGCGCCCCCGTGCTTGCGGGTGTTGGTGAGGGCCTCCTGCACGATGCGGTACGCGGTGAGCTCGACGCCGCTGGGCAGCGGGCGCGGAGTGCCCTCGACCTTGAAATCGACGGGGAGGCCCGCGGTGCGCACCTGCTCGATGAGATCGTCGAGCTGCTCGACATCGGGCTGCGGCACGTACTCACCGCCTTCCTGGTGCTCGCCGGTGCGCAGCACGCCGAGCAGGCGGCGCATCTCGGCGAGGGCCTGGCGGCCGGTGCCCGAGATGGTCTCCAGGGCCTTCTTGGCCTGTTCGGGGGCGGTGTCGAGGACGTAGGCGGCGCCGTCGGCCTGGACGACCATCACCGACACGTTGTGCGCGACGACGTCGTGCAGTTCACGGGCGATCCGGGCGCGCTCGGCGGCGACCGCGACCTTGGACTGGGCCTCGCGCTCCTTCTCCAGACGGGCCGCGCGCTCCTCCAGCTGGGCCAGATAGGCGCGGCGGGTGCGGATCGAGTCCCCGAGCACCCAGGCGAGGGCGAAGGGCACCGTCTGGAAGACCGTTATCAGAACGACACCCGCGGTGCTGGTCTCCTGCTGGGGCCAGCGCAGCTGGGAGAGCATCGCCGCGCACAGGCCGCCGATCAGGGCGAAGCGCGACGCCCAGCGGGCGCCGTCCGCCGCGACGGTGTAGATGATCACCAGCATCGAGAAGTTCGCGGGCGACACCCCGACGTCGAGGGCCAGCTGCAGGACGCCGACGACGGCCGCGAGCACCAGCATCTTCTCGGGCATACGGCGGCGCAGGGCGACGACCAGGCACAGGAGAAGGGCGAGCGGGAACGCGAGGGCGAGCGGCCCCCGGTGGTCCGGCGCCCCGTTGAAACTGCTGAGACTCACGCTGGTCAGCCCGAGCAGGACGACGGCCCAGAAGCTGTCGACCCACGTCGGGTATCTGCGGAGAAAGTCATAGAGGCGCTGCACGTAACCCAGCGTAGGGAAGCGTGGTGTGTGCAGGGGTCAACCGGAGGTTCGATCCGGAACCCGCGCTCGTACTCCGCAAGGTGGAGGGCGCCCACTCCTCGGCCGCTCATCGGCCACTGCCGCCCGACTCGGAGCGGGGGCCGCGGAGGCCTAGCCTGGCCCGGTGACAGATGAGGCTGCGGACGGCTGGCGCGGGTGGCGGGAGGCGGCCGAGGAGGCGCTGTACGGACCTGCCGGGTTCTATCGGCGTCCCGAGGGACCCGCGGGGCATTTCCGCACGTCGGTGCATGCCTCCCCGCTCTTCGCGCAGGCCGTGGCCCGGCTTCTGTGCCGCGTCGACGAGGCGCTGGGGCACCCGGCGGAGCTGGACTTCGTCGACATGGCGGCGGGCCGGGGCGAGCTCGTCGGGGGCGTCCTCGCGGCCCTGCCCGGGGAAATCGCCTCCCGCACCCGTGGGTACGCCGTCGAGCGGGCCGGCCGCCCCGCGGATCTTGATCACCGGATCGAGTGGCTGCCCGCGCCCCCGAAGGGGATCACCGGGCTGCTGTTCGCCAACGAGTGGCTCGACAACGTCCCCCTGGAGGTGGCCGAGACGGACGCGGAAGGCGTGCCGCGGCTGATCCTCGTGCGGCCGGACGGGACCGAGCGGCTCGGACCGCCCGCCGAGGGGGCGGACGCGGAGTGGCTCGCGCGGTGGTGGCCGCCCGGCGCCGAGGGCTCACGGGCCGAAATCGGCCTCCCCAGGGACACCGCCTGGGCCGGTGCCGTCGCGTGCCTCGACCGCGGTCTCGCCGTCGCGGCGGACTACGCGCACGTCACCGGCGCCCGCCCGCCCTTCGGGACGCTCACCGGCTTCCGGGAGGGCAGGGAGACGGTGCCCGTGCCCGACGGGTCGTGCGACATCACGGCGCACGTGGCGCTCGACGCGTGCGCGCTGCCCGGGGGGCGCGTGCTGACCCAGCGGGAAGCGCTGCGCGCGCTGGGCGTGCACGGCGCGCGCCCGCCCCTGTCGCTGGCCACGAGCGACCCCGCCGCGTATGTGCGCGCCCTCGCGGGCGCCGGCGCGGCGGCCGAGCTCACCGCGCCCGGCGGACTGGGCGACTTCGGCTGGCTGCTCCAGCCAGTTGGGATTCCGAACGCACCCCTCGGCCGACTGCTCCAGCCCGTCGGGAATCCGAACGCACCCCTCGGCCGACTACTTGTCGATGTCCCCGACCACGAAGAACAGTGACCCCAGGATCGCCACCATGTCCGCGACCAGCGTGCCGGGCAGCAGCACGGCGAGCGCCTGGATGTTGTTGTAGGAGGCCGAGCGCAGCTTCAGCCGGTACGGGGTCTTCTCGCCCTTGCTGACGAGGTAGTAGCCGTTGATCCCGAGGGGGTTCTCGGTCCAGGCGTACGTGTGTCCCTCGGGCGCCTTGAGGACCTTGGGGAGGCGCTGGTTGATGGGCCCCGGGGCCAGCTCCGCGAGCCGGTCGAGGCAGGCGTCCGCCAGCGCCAGGGCGACGTGCGTCTGCTCAAGGAGGCACTCGAAACGGGCGAGGCAGTCCCCTTCCTGGCGCGTGACCACCTTCAGCGTGTCCTGGAGCTCCGGGTACGCGAGATACGGCTCGTCCCGGCGCAGATCGAAGTCCACCCCGGAGGCGCGCGCGATCGGACCGCTCACTCCGTAGGCGTGCACCGCCTCGGGGGAGAGCACGCCCACCTGTCGCGTACGGCCCCGGAAGATCTCGTTGCCGAGCACCAGGTCGTCGTACACGCTCATCCGGGAGCGCACCGAGGCGACGGCCGCACGCGCGCGTACCGCCCAGCCGGCCGGGAGGTCCTCCTTGAGGCCGCCGACGCGGTTGAACATGTAGTGCATCCGGCCGCCGGAGATCTCCTCCATGACGTTCTGGAGCTCTTCGCGCTCCCGGAAGGCATAGAAAACCGGGGTGATACCGCCCAGTTCGAGGGGGTACGACCCCAGGAACATCAGGTGGTTGAGGACCCGGTTCAGCTCGGCGAGCAGGGTGCGCATCCACACCGCGCGCTCCGGGACCTCCATGCCGAGCATCCGCTCCACGGCGAGGACCACGCCCAGCTCGTTCGAGAACGCGGAGAGCCAGTCGTGGCGGTTGGCGAGCATGACGATCTGGCGGTAGTCGCGCGCCTCGAAGAGTTTCTCCGCGCCGCGGTGCATATAGCCGATCACCGGCTCCGCGTGCTGGATCCGCTCGCCGTCGAGCACGAGCCGCAGCCGCAGCACGCCATGGGTGGACGGGTGCTGGGGCCCGATGTTGAGCACCATGTCGGTGCTCTCCGCGGCGCCGCCGATGCCGACCATGGTCTCCGTCGTAGGAGTCATGGGGACAGTCTCTCGTACGTACGCTTGCGGCATGGAGACGGGGACCTCACATGAGACGCGGGACGAGCCGGTCTGGACCGGCCTGCCGCCGGGCCTGCTGCGGATGCGACGGCTGTTGCTGGTGGTGTGGCTGGGGCTGCTGGCCCTCGGCGTGGGGCTGCTTCTCGGCCTGCTCGCCGAGCCGGTCTGGGCCCTCTTCGCACTGCTGCCGCTCGCCCTGATGCCGTGGGGCTGGCGGATGCTCGGCCGCAACTGGCGGTCCTGGCGGTACGCCGAGCGGGCGGACGACCTGCTGATCAGCCGGGGTGTTCTGTGGCGCGAGGAGACCGTCGTGCCGTACGGGCGCATGCAGCTGGTCGAGGTGACCTCCGGGCCCGTGGAACGGCACTTCGGACTGGCGAGCGTGCAGCTGCACACGGCGGCGGCCGCGACGGACGCGTGCATCCCCGGCCTCGATCCGGCCGAGGCGGAACGGCTGCGCGACCGGCTCACGGAACTCGGCGAGGCCCGATCGGCGGGGCTGTGACGACGCCTCGGCCGTCGGGGGGTACGCCGCCGTCGCCGGAAGGTACGGCCGCTTCGCCCGGGGACACGCCGCCGTCGCCGGAACGTACGGGCACATCCCCCGGGGACCCGTCGCCGTGGCCGTCGTCGTCGTCGCCGCCGTCGCCGTCGCCGTCGCCGTCGCCGTCGCCGGAAGATACGGCCTCTTCGCCCAGGGGCGCGGCCTTGTCGCCGGAACGTACGCCCTCATCCCCCAGGGACACGGCGTCTTCGCCGGAGGGCGAGAAGGTGTTGGTCGCGGGCGCCGGTCAGGAGGTGCTGGAGGCCGAGCCGCTGGTCGAGTCGCGGCTGCATCCGGTGACGCCGCTGCGGCGCGCCTGGGCCCCCGTCGCCGTGCTCACCGGATGGGCGGTGCACGACCCCAACCAGGCCCAGGAACAGCTGGCCAGGCTCACCACGACCACCCTTCTCCTCGGGCTGGCCGTGTTCGTCACGGGCGGCGCCCTTTACGGCTTCCTGACCTGGTGGTTCACCCACTTCGCGGTGACCGACACCGAACTGCGCATCCGTACCGGCCTGTTGTTCCGCCGCACCGCGCACATCCGGCTCGACCGGCTGCAGGCCGTCGACGTCACCCAGCCGCTGGTGGCCCGGGTCGCGGGCGTCGCCAAGCTGAAACTCGACGTCATCGGCACCGACAAGAAGGACGAACTCGCCTACCTCGGCGAGGAGGAAGCCCGCCACCTGCGCGCCGAACTCCTCGCCCGCGCCGCCGGTTTCGCTCCCGAGACGGCACGTGAGGTCGGCGAGGCGCCGGTGCGCAGGCTGCTGCACGTGCCGGCCGGTGTCCTGGCCGTCTCCCTGGTGCTCACCGGCGCGACCTGGGGATCGCTGGCCGCCGCACTCGTCGTACCGCCGCTGCTCTGGCTGGCCACCCACAGCGTGTGGACGGTGCTCGCGACGGCCGTGCCCCTGCTCGGCGCGGCGGGCGCGAGCAGCGTGGGGCGCTTCGTGGGCGAGTACGACTGGACGGTGGGCGAGTCCCCGGATGGCCTGCGGATCGACCACGGCCTGCTCGACCGGACGCACGAGACGGTGCCGCCCGGGCGGGTGCAGACGGTACGGATCGTCGAACCGCTGCTGTGGCGGCGGCGCGGGTGGGTGCGCGTGGAGCTGGACGTGGCGGGCTCGTCCAACTCCGTGCTCGTACCCGTCGCTCCGCGCGAGGTCGCCGAAGCGGTGATCGCGGGCGTACTGCCGGGGGTTGCGGTGCCGCGCGCGCTGTCACGGCCACCGCGGCGGGCCGGCTGGTGCGTGCCCTTCTGGTGGCGGGGCTACGGCATCGCCGTCACCGACACGGTCTTCGCGGCGCGCCATGGGCTGCTCCGCCGCAGCCTCTCACTGGTCCCGCACGCGAAGGTGCAGAGCGTACGGCTGGAACAGGGGCCCTGGGCCCGCTTCAAGGGCCTCGCGGACGTCCATGTCGACACCGGCGCCAACAAGACGGTGACGGCGCGGCTGCGGGATGCCGGGGACGCGGCGGAACTTCTCCAGTCCCAGGCGGACCGCTCCCGCACCGGTCGCCGGGAGGCGCGGCCGGACCGGTGGATGGCGTGAAGGTGACGGTGCGGGTGCGGGCGCGGGCGCAGGCGGGCGGGCGCCGCGGGAGGGGTTGGTACCCCGTGCGGCTCCGTACGACGTGAAGTTACGTGCGCAAGAACCCCGTACGGCACACAGCTCCGGCCCGAAGCTGCGGCCCGAAGCTCCGGCACAGAGTTCCGGCACAGAGTTCCGTACAACACGAAGGAGGGCAGTGGCGGTGAACGCCTGCCCTCCTTCAAGGCCGCCGACTCAGGAAACCGCGCTGCGCAGTTCCGCCACGTCGATGTGCTCCGTCTCGTCGTGCGCGGTCAGGTCGATGACCTGGCCGACTCCGCGCGAGACCTCGTCCGCCGGCTTGAATTCCGACTCGGCCTCGGCCTTGTGCAGCGCGAGCGCCTCCTGGCCGACCACGTCCGCGAGGTCCTCGTTCTGCATGGCCTCCAACGCGGCCGGGGAGGTCCCTTTCTGCGTCCCGAAGAAGTCGAACCCGCCCTCGACCATCGGCCGCCGCCGGGGCGTCGCCGGTACGACGGCCACCGCGGTCGGCACGGTGAAGTGTCCGGAGGGCCGCACCGACTTCACCGGCTTGATGGGCTTCGCGGGGTGCTCCGCCTGCGCGGGAGCGGCGGTGGCGCTGGAACCCTCGGGCGCGGAAACCTCGGGCGCGAGGGCGTCCGGCGTGAGTGTGGGTGTGGGTACGTCGAGTGCGGCACCGGAGGGGTCCGGGAGCGGCGCGTCCGGTACCGGCGCGTTCGATGCCGGCTTGGCCGGCGTGGGAACGGCCGACGTGGGGACAGCATGCGTGGGAACAGCCGCCGTGGTGGACGGTCCGCGCCCGGTGTCACCGGCGGCGTGACAAGCGCGTGGGGGGCGCGGAGCTCCGGCACGCGCCGGAGTAAGGGGCGTGGACGCGGAGCGCGCGGGCGCCGGTTGCGCCGGCGCGGAAGACTCGGGCGCCGGTCGCGCGGGCGCGGTTCGCGTGGCGGTCGCCGCTTCGAGCGCGGGCGCGGCGGCCACGCGCTCGTGCTCGTGCTCGTCGACCGCCCCGGACTTCCCCTGCGCCTCGTCCTCCCGCGCACGTTCTTGGCCGGAACCGGCCTCCGCGGAGCCTGAGCCTGCGGGCACGGGTCCCGGCGTCGCAGAACCTTCCGCGACGGTGACCTCGGCGCCGGAACCACCCTGCGCCGGTACGGATTTCGCGGACCGTCCCTTGGCCGAGCCCTTCGAGCCCCTGGCCGGCCGCTTCGCCGAGCCGTCGGCCGAACCGCCGACGGAACCGCCGACCACGGACTCGTCCACGGCGACCTCGGCATCGGAGTCGACCTCGACGTCGGCCTCGGCATCCGCAACGCCACCCGCGTCGGCATCGGCATCGGCATCGGCATCGGCGCCAACCTCAACGGCCCCATCCGGCACCGCCCCGGTGACCCCGGACTCAGCCGCCCCGGACTCAGCCGCCCCGTGCTCAACCGCCCCGTGCTCAACCGCCCCGTGCTCACCCGTCGCCGACTCCGTCGTCGCGGACTCGGCCGCCACGGACCGGCCCCTCACGATGTGGTCCAGCGCCGAGTTGGCACGCAGGAAGAGCGAAGACCCCGCAGGGGAGAAGACATCGGGAGACTCCGGCGCCGATTCGGCACCCGCCGGGCCGGACTCACCGTCCCCCACGGCGGATTCGGCCACCGCACCAGCCTCCGACTCCGGACCGGCCTCCGACTCCGGACCGGCCTCCGACTCCTCGGCCGTCTCGGCGACCTCGGCGACCTCGGAAGCCGACGACACCGGAGATTCGGCCACGCTCTCGGCCCCGGAACCGGCCCCGGCCCCGGCCCCGGCCACATCGGACGACGTGTCCGGATCCGTCGGGGTCGGCGGCAGCTCCCTGGCCGGAGCCGCCTCTATCGCGAGCAGCCGACGGCCCTCCAGGGCGCTGGCCCGCTCGGTCTCCGCGGTCGCGTACCGCCGCAGCAGCGCCGCGTGTTCGTTGCGCAGGCCGGCCAGTTCCGCCCGCTTGGCACGCAGCCGCTGCTCAAGCTTGGTGCGCAGCTCGCGCGACTCCTCGAGGTCGGTCTCCAGCTCGGCGACCCGCTCCTCGTAGCGCCACTCGTCGCTCGCCCGCGCGCGCGTGAGGTCCGCGACGCGCTTGCCCGCCGCCAGGTCCCAGCGGCGCATGACGACGGAGCCCACGATCGTCGTCAGTGCCGCGGCCGCGGCCAGCACACGGAGCACCAGCTGCTCCGTGAACAGCCAGGGCCCCGCGGCGCAGACGAGCGAGACGCCCGCGATCGCCGAAGGAGGCAGCAGCCTGTGCAGAGGCGGGGAATGGCGATGACGTCCACGTGGCATGGCCAGAAACTTACCGCGCGTAGGCGAATCTTGGTGCCCCGCGCGGTAAAAACACAGCCACCCCGCAGCCTTCACACGCCCCAGGCACGAAGCCGGGCGCCTACTTCTTGATCAAACCCTTCGATTCCAGATACGCCTTGGCCACATCGGCCTCCTTCTGGCGCTCCTCGTCGACCTTGCGGTTGAGTTCCACAAGGTCGTCGGTGGTGAGGGTGTCGGTCAGCTTGCCGAGGGCATCGGCTATCTGCTGATCGCCGGCGTCCTTCGCGTTCACCACCGGAAGCACGTTGTCCGCGTTCTGGAGCTTCTTGTCGTCGTCCAGGAGGACCAGGTCGAAGTTCTTGAGCGTCGCGTCCGTGGTGGTCGTCAGCACCAGCTGGTCCGTGCCGTTCTTGACCGCCTGCTTGGCCTGGGTCGTGCCGACACCCTTGGGGTCGATGCCCGCGACGTCGATGCCGTACGTCTTCTTCAGACCCGGCGCGCAGAAGGGCCGCGTCTCGCATTCGTCACCGGCCGCGATCTTGACCTTCAGGCCCGACTTCCCCAAGTCCGAAAGGGTCTTGAGGTTGTGCTTCTTCGCGAATTCGGAGCTCACCGCGAACGCGTTCTGGTCGACCGCGTCGCCGGCCGGCAGCACCTTGAGACCCTTCGGCTCGGCGAGCTTCTCCAGCGCGGCGACCGTGGCGTCGACATCGCTGGAGGCGACCGCCTTCGCCTTGGCGCCGTTCTCCTTCACATTGAGGAATTCCGCGAGGGTCGCCGCGTATTCCGGGACGACGTCGATGGCCCCCTTCTCCAGCTGGGGTTCATAGATCTCGCGGTTCTCGACGGTCTGGATCGACGTGCTGTATCCGGCATTGCTCAACACCTGCTTGTAGAGCTCGCCCAGGACCTTCGCCTCGGTGAACCCGGCGGCGCCCACGACGATCTTGCCCTTGCCCCCGCCCGACGCCTTGTCCGAGCCGCCGCCCTCCAGGCTGTCCCCGCCGCAGGCGGCCAGGCCCACGGTCAGCGCGCTGACGGCCACCGTCGCGAGCGCAATCCGACGCGTTCTGCTGTTCATCGCTACCCCTATCAAGAATTCGTACGTCATCGCGCCGCGCCTGAGCGCCCACGCATCGGGTCGAAGACCCGTCCCGCCACCACCAGCAAGCCCTCCACCAGCAGTGCGAGTACTGCAACCAACAGGGCGCCCGCGACCACCTGAGGGGTGTTCTGCAGGCTGAACCCGGCCGTGATGATCCGGCCGAGCCCTCCTTCGCCCGCCGCCGCGGCGAGCGTCGCCGTGGCGATGATCTGCACCGTGGCGGAGCGGACGCCGGTCATGATCAGCGGGTACGCGAGCGGCAGTTCGACCTGGCGGAACACCTGCCCGCCGCTCATGCCCATCCCCCGCGCCGCCTCCACGACGGACCGGTCCACCTCGCTCATCCCGATGTAGGCGTTCGTCAGCAGCGGCGGGACCGCGAAGAGCACCAGCGCGATGAGCGTCGGCAGGTCCCCGTGCCGGCCGAGCGGAGTCAGCGTGAGCAGCACCAGCACGGCCAGCGTGGGCACCGCCCGCCCCACGTTCGAGAGGTTGACGGCGAGCGCGCCCCCCTTGCCGATGTGCCCGAGCCACAGGGCGAGCGGCAGGGCGATCAGACAGGAGACGGCAAGGGCCACCCCGCTGAAGTACAGATGCTCGGAGAGGCGGTGCCAGATCCCCTTCTCCCCCTGCCAGTTGCCGCCGCTGGCTAGCCAGTCGTACGCACCCGATATCGCGTTCATGCCGCTTCAGCCACCTTCGGGGAAGCCGGGCGCCGCCGCCGTATCCGGGAAACCCTGGTCGCTCGGGTCCACGGCGTGAGCAGGCGCTGGAGCCCGAGCAGCAGCAGGTCGGCGACGAGGGCGAGCAGCACGCAGATGATGGACGCGGTGAGCACCTGCGCCTTGAAGTCGCTGCGCAGCCCGCTGATGATCAGCGTGCCGAGGCCGCCGTAGTCGACGATGTATCCGACGGTCGTCAGGGCGACGGTCGAGACCGTGGCGATGCGCACCCCGGCGAGCACCGAGGGGAGCGCCAGGGGCAGTTCGATCTCCCACAGCAGCCGCGCGGAGCCGTATCCCAGCCCGCGGGCGGCCTCGCGGGCCTCCTCCGGGACGGCTTGCAGGCCGGCCAGGATGTTCCGCACGAGGATCGTCAGGGAGTACAGGACGAGGCCTGTGACCACCAGGGAGGCCGAGAGGCCGAACACGGGCAGCAGCAGCGAGAACATCGCGAGGGACGGGATCGAGTAGAGGATGGTGGTCAGGCCGAGGATCGGGCCCGCGAAGGCGCCGTATCGCCGCGCGAGCAGTGCGAGCGGGAAGGCCACGAGCACGCCGATCAGCACCGAGGCCGCCGTGAGCCACACGTGCTGCACCGTCGCGTCGATCAGCTCCTGGCTGCGGGAACGGACGTACTCCCCGCAGATCCAGTCGTTGGCCACCAGGCAGTTCTGCTCGCTCACCCCGCCCCACCTCCCCCGAGATCCCCGAACGTATGTCAGTGGACCGCACAGACGCACATGGTTTTGACTTGCTGGCGACCCTAACGCCCGCCACTGACAATGGCCGATAGTCGCCGTACGACCGAAACATTGCCTTCACACAACACACCGCTGCTTACGGCCACAATGGGGAGCCATGATCCGGTTCGAGAACGTCACCAAGCGCTACGCGGACGGCACCACCGCCGTGGACGACCTGTCCTTCGAGGTCGCCGACGGTGAGCTGGTCACGCTGGTCGGCCCCTCGGGCTGTGGCAAGACGACCACGATGAAGATGGTGAACCGGCTCATCGAACCGTCGAGCGGCCGGATATTCGTGGACGGAGACGACATATCGGCCATCGACCCGGTGGAGTTGCGCCGTCGTATCGGCTACGTCATCCAGCAGGTCGGCCTCTTCCCGCACAAGACGGTCCTCGACAACACCGCGACCGTCCCGCACCTCCTCGGCGTCAAGCGCGCGAAGGCCCGCGAGCGCGCCGCCGAACTCCTCGACCTGGTCGGCCTCGACCCCTCGGTCTACGGCGACCGCTACCCCGAGCAGCTCTCCGGCGGTCAGCGCCAGCGCGTCGGCGTGGCCCGCGCCCTGGCCGCCGACCCGCCCGTGCTCCTCATGGACGAGCCGTTCGGCGCGGTCGACCCGGTGGTGCGCGAGCACCTGCAGAACGAGTTCCTCAGGCTTCAGCAGTCGATGCGCAAGACCGTGCTGTTCGTCACGCACGACATCGAGGAGGCCGTCCGCCTCGGGGACCGCATCGCCGTCTACGGCGCCGGCCGCATCGAGCAGTTCGACACCCCGTCGGCCGTCCTCGGCACTCCCGCGACCGGCTACGTGGCCGACTTCGTCGGCGCGGACCGTGGCCTGAAACGGCTGTCCGTGACACCGATCGAGGAGAGCGACCTCGAACAGCCTCCCGTGGTGCGCCTCGAGGACCCGCTGCCCACGAAGCTCGACGCGCCCTGGGCGGTCGTCCTGGACGCCAACGACGATCTGCACGGCTGGATCTCCGCGGACCACGCGCGCGTGCGCACCGGTACGGTCCGCGAGCACGTCCGCCGCATGGAGGCGTGGCTGCCGGTGGGCGCGTCCCTGAAGCAGGCGTTCGCGACGATGCTCCAGCACGACGCGGGCTGGATCGCCGTCATCGACGAGAACAGCGAAGGCCGCTTCCTGGGCGTCCTCACGCCGGCCCGGCTGCACGAGGCGCTGCGCCGCTCGACGGCCGCGGACGCCCAGGACATCGCCCGCGCGGACGTCGAACTGGAGACCGTGGACAAGGTGGCCGGCGGCCGCTGACGAGCCCTCCGGGCCCCCGGGCCACCCGCGTTCAGCGGTCGCTCAGCCGTCCGCTGATCCACTGCAGCGTCGCCGGGATCTCGCGCCGCCAGGTGTTGAAGTTGTGCCCGCCGCTGTCCAGGATGATCGACGAGATCCGGGTCGGCTTCTTCGACTTCACCAGCTCTATGAACTTCAGGGTGTCGTGGTAGTTGGCCTCGCCCGCCTTGCTGCTGGTGACGAGCAGTGAGGTGTCGGGCGCGGGCCGGTTCTTGAGGTACCACCACAGGTCGGCGCTGTTCTGCAGTGCCTTGTCCCCGCGGAAGAGATCGCCCGTCGTGGGGTCGATCGGCGCCTTGTAGTACGGCGAGAGACCCGCTCCCGCGGCGTACGTCTCCGGGTGGTGGACGGCGAGCTTCAGCGCGCAGTAACCGCCCGTCGAGTCCCCGATGATCCCCCAGCTCCCCGGTTTTCTGCCCACCCTGTAGTGGGCCGATACGGCGTCGGGGAGGTCCTTGGCGAAGAACGACTCGGCCTGCGGGCCGCCCGGGACGTTCACGCACTCGGTGTCCCGCGGCGGCGCCACGGTCGGCCGCAGCATGACCAGGATCATCGGCTGCATCTTGCCGTTCTTGGCCATCTCGTGCGCCGTCTGCGGATAGTGCAGGCCCTTGATGAGCGCCTCCGCGGTGCCCGGATAGCCGGTGAGAACCGCGGCGGCCGGGAACGTACGGGTGCGGTACTGCGGCTGGAAGTACTCCGGGGGCAGATACACGTACGCGGGCGTGGCGATGTGTGTCGTACGGCCGACGATGTCGACCTTCTGGACCTGGCCGCCGATCTGCGGGCGGGCGCCCCCCGACACGTTCACCTGCTGGGTGTCGACCACCTGGAGCGGACCGCCGCCCGCGCCACCGGTGTTGTGGTCGACGACCACGCCCTGACCGCTCTCCTGGCCGAACAGATCCGCCCAGCTGGCGTAGAACCCGAAGGCCTGGTTGGCGGAGAGCCCGATCGAGGCGAAGACCGCCACCTGGGTGGCCAGCAGCACTCCGACCCGGCCGCCGACCGCCCGCCAGGTGCGCCCTGCCAGCCGGGGCCACCACCACACCGTGCCGACGAACAGCAGCACGGCGGACAACACCGCCAGCACCAGCACCTTGTTGCTCGTGAGACCCATGGGCTCTTCCTGCCTGCGCTTTCCGACCTGGGCTTGCGCCGCTCCTTCGCGAATGCTTGCCCCGGACTTTCCTTGCCTTTTGAAACGGCTTTCCCGAAGGGAGTGAACCTGTCTCCCCGAGACACCGTCCTAGAGGGCGCAATGTCGCCGGATGCCGGATTGGCACCGGATTCAAGGTCTCTCGCAGAACTACGGGATGCGATGTCTGTCAGGATAGATGGGGAAATGTCGGGCGAGGTTCCGAGTCGATCAACCCGGCCACGGCGCATACTCCGTGGCCCGCGCCCCGAGGCCGTCCCCGCCCTGGTCGCCAGGGCCTGCACGCTCGTAGGTCTCCTGGACATCGCCGCGGGCGTCTTCCCGCGTTTCCGGCACAGCCGTATGCACACCCTCGCCGAGGTACTGCCCGGCGCGCTCGGCCCGTTCGCCGCCGCGCTGTCACTCAGCACCGGTGTGCTGCTGCTCCTCCTCGCGCACGGATTGCGCCGTCACAAGCGCCGGGCGTGGCGCGCGGCCGTCGTCCTCCTGCCGGCCGGCGCCGTGGCCCAGTTCGCGTACCGCCATTCGCTCATCGGCGTGGTCATCTCGCTGGCTCTGCTCGCGCCCCTGCTGCGGCACCGGCACGAGTTCGAGGCGCTGCCCGACCCGCGCAGCCGCTGGCGCGCGCTGACCAACTTCGTCCTCATGGGGGCGGGTTCCCTGATCCTCGGGCTGGTCATCGTCAGCGTCCACTCGGACCGGATGCTCGGCGACCCGAGCCTGTCCGACCGCATCGAGCACGTCCTGTACGGCCTGTGCGGCTTCGAGGGCCCCGTCGACTACGCCGGACCCACCTCCTGGACGGTCGCCTGCTCGCTCGGCGCGCTCGGCCTGCTGACCGCCGTCACCACGATCTACCTGGCGTTCCGGCCCGAACATCCGGCCGCGCGCCTCACCCAGGACGACGAGGCCCGGCTGCGCGCCCTGCTGGACAAGCACGGCGGCCGCGACTCGCTCGGCCACTTCGCGCTCCGCCGCGACAAGGCCGTCGTCTTCTCCCCCAGCGGCAAGGCGGCCGTCACCTACCGCGTCGTCTCCGGTGTGATGCTCGCCAGCGGCGACCCCATCGGCGATGTCGAGGCCTGGCCCGGAGCCATCGAGCGCTTCATGGACGAGGCCAAGGCGCACTCCTGGACGCCCGCCGTCATGGGCTGCTCCGAGACGGGCGGCGAGGTGTGGACCCGTGAGACCGGCCTCGACGCCCTCGAACTGGGCGACGAGGCGGTGGTGGACGTCGCGGATTTCTCCCTGGCCGGGCGCGCGATGCGGAACGTGCGCCAGATGGTGAAACGCATCGAGAGGGCTGGTTACGAGACCCGGGTACGGCGCATCCGTGACCTGGGCGAGGGCGAGCTCGACCGGATACGGCGGGCAGCGGAGGACTGGCGGGGCACGGACACCGAACGCGGCTTCTCCATGGCGCTCGGCCGCATCGGCGACCCCTCGGACGGCGACTGCCTGATCGCCACCGCCCACAAGGCGGACGCCGAGCCCGGCCCGTACGGCGATTTGAAGGCCGTCCTCCACTTCGTCCCGTGGGGTACCGACGGGGTCTCCCTCGACCTCATGCGGCGCGACCGTGCGGCGGATCCCGGGATGAACGAACTCCTCATCGTGGCCGCCCTCCAGGCGGCGCCCCGGCTGGGCGTGGCCCAGGTGTCCCTCAACTTCGCGATGTTCCGCTCGGCCCTGGCCCGCGGCGAGAAGATCGGTGCGGGCCCGGTGCTGCGTGCCTGGCGCGGGCTGCTGGTCTTCCTCTCCCGCTGGTTCCAGATCGAGTCCCTGTACAAGTTCAACGCGAAGTTCCGCCCCCGGTGGGAGCCCCGTTTCGTCGTCTACCGCTCCTCCCGCGACCTGCCGCGCATCGGTCTGGCCGCCATGCAGGCCGAGGGGTTCGTGAACCTCGCCCTGCCCCGGCTGCTGCGCCGCCGGCCCCCGGCACCCCGCCCGTGCACGCACGCGACGGCGGAACGGGGCGTCAGAGCGGCCTAGCCCCCGTGAACAGGCCTGAGCGAGAACTCCCCGCCCCAGCCCCGGGGGTCTCGCTCAGGCCGCACGGGGAAGGACCCCGTGGGCGTCACTCAGGCCGCGCGGGGAAGGAGCCCGCCGGGCATCGCTCAGGCCGCACACGGAAGGAGCCCGCCGGGCGCCGCTCGAACCGCGCGCGGAAAGGGCTGCCGGCGCCCCGGGGCGCACACCCGTACGGTCTGGGCGACCGGCCGCACCCACCAGAGGCCTAGGCTGGGCGTATGAGCACGAAGAGCGGGCGCGGCCAAGTGGCGGGGCTGCCGACATGGGACCGCTGCGCGGTCATGGGAGTCGTCAATGTGACGCCCGATTCCTTCTCGGACGGCGGCCACTGGTTCGACACGACGGCCGCCGTCAAGCACGGCCTCGACCTGGTCACCGAAGGCGCGGACCTCGTCGACGTCGGCGGTGAGTCGACCCGCCCCGGCGCGACCCGCGTCGACGAGGCGGAGGAGCTGCGGCGCGTCATCCCCGTGGTCCGCGGACTCGCCTCCGAAGGCGTCACCGTCTCCGTGGACACCATGCGGGCCTCCGTCGCCGAGCGGGCACTCGCCGCCGGAGCCGCCCTGGTGAACGACGTCAGCGGCGGCCTCGCCGACCCCGCGATGATCCCGGTCGTGGCGGCCGCCGGCGCCCCCTTCGTGGTCATGCACTGGCGCGGCTTCCTGTCGGGCGGCAACGTCCGGGGGACGTACGAGGACGTCGTCTCCGAAGTCGTCGACGAACTGCACGCACGCGTGGAGGCCGTTCTGGCGGGCGGCATCGCCCCCGACCGGATCGTCGTCGACCCCGGTCTCGGCTTCTCCAAGGAGGCCGGCCACGACCTGACCCTGCTGGCCCACCTCGACCGCCTGCGCGCGCTGGGCCACCCGCTGCTCGTCGCAGCCTCCCGCAAGCGTTTTCTCGGCCGGGTGCTGGCGGGCCCCGAGGGCGCCCCGCCGCCCGCCCGTGAGCGCGACGCCGCCACCGCCGCCGTCTCCGCGCTCGCCGCCCAGCAGGGCGCGTGGGCCGTCCGCGTCCACGAAGTGCGGGCCACGGCCGACGCGGTCCGGGTGGCCCGCGCGGTCGAAGGAGCCCGGGCCGAGGGCACCGGAGCCCCGGCAACGGACGCACGGGCGCGCGCGGCGGCGACCGGAGCCGCCGACGCGGGCACCGGCCTCAGCGCCCAGCCCGCCGGCCCGCACGAGCGGGGCGGAGAAGGAGACCGGTGAGCGCTCCCCATACCGACGTCGAGCAGGTGGAACTCGCCAACACCGCTTTCTACGAAGCGCTGGAGCGGGGCGACTTCGACGCCCTGTCGTCGCTCTGGCTCACGCCGGCCGACCTCGGCCACGACGAGGACGTCCACGACCCGGCGGACGCCGCCGTGATCTCCTGCGTCCACCCCGGCTGGCCCGTACTCTTCGGCCGCGGCGAGGTCCTCAGGTCGTACGCGCTGATCATGGCGAACACCGAGTACATCCAGTTCTTCCTCACCGACGTGCACGTCTCCGTCACCGGCGACACGGCCCTGGTGACCTGTACCGAGAACATCCTCAGCGGCGGCCCCCCGCCGGACGACAGCGACGAACTCGGTCCGCTCGTCGGCCAGCTGGTCGTCGCCACGAATGTGTTCCATCGCACACCCGACGGCTGGAAGCTCTGGTCGCACCACGCCTCACCCGTCCTCGCCGAGTCCGGTGACGACGACGGGGACGACACACCCGGTTGAGTGGGCCGGCGCCGGGGAGTGGTTGGAATCACGGACCCCTGGGTAGGGGCGGCTACCAACCCGTGAGCCCTCGTGTTCCCCAAGGGAAACGCCCGATGAAGCCTGCCGCCCTCGTGCGGGCGGCTGCCCCCGCGGCCCGGCACTGTCAGTGCTCGCAGGTAGATTCGTTCGAGGCTGGTGCGCCGACCGCACTCGGTGACCACCCGCCGCTACCGACGATTGCAGGAGTGATTCGCGTGGATCGTGTCGCGCTGCGCGGCCTCAAGGCCCGTGGGAACCACGGCGTCTTCCCCAGGGAGCGCGAAGAGGGCCAGACCTTCATCGTGGACCTGACGCTGGGCCTGGACACCCGACCGGCCGCGGCCGACGACGACCTGACGAAGACCGTGCACTACGGCATCGTGGCCGAGGAGGTCGTGGCCGTGGTCCAGGGCGAGCCCGTCGATCTCATCGAGACGCTCGCCGAGCGCATCGCCCAGGCATGCCTGAAGCACGAAGGCGTCCAGGAGGTCGAGGTCTGCGTCCACAAACCGGACGCGCCGATCACGGTCCCCTTCGACGACGTGACCGTCACCATCACCCGGAGCCGAGTATGACCGCCTTCTTCACCGGGGGTCAGAGCGACCCGACCGTACAGCCGGTGCCCTCGTCCGTGGTCGAGCGGGTGGACGCCGCCGACACGACCCTGCACAACCCCAAGCGAGCGGTGATCTCCCTCGGCTCGAACCTGGGCAATCGCCTGGAGACCCTCCAGGGCGCCATCGACGCCCTGGAGGACACCCCGGGCGTCCGCGTCAAAGCGGTCTCCCCCGTCTACGAGACCGAGCCCTGGGGAGTGGAACCGAACAGCCAGCCGACCTACTACAACGCGGTCGTCGTCCTCAAGACCACCCTGCCTCCCTCCTCGCTCCTGGAGCGCGCGCACGCGGTCGAGGAGGCCTTCAACCGCGTACGCGACGAGCGCTGGGGCCCGCGCACGATCGATGTGGACATCGTGACGTACGCCGATGTCGTCTCGGACGACCCGGTGCTGACGCTCCCTCACCCGCGCGCCCACGAGCGGGCCTTCGTCCTCGCCCCCTGGCACGACGTGGACCCCGAGGCGCAGCTGCCCGGCCGCGGCCCGGTGGCCCAGCTTCTCGGCTCCGTCACCCAGGACGGTGTCGCGCCCCGCGCCGATCTGGAACTCCGGCTGCCCGAGTAGTCGTTAAGGTCAAGACGACCAGAGGCCGGCTTACCGAAGGGGCAATGTGAAAGAGCTGCGCATCAGGATGCTGGCCGCCGTGTTCGTCGTGGCCGGCGTCCTGTCCTGGGCGGGCGCCCGCCTGTGGAACGCGGTGGGCACACTCCCCCGGGTCCCCCTGGCCGCCCCCATCGTCCTGGCCCTGATCGCCGTAGTCCTGCTGGCCACGGCGCTCTCGCTGCGTGCTCGCCTCAAGGCCCAGCGCGAGCGCCGCCCAGGCGCCAAGGGCGTCGACCCGCTGATGGCGGCCCGCGCCGTCGTCTTCGGCCAGGCGAGCGCCCTGGTCGCCGCCCTGGTCGCCGGTATGTACGGCGGCACGGGCGCCTTCCTGCTCGAATCGCTGGAGATCCCGTCCCGCCGCGACCAGGCGATCTACGCCGGTTTCTCGGTCGTGGCCGGCATCGCTGTCATAGCGGCCGCCTTCTTCCTGGAGCGCGTCTGCAAGCTCCCGGAGGACGACGACGAGAACAGCGGCACGGCCTCGGCCGTATAGGGACAGGGGTTACCAGGCCTGCCGGGCGAGGTGACCGTTCACCAGGAAGCCCGGGGTGGGGGTCGAGGCGGTAGCTGCCGAGGGTGAGCGGCTTGCCCTTGACGGTGCGCTGCCGCACGTGCTGGGCCACCGGTAATCCGGTCAGCGCGCCATTATCAGGCTCATTGCCTCAGCGCGGGTCGTGGCGTCCCGAAGCTGCCCGCGCACCGCCGATGTCGTGGTCTTCGCACCAGGCTTGCGGATGCCTCGCACCGACATGCACATGTGCTCGGCCTCAATGACGACAATGGCGCCACGCGCCTCAAGAATCCGCATCAGCGAGTCGGCGACCTGCGTGGTCAGCCGTTCCTGCACCTGGGGCCGCCGGGCGAAGACCTCGACAAGACGAGCCAGCTTCGAAAGCCCCGTGATCTTGCCGCTCTCGGCCGGGATGTACCCGACATGCGCCACGCCATGGAACGGCAGAAGATGATGTTCGCACAAAGACACAATTTCGATGTCCTTCACCAGGACCATCTCGTCGTGCCCCAGGTCGAACGTCGTCGTCAGGACGTCCTCAGGCTGTTGCCGCAGGCCCGCGAACAGCTCCTTGTACGCCCGCGCCACCCGCCCCGGCGTCTCCCGCAGGCCCTCGCGCTCCGGGTCCTCGCCGACTGCGATGAGCAGCTCGCGAATGGCGTCCTCGGCTCGCTTCTCGTCGAACTCGCCGATCGTGCCCTCGCTGTCCAGCGTCACGCGGTCGGTCATCTGATCCTCGTTCCTGTGCCTCTCGCGCCTAGGGGTCAGCGCGTCGAACATGCGGACATACAAAAACGCCGCGCCCCCCAGGCTAGAACCTGAGGGGCGCGGCATCCATTCCGGGCCTGGTGAAGGCACCGGGAGCCGATCAGCTCTCGGTGCGGTCCTCCGGGGCCGGCTCCGTCGCCGGGACGGACTCCGTCGCGGTGGCGATGGCCGGCGCCGCGCCGTTCGCCCCGTTCGTCAGTGAGAGCTCCTTGGGGGAGAGCACCGGCGGACGGGTGGATGGGGCGCGACGGGAGGAACCGGTCCACGCGGGGCGGGCCGGGCGCTTGACGATGGGAGCGAAGACCTCGGCGATCTGCTCCTTGCTCAGCGTCTCCTTCTCCAGCAGCTGGAGCACCAGTGCGTCGAGGACGTCGCGGTTCTCGACCAGGATTTCCCAGGCCTCGTTGTGCGCGTTCTCGATGAGCTTCTTGACCTCTTCGTCGACGAGCGCGGCGACCTCTTCCGAGTAGTCGCGCGGGTGCGACATCTCCCGGCCCAGGAAGGGCTCGGTGTTGTCGCCGCCGAACTTGATCGCGCCGAGACGCTCGGTCATGCCGTACTGCGTGACCATCGCGCGGGCCGTTGCGGTGGCCTTCTCGATGTCGTTCGCAGCACCGGTGGTCGGGTCGTGGAAGACGAGCTCCTCGGCCGCGCGCCCGCCCAGCATGTATGCCAGCTGGTCGAGCATCTCGTTGCGGGTCGTGGAGTACCTGTCCTCGTCCGGCAGGACCATCGTGTAGCCGAGGGCACGGCCACGCGACAGGATCGTGATCTTGTGGACCGGGTCGGAGTTCGGAGATGCCGCCGCGACCAGGGCGTGGCCGCCCTCGTGATACGCGGTGATCTTCTTCTCCTTGTCCGACATGATCCGGGTCCGCTTCTGCGGGCCCGCGACCACACGGTCGATCGCCTCGTCGAGCATGTCGTTGTCGATGAGCTTCCCGTTGTTGCGCGCGGTGAGCAGCGCAGCTTCGTTCAGCACGTTCGACAGGTCCGCGCCGGTGAAGCCCGGGGTACGCCGGGCGACCGCACCGAGGTCGACGCCGGGGGCGACCGGCTTGCCCTTCTGGTGGACCTTGAGGATCTCCAGACGGCCCTGCATGTCCGGGCGGTCGACCGCGATCTGGCGGTCGAAGCGGCCGGGGCGCAGGAGGGCCGGGTCGAGGATGTCGGGCCGGTTCGTGGCGGCGATCAGGATGACGCCGCCCTTCACGTCGAAGCCGTCCATCTCGACGAGCAGCTGGTTCAGCGTCTGCTCGCGCTCGTCGTGACCGCCGCCGAGGCCGGCGCCGCGATGGCGGCCGACCGCGTCGATCTCGTCGACGAAGACGATCGCCGGGGCGTTCGCCTTGGCCTGCTCGAAGAGGTCACGCACTCGGGAGGCACCGACACCGACGAACATCTCGACGAAGTCGGAACCGGAGATCGAGTAGAAGGGGACGCCCGCCTCGCCCGCGACAGCTCGCGCGAGCAGCGTCTTACCGGTTCCAGGAGGCCCGTACAGAAGCACGCCCTTGGGGATCTTCGCCCCGACGGCCTGGAACTTCGCGGGCTCCTGGAGGAACTCCTTGATCTCGTGGAGCTCCTCGACCGCCTCGTCCGAACCCGCGACGTCCGCGAACGTCGTCTTCGGGGTGTCCTTGGTGATGAGCTTCGCCTTGGACTTCCCGAAGTTCATGACCCGGGAGCCGCCGCCCTGCATCTGGTTCATCAGGAACAGGAAAACGACGACGATGAGGACGAAGGGCAGCAGAGACAGCAGGATCCCGACGAACGGGTTCTGCTTGGACGGCGAGACGGTGTAGCCGTCGGGGATCTGCTTGCTCTCGAACTTGTTCTGCAGGGTGCTGGCGAGATTCACACCCTGGTCACCGATGTAGCTCGCCTGGATCTTCGAGCTGCCTTGGACCTTCTCGCCATCCTTGAGAGAGGCCTTGATGATCTGCTCGTCGCCAGTGGTGATCTTGGCCGACTCGACCTTGTTCTCATTGATCGCCTGGACGACCTGGCCGGTGTCCACTGTCTTGTAGCCGCCGGACGAGCCGACGACCTGCATCAACACGACCACGGCAAGGACGGCCAGCACGATCCACATGACCGGCCCACGGAAGTATCGCTTCACGTCCATCCATACGGAGCGGAGCCGCCCCGTCCCTCCTGCCATAGTGAGTTTGATAAAGACTTATAAAGGCTGTTCTTCGGACGGTACCCCAGCATTGTCACCCGAAGCCGCAGGGGACGGCCGACAACCCGTCTACGCATGCTCCAACGGCGCGAACGCCGCTGGGGTTCCCGATCTTCTTACGAGGACCGGGGCCCTGCGGTTCAGCCGCCGTAGACGTGGGGCGCGAGCGTACCCACGAACGGGAGATTGCGGTACTTCTCGGCGTAGTCGAGGCCGTAGCCGATCACGAACTCGTTCGGGATGTCGAAGCCGACCCACTCCACGTCGATCGCGACCTTGGCCGCCTCAGGCTTGCGCAGCAGCGTGCACACCTTGAGGGAGGCCGGCTCGCGGGAGCCGAGGTTGGAGATCAGCCAGGACAGGGTCAGTCCCGAGTCGATGATGTCCTCGACGATGAGAACGTGCTTGCCCTTGATGTCGGTGTCGAGGTCCTTGAGGATCCGCACCACACCGGAGGACTGCGTACCCGCGCCGTACGAGGACACGGCCATCCAGTCCATGGTGACGGGGGTGGACAGGGCCCGCGCCAGGTCCGCCATGACCATCACCGCGCCCTTGAGGACTCCGACGATCAGCAGATCCTTGCCCGCGTACTCCGCGTCGATCTTCGCGGCCAGCTCGCCCAGCTTCGCGTCGATCTCTTCCTTGGTGATGAGCACCGACTGAAGGTCGGTGCCCATGTCTTTCGCGTCCACCCGCATCACTTTCGGTCGTCCCACCGGCTGCCCGACCCCTCCCCGGAGGGGGGTGGGATTCAGCCTTGCCGAATCACCAGTCTGCCACCCTGCCGCTGAGCGACGACCTTGCCCGGGAGATTGATGGCTCCCTGGCCGCGCCAGCCGGTGATCAGCCGGTCGATCTCCTCGATGTGACGGGCGAACAGCGAACCGGCCGGGGCGCCTGCCTCGATGGCGGCGCGGCGCAGGATGCGGCGGCGCACGGCGGGCGGCAGGGCGTAGAGCTTGGCGCACTCCAGGAGGCCCGACGCGTCTCGTACGGAGGCCTCGGCCTGCCGGGCCCAGGCGTCGAGGGCGTCGGCGTCGTCGCGGGAGAGCTGGGCCGTACGGGCGAGGGCCTCGACGACGCCCTTGCCGAGCGCCTTCTCCAGCGCGGGCAGGCCCTCGTGGCGCAGCCGGGAGCGGGTGTAGGCCGGGTCGGCGTTGTGCGGGTCGTCCCAGACGGGCAGCGACTGGGCCATGCACGCCTTGCGGGCGGTCTGCCGGTCCAGGTGCAGGAACGGGCGCCGGTAGCGGCGGGCGGCCCCCGGGCCACCGGAAACAGCCGCCATCCCGGACAGGGAGCGGATGCCGGAGCCGCGGGCGAGGCCGAGCAGGACGGTCTCCGCCTGGTCGTCGCGGGTGTGGCCGAGCAGGATCGCGACGGCTCCGTGGCGCTCCGCTGCGGCGTCCAGGGCGGCGTACCGGGCGTCGCGGGCGGCGGCCTCGGGCCCGCCGTCGCGGCCGACGGTGACGGCGATGGACTCGGCGGGGGCCAGTCCCAGCTCGGTGAGGCGCAGCACGACCTCGTCGGCGCGCAGATCGGAGCCGGGCTGCAGACCGTGGTCGACCGTGATGCCGCCGGCGCGGATGCCGAGTTTGGGGGCTTCGAAGGCGAGGGCGGAGGCGAGCGCCATGGAGTCGGCGCCGCCGGAGCACGCGACGAGCACGAGCGGCTTCGACGGCTGCTCGTGCGGGGCGTCCACCGAGGCGTCGGAGGACGTACGGCGGGAGGCGGGGGCGGGCACGCGCTCGCTGCCGGGGACGGCTGTGCGCCCGGCGTGCGGGACTTGGGCACGCCCGGCGTCGGGAGCGACGGCGCGTCCGCTGTCGGAAGCGACGGCGCGTCCGGTGTCGAGGGCAGGCATGAGCGCCGCGCCGGGAGCGGGCAGGCGCGCGGTGCCGGGGGCGGGGGTGTGCTCGGTCAGGATGTCGTGGAGTACGCGGCGAACCGCCAGGCGTATCGCCGCGACCGCAGGATGGGGACCCATGTCCGGTTCCCTTCATGAAGTTTTCGGGGGGTGAGCCCCGGGATCGGTCACTCAGAGTGTGTAGATGGTGACAGAACCGGGCCGTTCCCCGAGCATTGCACGCCTACCCATCGCTCACGGTCCCTCGGACGGGTGATTGGAGGGGCGTTCACCTGCCGTCGGCCGGATTCGTTTCACGACCCTTCCGTAAGGTTCACGACTCCGGCTTGCGGTGCACCCGCGCGACCCAGTCCGCCGGTTTGGCGATCTCCGCCTTGGTCGGGAGAGTGTTCGGGGAGGTCCACACCCGGTTGAAGCCGTCCATGCCGACCTGCTCGACGACCCCGCTCACGAAGCGCTCGCCGTCCCGGTACTGCCGGAGCTTGGCGTCCAGGCCCAGCAGCTTGCGCAGCGCCAGGTCCAGGCGGGAGGCACCCTTGGCGCGGCGTTGCTGGAACTTCTCGCGGATCTCGCCGACGGACGGGACGACGGAGGGACCGACGCCGTCCATGACGAAGTCGGCGTGCCCTTCGAGCAGCGACATCACCGCGGTGAGGCGGGCGAGGATCTCGCGCTGGGCCGGTGTCTGCACCAGCTCCACCAGGGAGCGTCCGCCGTCCTCGTCCTCCTCGCCCTCGGGGCGCCCGCCCGCGAAGGACTGGGCGGCTTCCCTGACCCGCTCGAGGACGGTCATGGGGTCGACCTCGGTCTCTCCCAAGAAAGACTGGATTTCGCCCTCGAGGTGGTCGCGCAGCCAGGGCACCGCCGTGAACTGCGTGCGGTGCGTCTCCTCGTGCAGGCAGACCCAGAGGCGGAAGTCGTGCGGTTCCACGTCGAGTTCGCGCTCCACGTGCACGATGTTCGGCGCGACGAGGAGGAGCCTGCCGCCGCCGTTCTCCCCGGCGGGCAGCTCCCTGGTCGCGGGGGCGAAGGTCTCGTACTGCCCGAGGACCCTCGACGACAGGAACGACAGCAGCATGCCCAGCTCGACGCCGGTGACCTTGCCGCCGACGGCGCCGAACACGGCTCCGCCGGGAGTGCTGCCGCGCCGCTCCTGCATCTTGTCCAAAAGAGGCTTCAGGAGCTCCCGGAACCCGGCGACGTTCGCCCGGACCCAGCCGGGGCGGTCGACGACGAGTACGGGGGTGTCGTGCACTCCGTCCTCACCCATACGAGTAAAGCCCCGGACGTGTTCCTCCGAGGCTTTCGCGTGCCGGCGCAGCTCCGCGACGACGGCCCGCGCCTCGTCGCGACTCACCTCGGGGCCCGGCCGTACCAGCCGGGTCGCGGTCGCCACCGCGAGATTCCAGTCGACCATCTCGGCACCACCGATGCTCGTCATGCGTCAACCGTACGTGAGCGCGTCCGAGTGCGGTGAGGGGTACGGCAGCGGGTGTGCTTCCGCCCGGGGGCCCCGCGGTGCCGCTGATGCCCCCGGGGCGGCGGGGGCGCGGGGCCGCGGCCGGGCCACCGCTACCGGCAGCCGCAGGCCGCCAGCGCCGCCGCCGTGCGGTCCAGGGCCGCCTGGGCCGTGGTGCGGTCGGTCGTGCCGGAGGCGAGGAACGCGAAGGCCAGGAGCCGCCCTTCGGTGTCGACGACCGTGCCGGCCAGCGCGTTGACGCCGGTCAGGGTGCCGGTCTTGGCGCGTACGACGCCGGTGGCGGTGCGGTCCGCGCCCGCCGCGTAGCGCTCGCTGAGGGTGCCGGTGAAGCCGGCCACCGGGAGCCCGGTGAGGACGGGACGCAGTTCGGGGTGGCCGGGGTCGCCGGCCTTGGTGAGGAGCGCGGTCAGCAGGTCGGCCGAGAGCCGGTCGTCCCGGTTCAGTCCGCTGCCGTCCGCGAACGCCGCGCCGTCCAGCGGGAGTCCGAGCTTCTTCAGCTGGGTTCGGATCCCGGCCGCGCCGCCCTCGAAGCTCGCCTTTTCGCCCGAGGCGAGGGCGACCTGCCGGGCCAGGGCCTCGGCGATGTCGTTGTCGCTGTTGGTCAGCATCCGCTCGACCAGGGCGGACATCGGCGGCGACTGGACCTCGGCCAGGGTCTTGGAGCGGCCCGTCGCCTTCGAAGGGCCGGGCGCGCTCGTCTTGATGCCCCGCTCCTGCAGCAGGTCGCCGAACTTCCGGGCCGCGTCCGTCGCGGGGTCCGGGCTGCGGCCGGCGGCACCACTGGCCGAGTCGTCGAGCCGGCCTTCGTCGACCATCAGGGCGGTGACCTGGGCGAGGTTGCCCTCCACCCCGCTGGGGGGCTGACCGGAGCCCGCGTACAGCGAGGTGTCGTACGAGAGGGTCACCTCGGTCGTCCCGCGCTTCTTCAGGGCGGCCGCGGTCTCGTCGGCCAGGTCGGCCAGGCTCGCCCAGCCCTTCGCGTCCTTGTGGGCCGTCAGCGTCGGGTCGCCGCCGCCGACGAGCACGACCTCCTTGGTGTCGGGCTCCAGGGCCGCGCGGGTGGTGATGCGGTGGTCGGCACCGGGCGCCGTGAGCGCGGCGACGGCCGTGGCGATCTTCGTGGTGGAGGCGGGGGTCAGCGGGTCGCCGGGGCCCATGCCGTACAGCCGCTTGCCGGTGGCGACGTCGACGACCACGGCGGTGTGCCGGGTGCCGAGCGAGGGGTCCTTGAGGAGCGGGCCGAGTACGTCTCCGAGCGCCTTCTCGTCGGGCGGGGGCACCGAACCGGCGGCGCCGCCGAGCCCGGCCAGGACGGACGCGGCGCTGGGCGCGGGCCGCGGCCCGTTCGGCGACGTACCGGAATTACGTCCGTGATCTGCGCCACCCTCACCGGCCCGCGATGCGGCCCAGTCACGCTCCGCCGTACGCTGGCCCGAGGAGTCCCAGGGGCCGGCGGCGGCCACCGCCCCGGCGGCGAGCGCCAGGCCCACGGTGGCGGCAACGGCTGTGAGCTGCGGAGTTGTGACTGTCACGGGACGCGTCCGGACCGCTCGGGTGACCCGCGCCACATGCGGTTTCACCGATCGCGCGACCCGCGCGACATGCGGTCTCGCGGCCCGCCAAGCCCTCAGCTCCGGCACGAGCACCAGCCCCTTTCGCGATCACACACCTGCGTGAGGGACACTTAATCACCAGAACTATGTGCTGATCATGGAGGAGCCACCGGTGGAGTTCGACGTCACGATCGAGATTCCGAAGGGTTCGCGGAACAAGTACGAGGTGGACCACGAGACCGGTCGGATCCGCCTGGACCGTCGACTCTTCACTTCGACCAGCTACCCGGCCGACTACGGCTTCGTCGAGAACACCCTCGGCGAGGACGGCGACCCGCTGGACGCGCTGGTCATCCTGGACGAGCCGACCTTCCCCGGCTGCCTCATCCAGTGCCGCACGATCGGCATGTTCCGGATGACGGACGAGGCCGGCGGCGACGACAAGCTGCTGTGCGTCCCGGCGCACGACCCGCGTGTGGAGCACCTGCGGGACATCCACCACGTGTCGGAGTTCGACCGCCTGGAGATCCAGCACTTCTTCGAGGTCTACAAGGACCTGGAGCCCGGCAAGTCCGTCGAGGGCGCCAACTGGGTGGGCCGCACGGAGGCCGAGGCCGAGATCGAGCGTTCCTACAAGCGCGCCAAGGAGTCGGGCGGTCACTGACCTGCCCCTGCTCCTCCGTTCGGGCCGTGTGACCTCGATGGGGTCGCGCGGCCCGTTCGCGTATCCGTACGCATACTGAGCCGTACGGAAGGTACGCGGAAAGACGCAAGAGACGTACGTGCACGAAAGGCAAGGCTGAACGAGTGGCGGAACCGGAGGCGGAAGACCGCAAGCCGCAGTCGGACGAGGCGAGGAGTGCCTTCGCTCAACCGGCCGGTGTGGTGGCGCCGCAGGCACCGGTGATCGAGGACGAGTCGTCCACGACATCCGAGTTCGCGCTGCCCAGGGGTATGGATGTCCCCCAGGGCACACCGGCCGACTCCGAGGGTTCGGCTTTCAGCACTCCGGCCACCTACAGCGCCAAGCAGGCTCCGCCCGCCTTCACGCCGGCCACCGGCATCCCCGTGGTCCGGCTGACCAAGGACGCGCCCTGGCAGGACCGCATGCGCACCATGCTGCGCATGCCGGTGACCGAGCGCCCGGCGCCCGACCTGGTGCACAAGGAGGACGACGAGTCCGGGCCCGCCGTTCCGCGCGTGCTGGACCTGACGCTGCGTATCGGCGAGCTGCTGCTGGCCGGCGGCGAGGGGGCCGAGGACGTGGAGGCCGCGATGTTCGCGGTCTGCCGCTCGTACGGCCTGGACCGCTGCGAGCCGAACGTCACCTTCACGCTGCTGTCGATCTCGCACCAGCCGTCCCTGGTGGAGGACCCGGTCACGGCCTCCCGGACGGTACGCCGCCGGGGCACCGACTACACGCGCCTCGCGGCCGTCTACCGGCTCGTCGACGATCTCAGCGACCCCGAGACCGCGATCACCCTGGAGGAGGCCTACCGGCGCCTCGCCGAGATGCGCCGTAACCGGCACCCGTACCCCGGCTGGGTGCTGACCGCCTCCAACGGTCTGCTCGCCGGTGCGGCCTCGATCCTCGTCGGCGGTGACGCCATCGTGTTCGTCGCCGCCGCGCTGGGCGCGATGCTGGGCGACCGGCTGGCCTGGTTGTGCGCCGGGCGCGGGCTGCCGGAGTTCTACCAGTTCACGGTGGCCGCGATGCCGCCGGCCGCGATCGGGGTCGCGCTCCAGCTGTCGGGCGGCGGCGTGAAGGCGTCCGCGGTGATCACCGGTGGGCTCTTCGCCCTGCTGCCCGGACGGGCCCTGGTCGCGGGCGTCCAGGACGGTCTGACCGGCTTCTACATCACCGCGTCCGCTCGCCTGCTGGAGGTCATGTACTTCTTCGTGGGCATCGTGGCCGGCGTGCTGCTGGTCCTGTACTTCGGCGTGAAGCTGGGCGCCGAGCTCAATCCCGACCAGGCGCTCGGCCTCTCCGAGCGGCCGCTGCTGCAGATCGCCGCGTCCATGCTGCTCTCGCTCACCTTCGCGGTCCTGCTCCAGCAGGAACGGTCCACCGTGCTCGCGGTGACCCTCAACGGAGGCGTGGCCTGGTCGGTGTACGGCGCGATGCACTACGCAGGCGACATCTCACCGGTCGCCTCCACGGCCGTGGCGGCGGGCCTGGTGGGCCTGTTCGGGCAGCTGCTGTCCCGCTACCGGTTCGCCTCGGCGCTGCCGTACACGACGGCCGCGATCGGCCCGCTGCTGCCGGGCTCCGCCACGTACTTCGGCCTGCTGGCCTTCGCCCAGAGCGACGTCGACAAGGGCTTGGTGTCCCTCACCAAGGCGGCCGCCCTCGCGATGGCCATCGCCATCGGCGTGAACCTCGGCTCGGAGATCTCCCGGCTGTTCCTGCGGATGCCGGGCGGGAACGCGGCGGGGCGCCGCGCGGCCAAGCGGACGCGCGGCTTCTAGGCGTACGGGGCCGACCGTCTGCCGGCATCAGGTGCCGGGGTCGCGTGCCCCCGGTGTCGGCGGGCGCTATCGCTTGGCGTGGCGGCCGCGCGGGGGCTGCTGCGGGTCCTGGTCCTGGCCGTAGGTCTGGTCTTGGCTGTAGGTCTGGTTCTCGCCGTAGCCCTGGTTCTGGTTCTCGCCGTAGCCCTGGTTCTGGGGGTCGCCGTAGCCCTGGTTCTGGTTGTAGCCGTGGTCCTGGCCGTATCCCGGGTTCTGGCCGTGGTCCTGGCCGTATCCGGGGTTCGCGTTGTAACCCTGGCCCTGGTCATAACCCTGGTTCGGGTGGTAGCCGCCCTGGTTCTGGCCCTGGTGGAGCGGGGGTACGCGCAGCTGCGCGGTCGCGTCGGGCGCGGGGCCGGCGGCCGGGGCGGCCGGAGCCTGGGCCGCTTCCTTCTTGGCCTTGCCGCGGGCCCGCAGGAACTCGATGGCGATCGGGATCACCGAGACGAGAACGATCAGGATCAGGATCGCCTCGATGTTCTTGTTCACGAAGTCGATCTTGCCGAGCCAGGAGCCGAGCAGCGTGACGCCCGCGCCCCACAGGACGCCGCCGATGATGTTGTACGTGAGGAACGAGCGGTACCGCATGCCGCTGACGCCGGCGATGATCGGCGTGAACGTACGCACGATGGGCACGAAGCGGGCCAGGACCAGGGACTTGGGGCCGTACTTCTCGAAGAACTCGTGGGCCTTGACCACGTTCTCCTGCTTGAAGAGGCGGGAGTCCGGGCGGGTGAAGAGCGAGGGGCCGACCTTCTTGCCGAAGAGATAGCCCGCCTGGTCGCCGAGGACCGCGGCGACGCAGATCAGCGCGACGGCCGCCCACAGCGGGAAGTCCAGCTGGTTCGACGTGATCAGCAGACCGCAGGTGAACAGCAGCGAGTCGCCCGGCAGGAAGAAGCCGATGAGCAGGCCGGACTCGGCGAAGACGATGAGCAGCAGACCCCAGATGCCGAAGCTGTCCAGGAGGTAGTTCGGATCCAGCCAGCTTGGTCCAAGGGCAAGCGTCGTCACGGTTCCGGGCTCCTGTGGGGTGAAGGGAGGTACGGCGGCTGGGTTCGAGCGGTCAAAGCTATCAACGCCGTGTGTCTGCGCCAGGTTCCACCGGTGTCTCCAGGATGCACTGTGCGTCGACTGGGACAAAGCTGTGAGGTATGGGCATCGAGGATTACGGCGGCGGCATGAACCCCCAGTCCGACGTTCTGGTCGTGACCACGAACGACGTACCGGGGTACCGCGTCGAACAGGTTATCGGGGAGGTCTTCGGCCTCACGGTCCGCTCCCGGCATCTGGGCAGCCAGATCGGGGCGGGTCTGAAGTCGATGATCGGCGGTGAGCTCAAGGGTCTCACCAAGACCCTCGTGGAGACCCGCAATCAGGCCATGGAGCGGCTCGTCGAGCAGGCACGCGCGCGTGGCGCCAACGGTGTGCTGATGTTCCGGTTCGACGTGACGGAGGCGGCCGACGTGGGCACGGAGGTGTGCGCGTACGGCACGGCGGTGGTCCTGGTCAAGGAATAAAGGAACAAGGAACAAGGAACAAGGGGTGCGGAAGAGGGATCGCGTACAGCGGTAAGGGGCGTCCGCAATGGCGGGCGCCCCTTACCGTCATCCCTCTGCCGTCATCCCTCTGCCGTCATCCCTGCCGTCATCCCTCTGCCGTCATCCCTCGTGGCGGGCGGCGTTCGCCGCGATCGCGTCCCTCAGGTGCTCGGCGAGCCCCGGCCGCATGGAGTCGTAGTACTCCTTGAAGCGCTCGTCGGAGACGTACATCCCGCCGAGACACCGGTGGAGTTCGTACGAGCAGTCGTAGAACCACTTGCGGATGTGCTGGCGGTGCTCCTCGGCCATGGCCATGGCCCGTTCGCCGGCCGGGGGTTCACCGGCCTCCATGAGGGCGTCGTACCGCTCGCCCCAGGAGGCGACCTCGGCCTGCACCTGCTGCCAGTCGTCCTTGGTGTAGCGCGCGGTGCGGCGCTGTGACTCGGCGTACTCCGCCGTGCCGCCCCAGCGCTGCTCGACCTCCTCGGCGTGCTCTTCCGGGTCGTTGTCCCCGAAGACCTCGAACTTCTCCTCGGGCGTGAGGTTGATGCCCATCTTCCGTGCCTCCATGGCGTGTTCGACGGCCGCCGCCATCTTCCGCAGCTTCTCGATCCGGGTGGTCAGCAACTCGTGCTGGCGGCGCAGATGCGCGCGCGCATCCACCTCCGGGTCGTCGAGCAGGGCGGCGACCTCGTCGAGCGGGAAGCCGAGCTCCCGGTAGAACAGGATCTGCTGCAGCCGGTCGAGGTCGGCGTCGCTGTAGCGCCGGTGCCCCGCGTGGCTGCGCTCGCTGGGCGCGAGCAGGCCGATCTCGTCGTAGTGGTGCAGCGCGCGCACCGTCACCCCGGCGAAACCGGCGACCTGGCCGACTGAGTAGCTCACTTCCGCTCCCTTCTCGGTACGCACTTCAGGCTGGGCCCTCACGTCACGTGAGGTGCAAGTCGAGACTCACGCCGAAAATTCTCGGGATGTTGTGCGGCTTTTGCCCGCTTAGGGTGTGGCCCGTGAGCACCGAAGCCCCGGCGGCGCCGGGACAGGCCCCCGTCCGGCGTCTGCTGCCGCTGATCGTGCCCTCCGCCGTGGTCGGCGTGGCCGCCGCCCTCGTCCTGCTGGGCGTCAGTCTGGTCGCCGAACAGCTCAAGGACGTCCTGTGGGAGACCCTTCCGGACGCGCTGGGCGTGGGCCGCTACTCGGTGCTCTGGATGCTGGTGATGCTCACGGCGACCGGTGTCGCGGTGGGCCTGGTGGTGTGGAAGGCGCCGGGACACGCGGGCCCCGACCCCGCGACCACCGGTCTTGTCGACCCGCCGCTGCCGCCCCGGGTGCTGCCCGGGCTGCTGCTGGCCACCGTGCTGGCGCTGGCGGGCGGGGTCAGTCTGGGTCCCGAGAACCCGATCACGGCCGCCAACATCGCGCTCGCGTACTGGCTGGGCAGCCGGGCGGCCCCGGGCTCCCCGGCCGCGCTGTGGATGTCGCTGGCGGCGGCCGGCACGATCGGCGCGCTGTTCGGCACGCCGGTGGCCGCCGCGCTGATCTTCTCCGAGGTGCTGGCCGGGCAGCCGGGACCCGGCGCGCTCTGGGACCGGCTGCTGCCCCCGCTGCTCGCGGGCGGCACGGGTGCGCTGACCATGACGCTGCTGGCCCACCCGAGTTTCGACCTCTCGCTGCCCGACTACAGCGGACCGCGCTGGGGCGATCTGCTGACCGCCCTGGTGATCGCCTCGGCCGCGGCGGTGATCGGGATGGCCGCGGTGTACGCGCTGCCGTACGTCCACGGCGCCTTCGCGCGGCTGGGGCACCCCATGCTGGCGATTCCCGTCGGCGGAGTCGTCCTCGGCCTGCTGGGGGCCCTGGGCGGGCATCTGACGCTCTTCAAGGGGCTGGACGAGGTGAAGACGCTGGCCGGGGACCCGGACGGCTGGTCGGCGGGACGGTTCGCGCTGATAGCGGTGGTGAAGCTGGTCGCGCTGGTCGTCGCCGCGTCCTGCGGCTTCCGGGGCGGCCGGATCTTTCCCGCGGTCTTCGCCGGAGTGGCCCTCGGCCTGTGCGCGCACGCGCTGGTGCCCCAGGCGCATCCCACGCTCGCCGTCGTCTGCGGCGTGCTCGGGGTACTGCTCGCGGTCACCCGGCAGGGCTGGATCAGCCTGTTCACGGCGGCCGTCCTGGTGTCCGACCCGGCCGTGCTGCCGCTGCTGGTGCTGGCGTCGGTGCCGGCCTGGCTGCTGGTGACCGGCAGACCCCAGATGCAGCTCCACGACGACGGGACCCCGGTCCGCTGATCTACCGTGCGACGCAACCCCGATCCCACGACTGACCGCATGGAGGCGAAGTGCCGCTCCACAAAGGCCCCGAGACGCACGACGAGCGCCCGATGTCCGTCAACCCCTTCTACGGGGAGACGAACCCGGTCAGCGGCATGATCGAGGCCCCGCCCAGGCACCGGCTGCCGGACGGGCCACTGCCGCCCACGACCGCGTACCAGCTCGTGCACGACGAACTCATGCTGGACGGCAACGCCCGGCTGAATCTGGCCACGTTCGTCACCACCTGGATGGAACCCCAGGCCGGCGTGCTGATGGCCGAGTGCCGGGACAAGAACATGATCGACAAGGACGAGTACCCGCGCACCGCCGAGCTGGAGCGGCGCTGTGTGGCGATGCTCGCCGATCTGTGGAACGCGCCCGACCCGTCGGCCGCCGTGGGCTGTTCGACCACCGGGTCGAGCGAGGCGTGCATGCTCGCCGGGCTGGCCCTGAAGCGCCGCTGGACCCAGCGCAACGCGGACCGCTACCCCGGGGCCCGTCCGAACCTCGTGATGGGTGTGAACGTCCAGGTCTGCTGGGAGAAGTTCTGCAACTTCTGGGAGGTGGAGGCGCGCCAAGTCCCCATGGACGGCGACCGGTTCCACCTGGATCCGGGGGCCGCCGCCGAGCTGTGCGACGAGAACACCATCGGGGTCGTCGGCATCCTCGGCTCCACCTTCGACGGGTCCTACGAGCCGATCGCCGACCTGTGCGCGGCCCTCGACGCGCTCCAGGACCGTACGGGCCTCGACATCCCCGTCCACGTCGACGGCGCGTCCGGCGCCATGGTCGCGCCCTTCCTGGACGAGGACCTGGTCTGGGACTTCCGGCTGCCGAGGGTGGCGTCCATCAACACCTCGGGGCACAAGTACGGCCTGGTCTACCCCGGTGTCGGCTGGGCGCTGTGGCGTACGGCGGCGGAGCTGCCGGAGGAACTCGTCTTCCGCGTGAACTACCTGGGCGGCGACATGCCGACCTTCGCGCTCAACTTCTCCCGGCCGGGCGCTCAGGTCGTGGCGCAGTACTACACGTTCCTGCGGCTGGGCCGCGAGGGCTACCGGGCCGTGCAGCAGACCACCCGGGACGTGGCCCTCGCCCTCGCCGGGCACATCGAGGCGCTGGGCGACTTCCGGCTGCTCACCCGGGGCGACGAGCTGCCCGTGTTCGCCTTCACGACGAAGCCCGAGGTGACGGCGTACGACGTGTTCGACGTGTCCCGGCGGATGCGCGAGCGGGGCTGGCTGGTGCCCGCGTACACCTTCCCGCCGCACCGGGAGGACCTGTCCGTGCTGCGCGTCGTGTGCCGCAACGGCTTCTCGATGGATCTGGCCGAGCTGTTCGTGGAGGATCTGGGCCGGCTGCTGCCCGAACTGCGGCGACAGCCGCATCCGTTGACGGGCGACAAGGAGAAGGCGACCGGCTTCCACCACTGAGCGGGGCCGCCGGCGCACGGCCCGCGTCGGCCGACCTGAAGCAATACTCCAGGGCGGGCATTCATCAAACGTGATCAGCCACGGTCTCCCGGATGGGGAGTCCCCGTCGCGTACGGGTTCTTCTCGCCCTCCCCCAGGACCCCGACGAACGGTTCGCCCTCGCCGGCGAAGGTGTAGGCCCCGCGCTCGATGCGCTCGATCAGCCCGCGCGTCCATTCGGCGTCCGCGTCGGCGGTGTGCACCCAGAGGTTCATGATCTCGCCGATGTGGCCGAGTTGTTCGGGGCCGTCCTCGGGCACGTAGTGCTCGGTGACGGCCCCCCGCCACTCCCCGATCCGCCGGATCCGCTCCTTCAGCAGCGCCACCGCCTCGCCCCTCGGCAGGTCGACGATGAAGCCGATGCCCGCCGACTGGACGTCCATCTTCTGGTCGTACGAGGTCAGGGACGTGCGCAGCAGGGCCAGGAACTCCTCGGTGCCCTTGTCCGTGATCTCGTACTCGGTGCGCGGTGGGCCGCCCGCCGTGGACGGCGCGATCTCGTGTGCATGCAGCAGTCCCTGCTTCGCCATCTGCTTGAGCGCGTGATAGATCGAGCCCGGCTTGGCGTTGGACCACTCGTGCGCGCCCCAGTACTCCAGGTCGTTGCGCACCTGGTAGCCGTGGGCCCGCCCGTGCTGGCGGACGGCGCCGAGCACCAGGAGACGGATCGCTGACATGCGGTCCAGGTTAGAGCGCGGGCATCAGCCCGCCTGCTCCCGGGCCACCAGCTCGAAGGCGGTCGCGCCGTCCAGGGACTCGCGGATGATGTCGGCGTGGCCGGCATGGCGGGCCGTCTCGCGGATCAGGTGGAGCATCGTCCAGCGGATGGAGACCCGCCCCTCCGGCGGAAACCAGGGGTCGTCGGGAAGGGGGAACGTCTCGTCGAGGCTGGGCACCGAGCGGATGAACGCCTCGGTCTCCGCGGCGACCTTCTCCCAGTACGCGAGCTGTTCCTCGACGGTCTCGTCGCCGACGAGCACGAAACACTCGTGCCAGTTCGACTGGTCCCGCTTGACGGCGGGCCGCTCCTGCCGGGCGCGGGCGATCCAGCCCTGTTCGACCTCGGCGACATGCTTGATCAGCCCGGAGAGCGACAGCGCACTCGCAGTCGGGCGGCTCGCGGCCTGCTCGGCCGTCAGGCCGATGAGGGCCCGCCTGATACCGCCCCGCTCCTCCTCCAGGAAGGAGAGCAGCGCTCCGCGCTCGTCGCCGTCTGCCTCGGGGGAAACGTGAGTGACCATGACCGGCCGCCTTTCCTCGGGTCCTGTTGCCTGACACCGATCACGCTACGGGCCCTTTAGGTCGGCTTCTGTCCTCATCGGGTGGCTCGCCGGTGCGTCTCCTGGCCGGCCCACTGCGTCGGTTCGCCTCCGGCATGCGGAAGCCTGTGCCGACATCACGTTCGTGCCGTCGGCACAGGCACCCCTTTGGCTCACGCGCCCGGTCAGAACGGGAAGCGGCTGCGCCCGTGCTGGACCGAGATCCACTTCTGGGTGGTGAACGCGTCGACCACCGCGTCGCCGTTCAGGCGGCCGATGCCCGAGTGCTTCTCGCCGCCGAAGGCGACCGGGGGCTCGTCGTGGACGGTGCCGTCGTTCACGTGGAACATGCCGGTGTCGATCTGCTTGGCGAAGGCAACACCGCGCTCGATGTCGCCGGTGTGGACGGCGCCGCTGAGGCCGTACGGGGTGTCGTTGACGAGGCGCACTGCCTCCTCCTCGCCGTCGAACGGCACGAGGAGGGCCACCGGACCGAAGATCTCCTGGCGGAGGAGGGCGGAGTCCGCGGGCAGGCCGGTCAGCACGGACGGCTCGACGAGGTTGTCGGTCGCCCTGCCGTGGACCAGCGCGGTGGCGCCCTCGGCGATCGCCTGGTCGACGACGCCCGTGATCGCGTCGGCCTGCGAGGAGTTGATGACCGGGCCGATGATCGTCTGCGGGTCGCTCGGGTCGCCGGTCTTCAGGCCCTTGACCTTGGTGACGAACTTGTCGGTGAACTCGGTCAGCACCGAGCGGTCCACCAGGATGCGGTTGGCCGCCATGCAGACCTGGCCCTGGTGCACGTACCGGCTGAACACCGCGGCGTCCACGGCGTAGTCGATGTCCGCGTCGTCGAGTACCACGAGCGCGCTGTTGCCGCCGAGTTCGAGGACCGAGCGCTTGAACTGCGCGGCGCAGACCGTGGCGACGTGGCGGCCCACCTTGTCGGAGCCGGTGAAGGAGATGACCTTCGGGACCGGGTGCTCGATGAACGCGTCACCGATCTCGGCGATGTCGGTGATCACGACATTGAGCAGGCCGCCGGGCAGACCCGCTTCCTCGAAGACCTTCGCGACGAGGGAGCCGCCGACGATCGGGGTGTTCTGGTGCGGCTTGAGCACCACGCCGTTGCCCAGCGCCAGGGCCGGCGCGACGGACTTGATCGACAGCAGGAAGGGGAAGTTGAACGGGCTGATGACACCGACCACGCCGACCGGGACGCGGTAGACGCGGTTCTCCTTGCCGTCGGTCGGCGAGGGGATGATCCGACCCTCGGGCCGCAGCGCCAGCTGGACCGACTCGCGCAGGAACTCCTTGGCCAGGTGCAGCTCGAAGGCGGCCTTGAGGTGCGTGCCGCCGAGCTCGGCGATGATCACCTCGGTGATCTCCTGCTCGCGGTCCTCGATGATCCGCAGGGCGCGCTCGAAGACGGCACGGCGCGCGTAGGGGTTGGTGGCGGCCCACTTCTTCTGGGCGCGCTCGGCCGCGCGGTAGGCGTCGTCGACCTCGTCGACCGTGGCTATGGTGATCGACGCGAGCTTCTCACCGTCGTACGGGTTGAAGTCGATGATGTCCCATGAGCCGGTGCCCGGGCGCCACTCACCGTCGATGTACTGCTGGGCCAGGTCGGTGAAGTAGGACGACATGTGCTCCCTCAATCCCTGTGCTGCCGAGGCAGACATCCGGTCTGAGTCAGCAGTCATCCGATCAACGTCTGATCATGCGTCATCGTACTTGTGTTTAAACGGAGTTGGAGAGCACCTCAGGACAGAGCGTGAGGACGTGCGGAAGACCGTCCGAAACCCGAGGGCGGCCTTTCCGGCCACCGTCAGGAGAGCTGGAGGAGCCCCCGGAGCAGATCGCGGCTCTCGTCCGGGCCGGGGCTGTCCTGCTGCAACTCCTTCAGCGCGCTCTCGTACTGCGTGACGTCCTCGCGTTTGTCCAGGTAGAGCGCGCTCGTGAGCTGTTCCAGATAGACGACGTCCGACAGGTCGGACTCGGGGAAGCTCAGGATGGTGAAGGAGCCGCTCTCGCCCGAGTGCCCGCCGAAGCTGAACGGCATGACCTGAAGTCGTACGTTCGGGCGCTCCGAGATCTCGATCAGGTGCTGGAGCTGACCACGCATCACCTCGCGGTCGCCGTACGGCCGGCGCAGCGCGGCTTCGTCGAGGACGCAGTGGAACTCGGGGGCGCTCTCGGCGGCGAGGTGCTTCTGGCGCTCCAGGCGCAGCGCCACCCGCCGGTCGATGTCGGCCGGGCTCGCGCCCTTCATCCCGCGCGCGACGACCGCGTGCGCGTAGGCCTCGGTCTGCAACAGGCCGTGCACGAACTGCACTTCGTACGAGCGGATCACATGGGCCGCGCCCTCCAGACCCACGTACGTCGGGAACCAGCTGGGCAGCACGTCGGAGTAACTGTGCCACCAGCCCGCGACGTTGGCCTCCTTCGCGAGGGAGACGAGGGAGGTGCGCTCGACCTCGTCGGTGATGCCGTAGAGGGTCAACAGGTCCTCGACGTCTCGCGTCTTGAAGCTCACCCGTCCCAACTCCATGCGGCTGATCTTCGATTCGGAGGCACGGATCGAGTAGCCGGCCGCTTCCCGGGTGATGCCACGCGCCTCTCGCAGGCGCCTGAGATGGGACCCGAGCAGCATGCGCCGCACCACCGAGCCGCCCCCGGCCTCAACGGCGTTCGGCCGGGGGTATCCCCATGCCTCACCAGCGCTCACGTTCGTCCGCCTCCCCAACCGTCCTTCAGGGCCCGAAGTCTGCCACTAAAACACTTCGAGCTGTACTCGTTCGGTTACAGAAAGGGAAAGGAGCCAAAGGAGTTACACAGGAAAAGATCAGGAGAGGCCAAATAAGTGGGAAGAAGGTGAGAGAAGAAATGAACAGAAACAGGGATGAGACGGCCTAACTCTGGCGCGTGCACGTGCATCTGCCCTTGCATCTGCTGAACGCATTCGGAA
This sequence comes from Streptomyces sp. NPDC058274, assembly GCF_042881375.1. Taxonomy (NCBI): domain Bacteria; kingdom Bacillati; phylum Actinomycetota; class Actinomycetes; order Kitasatosporales; family Streptomycetaceae; genus Streptomyces; species Streptomyces sp. NPDC058274. The sequence goes on from NZ_JBHVXW010000023.1 coordinate 85,031, forward strand.
CCATGGTCCCGCGCCACCGCTGCATCGCAACGACCGCGAACCCCGGGAGTGCCTCGCATGGGGACGAATGGATCGACCATGCTCGAGCCGTTACGGCAGGGGCTTCCGCCGCTCGACCCCGCGGCCGTGTCCGACGCCGCTTCCTGCGCACTGCCCGCCCGCTACGAAGCGGTGCGCGAGGCAAGGCAGTTCACCCGCAGGACGCTGGACCAGTGGGACATCGGCGAGCGCTTCGACGACGTCTGTCTGGTCGTCTCCGAACTCGTCACCAACGCGCTGCGGCACGCGCTGCCCGCGGACACCCCGCGCGGCTGCGAGCAGGAGCCGCCCGTGCGGCTGCACCTGATGCGCTGGACCACCCGGCTGGTGTGCGCGGTGCGCGACCCCAGTCACGACAGTCCGGTCGCACGCGAGACGGACGACTTCTCGGCGGAGTCGGGCCGCGGACTGTTCCTGGTCGACTCGTTCACCGACAGCTGGGGCTGGCACCCGCTCGCGGGCACCCTCAGCGGCAAGGTCGTGTGGGCGCTGTTCCGGCTGCCGCCCCCGGCGGCCGCGGCCACGACGGAATGAGAAACCGCGGCGCTTTTCAGCGCCGCGGTTCTACGCGCGTTACCCACCGCGCACGGACGGACACCTTCAGGCGCCGGCCACCAGGTGGTCGAACTCGCCGTCCTTGATGCCGAGGAGCATGGCCTCTATCTCGGCGCGCGTGTAGACGAGGGCGGGCCCCTCCGGGAAGCGCGAGTTGCGCACCGCCACGCCACCACCGGGCAGCCGCGCGAACTCCACGCAGGATCCCTGCGAGTTGCTGTGCCTGCTCTTCTGCCAGTTCACCCCATGCAGCTGGGTGGCCGCCATGCCGTTGTACACGTCGTCCACGTCGCACACGTCGTGGTCCACAGGTCGCTCCCCGGGTGGTGCATTGGCTGATGTGGCCATTGATGCATTGGTCAACTGACCCGGATCATAACTCTGTTCATGTGCAGATGCAGGGGCAGATGCACGTGCACGCGGGGTGGTCCTGCGGTTACAGCTTTTACCGGCGCTTGACTACGGTCCGCCGGTCGTACGGCTACGACCTGCTGCCGGGCGGCCCCGGAGACCGCCCGGATCCCGTCGAGCGTCTGCCCCCGGAGGTCACAGGGCATGCGACCTCCGGTCCCCGTCCATGCTCTTCCGCGCCATTCATCCGTGCCGGAACGTCCGGATCGAATCCCTCGTCCACTAGGAAGAGACGCACACCGTGGCCTTCCTGTTCCCCTCTCAACGAAATGGTCCGGTCCGCGGGACGCGCGGGACCGGCGCCGACCGCGGCCCGGAGGGCATCGGATTGCGTTGGCGAACATGCTGACCAACGGTCAGCGGCCGGCGGTCACCGGCCGGCAGTCAGCAGTCAGCAGTCAGCAGTCAGCGGGATGCGTACGGCAGCAGCGCCATCTCCCGGGCGTTCCTGATCGCGCGGGCCAGCAGCCGCTGCTGCTGCGCCGTCACGCGGGTGACCCGGCGCCCGCGGATCTTGCCGCGGTCGGAGAGGAACTTCCGCAGGAGATCGGTGTCCTTGTAGTCGATGTACGTGATCCCGGCCTCGTCCAGCGGGTTGGGGCGGGGCTTGGCAGGCTTGCGCTCGGGCTTGCGGGCCATGGGTCAGACCTCCAGGAGGGTGTCGAAGGCGGGCGGGAGCCGCTTCCAGGCGGTCGGCCCGGCGGCGTACTCGGCGTCGGTCAACAGGCAGGACTCCAGGAGCAGTTCGAGCCCGTCCCGGTCGAGTCCGGGTGAGGTGAAGACCAGGTGCTGGCAGCAGTCGCCGTGCTCCGGGTGCCAGTCGAGTGCGGCGGCGGCCCGGCGGACGGGCGGGACCATCTCCCAGGCGGCGTCCGGCAGCGAGGCGAGCCAGGGGCCCGCGTTCTCCACGCACAGCGCGCCGCCGGCCGCGTCCCAGTGCAGCAGCGTGTCGGGCCGGTCGGCCAGCCAGAACCGCCCCCTGCTGCGCGCCGCCGCACAGGTCAGGTCCTCCAGCGCGGCATAGAGCCGCTCGGGGTGGAACGGACGCCGGCGGTGCCAGACGAGGGTGGCGACCCCGCACGCGTCGGCCTCGGTCGGCAGCAGCGCGGAGGCCGGGTGCTGGGCGGCGGCCGCCGCCTCCACGTCGAAGCCGGCGAGCGCGGCCGCGGCGAGCGCCGAACGGCCGGCGCCCGCGGATCCCGTCTCCGGGCTCACCGAGGCACCGCGGCCGACCGGGACCTGCCGGGCGGTCGGGTGCAGCTGGGCGAGCAGGGCGCGGTCCTCGTCGTCGGCCTCCGGGGAGTCGACGAGGGCGAGGACCGGGGCGTACTCCAGCTGGCGGGCCAAGGTGTCGGCGACCGTGCGCCGGTCGGTGGCGGCCGCGGCGAGGCCGACGTCCGCGAGGTCGTCGCCGTTGCCGAGGTACGGCAGCAGCAGGGCGGGGTCGACCGCGGTGATCACGCCGGTCAGGGTCAGCCCGCTCGACGCCACCACCTCGGCCATCGCCTTGGGCTCGACGGAGTCCCACAGCTCGACGACCGCGAGCCGGGTGAGTCCCGCGTCGGCGAGCCGCTCCAGCTCGGGGACCAGGTCCTCGCGCAGGGCGCAGCAGGCGCAGTCGTTCACGAGGGGTGCCTCACCGGCCGACAGCAGGCCGGTGCGGTCGCGGACGGTCCGCACCACCGTGCCGGCGGTGGCCGTGGCCAGGTCGTGGTGGAGCGCCACGCTGCCGGGGACGTCCGTCAGCAGTCGCTCGACGGCCGCCCGGCGGGCGTCGGCGTGCAGTCCGCCGACGATCGCCACGGCCAGGCCCGGGGTGGGCCGCGCTCCCCCGCCTGCCATCAGCGGCCCTCGCGCTTCCCGTACCGCCGCTCGAAGCGCTCGACGCGGCCCGCCGTGTCCAGGACGCGGGCGTTGCCGGTGTAGAAGGGGTGGCTCACGTCCGAGATCTCGACGTCCACCACCGGGTAGGTGTGGCCGTCCTCCCACTCGATCGCCTTCCCGCTCGTCATGGTCGAGCGGGTGAGGAAGGCGTGGCCTGCGGCCCGGTCACGGAAGACGACGGGCCGGTACGCCGGGTGGATTCCCTCGCGCATGACGCTCAGCGCTCCTCTCGGAAGTCGACGTGGCGGCGGGCGACCGGGTCGTACTTGCGCAGGGTCATGCGGTCCGGGTCGCTGCGGCGGTTCTTGCGGGTGACGTAGGTGAAGCCGGTCCCGGCCGTGGACCGGAGCTTGATGACGGGGCGGAGTTCGTTGCGTGCCATGCTGCTATCTTACTGAAAATGAATCCCATTACCAACCAACGACCTGGAGAGGTGCGTCACCCTTGTCCGCCCACTGCATGCTGACCGGAGCCCGGCCCGGCTTCGGCAACTCCATCTCCCACTCCCACCGGCGCACCTCGCGCCGCTTCGACCCGAACGTCCAGCGCAAGCGCTACTGGCTGCCCGGCGAGGGCCGGTACGTGCGGCTGCGGCTGAGCGCGAAGGGGATCAAGACCGTCGACACGATCGGCGTCGAGGCCGCCGTCGCCCGCATCCGGGCCCGCGGGGTGCGGGTCTGATGGCGAAGAAGAGCAAGATCGCGAAGAACGAGAAGCGCCAGGAGGCCGTCGCGCGGTACGCCGCCCGGCGGGCCGAGCTGAAGGAGATCATCCGCCGTACGTCCTCGTCACCGGCCGAACGCACCGCCGCCCAGGCGGAGTTGCGGAGGCAGCCGCGGGACGCCGGCGCCACCCGCGTACGCAACCGGGACAGCATGGACGGGCGCCCGCGCGGCTATCTGCGCGCCTTCGGGCTGTCCCGGGTGAATCTGCGTGAGCAAGCGCACGCAGGATTTCTTCCGGGGGTTCGTAAGTCCTCCTGGTAGCTTGCTGCGGTCGTCCCGGCGACCTCAGTGCTCACCCGGCCCACCCTTGGGGGACTTCCAGTGACTTCGGCGACCTTCCCGCGTCAGCGGGTGCGCAGCACGGCGGCGGCCGCGGGGCTGATGGCGGCCGCGCTCGTGCTGACCGCCTGCAGCGACAGCGGTGACTCCGGCACCGACAAGTCCGCGAGCCCCACCTCGACCGCGGACTCCGGGGGCGGTTCCGGGGACACGGCCACCCCCAAGGGGAAGCTGGAGGGCAGCTGGCTCGCCACGACGGACGGCAAGGCCGTCGCCCTCGTCATCACCGGCAAGCAGGCCGGGCTGTTCGCGACGGGCGGTGCCGTGTGCAGCGGTACCGCGGGCAAGGAGGCGGGCATGCAGATGATCCACCTCAAGTGCACGGACGGCAGCGACGACCGCACCACCGGCATGGTCGAGTCCGTCGGCGCCACGACCATGAAGGTCAAGTGGAACGGCGGCCTCGGCACCGAGACGTACCGGAAGACGGAGGGCGGCCAGCTGCCGTCCGGACTGCCCACGGCGAGCCTCGGGTCCTGACCTCCGCCGGGTCCTTTCAGCGCCCGGAGCCTGCTCATCGCGTCAGCGCACGGGAGGTTTGCGGACATTCCCGGCCTGGATGCGGTGAGGCGGGGACGCCGGGAGCGGGGGCGGCCGACGGGCCGGGACCGGGCTGCGTGATGATCCTCCTGCACTGTCACGACCTCAGGGGGAACCCCATGCGCGCCCTTCCGATCGCCGTCACCGTCCTCGCGGCGGCCCTCACTCTGACCGCCTGCGACGACAGCGGCGGAGGGGGCGCGGACAAGAAGAAGCCGGCCGCGGCCTCCGGCACCTGCGCGGCCGGCAAGTTCGCCCTCGAGGTCGGCCCCGGCAACACCGCCCCGGTCGCCGGGGACACCGGCAACATCCCCGTCACCGTCACCAACCGCGGCTCCGCCGACTGCACCCTGAAGGGCTTCCCGGGCGTCGAGCTGTCCGGCGGCGGCACCTCCTGGCCGGTCGCCGAACAGCAGCCCGCCAACCCGCAGAAGGTGACACTGCAGCCGGCCGAGGCGGCCACCTTCACGCTCACCTACGTACGGGGGCCGAAGGGCGATCCGAAGAAGAGTGCCGCCGCGAAGAACGTGAAGATCTCGCTGTCCGCGGGCGGCGACGCGCAGAGCTTCCCGTGGACGTACGGGGAGGTGGCACTGAAGACGGCGAGAGCGCCGGACGCCTCGGTGAGCCCGTTCCAGACCGCGGGCGACTAGGCCCTGCCGTGGGACCTGTCCGGTCGGCTTCCGGACGGCGGGCGCGGCCCGGTCGGCTTCGGGACGGCGGGCGCGGCCCGGTCGGCTTCCGGACGGCGGGTGCGGCCCGCGGGCGTGAGCGAGTCGGCTTCCGGACGGCGGACGCGGCCCAGTCGGCTTCCGAAGGCGGCGGGCGCGAGCCCAGTCGGCTCGCGCCGGTGGTCGGGTCAGCGCAGCGGGGGCCGGGATCTGACCTGGGCGCGGTCGGCCGCCGCCGCGCCCTGTTCCCAGCCGGCCGCGTCACTGACCCCGCGCAGCCGGGTGGTCACGGTCCGCGGGAACATGCGCTCCGTCTCGTCCGTGACCGCCACGTCGCGGGCCGCGAGTACGGGCAGCAACTCCCCCTCGCTGTCGGGCAGTTGTCCCTCCGCGGCGGCCGCGAGCCGGTCGCCGATCCGGTGCGCGTAGGCGGCCAGGAAGGACTGCCGGAAGGTCTTCGTACGCTTCCGGCCCCCGGCCCGCTGGGCCGCCTCCGCCTTGGTCATCGCGGCCGTGGCCTGCACGAGGAGGGAGGTGTACAGCAGCTCGACCGCCTCCAGGTCCGGCTCGAAGCCGACCAGGGTCGAGAACCCGTACGCCTCGTTCCACACCGCCCGGCAGCGGTTCGCTCCGGCCACCGCGTCCAGGAGCACCGCCTTGGCCGTCTCGTACGGCGACTCGATGCCGATCCGGCAGGCGCCGGGTGCGTCCTTGGCGTGCGTGCGGGCGGCGAGCAGCGCCTCGTCGATGCTGTGCCGCGCCATCAGTTCCTGCGCCTTCGCGCTCAGCGCCTCCGCCTCCTCCGGAAACCCGGTCGCCTCCGCCTTGGCGAGCAGCGCGCGGATACGGCTGAGCATGCGGGTGTCCTGCGAGGCCTGACGGGAGCCCAGGCCGGCGGTCCCCCGGGGCGGGTCGAGGGGCTCGATGCCGGGGAGCCGCAGGAGCAACCGGTACAGCTCCAGTACGGCGGTGGCGTGCGAGAAGCGGTCCGTGCACGGGGGCGTCGCCGTCGCGCCGGCGGCCAGCTCGTCGAGCTGCGCGGCCCACCGCGGCCCCCGGCTCCCTTCCTGCCGCTGCCGCGCCTGCGCCCGGATCAGCTCGGAGACCAGGCGCACATGGACGTCGTCCAGATCACGCCGCACGAGGCGTACGACGTCGGCGGGCTGCCAGCCGCGACGCCAGGCCGCGGCGACGAACTCCTCGCCGCGCCGGGTGAGTTCGAGGTCGGCCGCGGGGTCGGCCGCGAGCAGCGAGGCGCCCGTGTCGAGGGCCGCGTCGACGACGCGGGTACCGCCCGCTCGGGCGCCGCCGGGAGCGGTGGCATAGAGGGCCGCCTCGAAGGCGCGCTCCACGGTGCTGGACGTGCTGCTCATCCCTCGATCGTGCCATGCGTCCGGGAGAGCGGACCGGGGCCTCCCGGACGCGGGCCGCCAGGATGGGCACCGGGCCGGAAGCCCCGGCGGGGGTAGGGCCGGCCCTACCCCGTGGACGCCCCCTGGTGGTCGTGTGTGCGCGGTCGCCGGACGGTTCGCTGGAGGCATGACCACCACAGCCGTACGTATCCGATCCCTGCGCCGTCACTACGGTGCCGTCGCCGCCCTGGACGGGGTCGACCTGGACTTCGCCGCCGGGAGCTTCACGGCGGTGATGGGACCGTCCGGGTCGGGCAAGTCGACGCTGCTCCAGTGCGCGGCGGGGCTCGACCGGCCGACCTCCGGGACGGTCGCCGTGGCCGGAGTGGAACTGGCCGGGCTGAGCGAGCGGCGGCGGACGCTGCTGCGGCGGGAACGGATCGGTTTCGTCTTCCAGTCCTTCAACCTGCTGCCGTCGCTGACCGCAGCGCAGAACGTCGCGCTGCCGCTGCGGCTGGCCGGCAGGCGGCCGTCGCGGGACGCGGTGCGCGAGGCGCTGGCCCGAGTGGGGCTGGCCGAGCGCGCCGGACACCGCCCGTCGCAGCTGTCGGGCGGCCAGCAGCAGCGGGTCGCCCTGGCGCGGGCGCTGATCACCCGCCCCGCCGTCCTCTTCGGCGACGAGCCCACGGGAGCCCTGGACACCACGACCGGCCGTGAAGTGCTCCTGCTTCTAAGGGAGTTGGTGGACACGGCGGGCCTGACGACGGTGATGGTGACGCACGATCCGGTCGCCGCCTCGTACGCGGACCGGGTGGTCTTCCTGGTGGACGGACGGGTGCACGGGGAGCTGTCCGCACCGACGGCCGGGGAGGTCGCCGCCCGGCTGACGGGCCTCGAAGGCGGCGGGCGCGCCGCGGCCGGGAGCCCGGAGCGTGTGACGTGCTGACCTGGTCGTCGCTCCGTACCCGCTGGGCCTCCTTCCTCGGGTCCTTCGTCGCCGTCGTCCTCGGCGTCGGCGTGATGACGGCGATGGGGCTCGGTCTCGCCGCGACGCTCGACGCGCCCCCGCGCGAGCCCCAGCGCTTCGCCGGCTCGCCCGTCGTGGTCATGGGCCGGGACACGCTCACCGTGGAGGTCCGGCGCGGGACGGACATCGCGCACATCACCAAGAAGCTGGCGCATCCACACCCTGTGGACAACGAACTGCTGCGCAGACTCAGGGACTTGGGGCCGGTACGGACGGACGGCCCGGCGCGGGACGCGGTCGGCGTCGACGCCCCCGCCGCGGCCGTACGCGAGGTCGTCCGCGAAGCCGGGCGGTCGGGCGGCGGTGCCCGGGTGCTGACCGGTGACGACCGCCTGCTGGCCGACCCAGCGACGGCCCGGGACGCCGAGGCGCTGGTCGGGGTCAACGCCCTGCTGGGGACCGCGGCCGGGGTGACGGCGTTCGTCTCGGTCTTCGTGACCGCCTCCACGTTCGCCTTCGTGGTCGCCCTGCGGCGAAGGGAGTTCGGGCTGCTGCGGCTGGCCGGGGCGACGCCGGGACAGGTGCGGCGGATGCTGCTCGGCGAGGCCGCGGCGCTGGGGGTCGCGGCCTCGGCCGTCGGGTGCACGCTGGGGGCATGGGCGGCGCCGCGGCTGGTGCGGGCGCTGGTCGACGGCGGGGTCGCGCCGTCGTGGTTCGCGCTGCGGGGTACGACCCACTGGCCGTACGAAGTCGCTTTCTGCACCGGCGTGCTGGTCGCCGTCACGGGTGCGTGGGCCGCCTCTCGGCGGGCGGGCCGGACCGGTCCCGCCGAGGCGCTGCGCGAGGCGGCCGTGGACACCGGGGCGATGCCGTGGACGCGGCGGACGCTCGGCGTCGGACTGCTCGCGTGCGGACTCGGGTTGCTGGCCTGGAAGTTGGGGACGGAACCGGCCGAGCTGCTGAAGCGGAAGACGTACACGACCCAGCCCATGGTCCTCATCACGGCAACGGCCGCGCTGGCACCCGCGCTGGTGCGCCCCCTCATGCGGCTCGTACGACTGCCGGGCACGAGCGGTCTGCTGATCCGCGAGAACGCGCGCACATCGGTCCGCCGGACGTCCGCGGTCGCCGCGCCGGTGCTGGTGACGGTCGCCCTGGCGGGTTCGCTGCTGGGGTCGGCGCAGACAGTCGCGGAGGCCCGGGCCACTGAGGCCCGGCAGCAGACGCGGGCCCAACTCATCGTGACCGCGGACGACTTGATGCCCTTGCGGACAGCCGGGGCTCCGGTGCCGGGGGGCGACTCGACGGGGGTACGCGCATCCGGCGCGGACTCGACGGGGAGACGGGCACTCGGCGTCGCGATGTCGGCGGGGAGACGGGCACCCGGCGTCGCGGTGTCGGCGAACGGCTCGACGGACGTACGGGCACCCGGCGCCACGGTGTCGGGCACCGCGTCCACGGCGGTCTTCGTCCGGGAGGAGAGGACCGCGCTGATCCGGTCCGATGCCCGGGCGGTGACGGACGTGACTGCGTTCGCGGCGGTGACGCGGCTGCCGGTGGTGGCCGGGGACGTACGCGCGCTCGACGACCACTCCATCATCGTGAACGAGGAGTGGGAGCGGCACGAGGTGGGTTCCTGGGTCCGGGTGTGGCTCGGCGACGGACGGCCGGCCCGGCTGCGTATCGCCGCGGTGCTGGCGCGGGGCACGGGGAACAACGGCGCGTACGTGACCGCGGCGAACGCGCCGGGCGCCACCGTCGACCGCCTCGACGTACGGGTGGCGCCCGGGGCGGACTCCGCGGCCGTGGCGACGGCCCTGCGCGCCACCGGCGGACAGGTGCGTACGACGTCGGCCTGGCTGGCCGCCACCCACCCACGCACCAGCCCCCAGACCCGCCTCGGGCTCCTCGTGGTCCTGGGCATCGCCCTCGTCTACACCGGGATCTCACTCGCCGGCACCCTGCTGATGGCGACCTCGGCCCGCGGCCGGGAACTGCGCGCACTGCGGCTGGCGGGGGCCACCCGGGCGCAGGTACTGCGGGTCGTGGCCGGTGAGTCGGTGCTGGCCGTCGGGGTGGGGGCGGTCCTCGGAGCCGCCGTCACCGCCGTGCACCTCGCCGGGCTGGGCATGGCCCTCGGGCGCTTGTCGGCGCCGGTCGCGATGGCGGTGCCGTGGCAGCTCGCGGGCGGCTGCGTGGCGGCCTGCCTGGTGATCGCGGTGGGGGCGTCGGTGACGGGGGCCTGGAGGAAGGGGCGCGCTTGAGCCGGGGGTGCGGGAGTGCCGGGGCGGGAGTGCGCGTAAGCCAGGGGTGCGGGAGTGCCGGGGCGGGGGCGCGCTTGAGCCGGGGCGGGGCCTCGGCTCACGCGGATCGGGGCGGATCGGGGCGGATCGGGGCGGATCGAGGGCGGCTAGGGGGCGGTTAGGGGCTGGGGTGTCACGGCGTCCTGGGGGCCGGGACGGCGACGGCGGCTCGGGCCAGTGCCGTTGCCCGGTCGAGGGCTTCCGCGGCCGGGCACGGCACGTCCGGCTGGACGCCCGTGCCTTCCCAGTTGGTGCCGGAGACCGGGTTGACCGAGCGGCCCACCGGGATGGTGGCCTCCAGGTGCGGGTGGAGCGTCCACCCCTCCCGCGGGTGCGCCCCGCCGCCCGTGGGTTCCCCGACGACGACGGCCCGGTCGAGCTGCTGGAGGTCGTACGTCAGTTCCTCGCCGGCGGAGAAGGTACGGCCGCTGGTCAGCACGTACAGCGGCTTGCTCCCCCCGAAGCGGGCACCGGGGACGTACGGCAGGCTCCAGGACTGCTCAAGACGCTCGCCCGCACGCCAGTACATGGAGTTGAGGTGGGTGCGCTCGTCGAACAGATAGCTGCAGACGAAGGCGACCGTCTCCGGATCACCCCCGGTGTTGCCGCGCAGGTCGAGGATCAGGGCATCCGCACGGGAGACCAGGGTGAGCGCGGCGGTCAGCGGCTCGGCGGACCACTCCAACGGGAAGAAGGCCGGGGCGAGTTCGAGTACGGCGACCCCCGCGGCCTCCAGCCGGATTCCGGGCACGCCGCCCAGCGAGGCGTCGAACTCCCGCCGCATGGCCGACAGTGCGGCGGCTCCCCGGCCCTCGGGGACCGGCTCCACGTGGTGCTTCAGGCGCAGGTGCGGATCGCCGTTCAGTGACTGGAGGTCCGCGGTGACCAGCCGGGCCAGCCGCGCGGCGGCCGCGGTGCCGGCCGGGGGCTCCTTGTCCGGCTCCTTCGCCAGGTCCTTCGCCAGGTCCTTCGCCAGGTCCTTCGCCGGGTCCGTCGCCAGGTCCGTCGCCAGGTCCGTCGCCAGGTCCTTCGCCGGGTCGGTGGCGGGGCTCGTGACTGCGAGGTCGTACGCGCCCTCGGCGAGGCGGCGGCGCAGCAGGGCGGCCAGCCGGTCGGCGACTTCGGGGAAGACGTAGTGCTCCACGACGAGCCGGGCGGTCTCGTTCACGATGCCGGATACATCGGGCAGATCGCGTATGTCGCTGTCAGAAGTGGGGCCGGACGGCGCCGTTTTGGTGGTCATGGGAGGTGAGTACAGCAGGGGGCTTGCGAAAGCGTCAAGAGAATTGGACGCTTGACGCATGAACGACGCACCGATCTCGCCTCCGCCACCCCAGGACGGGCGGCCCGCCTCCGCCGACCCCGGGGAACCACCCCAGGCCGACCCCGGGGAACCACCCCAGGCCGACCCCGGGGAACCACCCCAGGAGGTTCTTGAGATCACCGCGCCCGAGCAGTTCGCGGCGCTCGCCCATCCCCTGCGCCAGCGACTGCTGTTCTCGCTCGGGCACCGGCCGGCCACCATCAGCGGGCTCGCGGCGCAGCTCGGCGTCGGCAAGGGCAATGTGGCGCACCATCTCAAGGTGCTGCGCACGGCAGGGCTCGTACGGGTCGCCCTGACGCGGAAGGTCCGGGGCGGGACCGAGCAGTACTACCAGCGGGTGGCCCGGCGGCTCCTGGTGGCCGAACCGCAGGCGGCGGGCACGGCCGCCCTGCTCGGCGCGGTCGCCCAGGAACTGGACCGCTCCCCCGGCGACCCTCTGCTGACCCTTCGGCATCTGCGCCTGACGCCGGAGCGAGCGCGTCAACTCGCCGACACACTCGCCGAGTTGGTCGACGGAGCCGAGGAGGACGCGGAGGGCGAAGCCGTACACGGGGTGCTGGTGGCGATGTACGAGCATGCGCCGGCAGGTGGGGCGGGAAGCGGGGCGGGGAGCGACTGACGCCGACCGGGCCGACCGCCGGGCCCGGAAAGGAAATGGGGCGTCAGCCTGGGGCGTCAACTTGGGCGTCAACTTGGGTGTCAACTTGGGTGTCAACTTGGGTGTCAACTTCGGGTTGACGACCAGGGGCTGTCAACCTACGGTTGACGCATGACGACGAACCCGATCGGCACGCCATCCGTACGTCTCGACGACCTCATCGCGGCCATCAAGAAGGTCCACACCGACGCGCTCGACCAGCTCCAGGACGCGGTGATCGCCGCCGACCACCTGGGCGACGTGGCCGACCACCTGATCGGACACTTCGTGGACCAGGCCCGGCGTTCGGGCGCCTCCTGGAGCGACATCGGCAAGAGCATGGGCGTCACCCGGCAGGCTGCCCAGAAGCGCTTCGTACCGAAGGGCTCCGGCGAGCCCGCCGACCTCGACCCCAGCCAGGCCTTCGGCCGCTACACCCCCCGCGCGCGGAACGTGGTCATGGCCGCGCACAACGCGGCGAAGGCCGCGGGCAGCACCGAAGGCCTCCCCGAGCACCTCGTCCTCGGTCTGCTCGCGGAGCCCGAGGGACTCGGCGCGCTGGCGATCACCGCGCAGGGCGTGTCCCTGGACGCCGTCCGCGAGGCCGCGTCCGCCGCCCTTCCCGCGGCCGCCGCCGAGGTCCCCGAACTCGTCCCGTACGGGCCCGCTGCCAAAAAGGCCCTGGAACTCACCTTCCGCGAGGCCCTCCGCCTCGGCCACAACTACATCGGCACCGAACACGTCCTGCTGGCCCTCCTGGAACAGGAGAACGGCGACGGCGTCCTGACCGGCCTGGGCATCGACAAGGCGACCACCGAGTCCCACGTCACGCAGGCGATCTCGGACATCGTCAACTCCCGTGGGGAGACGACGACGGACTGACCGGGGGCGGACCGAGCGGGGCGAGGTCCCTCTTGTTCAGCTTGTACGGCTTGTACGGCTTGTACGGCTTGTACAGCGCGGGGCGCCCGGCGCCTCTTGCGCAGCGCGTGGCGGGCGCGTTGTCAGACCCCCCTGCCACACTCGCAGCATGAGTGACCGGTGGGCTCTCGCGCCGGCCGAGGACGGCGGTGTGGAGGTCGCCGTCCTCGGCCCGGACGGGCTGCCCGCCGGACCGGTGCGCCGGGAGGCCGATCTCGGCGAGGCCGTGCGGGCCCGGCCGGACGTGGTCCGCTGGGTCTGGCGTTCGACGGCCGAGGTGTATCCGCACCTGCTCGCCACGGGGGTGCGAGTGGAGCGGTGTTACGACATCGAGGATGCCGAAGGCCTGCTGCTCGGCCACGAGGGCCGCCTCGGCGAGCCCAGGTCGGCGGCCGCCGCGCTGGCAAGACTGCGCGGCGGCCCCGTACCACCGGATCCGCCGCAGCGCTCCGCCGAGCCCGGCTCGCAGTCCTCCCTCTTCGAACCGCGCCCCGCCCACGTACCCCTGCGCGACCTCCTGGAGGTGTACGCGGATCAGCAGCGCCGCCATGACGAGACCGCGCACCCCGAGCGGATGCGGCTGCTCACCGCCGCCGAGTCGGCGGGGATGCTGGTGGCCGCGGAGATGAACGCGTGGGGGCTGCCCTGGAGCGCCGAAGTCCACCGCGAGGTCCTGCACGAGCTGCTCGGCGAGCGCTACCCGGGCGGTGGCGAGCCCCGGCGCCTCGCGGAGCTGGCGGACGAGGTGTCGGCCGCGTTCGGCAGACGCGTGCGCCCGGACCTGCCCGCGGACGTCGTCAAGGCCTTCGCCCAGGCCGGGATCCGGGTCAAGTCCACCCGGCGCTGGGAGATCGAGTCCCTCGACCATCCGGCCGTGAAGCCGCTGATCGAGTACAAGAAGCTGTACCGCATCTGGGTCGCGCACGGCTGGTCGTGGCTCCAGTCCTGGGTGCGCGACGGCCGCTTCCGGCCCGAGTACCTGGCGGGCGGGACGGTCACCGGCCGCTGGGTGACCAACGGCGGCGGGGCCCTGCAGATCCCCAAGGTGATCCGGCGCGCGGTGGTCGCCGACCCCGGCTGGCGGCTCGTCGTGGCCGACGCCGACCAGATGGAGCCCCGGGTGCTGGCGGCGATCTCGCGCGACCCGGGCCTGATGGAGGTCGCCGGCCGAGCGAGCGACCTGTACCAGTCGGTATCGGACCGGGCCTTCTCCGGCGACCGTGCCCAGGCGAAGCTCGCGGTCCTGGGCGCGGTGTACGGACAGACGTCCGGCGACGGCCTGAAGAACCTCGCCCTGCTGCGCCGCCGCTTCCCGAAGGCCGTCGCGTACGTGGACGACGCGGCCCGGGCGGGCGAGGAGGGCCGGCTGGTGCGGACCTGGCTGGGGCGGACGTGCCCACCGGTGGCGGGCTCCGCCGAGGCGGCCTCGGAGGAGGCGGGCATCCCGCAGGACGACCCCGCGGACCTCACCGATGCCGCCGGCGGTGCCGACCAGGCCTGGGTCCCCGGTTACGCGTCCACCAACTCCCGCGCCCGCGGCCGCTTCGCCCGCAACTTCGTGGTCCAGGGCAGCGCCGCCGACTGGGCCCTGCTGATGCTCGCCGCCCTCCGCCGCACCTGCGCGGAGCTGGCCGCCGAGCTCGTCTTCTTCCAGCACGACGAGGTGATCGTGCACTGCCCCGCCGAGGAGGCCGACTCGGTGGTGCAAGCCATCCGCGAGGCGGCGGACCTCGCGGGCCGGCTCACCTTCGGGGAGACCCCGGTCCGCTTCCCGTTCACCACGGCGGTGGTGGAGTGTTACGCGGACGCGAAGTGAGGTGAGTCCGGACGGCCCCGTCCGCCGTCGCGGGACGACGGCGCCGTAGCGGGAGCTGTTTTACTGCTTGCCGTCAACCGCGGGATTGCGGGCCTCGGGTCGTTCATGTCGTGAAACCAACAGGGGTCGCCGGCCGCTCGATGGACCCCGGATCCCCAGTATTGGTACAGACCTTGACCCCGTATCGACGGGCTTGTTCAATGCCACTGAAACCTTTCGGACACCCCCACACCACCGCTTCCCGGGGACGCCTGACGCCTCGTCCGCCCCCATGGGAGCGCCTCTCCCCTTCACAAGCCGAACAGCAGCCGGCACGACCTGAGCAGCACCCAGTACGGCCTGAACAGCATCCTGTACGGCTCGAACAGCATCCTGTACGGCCTGAACAGCATCCGACCGGCGCTAGGCACACCCCGCAGTCAACGAGTGGACCCCCACCGCGGCGCAGTGCGTCACCGCCGCCTCCGGCACCCCTGGCCGGCCAGCACCGCGAACCGGCATCGATGAGTTTCAAGGCCCGGGCGGTTCCCGGGACGCAGCGACCCGACGTGCCATGTCCCACGAGACGGGAGACACACTGTGCGAACAGCCGTCCTCAAGATCCCGAGATCCGCAGCGGCGTTGGTCTTCGCCGCGTCCTTGGTCGTGACGGGCTTACAGGCCCGGCCGGCTCAAGCCGCAGGCGAGCCGTACCGCGATCCGACGCTGCCCGTGCCGACCCGTGTGGAGGACCTGCTCTCCCGGATGACCCTGGACGAGAAGATCGGCCAGATGACCCAGGCCGAGCGGGCCTCCGTCACCACCGCCAACGTCCCGGCCTACGGGCTCGGTTCACTGCTCTCCGGCGGCGGCTCCGCGCCCTCGCCCAACAACGCGACGTCCTGGGCGAACATGTACGACGGCTTCCAGAACGCCGCGCTCACCAGCCGCCTCGGCATCCCGGTCATCTACGGCGTCGACGCCGTGCACGGCCACAACAACGTCTACGGCGCCACGATCTTCCCGCACAACATCGGTCTGGGCGCCACCCGCGACCCCGCCCTCGTCCAGCAGATCGGCCAGGCCACGGCGCAGGAGGTCTCGGGCACCGGTATCGACTGGGACTTCTCGCCCTGCCTGTGCGTCGTACGCAACGACCGATGGGGCCGCAGCTACGAATCCTTCGGCGAGAAGCCCGAAGTGGCCACGATGATGACCAGCTACATCAACGGTATGCAGGGCAGCTCCCTCAACGCACCCGGGTCCGTGCTGGCGACCGCCAAGCACTTCATCGGCGACGGCGGCACCGACAACGGCGTCAACGCGGGCAACGCGACCCTGACCGAGGCCCAACTGCGCGCCACCCACCTGCCGCCCTTCCAGGAAGCGGTCCGGCGCGGCGTCGGCTCGGTCATGATCTCGTACAACAGCTGGAACGGCGTGAAGGACCACGGCAACCAGTACCTCATCACCACGCTGCTCAAGGGCGAACTCGGCTTCTCCGGCTTCGTCGTCTCCGACTGGAACGGCATCGACGAGATCGACGGCCAGACCGGCTTCACCGCGGCCGAGGTGAGCAAGGCGATCAACGCCGGCATCGACATGGTCATGGTGCCGACCGACTGGCAGCGGTTCATCAGCACCCTGCGCGCCGAGGTGAACAACGGCCATGTGCCGATGTCACGCATCGACGACGCCAACCGGCGCATCCTCACCAAGAAGTTCCAACTCGGCCTGTTCGAGAAGCCGTTGACCGACCGCAGCTACACCCCGACGGTCGGCTCCGCCACCCATCGCGCACTCGCCCGCCAGGCGGTGCGCGAGTCCCAGGTCCTGCTGAAGAACTCCGGGAACATCCTCCCGCTGGCGAAGACCAACAACAAGATCTTCGTGGCCGGCAAGAGCGCCGACAACATCGGTTACCAGTCGGGCGGTTGGACCATGTCGTGGCAGGGCGGCAGCGGCGCCACCACACCCGGCACCACCGTCCTGCAGGGGATCCGGTCCGCCGCCGGCACGGGCACCACCGTCACGTACAACGCCAACGGCACGGGCATCGACAGCTCGTACAAAGCGGCCGTCGCCGTCGTCGGCGAGACACCGTATGCCGAGGGCGCCGGAGACCGGCCCGGCTCGATGAGCCTGGACAGCACCGACCTCAACACCATCGCCACGCTCAGGGCGTCCGGGGTGCCGGTGATCGTCGTACTCGTCTCCGGCCGCCCACTGGACATCGCCGCCCAACTGCCCAACTGGAACGCCCTGCTCGCGGCCTGGCTGCCGGGAACCGAGGGCAACGGCGTCTCCGACGTCCTGTTCGGCGACTACGCCCCGACCGGCACACTCCCCAGCACCTGGATGCAGTCGGCGAGCCAGCAGCCCATCAACGACGGTGACGGCAAGACCCCCCTGTTCCCCTTCGGGTTCGGCCTCACCTATGGAGCACCGGCCGGCCACAGCGCGTACGACGTGACGCAGGCGGAGAGTTACACGTCCCAGTCCGGTACGCAGACGGAGACGACGACGGACACCGGCGGCGGCCAGGACGTGGGGTACATCACCGCGGGCGACTGGCTCGCCTACGGCGCCGTGGACTTCGGGTCGACGACCGCGGCCTCGGTGACGACACGGCTGGCCTCGGCCTCCGCGACCGCCGGCGCGATCCAGTACCGCCTGGACAGCACGACCGGGCCGGTCGTGGCCACCGTCCCGGTCACCAGTACCGGCGGCTGGCAGACCTGGACGAGTCCCAAGGTCAATCTGTCGGGCGCCGCGACCGGTGTGCACACCCTCTATGCCACCTTCACGTCCAACGGCTCCGGGGATCTGGTCAACCTCAACTGGTTCCAGTTCGCGCGGTAAGGACAGCCGATCGGCCGAGCCAACTCACGTCTCCCCATGGAACCGTTGACCAGATGTTAACGATCCATTGGCGCGATCCAATATGATCCTTTCATCGGATCTGGTCCGACGGCGCGCGCGTACAACGCGCAGCTCGGGGGAGTGCCGCCGCCGAAACCGGATCCGGGACGCGAGAAGGCTCCGGTCATCAGAGGTGAATGACCGGGGCCTTCGTCGTCGCGTTTTCGCGTCGCGCACCACCTGGCGCACGGACGACCGCTGCTGCCACAGCCCAGGACGGGCTCCCATTGCTGTTGTCACAGCCCAGGACGGGCTCCCATTGCTGTTGTCACAGCCCGGGACGGGCTCCCATTGCTGCTGTCACAGCCCAGGACGGGCTCCCATTGCTGCTGTCACAGCCCAGGACGGGCTCCCATTGCTGCTGTCACAGCCCAGGACGGGCTCCCGTTGCTGCTGTCACAGCCGGGGACCTCAGATGACGGGTGGCCGCCCCAGCCGCGTGAGCCGCCACACGGTCCGCCACCGCATCGGCCGCCGCTCGCCGCCCGAGGCGCGGAAGCCCTCCACGAACCCCCCGAACCAGGCCCGCAGTCCACCCAGGGACCGAGTCCGTACGAGGGTGAGCAGCATCCAGATGCCGAGGTGGACGGGGATGAGGGGAAGGGGCAGCCGCCGCCGGACGAGCCAGACGCGGTTGCGGGCGGTCACCCGGTGGTAGATGGCGTGCCGCGCGGGCGAGGTCTTGGGGTGCTGGAGCAGCAACTCGGGCTCGTACAGGACGGTCCACCCGGCGTCGGCTGCGCGCCAGGCGACATCGGTCTCCTCGTGCGCGAAGAAGAACTCGGCGGGCCAGTCACCGATCTCGTCCAGCATCCGCATGGAGAAGGCGTGCCCGCCCCCGAGGAATCCGGTCACCGGTCCGCCGCGCATCGGGTCGCGGGCTCCGACCCTCGGCACATGACGCCGCTGTGTCTCGCCGTGCTCGTCGGCGATCCGGAACCCGACGATGCCGAGCCGGGGGTCACCAGTGTAGAGATCACGCACCCTGCGCAGCACGTCCGCGTCGACGAGCAGCCCGTCGTCGTCGAGTTCGACGACGACATCGACGTCCCCGAACTCCCGCAGCTTCGCGAGGCCGACGTTCCGCCCGCCCGGGCACCCGAGGTTCTCGTCCACCTCGATGGCGGTGACCTCACCCGGCAGCCCGAGCCGCTCGGCGAAGTCGGGCAACGGGCAGCCGTTGCCGACGATCACGATCCGCGCAGGCGCGACGTCCTGCTTGGCCACGGAGGCGAGCAGCGCGTCGACCTCGACGGGCCGGTTCCCCATGGTCACCACGGCGACCGCGATCCGCGGTTCCTGCGCCACGACATGCACCCCATCTCGACCGACGACTCGCCCGCGATGCTAGCCGTTAACCACGCAGCCGCCTTGCGTACGCCCACACTCCGTGCGCCATACGATCCCCGGCCCCCTTCCCCAGACGCTGCCTCGTTATGGCAAGGCATGCGCGCATCTCTACGTCAACGGAGTGCGGCGCGTCAGTCAGTGCCACCACATCACGAAGTGAGTTGTTCATGATCGAGCCGCAAAGGGCCCCGGATGCGACCCAGGCATGGCGAACAAGGCGGCGCCGGACCGGAATCGCCGCGTTCCTCGTGGGCCTGATCGCCACACTCGCGTTCTTCGCGTTCTTCCCCGGACTCCCGCACGTCATTGACTGGGGAGCGATTCTCACTACCCTCGCCGTGGGCGGACTCGCCCAATGGGGCTGTCAGTCCTGGATGACAAGAACGCTGAAGGGAAAGGCCGAACGCATGTGATCACCTCGGTGGAGGCAGGGATGCGGCTCCACCGAACCCCTCGAACGCGGTGTCCGGGTCGGCAGGCCCGCCACCGACGAGGCGACCGGCCGACATCCCCGCCCGGGCCGCAGCGGCCATCGCGTCCGCCGCGGGTCGATCAGTCCCCGCCTCCGGGATACGACCGCGAGACCTACTACCGCACCAGCCTCGCGAGCAGCGTGGCAAGGTCGGCCACGAACTGGAGCCAGGGGCGGGCCCGTTCCGCCCGGCGTCCGAGCCGTCGCCCCAGGCCGGACCGTCTGCTCTCCCGCCGCTGCAGCGCCTTGTCCCGCACCCGCTGTAAGGACCTGATCCGCTGCACCCCGATGTGCTGACGTCGCCTCATAACGGGACGCTAGCGGGGCCGAGTTCGGGGACACAGCTGACGGGATCGACAAATCACCTCGGCGGTTATTGGGGGTAACCGGGAGGTTTCTGCCCAGGGGTGGGGCCGCCTGCATCGCACGTACTCGCCGTGGTTCGGCAGGGCAGTTCGTCGGCCCTGCGGGGTGATCCCCGTGGTTGTCGACGTCTCGTCGGCTGATGTCCCCGCGCCTCGCGCCGGCGGCGTCAGGCCGAGGCCCAGCAGCCGTGGCGGCTCCCTGATCCGGCTCCGGCCGGTTGGTCTGGGGGCCGGATCAGGTGAACGTGCCGTCAGTCCTCCAGGCGGAACGGCATCAGGAGCGAGAGGGTGCCCTCGTCGTCGGGCCGACGGATCGCGATCGGCGCCGTGGGTGTGCCGAACTCCAGAATCAGTCGGGCCCGGGCACCGGCGGCCAGCGCGTCCAGCAGGAACTTACGGTTGACTGCCACGCGGTTCGGGTCGTCGTCATCGTCAGTGCAGACGGTCACCGTGCCGCCGTCCTCCACCCTGAGCACACTGAGGTCATGCGCTCCGGCCTCGCCGGAACGGACCGGACCGGTCTCCAGGGCCTTCCGGAAAGCCGTCACCTCGACGAGAGCGCGGCGCCCGCCGGCCGCGGGCAGGAGACGACGATAGTCGGGGAAGTCGTGGTCGAGGCACTGACCGGCCGCCTGCCTGTCCCCGACCTCCAGTGTCACGCGGTCACCGTCGACAGAGAGCCGCACGGGCCCCTCGCTGTCCAACAGCGCCCGCATCGCGACGGCGAGCGGAGTGGGCACGATGACCTGCACTCGGCTTCCGTCGTGCCCGGCGATACCGGCCTGTGCGACAGCCATTCGGTACCGGTCGGTGGCCACGACGTGGAGGCTCTCGCCCTCGATGTCGAACAGGACCCCGCCGAGCATCGGCAGCTCCGGGTCGGTACTCGCCGCGAAACGGACCGTGTCCAGCGCGGCTGCCAGCTCCGGCGCAGCGATGGACAGCCGGACGGTGGCGATGCGGAGCGACGTCATGACATTCTCCCTGTGATCGAGCAGTGCGTGGACCGCGGAGAACTCGCTGCGGGCATCGGACAGCCCCTGTTCGAGACGGCGCAGATGCGCCTTGAGCAGTTTCCGGACCAGATCACGGTCCGCGCCGGACCAGCTGGCCAGCGCCAGCCGGATGTCCGCCAGCGGCATCCCGGCCCGGCGCAAGCGGGCCAGCAGCCGGGCCTCTTCGAACTGCTCGGGTTCGTACCAGCGGTAACCGCTCACCGGATCCACCCAGGCCGGAACCAGCACGCCGGCACGGTCGTAGAACCGCAGGGCGCTCACACCCAGGCCGCTGTCGCGGGCCATATCGCCAATGCTGCGCATGTCGTTCTCCACACCCAGCACTCTGTTCCCTGAACAAGGTCGAGGGTCAACCTTGCTCCCGAGCGGATCTCGCGACAGCGGAAGGCGGGTGCCTGCGGGCCGAGGGCAGTCAGGCGGCACTGCGTCAATTGCCTGCCCTGGCCTCCCCTGACCTTCAGCGGAGGAATTCAGTGCTCAGCGCCCCCGACTCAGACAGTCAAGGAAAAAGCAAAAGCCCCAGGTCACGGCGAGTGAGAGTCTGGGGCTTCTACAGAGCCGCCTTCGGGATTCGAACCCGAGACCTACGCATTACGAGTGCGTTGCTCTGGCCATCTGAGCTAAGGCGGCGCGCTGTCCGCACTATGGTGCGATCAGCAACGTCGGTAAGTCTACACAGTTTCCAAGGGTGCTCCGTACACGCCCCGGGGCCTGCGCCGCCGGGGCGTGCGGAGGTGCTATGAGCAGCGCTTTCCCTTGCTGGGCGGGATGCCCTGGAGCAGGTATCGGTTGATCGCGGAGTCGATGCAGGTGCTCCCGCGGCCGTAGGCGGTATGACCGTCGCCGTTGTACGTGAGGAGGGTCGCGGAGGAGAGCTGGTCGGCCAGAGACTGCGCCCACGGGTAGGGGGTGGCCGGGTCCCGGGTGGTGCCGACCACCAGGATCGGGGCCGCGCCCTTCGCCTCGATGCGACGGGACTCACCGGTGGGCTTCACCGGCCAGTACGCGCAGTTCAGGGAGAGCCACGCCAGGCCCTTGCCGAAGACCGGGGACGCCTTCTCGAAGTCGGGCAGCGCCTTGTCCACCTGGTCGGGGCCGGAGAAGGCCGCCGGAAGGTCCAGGCAGTTCACGGCCGCGTTGGCGAACATCAGGTTCGTGTACTTACCGTCCGCGTCCCGCTCGTAGTAGCTGTCCGAGAGGACGAGCAGACCGGCGCCGTCCTTCTCCTTCATGGCCGAGGTGAGCGCCTCGCGCAGCTGCGGCCAGGCGCCCTCGTCGTACATCGCCGCGATCACGCCGGTGGTGGCCAGCGCCTCCCCGAGCTTGCGTCCGTCGACGTCGCCCGTCGGGATGGGCTCCTTGTCGAGCTGCGTGAAGAACGCCTTCAGGTTCTTGCCCACCTGGTCCGTGCTCGTGCCCGCCCGGCCCAGCGGGCAGTCGCTCTGCCGTACGCAGTTCTTCGCGAAGGACTGGAACGCCGTCTCGAACCCGGCCGTCTGGTCCTCGTTCATCCTGCGGGCCGACAGCGACGGATCCATCGCGCCGTCCAGCACGAGGCGCCCCACCTTGTCCGGATAGAGCCCGGCGTACGTCGCCCCGAGGAACGTGCCGTACGAGGCACCCACGTACGACAGCTTCCGGTCGCCGAGCGCGGCGCGCAGGACGTCCATGTCGCGAGCCGCCTCGACCGTCGACACATGCCGCAGGAGATCGGCCGAGCGTTTGCCGCAGCCCTCCGCGAACTTCTTGTAGGCGCCGACCAGTTGGTTCGTCTCCTGCTTGTCGTCCGGGGTGACGTCCGTCTGCGTGTACGTGTCCATCTGGCGGCCGGAGAGGCATTCGACCGGCTCGCTGCGGGCCACCCCGCGCGGGTCGATCGCCACCATGTCGTAACGGGCACGGACCGCCGCCGGGTAACCGATACCCGCGTACGACTGCAGATAGCCGACCGCCGAGCCGCCCGGCCCGCCGGGGTTGACCAGCAGCGAGCCCAGGCGCTCGCCCGGGCCCGTGGCCTTCTTGCGGGCGACGGCCAGCCTGATGCTGCCCGAGGCCGGCTTGGCGTAGTCGAGCGGCGCCTTCATCGTGGCGCACTCGAAGCCGGGGACGCCGCAGGTGCGCCAGGTCAGCTTCTGTCCGTAGTACGGCGACAGCGTCGACGGTGTGGCACGGGGCAGCGCCGCCAGCACCGCGTCCGCCGTCGACGTGCTGGTCGAACCACCCGATGAGCAGGCGGAGATGAGCAACGCGGTGGTGGCGAGCAGCGTGCCGCCGGTGCGGAAGGGGGTACGGAGAGCCCGGATCGTGCGACGGGACGCGGTCGGCCGGTGGGTACGGATCGGCCCGAGGGGGCGCCTGATGTGCATCTCGCGAGCGTAACCGTGCGCAACGGCGTGATCACCATTAGCGACCGATGCGACTCGTACGAGTGATGCCGTCAACCAGCCGCTCCCGAAGGCCCGATGAACGGCCCACCGGCGGCACGAGCCAACGTCACGCCCACCCACCGACCGCACGAGCGCGCCTCGGCCCGACCCCCCAATCGCACGTGCGCCAGTCAGCCCGCGCGCAGCGACACCGTCATCGCCTCGACCGCGAGCAGCGGGGCCACGTTCCGGTCGAGGGCCTCGCGGCAGGCTCCGATCGCGTCGATGCGGCGCAGGGTCGCCTCCGGCGAGCTGGCGCGCGCTATGCGCTCCAGGGAGTCGTGGACCTCCGTGTTGGCGATGGCCACGCGCGAACCGAGCTGCAGGGCGAGCACGTCGCGGTAGAAGCCCGTGAGGTCGATCAGGGCCAGGTCGAGGCTGTCGCGCTGCGTACGCGTACGACGGCGCTTCTGCTTGTCCTCCAGGTCCTTCATGATGCCGGCGGTGCCGCGCGGCATCCGGCCGCCCTTCTCCGCCCCGAGCGCCGTCTTCAGGTCATCGGTCTCCTTCACATCAACCTCTTCGGCGAGCTGCTTGGCGTCCTCCGACGCCGTGTCGATCAGCTCCTGGGCGGCTTTGAGGCAGCCGCCGATGTCGTCGACCCGAAGGGGCAGTTTGAGGACGGCGGCCCGGCGGGAGCGGGCCCGCTCGTCCGTGGCCAGCCGGCGGGCCCGGCCGATGTGCCCCTGGGTGGCGCGGGCGGCGGCGGCCGCGACGGCCGGCTCGATGCCGTCACGGCGTACGAGGATGTCGGCGACCGCGTCCACCGGCGGGGTGCGCAGTGTGAGCAGGCGGCAGCGGGACCGGATCGTCGGCAGGACGTCCTCGATGGACGGCGCGCACAGCAGCCAGACCGTGCGCGGGGCCGGCTCCTCGACCGCTTTCAGGATCACGTTGCCCGCGCCCTCGGTGAGGCGGTCGGCGTCCTCCAGGACGATGACCTGCCACCGCCCGTTCGCCGGGGACAGCTGGGCGCGGCGGACCAGGTCGCGGGTCTCCTTGACGCCGATGGACAGGAGGTCGGTGCGCACGATCTGCACATCCGCGTGCGTGCCCACCAGGCTCGTATGACAGCCGTCGCAGAATCCGCAGCCGGGCACACCGCCCAGCGCGCGGTCGGGGCTCACGCACTGGAGCGCCGCGGCGAAGGCCCGCGCCGCCGTGGAACGGCCGGAGCCGGGCGGCCCGGTGAAGAGCCAGGCGTGCGTCATCTTCGACGCCTCGGGGGGTGCGGTGCTGGTCGTGTTCGCCGTCACCAGCGCGTCGGCGTCACGGGCGGCCGCGGCGAGCTGGGCAGTCACCTTCTCCTGACCCACCAGGTCGTCCCATACGGGCATGGGGCACCGCCCTTTCGTCGCACTTCGCCTTGCCGCGTCCCATTGTGCGGGAGGGGACTGACAACGTGGTCCGGCAGCCGCCCCGACGGCCTCAAGCCGGCGCCCGCCCGGCCGGCTTCAGCACCCGGGGACCGCCCTGACCGACATCAGTGCCGGGGCCCGCCCTGACCGACTTCAGCGCCGGCCCCGGCCTCCCCGGCTTCAGCGCCGGCCCCGGCCTCCACCGGCCTCAACGCCGAGACCCACTCCGACAGGCCTCAGCACCAACGCCCGTCCCGGCCAAGCTCAACGCCATCGCCCGTCCCAACCGGGCCTCAGCACCAACGCCCATCCCAACCGGGCCTCAGCACCAACGCCCATCCCAACCGGGCCTCAGCACCAACGCCCATCCCAACCGGGCCTCAGCGCCGCCGCCCGCCGGTGTCGCGCCCGTCGTCCCAGTCGTCGTCCTCATGCGGGCCGAGCAGCTCGTCCGCCAGGGTCGGCAGGTCGTCCAGTGGGGTCTCCTCCGCCCAGTCGGAGCGGGGCCGGCGGCGCGGACTGCCTTCGGCGTCGACCTGAGGGAGTTCACGGGTGCGGTCGTTGCCGTCCTCGGGCCCGGGGCCCTGGTGCTCGTCGCGGAAGAACCCCGGCGGGACCCTGTCCGCGGGGTCACCCGCGCCTTGGTCCTGCGCCGGAGCCGCGCCCCGGTCACGGTCACGGTCACGTACGGACCCGGCGCCCGCGTCCCGCGGAGCGGCGCCCCTGTCCCGTACCGGAGGCAGCACAGCCGTCTCATCGGCCGGCCGCTCCTCACGTACCGGAGGCAGCACCGCAGTCTCATCGGCGGCCCCCGGAGTCACGGGGGGCAGCACCGCGGTCTCATCAGCCCCCGGCACCACCGGAGGCAGCACAGCCGTCTCGTCCGCCGCACCCTTCGGCGCCGGCGGAATCGGCAGCTTGGCCGTCTCCTCGGCGTCGGACCGCGAGGCGGAACCCCGACCCGTACGGGCCTTGGAACCCGAGCGGGACCCGGAACCCGAGCCCCCACCCGTCCGGTCCCCGGAACCCGCACCCGAGCCGGAACCCGCAGCGCCCCGTCCCTCGGACTCCTCGGACTCGCCCGGCCGGACAGGCCGCAGCACGGCTGTCTCGTCCACCGGCCCACCGGACGCGTTCGACGGCGTCACGACGGGCGTCGGCACGGTCGTCTCGTTGCCGGAAGCCGACGGCGACGACGACGCGCCCGGCGCGCCCGAACCGCCCTCCGACGGCTCCGCCGAAGTCACCGCGGCCGCCGCAGCCGAAGCCGCCGCAGCCTCCGCCGCCTCCGCGGCGGCCCGACGCGCGGCCTCCGCCCGCAACAGGGCCTCCTCGGCCTTCCGCTGCTTCTCCAGGCGGCGTGCTTCCGCCTCGGCCCGCAGCCGCGCCTCCTCCTCGGCCTGCTTGCGCAGCCGGTCCTGCTCGGCGGCCCGCGCCTGCTCCTCGGCGAGCTTGCGGACCCGCTCCTCCTCGGCGCGGCGGCGGGACTCCTCGGCGCGTACCCGGGCCTCCTCGGCCTGGCGCTCGGCCTCGCGCCGCTGAGCCTCCTCCAGCTCGCGCTGCTTGCGCTCCTCCTCCTCGGCGCGCAGCCGGGCGAGCTGCTCCTGGCGCTCGCGCTCCAGGCGCTCCTCCTCGGCCTTGCGCGCGGCCTCCGCCTCAGCCTTGCGGCGCGCCTCTTCCTCGGCCGCCTTGCGGGCCTCCTCCTGGGCCTTCACCTCGGCCTCGGAGAGGGGCAGCATCACGTCGAGGCGGTGCCGGATGACCGTGGTGACGGCCTCGGGCTCCTGGCCCGCGTCGACGATCAGATAGCGGGCGGGGGCGGCCGCGGCGAGCGTCAGGAAACCGGACCGCACGCGCGCGTGGAACTCGGCGGGCTCCGACTCCAGCCGGTCGGGCGCCTCCGTGAACCGCTCACGAGCCGTCTCCGGCGCAACATCGAGGAGCACGGTCAGATGCGGCACCAGGCCGTTGGTCGCCCAGCGCGAGATCCGCGCGATCTCGGTCGGCGACAGATCGCGCCCGGCCCCCTGGTACGCCACCGAGGAGTCGATGTACCGGTCCGAGACGACGACCGCACCCCGCTCCAGCGCGGGCCGCACCACGGTGTCGACGTGCTCCGCGCGGTCGGCCGCGTACAGCAGCGCCTCCGCGCGGTGCGAGAGTCCCGCCGACGACACGTCCAGCAGAATCGACCGCAGGCGCTTGCCGACCGGCGTGGCCCCGGGCTCCCGCGTGACCACGACCTCGTGGCCCTTGGCCCGGATCCACTCCGCGAGGGCCTCCGCCTGCGTCGACTTCCCGGCGCCGTCGCCGCCCTCCAGGGCGATGAAGAAGCCGTTCGTGGCCGCCGCCTGCTCCGGGTCGTCGCCGCCGCGCAGCGCGTCCCGCAGGTCGTGCCGCAGCGGCACTCCGGAGCGGTCGTCGACCTTGGCGAGGACCAGCGCGGCGACCGGCAGCAGCAGCGCGCCGACCAGCATCAGCGTGAAGGCGGCGCCGCCGTGGGCGAAGACGAACTTGCCGTTCTCCAGCCGGTGCGGCCCGATCGCGGCGGCCACCAGGGGCGCGACGAGCGCGCCGAGCGCCACGATCACCCGTACGACCGCGTGCAGATGCTCGGTCGTCCGCGGCCGCCGGTATTCCTCGGTCTCCTGGTCGAGCAGTGTGTGCCCGGTGTTGGCGGCGACGCCCGCGCCGACCCCCGCGAAGCCCATGATCAGCAGCACGGTGGTGACGTCCGGGACGAGCCCGGCGGCGAGCAGCGCGACCCCGGTGAAGGCGATCGCCAGCGCGAGCAGCCGGCGCCGCGACAGCGACGGCAGCACGGCAGGCGCCGTACGGATGCCGATCACGACACCCGCGGTCAGCGCGAACACCAGCAGTCCGTACGTGACCGGTCCGCCGCCCAGGTCCTTGGCGTGCAACACGGATACGGCCACTGCGGCCGCGACGGCCCCGGCGACGGCCGCGCAGGCCGGCACCAGCAGCGGGACGGCTCCGGTGCGGCCCTTGTCGACGCCCGAGCCGGTCTTGGGACGGCGCAGGCCCTCGAGGGGCGACCGCGCGCGCGGGGTGCGGGTGTCGGGCAGTTCGAGGAAGGTCAGCACGGACAGCGAGGCGGCGAACAGCCCGGCCGCGACATACGACGCGAGCGCCGCCTGGTGCTGGTCGAACCAGGCGATCCCGGCGCCCAGCAGGTTGTTGAGCAGCGATACGGCGACCAGCCCGGCGGCCGCGATCGGCACCGCCACGAAGCTGGTCCGCAGGGACAGGCGCCGCAGCGCGTCCAGGTGGTCCGGCAACGGGCGTACCGTCGCGCCCTCCAGGGGCGGCGCGGGCAGCAGCGCGGGCGCGGCGCTCTCGCGGCACACCGTCCAGAAGCGCTCGGCGACACCGGTCACGAAGGCGGTCACCAGGAGCACGGCCGGCGCGTCGTCCGGCGTCCAGTCGATCCACAGGGGCGCGACGATCAGCAGGCCGGCCCGCAGCCCGTCGGCCCCGACCATGGTCCAGCGCCGGTCGAGCGGCCCGTCCTGGGAGGTGAGCGAACTGAGCGGCCCGAGGAGTACGGCGCCGAAGAGCAGCGTGGCGAGAACGCGTGCCCCGAAGACCGCCGCCACGGCGAGGCTCACTCCGCGGTAGCCACCGCCGAAGGTGCCGCCCGCGATGGCCGCCTGGAGCGTGAGGACCACGAGGACGAGCAGGGCGAGGACATCGCCGACACCCCCCACGAGCTGCGCGCTCCACAGCCGTTTCAGCTGCGGTTGGCGCAGCAGCGCCCGGACGGCGCGCTCCCGGGAATCTGCGACCAGGGCGTCGTCGGAGGCCGGATGGTGGGCCGTTGGCTGCTCGGCTCGCGTCATCCTGACAGCCTATCCGGAGGCGCCCGGTCCCCGAAGGGGCGGTCCGAACATGTGGACGCCCCCACACCAGAAGGTGCGGGGGCACACACATAACAAGACTCAGCGCGGCCGCGAATCCGGGAGGCCGCAGCCACCGTCAGAACGGGTCTCCGCCCCGGACGTCGCTGTCAACGTCAGAACGGGTCTCCGCCCCGGAAGCCGTTGTCACCGTCAGAACGGGTCACCGCCCCGGAAGCCGCAGCCACCGGAAGCCGCGGCCACCCGTATCCCGGAGTCAGCTCTCCGAAGCCGCCGTCTTCTTGGCAGCGGCCTTCTTGGCAGGTGCCTTCTTGGCGGCCGTCTTCGAAGTCGTCGTCTTCTTGGCGGCCGTTTTCTTGGCAGGAGCCTTCTTTGTCGCCGTCTTCTTGGCGGGGGCCTTCTTGGCGGTCTTCTTGGCCGGGCCCTTGGCGCGCTTCTCGGCGAGCAGCTCGAAGCCGCGCTCCGGAGTGATCTCCTCGACGCTGTCGCCGGACCGCAGGGTCGCGTTGGTCTCGCCATCGGTGACGTACGGCCCGAAACGGCCGTCCTTGACGACGACGGGCTGCCCGCTGACCGGGTCCGCGCCCAGCTCCTTCAGCGGCGGCTTGGCGGCCGCACGGCCACGCTGCTTGGGCTGCGCGTAGATCGCCAGCGCCTCTTCGAGCGTGATGGTGAAGAGCTGGTCCTCGGCGGTGAGCGACCGCGAGTCCGTGCCCTTCTTCAGGTACGGCCCGTAACGGCCGTTCTGCGCGGTGATCTCCACACCCTCGGCGTCCTTGCCGACGACCCGCGGCAGCGACATCAGCTTCAGGGCGTCGTCGAGCGTCACCGTATCCAGCGACATCGACTTGAACAGCGAGGCGGTACGCGGCTTGACGGCGTTCTTGCCCGTCTTCGGGGTGCCCTCGGGGAGCACCTCGGTGACGTACGGGCCGTAGCGGCCGTCCCTGGCGATGATCTGGTGGCCCGAGACCGGGTCGGCGCCGAGCTCGAAGTCGCCGCTCGGCTTGGCGAGCAGCTCCTCCGCGAGTTCGACGGTCAGCTCGTCCGGGGCCAGGTCCTCGGGCACGTCGGCGCGCTGGTGGTTCTCGGAGTCCTTCTCGCCGCGCTCGACGTAGGGCCCGTAGCGGCCGACACGGAGCACGATGTCGTTGCCGACGGGGAAGGACGAGACCTCGCGGGCGTCGATGGCGCCCAGGTCGGTGACGAGTTCCTTGAGGCCGCCGAGGTGGTCGCCGTCGCCGTTGCCCGCCTCGGCCGCGCCGGTCGCCTCGCCCTCGCCGAAGTAGAACCGCCTGAGCCACGGCACGGCCTGCGCCTCGCCCCGGGCGATGCGGTCGAGGTCGTCCTCCATCTTGGCGGTGAAGTCGTAGTCGACGAGCCGCCCGAAGTGCTTCTCCAGGAGGTTGACCACGGCGAACGACAGGAAGGACGGCACGAGCGCCGTGCCCTTCTTGAAGACGTAACCGCGGTCGAGGATCGTGCCGATGATCGACGCGTACGTCGACGGGCGGCCGATCTCGCGCTCTTCGAGCTCCTTGACCAGGCTGGCCTCGGTGTAGCGGGCCGGGGGCTTGGTGGCGTGGCCGTCGACCGAGAGCTCCTCGGCGGACAGCGGGTCGCCCTCGGCCACCTGCGGCAGCCGGCGCTCGCGGTCGTCCAGCTCCGCGTTCGGGTCGTCCGCACCCTCGACGTACGCCTTCAGGAAGCCGTGGAAGGTGATCGTCTTGCCGGACGCGCTGAACTCGGCGTCACGACCGTCCGCGGAGGTGCCCGCGATCTTCACGGTCACGGAGTTTCCGACCGCGTCCTTCATCTGGGAGGCGACGGTCCGCTTCCAGATCAGCTCGTACAGCCGGAACTGGTCGCCGGTCAGACCCGTCTCGGCCGGCGTGCGGAAACGATCACCCGAGGGACGGATCGCCTCGTGCGCCTCCTGCGCGTTCTTGACCTTTCCGGCGTACGTCCGCGGCTGGGCCGGGAGGTAGTCGGCGCCGTACAGCTGCGTGACCTGGGTGCGGGCGGCGGTGATGGCCGTCTCCGACAGGGTCGTGGAGTCCGTACGCATGTAGGTGATGAAGCCGTTCTCGTACAGCTTCTGCGCCACCTGCATGGTCGCCTTCGCACCGAAGCCCAGCTTGCGCGAGGCCTCCTGCTGGAGCGTCGTCGTACGGAACGGGGCGTACGGCGAGCGGCGGTACGGCTTGGACTCGACCGAGCGGACCGCGAAGTTCGTGTCCTGGAGGGCGGCGGCGAGCGCCCGGGCGTTCGCCTCGTCCAGGTGGAGGGTGTTGGCGCCCTTGATCTGGCCGAGCGAGTCGAAGTCACGGCCCTGGGCGACGCGCTTGCCGTCGACCACGGTCAGACGGGCGATCAGATTGGACGGGTCGCTCGCGTCGCCGGTGCGGCCGGTGCCGAAGGTGCCGGTCAGGTCCCAGTACTCGGCGGAGCGGAAGGCGATGCGCTCGCGCTCCCGCTCGACGACGAGACGGGTCGCCACGGACTGGACACGGCCCGCCGACAGCCGCGGCATGACCTTCTTCCACAGGACCGGCGAGACCTCGTAGCCGTAGAGGCGGTCGAGGATGCGGCGGGTCTCCTGGGCGTCGACCATGCGCTGGTTGAGGTCGCGCGGGTTGGCGACGGCCTCGCGGATCGCGTCCTTGGTGATCTCGTGGAAGACCATCCGGTGGACGGGGACCTTGGGCTTCAGGACCTCGAGGAGGTGCCACGCGATGGCCTCGCCCTCGCGGTCCTCATCGGTGGCGAGGAAGAGTTCGTCGGAGTCCTTCAGCAGGTCCTTGAGCTTCTTGACCTGGGCCTTCTTGTCAGCGTTGACCACGTAGATCGGCTGGAAGTCGTTCTCGACGTCCACGCCGAGGCGGCGCACCTCGCCGGTGTACTTCTCCGGCACCTCCGCGGCGCCGTTGGGGAGGTCGCGGATGTGCCCGACGCTCGCTTCGACGACGTAGCCGGGGCCGAGATAGCCCTTGATCGTCTTCGCCTTGGCAGGCGACTCGACGATGACGAGTCGGCGGCCGCCGTGTGCGGTGTCGCTGGTCGGGGACAACTTCGCTCTTCTCTCCGGTCGACGCGGGGGTCTCCCCGGGGCTTGCTCCCGGGGGTCGTGTCGTGCTGTCGCTGCGGAGTGTGACGGTACATCCCGCCCCCGTGTCAAACGGGAAAAGCCCGCAACGGCCACTCGAACGGTAACCCGACTACCGCCATTCCTGCCGCCCGAAGTGGCCACCAGCCGTTTCTGCCCCATCCGGAGGGTGACCTATCAATTACCCGCAGCCAGTGGGCCGGCAACCGGGGAGCGGGGCGTCACACGCGCGTGAAGCACCACGCGCCGAGCACGAGCGCGCCCGAGGCCGCGAGGGTCGCGAACATCGCCGATGCGACGGGGCTCACACCGAGGGCGACGGGCTCGCGCCGACGCGACCGCACCGCGGTCCACGTCAGCAGTCCGCCCCCGAACAGGGCGAACACCGCCCCCGCGAAGATCGCCGGTCCGCTTTCCATGGGTCTGTCCTTCCGCCCCGGGTACCCAGGGTCGGGAGGCTGGCACGCCCGGGAATCGGGCGGGCGACGCCACGGTGAACGCGGGGCGGACGGGGGCCCATGGGTCGCCATGGGGCGGTTGTGCCGTGCCGGTGGCCGCGCCTTCGCGGCCGGGCGTCCCGTCGTCTGCCCGGCAAGGCGTCCGCCGGACTGTGGCGAATCTGTCGTTCCGGCGGGGGCGGTTCGGGGCCCGGCACGTGGTCCGGCCGGGCGCCGGGCGCGCCGTGGGGGTGACCGACTCGACGCGAATACGTCGCCGGCTGCGGGCGGGGTCACGTAGCCGGGGACGGACGACCGCACGCCTCACCGGACGGCGAGGCAACCGCGCGTCACCCGGTCGGCTCGATGAACCCCTGCTCCACCAGGAGCCGGATCTGCGCCGGCGTCCGGTCGCGCAGCAATACCGGATCCTCGCCGACCAGTTGGGCGATGGCGTCGAGAATGCGCCCCGCGCTCAGCGTGCCGTCGCACACGCCCGCGAAGCCCGCGCCGACGGTGTCCACCTTGGTGGCCCGGCGCATCCCGCGGTGCTGGCGCAGCACCACGTGCTCCGGGTCCTCCGCTCCGGGCAGCCCGACCTGCTCCTGCACGACCTCGGCCACCAGCTTGAAGTGCCCCGCGAGCAGCGCCGCGTCGTCGTGGGCACGCAGATAGTCGACGCGCTCGAAGTGCGTGCGCACGGCGTCGCCGAGCGGCTGTTCCACGGAGTGGGGCCACTCCTCGACCGTGATCGAGGGCTGCGCGGCCGCCGCCTTGCGCAGCGTGATCCACCCGAAGCCGACCGCCCGCACCTTGCGCGCCTCGAACTCGTCGAGCCAGGCGTCGTACCGCGCCTGGTACTCGGCCGGATCGTTGCGGTGGTCGCCCGCGTCGCGCAGCCACAACTCCGCGTACTGCGTGACGTCCTGCACCTCACGCTGCACGATCCACGCATCACACCCGCGCGGCACCCAGGACCGGAGGCGGTCCTGCCAGTCCTCCCCTTCCACGTGCTGCCAGTTGGCGAGGAACTGCGCGTACCCCCCGTCGTTCAGCCGTTCCCCCGCCTGCTGAACGAGCGTGCGGCACAGATCGTCCCCGCCCATCCCGCCGTCCCGGTACGTGAGCCGGGCGCCGGGAGAGATCACGAAGGGCGGGTTCGAGACGATCAGGTCGTACGTCTCCTCGCCCACCGGCTCGAAGAGGGAGCCCTCCCGCAGATCGGCCCGCGGCGCACCGGAGAGCGCGAGGGTGAGCGCTGTCATCTCCAGGGCACGGGGATTGAGGTCGGTCGCCGTCACGCGCGTGGCGTGCTGCGCGGCGTGCAGCGCCTGGATCCCGGAGCCGGTGCCGAGGTCGAGCGCGGAGGCGACGGGCGTCCGCACGGTGATGCCGGCGAGCGTCGTCGAGGCCCCGCCCACACCGAGTACGACGCCTTCGTCCCGGCTGCCGATCCCGCCGGCGCCACCGACCGCGCACCCCAGGTCGGACACGATGAACCAGTCCTCGCCGTCCGTCCCGCCGTACGGCCTGACATCCACGGTCGCGGCCACCTCGTCCCCGCCGACCGCGGTCAGCCACCCGCTGTCCAGACAGCCGGCGACGGGCAGTACGTCGGCCACGCGCGCGTGGGGCACGGGCTGCTGCAACAGGAAGAGCCGTACGAGCGTCTCCAGCGGCGTGTCCCCGCGGGTCGCCCGGAGCGCGGGAACGGTCTCGCTCCGCGCCAGCGCCGCGTACGCGGGAGCGCCGAGCAGGTCGAGCATCCCGTCGACGGTGAAGGAGGCCCCGAGCAGGGCCTCACGCAGCCGCGCGGCAGCTTCGGGACGATCGGACGAGGGCAACGGGGGCAGGCTGCTGTGACTCACCCGTCCATTGTCACCCGCAACGCGTCACCGGGCCGTCGGGCCGCCCGAGCGCGGACAGCGACGATCACCGCACGACACGCACCTCACGCCGGGCGCACCGCGCCCAAGCGCATCGCACACACCCCACGCCGGGCGCACGACACGCACCTCACGCCAGGCGCACCGCGCCCAACCGCAGCGCACGTACCTCACGCCGGGCGCACCACATGCACCTCACGCCGGACACACCGCGCCCAAGCGCATCGCACGTACCTCACGCCGGGCGCACCACACGCACCTCACGCCAGGCGCACCGCGCGCAAGCGCAGCGCACTCGCCACGGGCAGGGCGCACCGCACGCGGCACACGCCGGGCGCACGTCGAGCACGCTCGCGCCCCGAGGCCGGCCTCGCGCCCCACGCACCCCGCACCCCACACCCCGAAGCGGCGCGCCCAGGCGCCGTCAGGTGCGCCCAGGGAGCCCTGGATCCACCCCCGGCGCCCAGGGACCCGGGACCCCGCGGAGGGCCCCCAAACCGAACCTCACCCCTTGGTGGCCCCAGCCCCAGCCCCCGTCGAAGCGGACGCGGACTTGCAGCTCTCCTGCTTCGCCATCGCCTTGCCCACGTCTCCCTCCTCGAGCTTCTTCAACGCGTCGTTCCCGCTCTTGCTCAGCTTGTCGAGCTGGGTGGCGATGCCCTTGAGACCGTCGGCGAACTTCGCCTGGTCCTTGGTGTCGAGCCCGTCGACCTGCTTCTTCAGGCCGGCATACGACGAGGAGATGCCGTTGAGTTCGTTGACCGCGTCCGTCTGCTTCTTCTTGCCGTTCTCGACGTCCGGGGCCCCGGCCTTGTCGACGGCCCCGCCGATCGCCTTGTAGGCGTCGGACATGTCCTGGAAGGCCTTGGAGTCGGTCGACTGGACGGCGGCCGGCGTGCTGTTGTCCGAGGTCTCCTTCTGGATCGCGGCGTTGGCGGCCTCGATCTTCTGCGCCTGCGGCTGCACCGCGTCGCAGACCTGCTTGGCCCAGGAGTTCAGCTTGTCGTTGTTGCCGCTGTCGCTGCTGCATCCCGACAGCGCCATCACCAGTACCGCACCGCCGGACACAGCGGCCGCGAGCTTCTTGTTCACCGGATTGGTCCCTTCCATGGCTCTCGGCCCCGGAACATACACGCCAAGTGGGCGACAACCCCGTGTCCAACGTCCGCTTTATGCGTTATTGCAGCCATTTGCACCAGAGAGAGAAGGCTCACGGAGAGGGCGTGCACACACACGGACGGGCGGGCGGCACGTCAATGCGCGCCGCCCGCCCGCCTGTTGGCCGGTATCCCGACCAGCGATGAAGTCCCGTGAGCTACGAAACCACCGCAGGATCAGCTGACTTGGCCACCCTCTCCGAGTTGTCTTCGTCACCCACGGCGATACCGCGCCGCTTGGAGACGTACACCGCCACCACGATCACGAGCAGCGAGAGCACCGCGATGAGGACGCGCATGCCCACGCTCTTGTCGTCGCCGTAGGAGAACTTGACGACCGCGGGCGCGATCAGCAGCGCCACCAGGTTCATCACCTTCAGCAGCGGGTTGATCGCGGGACCGGCGGTGTCCTTGAACGGGTCGCCGACCGTGTCGCCGATCACCGTCGCGGCATGGGCCTCGCTGCCCTTGCCCCCGTGGTGACCGTCCTCGACGAGTTTCTTCGCGTTGTCCCACGCACCGCCGGAGTTGGCGAGGAAGACCGCCATCAGCGTGCCGGTGCCGATGGCGCCCGCGAGGAACGACCCGAGCGCGCCGACCCCGAGCGTGAAACCGATCGCGATCGGGGTGAGCACGGCGAGCAGACCGGGAGTGGCCAGCTCGCGCAACGCGTCCTTGGTGCAGATGTCGACGACGCGCCCGTACTCCGGCTTCTCGCTGTAGTCCATGATCCCGGGGTGCTCGCGGAACTGCCGCCGCACCTCGTAGACCACGGCCCCGGCGGACCGAGACACCGCGTTGATCGCCAGCCCCGAGAAGAGGAAGACGACCGCGGCGCCCGCGATGAGACCCACCAGGTTGTTGGGCTGCGAGATGTCCATCATCAGGTTCAGCGGCGCGCCCGCGCCGGAGACCTTCTCGCCCACGTCGTCAGCGGCCGTGAAGATCGCGTCGCGGTACGACCCGAAGAGCGCCGACGCCGCGAGTACGGCGGTGGCGATGGCGATGCCCTTGGTGATGGCCTTGGTGGTGTTGCCCACGGCGTCCAGGTCGGTGAGCACCTGCGCGCCCGCGCCCTCGACGTCACCGGACATCTCGGCGATGCCCTGCGCGTTGTCGGAGACCGGCCCGAAGGTGTCCATGGCGACGATGACGCCGACCGTGGTGAGCAGTCCGGTGCCGGCCAGCGCCACCGCGAAGAGCGCCAGCATGATCGACGTACCGCCGAGCAGGAACGCCCCGTACACGCCGAGACCGATCAACAGGGCGGTGTAGACGGCCGATTCGAGACCGATGGAGATACCGGCGAGGACGACGGTGGCCGCGCCGGTGAGCGAACTCTTGCCGATGTCCCGGACGGGACGGCGAGTGGTCTCGGTGAAGTAGCCCGTCAGCTGCTGGATCAGCGCGGCGAGCACGATGCCGATGGCGACCGCGATGAGCGCGAGGACCCGCGGGTCGCCGTCGTTGCCGGCGATGGCCTTGTCGGTGACGCCGTCGAGGTCGCCGTACGTGGACGGCAGATAGACGTAGACGGCCACGGCCACCAGGACCAGTGAGATCACCGCGGAGATGAAGAACCCGCGGTTGATCGCGGACATCCCACTGCGGTCGGAGCGCCGGGGCGCCACCGCGAAGATGCCGACCATCGCCGTGAGTACGCCGATGGCCGGCACGATCAGCGGGAACGCGAGCCCGGAGTCACCGAACGCCGCCTTGCCGAGGATCAGCGCGGCGACGAGTGTCACCGCGTACGACTCGAAGAGGTCGGCGGCCATACCGGCGCAGTCGCCGACGTTGTCGCCCACGTTGTCGGCGATGGTCGCGGCATTGCGCGGATCGTCCTCCGGAATGCCCTGCTCGACCTTGCCGACCAGGTCGGCGCCGACGTCGGCGGCCTTGGTGAAGATGCCGCCGCCGACACGCATGAACATCGCGATCAGCGCGGCACCGAGGCCGAAGCCCTCCAGGACCTTCGGTGCGTCGGCCGCGTACACCAGCACCACACACGAGGCGCCCAGCAGACCGAGCCCCACCGTGAACATGCCGACGACGCCGCCCGTGCGGAAAGCGATCTTCATGGCTTTGTGCGAGACGGCGGTGAGATCCTTTTCGGGCTCACCTTCCGCCGGGGTCGCTTCCCGTGCCGCGGCGGCCACGCGGACATTGCTGCGTACGGCGAGCCACATGCCGATATAGCCGGTGGTCGCCGAGAACACCGCACCGATCAAGAAGAAGATCGATCGGCCGGCACGCTGATTCCAGTCGTCCGCGGGCAGCAGCATGAGCAGGAAGAACACCACGACGGCGAAAACTCCGAGGGTGCGCATCTGCCGCCCCAGGTAGGCATTCGCGCCCTCCTGGATCGCCGTCGCGATCTTCTTCATGCTGTCGGTGCCCTCGCCGGCCGCGAGAACCTGGCGCACCAGGATCCCGGCGACCACGAGCGCCGCGAGCGCGACGATCCCGATCACCATCACGATGAGCCGGTTGTCGTCGGTCAGTACCGCGGCCGCGAGGGTTGAGGGGTGGTCAAACTGATGAGGGGTAGAAAGCCCCGCCATTCGTCCTCCTTGACGCCTGTGCTGAGCTCAAGATGTGGACGGATTGTAGGTACCGGAACCTGATCAAAAC
The DNA here is from genome assembly GCF_042881375.1 of Streptomyces sp. NPDC058274. Classification (NCBI taxonomy): domain Bacteria; kingdom Bacillati; phylum Actinomycetota; class Actinomycetes; order Kitasatosporales; family Streptomycetaceae; genus Streptomyces; species Streptomyces sp. NPDC058274. The sequence goes on from NZ_JBHVXW010000023.1 coordinate 122,501, forward strand.
AGATGGCGGTAAGCGGAATTGGCCTTCACATGCTCTACAGCAAATGATCGGCCAGTACACACGGAACCCGAAAGCGGTAATGCCCTAAAAGCGTTGACGCTTGATCGAATAATCGCGTGATTGATCGTGAATCATTTCACGAAAAGGCCGGGAGCGGGCGCCGCGCACGCAAAAGGGCCCTGCTGAGCAGGGCCCTTGAGGCACTACGGGTACTTCGCTTGGGTTCTCCAGGGGGTACGACGGGAGGGTCAGGGAAGAGGCGGGCCGGGCGGCGTGGTCGGCCAGCTCATCCTGATCAGTCCGCCGTGCTCGCCGGCGGTCACCTCCACGTCGTCGACGAGGCCGCTGATGACCGCGAGGCCCATCTCGTCCTCCTCGGTCTCCGCGTCCGGTTCGTCGCTCGCACCGCGGGCGCCCGGCACCTTGTCTCCGGGAGCAGTCCGCGGCGCCTCGTCACCGACCTCGATGGAGAACTGCTTCTCCTCCTCGATCAGCGACACATGAACCGGCGCCGAGATGCCGCCGCTCTGATGCAGCCCGACGGCACGAGTACAGGCCTCGCCCACGGCGAGTCTGACTTCGTCGAGTACGGCCTCGTCCACTCCGGCCCTGCGCGCAACCGCTGCCGCCACCAGTCGGGCGGTCCTGACGTGCTCGGGCAGCGCGCTGAAGCGGAGTTCAACGGTGGCCATGCATCCCCCTAAGAACTACGGGCGTGCTGTCAGGGGGCCGGGCCGCCGAGACCCGGTCCCCCGTCCTTGCTTCTGCCGTCCTGGGCGCGCGACTTCTGCCGTCCGGTGGCTTCGCGGCCCGTCGGACGGGTCAGTCGGTGGCCGCCACCGCTTCCTCGACCGAGGTGTGGATCGGGAACACCTTGGTGAGTCCGGTGATGCGGAAGATCTTCAGAATGCGCTCCTGGTTGCAGACCAGACGCAGCGAGCCCTCATGGGCACGCACCCGCTTCAGGCCGCCAACCAGCACGCCGAGCCCGGTGGAGTCGAGGAAGTCCACACCTTCCATGTCGACGACAAGATGGAAATTGCCGTCGTTCACCAGCTCGACCAGCTGCTCGCGCAGCTTGGGCGCGGTATATACATCGATTTCGCCACCGACCTCGACGACCGTACGATCGCCGACGGTACGGGTCGACAGGGACAGGTCCACGGATCCTCCAGCACCTTGCTATCGAGCGGTCGCCCGAAGGGACACCTCGGCAGAGCCCCCGGGACGGTTCGCCAGCCGCGATGGCATTCAATCACTTACCAGCAGGCGTGCACGACGCCTTGGCTCCATTGTCCGTCACGCCAGTGACACACTCGGACCCGATGGCCAAGAATCACCGATCCGATGGATCCTCGGCGGACACCGCTTCCCGCCCCTCGCCGGGCACGGTCCTGGACCGGCTCGCCTCGGGGCCGAGCCGGGCTTCGCGCATCACTCATACGGAGCACTTGCCCCCACGTGCGGGTCGGCATGCCCTCTGGCCCGACCGGATCCGTCCGGAGGTCATCGCGGCGGTGCAGGCCTGCGGTATCGAACATCCCTGGGCCCACCAGGCACGGGCCGCCGAGCACGCCCTGGACGGCGAGTCGGTGATCGTCGCCACGGGCACGGCCTCCGGCAAGTCCCTGGCCTACCTCGCCCCGGTCCTGTCGGCGCTCCTCGACGGCTCCGAAGCCGCGAACGGCCGTGGCGCCACCGCCCTCTACCTCGCCCCGACCAAGGCCCTCGCCGCCGACCAGCGCCGATCCGTGAAGGAACTTTCACAACCCCTCGGCCATGCCGTACGCCCCGCCGTCTACGACGGCGACACGCCGGTCGAGGAACGTGAATGGGTGCGCCAGTACGCCAACTACGTGCTGACCAACCCCGACATGCTCCACCGCGGGATACTGCCCTCGCACGCCCGCTGGGCCTCCTTCCTGCGCTCCCTGCGCTACGTCGTCATCGACGAGTGCCACACCTACCGGGGTGTCTTCGGCTCCCATGTCGCCCAGGTGCTGCGCCGCCTGCGCCGCCTCTGTGCCCGCTACGGCTCCTCCCCCGTCTTCCTGCTGGCCTCCGCGACCGCCGCCGAGCCCTCCGTCGCCGCCGGCCGGCTGACCGGACTGCGGGTCGTGGAGGTGGTCGACGACGCCTCCCCGCGCGGCGAGCTCGTCTTCGCCCTGTGGGAGCCCCCGCTCACCGACCTGCACGGCGAGAAGGGCGCCCCCGTCCGGCGTACCGCCACCGCCGAGACCGCCGACCTCCTCACCGACCTGACCCTTCAGGGCGTACGGTCCGTCGCGTTCGTACGCTCCCGGCGCGGCGCCGAGCTGATCGCGGTGATCACCCAGGAACGGCTCGCCGAGATCGACCGCTCCCTCGCCCGGCGTGTCGCGGCCTATCGCGGCGGCTACCTCCCGGAGGAACGCCGCGCCCTCGAACGCGCCCTCCACTCCGGCGAACTCCTCGCCCTCGCCGCCACCACCGCCCTCGAACTCGGCGTCGACGTCTCCGGACTGGACGCCGTCCTCATCGCCGGCTACCCCGGCACCCGCGCCTCGCTGTGGCAGCAGGCCGGCCGGGCAGGCCGTTCCGGACAGGGCGCCCTGGCGATCATGATCGCCCGCGACGACCCACTGGACACCTTCCTCGTCCACCACCCCGAGGCCCTCTTCGACCAGCCGGTCGAGTCCACCGTCCTCGACCCTGACAATCCGTACGTCCTCGCACCCCACCTCTGCGCGGCCGCCGCCGAACTCCCGCTCACGGACGACGACCTGAAGCTCTTCGGCCCGGCCACCGCGGAACTGCTGCCGCAACTGGAAGCCGCGAAGCTGCTGCGCCGCCGGACCTCGGCATGGCACTGGACGCGCCGGGAGCGGGCCGCGGACCTCGCCGACATCCGCGGCGGTGGCGGCACCCCGATCCAGGTCGTCGAGTCCGGCACCGGACGGCTGCTCGGCACGGTCGACGCGGGCGCCGCGCACACCGCGGTGCACGAGGGCGCGGTCCACCTCCACCAGGGCCGTACGTACCTGGTGCGCAAGCTGGACCTGGAGGACTCCGTCGCCCTGGTCGAGGAGGCCGCCCCGCCGTACTCGACGGTCGCCCGCGACACGACCGCCATCTCCGTCCTGGAAACGGACGTCGAAGTCCCCTGGGGCGAGGGCCGGTTGTGCTACGGCTCCGTCGAGGTCACCAACCAGGTCGTCTCCTTCCTGCGCCGCAGACTCATCACCGGCGAGGTGCTCGGTGAGACCAAACTCGACCTCCCTCCTCGTACGCTCCGCACCCGCGCCGTGTGGTGGACCGTCACCGAGGACCAACTGGACGCGGCCCGGGTGAACCCGGAGATCCTCGGCGGCGCCCTGCACGCCGCCGAACACGCCTCGATCGGCATGCTCCCGCTGTTCGCCACCTGCGACCGCTGGGACATCGGAGGTGTCTCCGTCCCGCTGCACCCGGACACCCTCCTCCCCACGGTCTTCGTGTACGACGGCCACCCGGGCGGCGCGGGCTTCGCGGAGCGCGCCTTCCACACCGCCCGCGAATGGCTCACCGCCACCCGGCAGGCCATCGCCTCCTGCGAATGCGACGCCGGCTGCCCGTCCTGCATCCAGTCCCCCAAGTGCGGCAACGGCAACGATCCGCTGCACAAGCGGGGTGCCGTCCGGTTGCTCACGGTGCTGCTCCAGGGGGCACCGAAGCCGGGAGAGGGGGCGGGGGAGCAGTTGAGCCCAGAGGGCTCGGGTGAGCCTGAGGACTCGGGTGAGCCTGAGGGCTCGGGTGAGCCTGAGGGCTCGGGTGACCTTGAGAGCTCAGCTGACCCTGATAGCTCGGCTGGGCAGGACGCGCAGGGTTCGGGTGACCCTGATAGCTCGGCTGGGCAGGACGCGCAAGGTTCGGGTGACCCTGAGAGCTCGGCTGGGCCGGACGCGGAGGACTCGGTTGACCCGGACCAGCAGGGTTCGGGTGGTTCGGCCTAACAGGGTTCTGCTGGCCCGGACCCGCAGGGCCCGGTTAGCCCGCAGGCCCCGGTTGGCCCGGACCCGCAGCCCTCGGCTGGGCCGGACCCGCAGGGCCCGCTCTCGACCTGACCTCGGCGGCGAAAGGCCCCCGGCCCGATGCCGCCGTGACGTCCGAGATCTCGCCCTCGGTCGCACACCGGGCGAGCCGGGCGCCCTGGGCCCGCGCCACCCGCTCCGCCTCGGCGCAGGCCGCCGCAGCGCCCGTCCAGTGATCCGCGGCCGCCAGCGCGGCGAGGTCGGCGGCGCCCGCCGCGCGATGCCGGGTCACGACGGCCTGCCCCATGGCCAGTACGGCACCGAAGACCACGCACAACGCCGCGATCGCGCACACCACCCAGACGGTGGCCGAACCTCGGTCCGACGCGTTGAGGCGGGTGCTCTTGCCGACGCCGGGGCCGGGGGGATTGCCGGCGCCGGGGGCTTTACCGACGCCAGTGCCGGGGGGATTGCCGACGCCAATGCCAGGAGCTTTGCCGACGCCGGTGCCGCGAGCTTTACCGGCGCCGGTGCCGCGTGCCGTGTCGACACCGGACGCACTGTCGGCGCCGCTTCCGGAGCCTCCGGCGACACCGCCGCCGGTATCCAGCCCGTCACCGGTCTCGGTGCCAGGTCGCCCTCTCCTCATCACCCCGCCCCCACCGTCTCCTCGGCCAACGCCACGGCCTCGTGGCGCAGTTCGAGGGTGAGGCCGTCCGGACCGGGCGGGTGTGCCACGACCGCCACATGCACCAGGTCCCCGTCACGACTCACCGTCACGCGCGCTCCGCTCGGCGCCGCCTGGCGGGCCACGGCCACCACCGCGTCCGGGGGATCCTGCCGGGCCGCCGCCCGTGCCCCGGCCCGTGCCGCGTCCACGCACTGGATCTGCGCGGACGCGGCGAGCAGCGCCCAGACGAGGGCCATCGCGAAGAGCACGAGGGCGGGCAGCACCACCGCCGCCTCCGCCGTCACGAACCCCCGGTCCAGATCCCGCCGACGCCCAGCCCCCGGGCCCCACCGACGCCTGCGCCCACGCTCACGTCCGCTTCCGGGCAACGAACGCCCACCGTCACAGCCTGACGTCGAGCGCCCCACACCCCCACGCGCGGGCAGCCACAGCACAACCCGTCCGCCCCGGGAAGCTCCACACCCGTCACCGCCCCCGTCACATCCGGACATCGAGTGCCCGCCCCACGATGCCCTGCAACTCCGCGCTGACCTGACCGCTGGACAGCACCTTGTAGAGCGCCGCGGCGAATGCCACCGCCGCGATGACCCCCATCGCGTACTCGGAGGTGACCATCCCCGCATCCCTCCGTACCGCCCGCGCCCGACGCACCCTGCTCGCCAGGAAGGACACCCCTGCTCGTACTGCCTTGCTCATCTCAACCCCCGTAAGGTCCAGATCCGTTGGCCCGATCGCCAGGGATCACTCATCGCTGGTCAAAAACACTGTTGATCACTCGCTCGCACTTCCCCGTACGCCACCACCCGGGCGTTCGCCGTCTCGTCAGCCGCCACCCCCTCCCAGCACCCCTTCCGCCAGCCCGATCACCACAGGCAGCACTCCGACCGCGATGAACGCGGGCAGAAAGCACAGCCCGACCGGCGCGGTCACCATGACCCCTGCCCGGCGTGCACGCGCGGTGGCTGTTCGGCCCCACTCGGCGCGTGCCTCGGCGGCGAGCCGGGCGACAGGGCCGGCTGCCGGAACGCCCGACTCGTCCGCCCGTTCCAGAAGCCGGGCCAGCGAACCCGCACCCGGGAGGACGGCCAACTTGCGCCACGCTTCGGCCGGTTCACCCCCGAGACGGACCTCTGCCGCACCCTGCGCCAGCCGCTCCCCCACGGGTCCACGCAGCGCCTCGCCCACCGCTTGGGCCGCCGCCACGGGACTCGCCCCGGCCGCGATGCAGGCCGCCAGCAGATCCGCGGACAGCGGGAGTTGGCGTGCCGCCAGTGCCACCTCGTACTCCTCAGCCGGCCCGTCTCCCCGGCGCGATCTCCAGCGCCAGGCTCCGAAGCCGGCGACCAGCCCGACCACAAGGCCGGCAAGCCCGCCGGCCAACACCCAGCCGGCGCACACCACCCCGGCCACCGGCAGCCATCGCCGGACCGCACCCCCCGCCTGGAATCGCCGTCGCGCCGGAGCCGCCTCCAGAAGCAGCACCGTGGCCACTCTCCGGCGCACCCTCCGCTCACGTCCGACCGCGCCGACCAGCCACCAGACAGCCGCCGCCACGCACACCGCAACCCCCAGCCTGTGGACAACTTCCGCGCTCACACCGCCTCCGCTCCTCGTACGATCCTCAGTGCCCACCACAGCCCCACGCCTTCCAGCACCGCGCCCACCAGCAGACATCCCAAGCCCGGGGCGGTGTGCAGCAGCACGTGCAGTGGATCGGCGCCGAGCGCCGTGCCCAGCAGGAGGCCCAGTACCGGCAGTCCGGCCAGCATCACGGCCGTGGACCGGGCGCCGGCCAACTGGGCGCGCAGATCGGCACGTTGGTCCCGCTCGGCTCGCAGCGCCTCCTCCAGCCGGTCGAGACCGGCCGCCAGGCCGGCGCCACGGTCCACCGCCACTCGCCAGCACGCTGCGAGTCCCGACAGCCCGTCGGCGCCCGGTTGCCGGGCCGCGCCGGAGAGAGCTCCGGGCACCTCCCCGCCGAACCGCGCCGCCGCCAGCACCGCTGCCTGCGCCTCACCGAGCCCGCCCGAGTCACGTGCCGCGCGGAGCAGCGCCTCGCCCGGCTGCCGCCCGGCGCGGACCTCGCCCGCGAGCGCCCCGCACAGTGCGATGACCGCATCGCCCCGCCGCTGCCGCTTCCGCCTTTCCTCGCCGGCCCGTCGCACGCGCCCCAGCAGAGGCACGCCGAGAGCGCCGGCCAGCAGAGGCAGTACGGACGCGCCCAGCACCGCGATCACCAACCCGGCGACTGCGGACCACCATTCGGCCCGCAGCCGTCCCCGCAGCCGCCGTACGCCTGCGACGGCCCGCTCCCACGGCGAGGGCCCGTTCTCCAGCACCTCGCCACCCGCGCACAGCAGCCGAGCCCGCCACGCCGCCGTGTCCCGGCCGCCCATCAACCAGGCCGCCGCTCCCGCACACGCCATGGCCGCCCCCACCGACATCTCACCGATCGCCGTAGTCATCCCGGCCCCCGTCCCCGTCCACAACTCGTCCGCCCCTCAACTCCACCCCGCCGTCGCGGCCCCTCGGCCTCGCGCTCCCCTCGCTCCCCCCGCTCCCTTCGATCCCGGACCGGAGCAGCCCCCGCAACCGCTCCCATCCCCGCTCGTACGCGAACGCCTCCGCGCCCCAGCGCAGCGCGGGCACCGTCACCACCAGCCCTGACGGATCCCGCTCCAGCACATGCACCTCGGCGATCCGCCGCCGCCCGGCCCGGTCCCGTACGAGATGCAGGACCACGGAGAGCGCGGCGGCCAACTGGCTGTGCAGGGCGGCCCGGTCGAGCCCCGCGGCCGTACCCAGGGCCTCCAGCCGGGCCGGGACCTGCGCCGCCGCGTTCGCGTGGACCGTCCCGCAGCCGCCTTCATGGCCGGTGTTCAAGGCGGCCAGCAGGGACACGACCTCAGGCCCCCGGACCTCTCCGACCACCAGCCGGTCCGGTCTCATGCGCAGGGCCTGGCGCACCAGGTCCCGCAACTCGACCAGCCCGACACCCTCCTGGTTCGCGGGCCGCCCCTCCAGACGGACCACGTGCGGGTGCTCGGGCCGCAGCTCGGCCGAGTCCTCGGCGAGCACGATCCGCTCGCCGGGGCCGACCAGACCCAGCAGCGCACTCAAAAGCGTCGTCTTACCGGTGCCCGTGCCTCCGCTGATGAGGAAGGACAGCCGGGCATCCAGCAACGCCCGCAACACCCGGTCCCCGCCCGGCGGGACCGTCCCCGCGGCCATCAGCTCGTCGAGCGTGAATGCTCTCGGCCGTACGACGCGCAGCGAGAGGCACGTGGAGCCGACCGCGACCGGTGGCAGCACGGCGTGCAGCCGGGTGCCGTCCGGAAGCCGGGCGTCCACCCAGGGCCGGGCGTCGTCCAGCCGTCTGCCGGCCACGGCCGCCAGCCGCTGCGCAAGACGTCGTACCGCCGCCGCGTCCCGAAAGGAGACGGTGGTCAGCTCCAGGCCGCCGCCCCGGTCCACCCACACCCGGTCCGGCGCCGACACCAGGACATCGGTCACCGACGGGTCGGCGAGCAACGGGTCCAGGGGGCCGCTGCCGACCAGCTCGGAACGCAACGACTCGGCCGCGCCCAGCACTTCGGTGTCGCCGAGCACCCGCCCCTGTTCACGCAACGCCTGCGCCACTCGCGCGGGTGTCGGCTCGGCACCGCTCTCGGCGAGCCACTGCCGCACACCGTCCAGTAGGTCCGTACCCGCCTCCGAAGCCGGGCCCGTCCCCGTATACGAGCCGGTGCGCCCGCCGGGCCCCCGGCCCGAGCCGCCGAACCCCCGGTCCAAGCCGCCGGAGCCCCCGTCCGATCCCGGGTCCCAGCTCATACGCCCGCCCCCTCGACCGGAACCCGCTCCCAGAAGGCGGTACAGAAGCGGGCGAGCGGTCCGCGCGCCGCGCCTCCCGGCGGGAGACCCTCGTCCAACCGCTGGGGCTCGGAGGGCACTTCACCGACCAGCGGGAGCCCGAGCAGCCGGGCCACCTCGCGGTCGTCGAGCCCAGGGGCGTACGGACCGCGCACCGCTACGCGCAGATCGCGCAGCACCATGCCGAACACCGACGCCACCCGTCCCGCGGATGCGATGGCGCGCAGCTCGGCCGGGACCACCAGCACGCCGAGGTCGACCTGGGCGAGTGCCTCGGCGACGCCCTCGTCGATCCGGCGCGGCAGGTCGACGACGACCGCACCTCCGCGCCGTCGGGCCGCGGCCAGGACGGCCCGGACCGCCGGGGCGGGAACGGTGACCGAGTCGCCGCGGTCCCAGCTGAGGACCCGCAGCGCGTGCAGCTCGGGGAGTGACTCCTCCAGGGCGCCGCCGCCGACCCGGCCGCGCGAGGCGGCGAACGCGGGCCAGCGCAGGCCCTCCGCCGTCTCACCGCCCAGGAGGACGTCGAGTCCGCCGCCCAGTGGGTCCGCGTCGACGAGCAGGGTGCGCCGGCCCTGGCGCGCCGACGTCACGGCGAGGGCGCAGGCCAGCGTGGACGCCCCGGCGCCACCGCGGCCGCCGATCACGCCGACGGTGAGCGCGGGCCGGCCGGCGCCTTCGGCCACGTCGGCGATGCGGTCGACCAGCCACCGCTCCCCGTCGGGCAGCATCAGGACGTGGTCGGCGCCGATCTCGACGGCTCGCTGCCAGACGCCGGAATCGTCCTGATCCCGCCCAACCAGCACCACTCCCCTTCTGCGCCTGGCGCCGCGCACCCGGCGCGCCGCGTCGTCGCCGACGAGGACGAGCGGGGCCGATTCCCAGCCACCTCCGCGCTCCGGCACCCCGGGATGGACTTCCGCTCTGGCGCCCGCCGCCGCGCACAGGCGCAGCAGGTCGTCCAACAGCTCGGCGTCCTCGGTGACGATCAACGGTCCGCCCTGCCGCCCGTCGGCGGTGGGCGTACGGCCGTGTGTGATGGCTCCCGCCACGATCTCCAGCCCCCTTCACTGCTGCGTCAGCGGGGCCCCGACGACCCCGCGATTGCCGCTCATGTGAAGCACCGGCAACCGGTCTCCATATGAACGGCCGATACGAACCGGCCAAACGCGTCCGACAAACGGAACCGGCCATGGAACTTGCCGGCTGCGGGACGCGCTGGAATCACGGTGCAGCGATCCGGAAAATCGTGTGGATCTTGGTCGATAACTGTGGACAACTCAGTGGTTGTGAATATCGCCTTCACCCATACCGGTGGCCCGTGTGCGACTTCCACAGAGCAGCGCCACAGCTACACAGAGTGATGGATCACGGCGCGCGGCGCGAGGGAACGAAGGCGGCACGCGGCCGCTCAGAGGGTCCTGAGAGTCGGGGAGAAACGCACCCGGACATGCGACGACCCCCGCCGGGGGGGAGAGCGGGGGTCGTCCCCACGGTCCGACTCGGGGGGGGAGGAGCCAGACCGGGTTAGCACGGTCGCGAACGATCCGTGACTTCCATGGTGTACCCGAGAGCCCTCTCAGGCAAACCCACGCGCCACACACTACGCCGAATGGTGGGCGCCTATGCTCAGGCTCGTGGAAAACCACTCCTTGCCCCGCACAGCTGCCTTCTTTGACCTGGACAAGACGGTCATTGCGAAGTCGAGCACGCTCACGTTCAGCAAGTCGTTCTACCAGGGCGGACTGATCAACCGCAGAGCCGTACTGCGTACCGCATATGCCCAGTTCGTGTTCCTGGCGGGCGGCGCCGACCACGACCAGATGGAGCGGATGCGCCAGTACCTGTCCGCGCTGTGCCGGGGGTGGAACGTCCAGCAGGTCAAGGAGATCGTCGCCGAGACCCTGCACGCCCTGATCGACCCGATCATCTACGACGAGGCCGCCTCCCTCATCGAGGAGCACCACAGCGCCGGCCGCGACGTCGTGATCGTCTCGACGTCCGGGGCCGAGGTGGTCGAGCCGATCGGCGAACTGCTCGGCGCGGACCGGGTCGTGGCGACTCGGATGGTCGTGGGCGACGACGGCTGCTTCACGGGGGAAGTGGAGTACTACGCCTATGGGCCGACGAAGGCCGAGGCGGTGAAGGAGCTGGCCGCGTCGGAGGGGTACGACCTCGATCGCAGCTACGCCTACAGCGATTCGGCGACCGATGTCCCCATGCTGGAGTGCGTCGGCCACCCCCATGCGGTGAACCCGGACCGCGCGCTGCGCCGCGAGGCGATCGCCCGGGGCTGGCCGATCCTGGACTTCCACCGTCCCGTCCGGCTGAAGCAGCGGCTGCCCGGGCTGTCGGCGCCGTCCCGTCCGGCGCTCATCGCGGCGGCCGCAGTCGGCGCGGCGGCGGCCACGGCGGGGCTCGTCTGGTACGCGAGCCGGCGGCGAGCGACGGCGATGTGATTCCCCACGCACGCGTGGACGCATTCCACCGTCCATAACTGCGCCCGATTCACACCTGTTTGAAGGTAAAAGTAAAGAAGTACTACGAGGGCTTCCGCTTCCTGCGGACCCGGAGTACAAAGGGGTTAACGGCCCGCGAGACCAAGGACATCCGAGAGGATCACCTTTAAACGCAACCAGGCCCCACGGACCGAGCATGAACACCAGGCACCCACGCGACGTCGACCCGTCGATTACGGGCCAGCCGCACCAGGTGACGGGCCACAGTTCCCGACCTGATGGGCAATATTTCGAGGACGCATGGTAACCGGGTGAACATGCCAGCGGCGGTACGAGAATTCGTACCGCCGCAACCCTGTTCAGTGAGTTTTTCGCCCTCTACGGAGAGGGCGATTCCGCGTCTTACGCGGCTCCGCGCTGCAGCGCCTCGCACACCGCCGTCGACTCGCGCGCGCCCAGTTCCGTCGCCTTGCCGCAGTGGGTGATCCAGGCCGCCATGCCCTCCGGGGTGCCGGAGGCATAGCCGTCCAGGGCCGCCACATAAGCGGCGCGGCCGAGTTCCCCGTGGCCGACCTCGGCCGGGCAGACGGACTTCGGGTCCAGACCGCTGCCGATCAGGACGATGCGCTCGGCGGCGCGCGCGACCAGGCCGTTGTGCGAGCCGAAGGGCCGCAGCGCGAGCAGCTCCCCGTGGACGACGGCGGCGGTCACCAGTGCGGGGGCGGAACCGCCGGCGATGATCAGCCGGGAGAGACCTTCGAGGCGGCCGGCGACCTCGTTCGCGTCCGGCAGCGGCAGCTCGACGAGCGGTTCGTCGACCGGCTCGCCGTCCTGGCGCGGGCGCCCGACCGCGTCCCCGTTGTCGGCGGCGGCCACCAGATGCAGCCGCGCCAGCACCCGCAGGGGTGACTGCCGCCAGATGGACAGGAGTTGGCCGGCCTCGGCGGTCAGCCGCAGGGCCGCGCCGACCGTCCGGGCCTCGTCGTCCGCGCTGAAGTCCGCGCGCCGGCGCACCTCTTCCAGCGCCCAGTCGGCACCCGACAGCGCCGCGGAACCGCGCGCCCCGCGCAGCGCCGCCTCGGACGTGATCTCGTTACTGCGACGGCGCATGATCCGGTGCCCGTAGACCCGGTCCACGGCCTTGCGCACGGATTCCACGGACCCGGCCACGCCTGGCAGCGTGCCCAGGGCCGCGAGCGGATCTGCGGTCGCGCCTGTCGTACTCATGAGTACGACCCTACGCGCCCGCCCGTTCACCTGGCCTTCACCCCTCGTCGGGCTCCGCACCCGCTTTGCCGGGCCCACCCCACGAAGGAGTGGATTTCTCCCCGACCACGCGCGCGGGGACACCGTGTCCGCACTATCTTCCTGAACATGAAAATTGCTTTCGTTGGGAAGGGCGGCAGCGGCAAGACCACCCTGTCCTCGCTCTTCGTCCGCCACCTCGCGGCGACCGGCGCCCCCGTGATCGCGGTGGACGCCGACATCAACCAGCACCTGGGAGCCGCGCTCGGCCTCGACGAGGAGGTGGCCGCCGCGCTGCCCTCGATGGGCAGCCGGCTGCCGCTGATCAAGGACTACCTGCGCGGTTCCAACCCGCGGATCACGTCCGCCGACGCGATGATCAAGACGACGCCGCCCGGTGAGGGATCCCGGCTGCTGCGGGTGTCCGAGGACAACCCGGTGTACGACGCCTGCGCACGGCCGGTGGAACTCGACAACGGCACCGTCCGTTTGATGGTCACCGGCCCCTTCACCGAAGCCGACCTCGGGGTCGCGTGCTACCACTCCAAGACGGGAGCGGTGGAGCTGTGCCTCAACCACCTGGTCGACGGCCCCGGTGAGTACGTGGTGGTCGACATGACGGCCGGCTCGGACTCCTTCGCCTCCGGCATGTTCACCCGCTTCGACATCACGTTCCTCGTCGCCGAGCCGACCCGGAAGGGAGTCTCCGTCTATCGCCAGTACAAGGAGTACGCCCGCGACTTCGGCGTCACCCTGAAGGTCGTCGGCAACAAGGTGCAGGGCCAGGACGACATCGACTTCCTCCGCGCCGAAGTCGGTGACGATCTGCTGGTGACGGCCGGGCACTCGGACTGGGTGCGCGCCATGGAGAAGGGCCGCCCGCCCCGGTTCGAGCTCCTGGAGGACGTCAACCAGCAGGCGCTGAGCACCCTGCGGGAGGCCGCCGACGCCACGTACGAGCAGCGCGACTGGGAGCGCTACACCCGCCAGACGGTGCACTTCCACCTGAAGAACGCGGACTCCTGGGGCAACGCGAAAACCGGGGTCGACCTGGCCGCGCAGGTCGACCCCGGCTTCGTCATCGGCGAGGGCCTGATGGCCACCTCGTGAGCGGCCGGCCCCGTGCGGGAGCCTCGGATGGCCGCCTCGTGAGCGGCCGGCCCCGTACGGAAGCCCCTGGTAGCCGCCTCCCGAGGAACGCGGGCTACTGCTTGACCGCCGGGGCGCCGGGGACGCCCTTCGGGGCCGGGGCCGGGCGGCCCGACAGGAAGGACGCCCAGCCCCCCTTCGGCGCCTCACCGACCTTGAGCGAGCGCATCTTCTCGAGGGTCCCCGGGTCCTGCGCGTCGAGCCAGTCGGCGAGCTGGCGGAAGGAGACGCAGCGGACCTCGGACTTGTTGCACACCTTCTCGATGACCTCGTCGAGGGCGCGCATATAGGTGCCGCCGTTCCAGGACTCGAAGTGGTTGCCGATGATCAGCGGCGCGCGGTTGCCGTCGTAGGCGCGCTTGAAGCCGTCGAGGAGACTGTCACGCATCTCGTCGCCCCAGTACTCCTGCTTGTCGGGGTCGCCCTGCGTCGCGGTGCCGGACTGGTTGACCATGAAGTTGTAGTCCATGGTGAGCTGCTCGTAGGCGTGTCCGCGGAAGGGCACGAGCTGCATCGACAGATCCCACAGCCCCTCCTTCTTCTTGGGCCAGAGCTGGTCGTTGACGCCGCTGGTGTCGTAGCGGAAGCCGAGTTCCCGGGCGGCCTTCATGAAGTTCTTCTGCCCCTCGAGGCAGGGCGTGCGGGCGCCGATCAGCTCCTTGTCGTAGTCGAAGGGCAGGGGTGACGCCTTCTTCATCCCGGTGTTGGTCTTCCAGGACTTCACGAACGACTTCGCCTGGGCGATCTCGCTCTTCCAGTCCTCGACCGACCACTCGCCGACACCGCCGCCGCTGCCGCAGAAGTGGCCGTTGAAGTGGGTCCCGACCTCGTTGCCCTCCAGCCACGCCAGGCGCAGCTGCTTCACGGTCTCCTTGATGCCCCGCTCGTCGTTGAAGCCGATCTCCGAGCGTCCCGGTGAGTGCTGCGGGGGCTTGTAGAGGTCGGCCTTCTCCTCCGGCAGCATGTACACGCCGCTGAGGAAGTACGTCATCGTCGCGTTGTTTTCCTTGGAGACCTTGCGGAAGTGCGAGAAGAGCTTCTGGCTGTCCTCGCCGGCGCCGTCCCAGGAGAACACCACGAACTGCGGCGGCTTCTGACCCGGCTTCAGGCGCTCCGCTCTGGGCAGATGGGGCTGCGCTCCGGTGTACGCGGTGGAGCCGTCGCCGATCAGACGGACCGCGCTCTTGGGTGCCGGGGCGCCGGGAGCCTTCTTCGCGCCGTGCGCGCCTTCTGTGGAACCGGTGGTGCCGGTCGCGCAACCGGCGAGTGCCGTGGCGCAGGCCGCGGCGAGCGCGACGCCCGCGGCGATCCTCTGGGTGGCGGCCATCTTCCGCCCACCTTCTTCCTTCAGTCAGGCAACGCTGCTTAGGGCGTTGTCGGGTGATGTGCAGGGACATGCCGACAGCGCCGTCAAGGTCGCATGGACCCCGGGAAGGAATTTGTATGACAAGCCGATGAAATTTCCGATTCACCCTTGCGAGTGATTTACTGACCCATTTGCGGTCATTGCCCGCACTCGCCCTTTACTTTGCATTACGATCCATTTACCGAACGTTGAAATATCCCGCCGCTGCACGCCGTGACCCACGGCCGCGACCCGCCCTCCGCCACCGAGCGGGGGACCACCTGTTCCGCGACCGCGCTGCCCCGGAGGAGACGGGAACATGTCTGCCTGCGTCCCCACCCGCGCCGCCGACTCGACTCGGCCCGCGCGCATCCATCAGCCCCACAGCCCCCCGCCGGCGCCCCCGCGCCGATTCCGTATCGCGGGCGCCGACCTGTCGGCCTCCGTGGCGGTCTTCCTGATCGCACTGCCCCTGTCCCTGGGCATCGCCCTCGCCACCGGGGCGCCGCTCCAGGCGGGCCTGGTCGCCGCAGCCGTCGGCGGGCTCGTCGCCGGACGTCTCGGCGGCTCCGCGCTCCAGGTGAGCGGCCCCGCCGCCGGCCTCACGGTGGTCACCGCCGAGCTGATCCACCGCTACGGATGGCGTACGACGTGTGCCATCACCGTCCTCGCCGGCCTGACCCAAATCGGCCTGGGCTGCCTGCGCGTGGCCCGTACGGCGCTCGCCGTCAGCCCCGCCGTCGTACACGGCATGCTGGCCGGCATCGGGGTGACCATCGCCGTCGCACAGCTGCACATCGTGCTCGGCGGCACACCGCAGAGCTCCGTCCCCGCCAACCTCCGCGCGCTGCCCGCCCAGTTGGCCCACCTGCACCCCGGCGCCGTGGCGATGAGCGTGCTGACGCTGACGCTGCTGCTGGCCTGGCCGCGGATTCCCGGCCGGGTCGGTGGGGTCCTGCGCAAGGTCCCGGCCGCGCTCGTCGCCGTCGCCGGAGCCACCGCGACCACCGCGCTCGCCGGACTGACCCTCCCCATGGTCGACCTGCCGTCCTGGAGCAGCCACGCGCTGGCCGGGCTGCCCGAGGGGCCGGTGCTCGGCGTCGCCGCCGCCGTCCTCACCGTCACGCTGGTGTGCAGCGTTCAGTCGCTGCTCGGCGCGGTCGCCGTGGACAAGCTCGTGGCAGCGCGGCGGCCGGACGTGCAGGCGCGCGTGGGCCGTTCGGACCTCGACCGCGAGCTCCTCGGCCAGGGCGCCGCCAACATCGTGTCCGGGGCGCTCGGCGGGCTGCCGGTCGCCGGAGTCGCCGTGCGCAGTTCGGCGAATGTGCACGCCGGCGCCGTCAGCCGGAACTCCACGATGCTGCACGGCGTTTGGGTAGTAGCCGCCGCGCTCCTGATGGTCCCCGTCCTGGAGCTGATCCCGCTCGCCTCGCTCGCCGCCCTGGTGATGGCCGTCGGCATCCAGATGGTCTCCCTGCACCACATCCGCACGGTCACCCGCCACCGCGAGGCCCTGGTGTACGCCGCCACCATCGCCGGTGTCGTGTTCTTCGGCGTCCTGGAGGGCGTGACGCTGGGGGTCGCCGTGGCGGTCGGCGTCGCCCTGCACCGCCTCGCCCGCACCCGCATCACGCACGAAGAGACGGAAGGAATCCATTACGTACGCGTACGAGGGCAGTTGACGTTCCTCGCGGTGCCCAGGCTCAGCCGCGCGCTGCATCTGGTGCCGCAAGGAGTCCAGGCCGTCGTGGAGCTGGACGGTTCGTTCATGGACCACGCGGCGTACGAGTCGTTGCAGGACTGGCAGAACGCGCACCTCGCGCAGGGCGGCTCGGTCGAGTTCACCGGCCGCCGGACCGGAGCCCGGATCGCCGCCGAGTTCCCGGGCGCCTCCCACTGCCGGTGCCGCCCCTGGACGCCCTGGCGCAACCACGGCTGCGAGCCCACCACCAGTCCGGGGCCCACGCACGCCGACGCCCACCCGGGAGAGCCGGCGGAAGACGCCGGTTCCGCCCGGCGGAGCGGGCACCAACTGGCGCGCGGTATCAGCGCGTTCCAGCGCAACACCGCGCCGCTGGTGCGCGGTGAGCTGGCCCGTCTCGCCCGCGAGGGGCAGCGGCCGTCGCAGCTCTTCCTGACCTGCGCCGACTCCCGGCTCGTGACGTCGATGATCACGTCCAGTGGTCCCGGCGATCTCTTCGTCGTGCGCAATGTGGGCAATCTGGTGCCACCGCCCGGCGAGGAGAGCGGGGACGACTCGGTGGCCGCCGCGATCGAGTACGCGGTCGAGGTACTGAAGGTGCGGTCGATCACGGTGTGCGGGCACTCGGGGTGCGGGGCCATGGGGGCCCTGTTGAACTCCGAACCCGGCGGGGCGCAGACGCCGCTCAAGCGGTGGCTGCGGCACGGGCTGCCGAGCCTGGAGCGGATGGCGACCGCCGACCGCCCCTTTCCCCGGCTCGCCGGACGGGCGCCCGCCGACGCGGTGGAGCAGCTGTGTCTGACCAACGTGGTGCAGCAGTTGGAGCATCTGCGGGCGCACGACTCCGTGGCCCGCGCGCTGCGGGAGGGCGCGCTCGAACTGCAGGGGATGTACTTCCACGTGGGCGAGGCCCAGGCGTATCTGCTGGCCGACGCCGAGGCCAATGCCGACGCCGGCCCGGGTACCGATGTCACCTCCGGCGCCAACCCGCCCGAGTCAGCCGTGGTGTTCGCGCATGTGGGGACGGCGGAGGACCTGCGCAATCCCGCGTGAACGATGACTCATCGGCGGCCTGGACCGGGGGCGTCCAACGGCCGGTGTGCGGTCCGATCGGGGTCGGCCGCACACCGGTCACGGGGCGCTCAGGAAGGGGTGAACCGGGGGCCCTTGCCCGTCGGCGAGGGGACCGGATCGTGCGGGGACGACTTCACCGGTTGGCAGGGCTCGACAGGGCCCCGGACGCCGTAGATCGTCATGCTCATCACCTGGTACCCAGCAGGCATGCCGAGATCTTCATGGCCGTCCTCGACTCCGCGCACGCCTACCGGCCCGCGCTCGGCGGTGAGACGGCCTGGCTGTACGGCGTCGCACGCAACGTCGTCTCCTCCGAGCGAGTCAGGTCCGCGGCCGTGTGCGGATCGTCGACACGCCGGGCCGCGAAACGGGTCACGGCGTCCACATGACGCCGGTAGAACTCTTCGAAGAGCTGAGGGTCACGTGCCGCCGCGGCGGGCCCGCCCCGTATTCGTTCCACCCGGTCCACTCGGTGTCTCCTTCGCTCCAAGGGCACTTCGCCTGTTCTTGGGCCGAGAAGCCGGAAGCGTTACCGAGTGAACCCCGCAGCCGTCCTGTCCGTGCCAATAGGGGGGCGCCTCGTGACCCGCCCCACAGGTCTAAACCATTTTCAGGACGGCCCTTGTCATCGTGCCCCCCGGTCTGATGAGCTGTGGTCTGGGACACAACGGACACCCTGGGAAAGGGAGATGTCGTGAGCAACGAAAGCCTGGCCAACCTGTTGCGCGAGGAGCGCAGGTTCGCGCCGCCCGCCGACCTGGCCGCGAACGCCAATGTCACGGCGGAGGCGTATGAGCAGGCCAAGGCTGACAGGCTCGGCTTCTGGGCCGAGCAGGCCCGTCGGCTGACCTGGGCCACCGAGCCCACCGAGACCCTGGACTGGTCGAACCCGCCGTTCGCCAAGTGGTTCAAGGACGGCAAGCTCAACGTCGCGTACAACTGCGTCGACCGTCATGTGGAGGCCGGTCACGGCGACCGGGTCGCCATCCACTTCGAGGGCGAGCCCGGCGACAGCCGCGCGATCACCTACGCCGAGCTCAAGGACGAGGTGTCGAGGGCCGCCAACGCCCTGACGGAGCTGGGAGTCGAGAAGGGCGACCGGGTCGCCGTATATCTGCCGATGATCCCCGAGGCGGTCGTCGCGATGCTCGCGTGCGCCCGGATCGGCGCCGCGCACTCGGTCGTCTTCGGCGGGTTCTCGGCCGACGCGATCGCGGCCCGGATCGCCGACGCGGACGCCAAGCTCGTCATCACCTCCGACGGCGGCTACCGGCGCGGCAAGCCGTCGGCGCTCAAGCCGGCCGTCGACGACGCCGTCAGCCGTACGGACGCCGTCGAGAAGGTGCTCGTCGTGCGCCGTACGGGCCAGGAGGTCGCCTGGACCGAGGGCCGGGACGTCTGGTGGCACGAGATCACCGCGAAGCAGTCGCCGGAGCACACGCCCGAGGCCTTCGACGCGGAGCACCCGCTGTTCATCCTCTACACGTCCGGTACGACGGGTAAGCCCAAGGGCATCCTGCACACCTCCGGCGGCTACCTCACCCAGGCGTCCTACACGCACCACGCCGTCTTCGACCTCAAGCCGGAGACCGACGTCTACTGGTGCACGGCCGACATCGGCTGGGTCACGGGCCACTCGTACATCACCTACGGGCCGCTCTCGAACGGCGCGACGCAGGTCATGTACGAGGGCACGCCGGACACCCCGCACCAGGGCCGATTCTGGGAGATCGTCCAGAAGTACGGGGTGACGATCCTCTACACCGCCCCGACCGCGATCCGTACGTTCATGAAGTGGGGCGACGACATCCCCGCGAAGTTCGACCTCAGCAGCCTGCGGGTGCTGGGTTCGGTGGGCGAACCGATCAACCCCGAGGCCTGGATCTGGTACCGCAAGCACATCGGCGGCGACCGCACCCCGATCGTCGACACCTGGTGGCAGACCGAGACCGGCGCGATGATGATCTCGCCGCTGCCGGGGGTCACCGAGACCAAGCCGGGCTCCGCCCAGCGGGCCCTGCCGGGCATCTCGGCGACCGTCGTCGACGACGAGGCGAACGAGGTCCCGAACGGCGGCGGCGGTTATCTCGTGCTCACCGAGCCGTGGCCGTCGATGCTGCGCACCATCTGGGGCGACGACCAGCGGTTCCTCGACACGTACTGGTCGCGCTTCGAGGGCAAGTACTTCGCCGGGGACGGCGCCAAGAAGGACGAGGACGGGGACATCTGGCTGCTCGGCCGGGTCGACGACGTGATGCTCGTGTCCGGGCACAACATCTCGACGACCGAGGTCGAGTCGGCGCTCGTCTCGCACCCCTCCGTCGCCGAGGCGGCGGTCGTGGGCGCGGCGGACGAGACCACCGGGCAGGCGATCGTCGCGTTCGTGATCCTGCGCGGTACGGCCTCCGCCGAGGACGAGGGGCTCGTGGCCGGCCTGCGCAACCACGTGAGCAGCGCGCTCGGGCCGATCGCCAAGCCCAAGCGGATCCTGCCGGTGGCGGAGCTGCCGAAGACCCGCTCCGGGAAGATCATGCGCCGTCTGCTGCGGGACGTCGCGGAGAACCGGGAGCTCGGTGACGTCACCACGCTCACCGACTCCACGGTCATGGACCTGATCCAGGAGAAGCTCCCCGCGGCACCGAGCGAGGACTGACAGCGCTCCCCCAGGGGCACCCGGCAAACGCGCCGGGTGCCCTTTTTGCGCTTAACGTGAAGATCGCCGGATACGCCCCGCGGCACCTTGGGTAAGCTGAGGAACGCGTCAACGACGCGACAAGTAACCCAAGGTGCGCCGGGAAGTCTGGTCGGCAAGTGCTTCGCCCTGCCTACCGACCGGAGGTCCACCCCGTGGCCGCGCCCAGCAACAGCACCCGCAAGTTCCTCGGCCGCCTCTCGCTGCCCGAGCGGACGTTCGTCGCGAACGCGCTGCGCGCCGAGACCGTCGGCGGTGTGCTGCTCCTCGTCGCCGCGATCGCCGCGCTGATCTGGGCGAACGTACCCGCCCTGCGCGACAGCTACGCGAGCGTCCGCGACTTCCACCTGGGCCCCGCCGCCCTCGGCCTCGACCTCTCCGTCCAGCACTGGGCCGCCGACGGACTGCTCGCCGTGTTCTTCTTCGTGGCCGGCATCGAGCTCAAGCGCGAACTGGTCGCCGGCGACCTGCGGGACCCCAGGGCCGCGCTGCTGCCGGTCGCGGCGGCGGTGTGCGGGATGGCGGTCCCGGCGCTCGTGTACACGCTCGTCAATGTCACCGGCGGCGGTTCCCTCAGCGGCTGGGCCGTCCCCACCGCGACCGACATCGCCTTCGCACTCGCGGTCCTGGCGGTCATCGGCACGTCCCTGCCGTCCGCCCTGCGCGCCTTCCTGCTGACGCTCGCCGTCGTCGACGACCTCTTCGCCATCCTGATCATCGCGGTCTTCTTCACCGAGCGGATCGACTTCGCCGCGCTCGGCGGCGCCGTCGTGGGCCTCGTCGTCTTCTGGCTGCTGCTGCGCAGGAACGTACGCGGCTGGTACGTGTACGTCCCGCTCGCCCTCGCCATCTGGGGGCTGATGTACAACAGCGGCATCCACGCCACGATCGCCGGTGTCGCGATGGGCCTGATGCTGCGCTGCCACCGCCACGAAGGTGAGCAGCACTCCCCCGGTGAGCGCGTCGAACATCTCGTACGCCCCCTGTCGGCGGGCCTCGCGGTGCCGCTGTTCGCCCTGTTCAGCGCGGGGGTGGTGGTGTCCGGCGGAGCGCTCGGCGATGTGTTCACCCGGCCCGAGACGCTCGGTGTCGTGCTCGGCCTCGTGGTCGGCAAGGCGGTCGGGATCTTCGGCGGGACCTGGCTGACGGCCCGCTTCACCAAGGCCTCACTGAGCGAGGACCTGGCCTGGCCGGACGTCCTCGCCGTGGCCTCCCTCGCCGGCATCGGCTTCACCGTCTCGCTGCTCATCGACGAACTGGCCTTCAAGGGCCGGCCGGTACTGGCCGACGAGGTGAAGGCGGCCGTCCTCATCGGCTCACTCATCGCGGCCGTACTGGCCGGGGTGCTGCTGAAGGTGCGGAATGCCAAGTACCGGAGCCTGTGGGAGGACGAGGAGCGCGACGAGGACCGCGACGGCATCCCGGACATCTACGAGCAGGACAACCCGGCGTACCACCTGCGCATGGCCGCGATCCACGAGGAGAAGGCGGCCGGGCACCGCAGACTGGCCGCGGAGAAGGCGGCGGAACAACAACGGCTTGCCGAAGTGACGGGCGGGGCAAGCGAGGAAAGCGACGGTCCGGCATGATCTGACTCGACCGCCCGCACACAGGCAACCGCCCATACACATGCAGATGAGGGAGATCGCGATGAGCGCACCCGACGGCAGCCCGGTCGGCGCCGAACGCAGCATCGGCCAGCTGTTCGCCTCGGCGACGACCGAGATGTCCGCACTGGTGCACGACGAGATCGCACTGGCGAAGGCGCAGCTCAAGCGTGACGTCAAGCGCGGTGCGGTCAGCGGCGGCGCGTTCTCCGTGGCCGGGGCGGTGCTGATCTTCTCCCTGCCGATGCTGAGCTTCGCCCTGGCGTACGGCATCCGGACCTGGAGCCACTGGAATCTCGCCGTCTGCTTCCTGCTGTCCTTCGCGGCGAACGTGCTGGTCGCGGGGGCCATCGCGCTGATCGGCGTGGTCTTCGCGAAGAAGGCCAAGAAGAGCAAGGGCCCGCAGAAGGTCGCCGCCTCGATGAAGGAGACCGCGGGCGTCCTGCAGAACGTCAAGCCGCATCCGCGCGCGGTGGGCCCGCAGGACCGTGTCCCTGAGGCCATCGAGGCTGTGGCACGCTCATCCTCATGACGGACCCCGCCACACCTTCGGCGCAACCCACTTCGGTCGTACGCATCGACGTCCCCGGCGGGAAAGAGGTGACCCACCGGGACGTCGCGGCCAACGGCGCGCGCTTCCACATCGCGGAGCTGGGCGACGGGCCGCTGGTCCTGCTGCTGCACGGCTTTCCGCAGTTCTGGTGGACCTGGCGTCACCAGCTGGTGGCGCTCGCCGACGCCGGCTTCCGCGCGGTCGCGATGGACCTGCGGGGCGTCGGGGGCAGCGACCGTACGCCGCGCGGTTACGACCCGGCGAACCTCGCGCTCGACATCACCGGGGTCGTCCGGTCCCTCGGCGAGCCCGACGCGGCTCTGGTCGGGCACGACCTGGGCGGATATCTGGCGTGGACGGCGGCCGTGATGCGCCCGAAGCTGGTCCGCCGGCTGGTGGTGTCGTCCATGCCCCATCCCCGGCGCTGGCGCTCGGCCATGCTCTCGGACGTCAAGCAGACGACCGCGAGTTCATACATCTGGGGGTTTCAGCGGCCGTGGATCCCGGAGCGCCAACTCGTCGCGGACGACGGCGCCCTGGTGGCCCGTCTGGTACGGGACTGGTCCGGGCCCCGGCTGCCGGACGACGAGGCCGTGGACGTGTACCGGCGCGCCATGTGCATCCCGTCCACGGCCCATTGCGCGGTCGAGCCGTACCGCTGGATGGTGCGCTCCATGGCCCGCCCGGACGGCATCCAGTTCAACCGGCGCATGAAGCGGCCGGTGCGCGTGCCGACGCTGCATCTGCACGGCTCGCTGGACCCGGTGATGCGGACGCGCAGTGCCGCCGGTTCCGGTGAGTACGTCGAAGCGCCGTACCGCTGGCGGCTGTTCGACGGTCTGGGGCACTTCCCGCACGAGGAGGACCCGGTCGCGTTCTCCACCGAACTGGTCAACTGGCTGAAGGATCCCGAGCCGGACCGGTGACGGACCGTAAGACTTTCCGCGCCCGATCGGTGACCCTTTGAACACGTTCAGCAGCCGCACGCGAACGTCTGTCCTTCGAACAGCCAAATGCCGCGCGCATAGGCCGATTGGGGGGTCGGGACGCGGTTACCGACCATGAGGCACGGGCAGACGTCGGGGTATGGGCTGGACGCACGACTACAGTGACGCAGCACGCAATCGCCGCTCGGCCACGGGCCTGAGCTCCCATCAGAGGGGCGCCCCGCAGCTGCCGGGCACCGATCTCCGGCTGGGAATCCCGCACATTCTGCGCCGTCGGGCCCGCTGGGTCTCGGCGCGGCTGCGTCACCCGCGCGGCTGACCTTTCGCGTACGGCCGCAGCACCCGCGCGGACGCGTCCACGAGGCCGTGGCAGACCCGACCGGCCTGCCACCCACCGGACTTCCCGCTTTCCGGGCCGTCCCCCGCGAGGCCTACAGGGCGCAGCTGTCGCTGTCCACCTGCTGGTTGGCCGTACGCCCCTTGGTGATGTCCGCCTGGATCTCGTCCGCGGTGAGCGCGTAGCCGGTGGCGTCGTCGTCGAGGGACTTGGCGAAGACCACGCCGTACACCCGGCCGTCGGGCGTGAGCAGCGGTCCGCCGGAGTTGCCCTGGCGCACGGTGGCGTAGAGCGAGTAGACATCGCGCCGGACCGTGCCGCGGTGGTAGATGTCCGGGCCGTTGGCCGTGAGGCGGCCGCGCACGCGCGCGGGCTGGACGTTGTACGAGCCGTTCTGCGGGAAGCCCGCGACGATCGCGCTGTCGCCGCTGGCGGCGTCCTTGGACGAGAACTGCAGCGCGGGCGCCTTCAGGTTGGGCACGTCCAGTACGGCGATGTCGCGCTCCCAGTCGTAGAGGACGACCGTGGCGTCGTACTTCCTGCCTTCGCCGCCTATCTGGACGGTGGGTTCGTCGACGCCGCCGACCACGTGCGCGTTGGTCATCACGCGGCGGTTGCCGAACACGAAGCCGGTGCCTTCGAGGACCTTGCCGCAACTCTGCGCGGTGCCCATGACCTTGACGATCGACTTCTGCGCGCTCTTGGCCACCGGGCTCTTGGCGAGCGCCGGGTCGGGGGGCTGTACGTCGGTGATGTGCTCGTTCGCGAACGGGCTGAAGACCTGCGGGAAGCCGTTCTGCGCGAGGACCGAGGAGAAGTCGGCGAACCAGGTGTCGGCCTGGGCGGGCAGCGCCCGTGACACCCCGAGCAGCACCTTGGAACTGCGCACTTCCTTGCCGAGCGTGGGCAGTGTGGTGCCGGCCAGGGCGGAGCCGATCAGCCAGGCGACGAGCAGCATCGCCACCACGTTGACGAGGGCGCCGCCCGTGGCGTCCAGGGCACGGGCGGGGGACCAGGTGATGTACCGGCGCAGTTTGTTGCCCATGTGCGTGGTGAGGGCCTGGCCGACGGAGGCACAGACGATCACGACGACCACCGCGACGACGGCGGCGGCGGTGCTCACTTCGGCGTGGTCGGTCACCGCACCCCAGATGACGGGGAGCAGATAGACCGCGACGAGACCGCCGCCCAGGAAGCCGATCACCGACAGGATGCCGACGACGAAGCCCTGGCGGTAGCCCACGATCGCGAACCACACGGCGGCGACCAGCAACAAAATGTCCAGCACATTCACGGCGCCCACCCTGTCATGAGCGCCAGTCGAGCGGGACCTGCTTGTCACGGTCCCAGGGCTGCTCCCAGCCCGCGTAGTGCAGGATGCGGTCGATGATGCCGGCCGTGAAGCCCCAGACGAGGGCCGATTCGACCAGGAATGCCGGACCTCGGTGGCCGCTGGGGTGCACGGTCGTCGCGCGGTTGTCGGGGTTCGTGAGATCGGCCACGGGGACCGTGAAGACCCGGGCCGTCTCGGCCGGATCGACCACGCCGACCGGGGTCGGGCGGCGCCACCAGCCCAGCACCGGAGTGACCACGAAGCTGCTCACCGGGATGTAGAGCCGGGGCAGCACGCCGAAGAGCTGGACGCCGCTCGGGTCGAGCCCGGTCTCCTCCTCCGCCTCGCGCAGCGCGGCCCGCAGGGGTCCGTCGGTGCCCGGGTCGCCGTCCTCGGGGTCGAGGGCACCGCCCGGGAAGGAGGGCTGGCCCGCGTGCGACCTCAGGGAGCTGGCCCGCTCCATGAGCAGCAGCTCCGGGCCCCGCTCCCCCTCACCGAAGAGGACGAGCACGGCGGACTGACGGCCCGCCCCGTCGGCCGGCGGCAGGAAGCGGCTCAGCTGGCGCGGCTCGACCGTCTCGGCGGCGCGCGCCACCGGGTCGAGCCAGCGGGGCAGGCCGTCCTTGCTGAGTGTCACCCGGCCGTTGTCCGTGTTGCTCGCGCGCGTCATCGGCACCCCCGTTCTGCTGTTCCCAACGCCTGCGGGTGCGCGGATCGTTCCGTCATCCGGCCCCCAGTGGCGGTGCGGGGATGCCACCCGCGTCCAGGTACGCCTGCGGCGGGTTGAGCCGCTGGCCGGGGAAGCCGCCCTTCTCGTACTTCAGGAGCTTCTTCGCCTTCTCGGGGTCCGTCTCGCCCTCCCCGTACGCCGGGCAGAGCGGGGCGATGGGGCAGGCGCCGCAGGCGGGCTTGCGGGCGTGGCAGATACGGCGGCCGTGGAAGATCACGTGGTGCGAGAGCATCGTCCAGTCGCTCTTCGGGAAGAGCGCGCCGACGGCCGCCTCGACCTTGTCCGGGTCCGTCTCGTCGGTCCACTGCCAGCGCCGTACGAGCCGCCCGAAGTGGGTGTCCACGGTGATCCCCGGCCGCCCGAAGGCGTTTCCGAGCACGACGAAGGCGGTCTTGCGGCCCACTCCGGGCAGCTTGACGAGGTCTTCGAGGCGCCCGGGGACCTCGCCGCCGAAGTCGTCCCGCAGGGCCTTGGAGAGCCCCATGACCGCCTTGGTCTTGGCACGGAAGAACCCGGTGGGCCGGAGGATCTCCTCGACCTCCTCCGGGTCGGCCGCGGCCAGATCCTCGGGGGTCGGGTACTTGGCGAAGAGCGCCGGGGTCGTCTGGTTCACCCGCAGGTCCGTCGTCTGCGCCGACAGCACGGTGGCGATCACGAGCTGGAACGCGTTCTCGAAGTCCAGTTCCGGGTGGGCGTACGGGTACACCTCGGCGAGCTCGCGGTTGATCCGGCGGGCACGGCGGACGAGGGCGGGGTCGGGTGGAGCCGCGGGTGCGGTCTTCTTGGCGGCGGTGGCCTTCTTGTTGGCGGCGGTGGCCTTCTTGGCGGTCACTTTCTTGACTGCGGGCGCCTTCTTGGCGGCGGGCGCCTTCTTAGCGGGCACCGCCTTCTTCGCCGCCGGCGCCTTCTTGGCGGGCACCGCCTTCTTCGCCACCGGGGACTTCTTCGCGAGCGCTGCCTTCTTGGCCGCGACAGTCCGGGCAGCCGGTGCCTTCTTCGCTGCCGCCGTCTTCTTGGCAGGCTCCTTCTTCGTCGGCGCCGTGGCCTCAGCCTTTACCGGCGTCTTTACCGGAGTCGGCTTTGTCGTATTTGTCGGATTACTCAATCCGCCCGTGGCCTGTTCGCCCACAGCGGAATCACGCCGTACAACCACCCGTCCAGCCCCCTTGGCCTGTGCTCTCACCGGCGATTTGGACACCCGGCCAGCCTAAAGCCCGGCACCGACATCCGCCCCGGACCCCGAAGATCGGCCCCCAATTGGCCCCCTGCCGCACTCCCCCGGACGCCAGTGCGGCAGACTTGTGACTGATCACACTGTTTGGACCGCCCGGCAAAATGGGGAACACGGTCCCCTGGCACACGGGGGAGCAAGATCCCCTGAGCAGGTCGACAAGGAGAGAACTCGTGGACGACGTTCTGCGGCGCGCCCCGCTCTTCGCGGCGCTCGATGACGAGCAGGCCGCGGAGCTCCGCGCCTCCATGAGTGAGGTGACCCTCGCGCGCGGTGATGCTCTCTTCCACGAGGGCGACCCCGGTGACCGCCTCTACGTGGTCACCGAGGGCAAGGTGAAGCTCCACCGCACCTCCCCCGACGGCCGCGAGAACATGCTGGCCGTGCTGGGCCCCGGCGAGCTCATCGGCGAGCTGTCGCTGTTCGACCCGGGCCCGCGTACGGCCACGGCCAGCGCGCTGACCGAGGTCAAGCTGCTCGGCCTCGGCCACGGCGACCTCCAGCCCTGGCTGAACGCACGCCCCGAGGTGGCCGCCGCCCTGCTGCGCGCTGTTGCCCGGCGGCTGCGCAAGACGAACGACCAGATGTCCGACCTGGTCTTCTCGGACGTCCCGGGCCGCGTGGCCCGCGCGCTCCTGGACCTCTCCCGCCGCTTCGGCGTGCAGTCGGAGGAGGGCATCCACGTCGTGCACGACCTGACGCAGGAGGAGCTGGCCCAGCTGGTCGGCGCGTCCCGCGAGACGGTCAACAAGGCCCTCGCCGACTTCGCGGGCCGCGGCTGGCTCCGCCTGGAGGCCCGCGCCGTGATCCTGCTGGACGTGGAACGACTCGCCAAGCGATCACGCTGACGCTGCATCTCTGCCGTACGCCGACGGGCCCTGCCTTCTGAAGAGGCCGGGCCCGTTGTCGTACCCGACGCACCTGGGGCTGGAGATTTTCAGCCCGTCCGGCGCTTGAGGACGGGCGCGTCAGCGCGATACGGGGTCTGGGGGCGGAGCCCGCGGTACGGGACGGGCAGGGGCGGAGGGGCGAAACCCTCTCCGGGCCCAGCCGGAAAATGAGCCGCCCCGCCGCTCCCGTCAGGGCACAGTGGACGCATGGCCGGAACCGTGCACCGCAGGGGCCTCGACGCCCAGGGATACATCGAGCGCGAGGGCTCGCTCGGACGGATTCCGCACGCGTTCCGCCCCGTGGTCACCGCGGCCCGCGACCGCGTGGCCGACATCTTCGGAGCGCGCCTGCACAGCGCGTACCTCTACGGGTCGATCCCGCGCGGCACCGCGCGCGTGGGCCGCAGCGATCTGGACCTGCTGCTCGCCCTGCGCGAGGAGCCCACGGAGGCGGACCGGGCCGACGCCCGGGCGCTCGATCAGGCCCTCGACAAGGAGTTCCCGCAGATCGACGGCTCCGGGACGCTCCTGGCCGGCCGCGCGCGGCTGCTGAGCGACCTGGAGACGTACGACGGCGGCTGGTTCGTCGCCTGCCTCTGCACCCGCCTGCTGGGCGAGGATCTGGCCGAATACCTCCCGCGCTACCGCCCCGACGCCCTCCTCGCCCGCGAGACGAACGGCGACCTCGCCCTCTTCCTTCCGCGCTGGCGCGAACGGATCGCCGCCGCCGGCACGGACGACGCCCGGCGCGCCCTGGTGCGCACCCTGTCCCGTCATCTCGTCCGCACCGGCTTCACCCTCGTCATGCCCCGCTGGAACGGCTGGACGAGCGACCTGCACGAGATGGCGGAGGCCTTCGGCGAGTACTACCCCGAGCGGGCCGAGGAGCTGCGGGAGGCGGCCGTCCGTGCGTACGCCCCGACCGGCGAGATCGCCGTCCTGCGCGCGTACACCGACGAGCTCGGCCCGTGGCTCGCCGAGGAGTACGCGCGCGTGCACGGCATCAAGGCTCCCCGGCCGGACCAGCCGGCCTAGCCGGACAGTCCCGGCGGTCTAGATGAGGCCGTGTTCCTGGAGGTAGTCCATCTGCGCCCGCACGGACAGCTCCGCGGCGGGCCACAGCGAGCGGTCCACGTCCGCGTACACATGAGCGACGACCTCGTCCGGTGACCGGTAGCCGTTCTCGACCGCCGTCTCGACCTGGGCGAGCCGGTGGGCGCGATGGGCGAGGTAGAACTCGACGACACCCTGGGCGTCGTCCAGGACCGGACCGTGGCCCGGCAGGACGGTGTGCACGCCGTCGTCGACGCTCAGCGAGCGCAGCCGGCGCAGGGAGTCGAGATAGTCGCCCAGGCGGCCGTCCGGATGGGCCACGACGGTCGTTCCGCGCCCGAGGACGGTGTCCCCGGTCAGGACGGCCCGGTCGGCCGGGAGATGGAAGCACAGCGAGTCGGCGGTGTGCCCGGGCGTCGGTACGACCAGCAGCTCGAGACCGCCGACGGTGATGACGTCCCCGTGGCCCAGCCCCTCGTCCCCGAGCCGCAGCGCCGGGTCGAGGGCCCGCACCTTGGTGCCCGTCAGCTCGGCGAACCTGCCGGCCCCCTCCGCGTGATCCGGGTGCCCGTGGGTCAGCAGCGTCAGCGCGATCCGCTTCCCGGCCTTCTCCGCCGTAGCCACCACGTTCCGCAGGTGTACGTCGTCCAGGGGTCCCGGGTCGACGACGACCGCCAGCTCGGAGTCCGGCTCGGCGAGGATCCAGGTGTTCGTGCCGTCCAGGGTCATCGCGGACGCGTTGGGCGCGAGGACGTTGACGGCGCGCGCGGTGGCGGGCCCCGAGAGGACCCCGCCCCTCGGCCGGCCGGGAAGGGCTGCTGCGTCCGTCATGCGGGGGCTCCACCGGTCGGGATGTGCTTGGTGAACTCGTCGTGTCCCGGCCAGGAGAGGACCACCTTGCCGTTCTCCAGCCGGGCCTTGGCAAGGACGGGGGTCAGATCGCGGGCCGGCGCGGCGGCGAGGGCCTCGGCGGCCGTGGCGTACGGGAGCAGCTGGCGCAGGGTCGCGATCGTGGGCGGCATCATGAGCAGTTCGCCCTTGTCGTATCCGTCGGCCGCGTCCCCGGGGTGGATCCACACCGTGCGGTCGGCCTCCGTGGAGGCGTTGCGGGTGCGCTGGCCCTCCGGGAGGGCGGCGACGAAGAACCAGGTGTCGTAGCGGCGGGGCTCGAACTCCGGAGTGATCCAGCGCGTCCACACGCCGAGCAGGTCCGACCTGAGGACGAGTCCCCTGCGGTCCAGGAACTCGGCGAAGGAGAAGTCGCGGGCGACCAGGGCCGCCCGGTCCGCCTCCCACTCCTCGCCCGTCGTGTCGCCGACCACCGTGTCGGGGGTGGGCCCGGCGAGCAGGACGCCCGCCTCCTCGTACGTCTCCCGGACCGCCGCGCAGACGATGGCCTGGGCGGTCGTCTCGTCGACGCCGAGCCGCTCCGCCCACCACGCGCGCGTGGGCCCCGCCCAGCGGATCTGGCGGTCGTCGTCGCGGCCGTCCACACCGCCGCCTGGATACGCGTACGCGCCTCCGGCGAAGGCCATGGAGGCGCGTCTGCGCAGCATGTGCACCACGGGTGTGGTGTCCGTGTCCTTGAGCAGCATGACGGTGGCCGCCCGTCTGGGGGCGACCGGCGTGAGTCTGCCCTCCGCGAGCGCACGGATCCGCTCGGGCCACTCCGGTGGGTACCACTGCCCATTCGCCATGGCCGGAGGCTATCCCGTAGCGCGCTGATGTTCGAGGGCCAACAATCCGCTGCTCCGGGGACGGGTCTCGGACAAAACCGCCGTCCCCGGGGAGGGGGCCTACGCCTGGGTCAGCTCCACCTGGATCTCGACCTCGACCGGCGCGTCCAGCGGGAGGACCGCCACACCGACCGCGCTGCGGGCGTGCACGCCCTTGTCACCGAGGGCCGCGCCCAGCAGCTCGCTGGCGCCGTTCAGGACACCGGGCTGGCCGGTGAAGTCCGACGCCGAGGCGACGAACCCGACGACCTTCACGACCCGCGCGATCCGGTCCAGGTCACCCGCGACCGACTTGACCGCGGCGAGCGCGTTCAGTGCGCAGATGCGGGCCAGGTCCTTGGCTTCCTCGGCCGTGACCTCGGCACCCACCTTGCCCGTGACCGGGAGCTTGCCCTCCACCATCGGCAGCTGGCCGGCCGTGTAGACGTACACGCCGCTCTGCACGGCGGGCTGGTACGCGGCCAGCGGCGGCACGACGGCCGGCAGGGTCAGGCCGAGCTCATGGAGCCGGGCTTCGACGGCGCTCATGCCTTCTCCCGCTTCAGGTAGGCCACCAGCTGCTCGGGGTTGTTCGGCCCGGGCACCACCTGGACGAGCTCCCAGCCGTCCTCGCCCCAGGTGTCCAGAATCTGCTTCGTGGCATGGACGAGCAGCGGCACGGTTGAGTATTCCCACTTGGTCATGTGGCCGACTGTATCCGCTGTTATCCACAGCCTCCCGCGTAGCCCGGGCGCGGACTGGTTAGGCTCGAAGACGTGAGCAGGCTCCAGGTCGTCAGCGGCAAGGGCGGTACCGGCAAGACCACGGTAGCCGCCGCCCTCGCGCTCGCCCTCGCGACCGAGGGCAAGCGGACCCTCCTCGTCGAGGTCGAGGGCAGACAGGGCATCGCGCAGCTCTTCGAAACAGAAGTGCTGCCCTATGAGGAGCGGAAGATCGCCGTCGCTCCAGGGGGCGGGGAGGTGTATGCGCTGGCGATCGACCCCGAGCTGGCCCTTCTGGACTACCTCCAGATGTTCTACAAACTCGGGGGCGCGGGAAGGGCGCTGAAGAAACTCGGCGCCATCGACTTCGCAACCACCGTCGCGCCCGGCCTGCGGGACGTGCTCCTGACGGGCAAGGCCTGCGAAGCCGTCCGCCGCAAGGACAAGAGCGGCCGCTTCGCGTACGACTACGTGGTGATGGACGCCCCGCCGACAGGCCGCATCACCCGCTTCCTGAACGTGAACGACGAAGTGGCCGGCCTCGCCAAGATCGGCCCGATACACAATCAGGCGCAGGCCGTCATGCGCGTCCTCAAGTCCCCGGAGACGGCGGTCCACCTGGTGACGCTCCTGGAGGAGATGCCCGTCCAGGAGACCGCGGACGGCATCGCCGAGCTGCGCGGGGCCAGGCTGCCGGTGGGCCGGATCATCGTGAACATGGTGCGTCCCGCCGTACTGGACCAGGCCGATCTAGAGTTCGCCGAGGCGACTTCGCGCACCGCCATCGCCAAGTCGCTGTCCGCCGCCGGGCTCGGCGGCGCCCGGCGCGGCGGGCTCGCCGAGCGGCTGGTGGAGCCGCTGCTGCGGCAGGCCGAGGAGTACGCCGAGCGTCACACCCTGGAGCACGATCAGCGGGCCGTGCTCAAGGAGCTGGGCCTGCCGCTGCACGAACTCCCGCTGCTCGCCGAGGGAATGGACCTGGCGGGCCTGTACGAACTGGCCAAGGAACTGCGTCAGCAAGGGATCTCATGAGTTCGGACCCCGCACGCACCCAGGGCTCCGGCCCCGCATCCGACCCGGCCCGCGCGATCGACTCCGCAGGCCTCCTGGACGTCGATCCGCTCCTCGACGACCCGAAGACCCGCATCGTGGTGTGCTGCGGCTCGGGCGGCGTCGGGAAGACGACCACGGCGGCGGCCCTGGGGCTGCGCGCCGCCGAGCGCGGCCGCAAGGTGGTCGTGCTCACCATCGACCCGGCCCGCCGGCTCGCCCAGTCGATGGGCATCGACTCCCTCGACAACGTCCCACGCCGCGTGAAGGGCGTCGACGGCGACGGCGAGCTGCACGCGATGATGCTCGACATGAAGCGCACCTTCGACGAGATCGTCGAGGCGCACGCGGACCGCGACCGAGCGTCCGCCATCCTGAACAACCCCTTCTACCAGTCGCTTTCGGCGGGCTTCGCGGGCACGCAGGAGTACATGGCGATGGAGAAGCTCGGGCAGCTGCGGGCCCGCGACGAGTGGGACCTGATCGTCGTCGACACGCCTCCCTCGCGCTCGGCACTGGACTTCCTGGACGCCCCGAAGCGGCTGGGCTCGTTTCTCGACGGCAAGCTGATCCGGGTCCTCATGGCACCGGCGAAGGTCGGCGGCCGCGCGGGGATGAAATTCCTGAACGTCGGGATGTCGATGATGACGGGCGCCCTGGGCAAGCTGCTGGGTGGCCAACTCCTCAAGGACGTCCAGACGTTCGTGGCCGCCATGGACACCATGTTCGGCGGCTTCCGTACCCGCGCGGATGCCACGTACAAGCTGCTCCAGGCGCCTGGCACGGCGTTCCTGGTGGTGGCCGCCCCGGAGCGGGACGCGCTGCGCGAGGCGGCGTACTTCGTGGAGCGTCTGGCCGCGGAGAAGATGCCGCTGGCGGGCCTGGTCCTCAACCGGGTCCATGGCAGCGGCGCCGCCCAGCTGTCCGCCGAGCGGGCGCTCGCCGCCGCCGAGAACCTCGACCTCTCGGCCGCCGAGAACCTCGATCCCGCGGCCCCGGAGAGCGGTGATTCCGCGTCCGCAGAAAATCTTGCGGAGTCTCGCATTGTGGATCAGGGGGGTGGGAAAGCTGGACTTCGTAACTCTCCCGACACGTACGGCAGTTCAGACTCTCCCGCTGATCCGACGCCCGCATCCTCCGACTCCTCCGGGGGCTCCCCCGCCACGGACGGATCCGTCGAACAACTCACCGCAGGCCTGCTGAGGCTGCACGCCGAGCGCATGCAGCTGCTCTCCCGTGAACGGCGCACGCGTGACCGCTTCACCGCGCGTCACCCCGAGGTGGCCGTGGCCGAAGTGGCCGCGCTGCCGGGCGACGTGCACGACCTCGCGGGGCTGCGGACCATCGGAGACCGGCTCGCGGCCGGCCGGCCGGAGCTGCCCGAAGCCGACGCCTGAGTCCGGAAGACCCGGCGCCCGACCTGCAGGACGCGGCGCCCGCTCCAGGGCGGGCGCGGTCGTCCGAACGCGAGAACTCGGCATACGAGCCCGCGGGACGCGGTTTTCGTGCCCGGAGGGGCACGACGTCCGGCCCGGAGGGCACGGCTGCCCGGCGTGATGCCGGCCCGGAAGGCACGCTGCCTGAGCGCACGACATCCAGCCCGGAGGGCATGTCGCCGATCCCGAGTGGCGCGACGCCCGAGTCCGCAGATACGCACAGACACGGGTGGTCGAGCCAGCAGGGCGCGGCATCCGGGCCGGGGCCCGGCGCCCGAGCGGAGGGGCAGTGCCCTCAGCCCACCGCCGCGAAGTTCTCGTACACCTCTTCCTCGTCAAGGGGCAGCAGACCCGCGCCGCGCTCGTACTCCGTACGCGCGGTCTCGAGCAGACGGCGCCACGAAGTGACCGTCGGCCGCCGGCGCAGCAGTGCACGGCGCTCGCGCTCCGTCATGCCACCCCACACGCCGAACTCGACGCGGTTGTCCAGCGCGTCGGCGAGGCACTCCGTGCGCACCGGACATCCGGTGCACACCGCCTTGGCCCTGTTCTGCGCTGCTCCTTGAACGAATAGTTCATCCGGATCGGTAGTGCGGCAGGCCGCCTGCGCACTCCAGTCGGTTACCCAGCCCATACCGGCGCCGTCCTCTCCCGAATCGAGGCTCCCCCACGGCGGCAGCGGCATATTCACCGCCGCCAGTTGAGGACGTTACGGAAGGTGGGCACAGCGCAACACCCCCTTCGGGCCCAATCTTGAATGGCCCGAACGGACTATGCGTAAGCGGCAGATCACCCGGGGGAGTGAGCTGAGGACATGCGTGAGTTTCCCGGCGAACCGGGACAGTTCAGTTGAGTCACAACGGACGCCACGTGACACACAAGGCGGATTCGGACACGCCCCCAACAAAAAATTGGGAGACCTCCGGAACGATTCGGGGTCGCCGGACGTACTTGATACGTGGCCCTACTGCTGTGACAGTTGGGAGCAGCTTAGGCCAAGGCATAT
Organism: Streptomyces sp. NPDC058274; assembly: GCF_042881375.1. NCBI lineage: Bacteria > Bacillati > Actinomycetota > Actinomycetes > Kitasatosporales > Streptomycetaceae > Streptomyces > Streptomyces sp. NPDC058274. The sequence goes on from NZ_JBHVXW010000023.1 coordinate 157,327, forward strand.
ACGCGTGTCCGGCGAATCAGAACGTAGGCTGCCCTCATGCCAAAGAAGCGCTCGGGCGGTGGTCTGTCCCCATCGCAGCAGGCCGCCAAGTTCCTCGGTGTCAGTGTGCTCGCCGGAGCGGTGCTGGCCGGAATCGCACTGCCCGCGGCCGGCGCGCTCGGTCTCGCGGCCAAGGGCTCCGTCGAGGGATTCGACGAGATTCCGGCCAATCTCAAGCGTCCGCCGCTGAGTCAGCGCACCACCATCCTGGACAACCAGGGCGGCCAGATCGCCACCGTGTACTCACGCGACCGCACGGTGGTCGACCTCAAGGACATGTCGCCGTACATGCAGAAGGCGATCGTCGCCATCGAGGACTCCCGCTTCTACGAGCACGGCGCGGTCGACCTCAAGGGCATCCTCCGCGCGGTCAACCAGAACGCGCAGAGCGGCGGGGTCGCCCAGGGCGCGTCCACACTGACCCAGCAGTACGTGAAGAACGTCTTCATCGAGGAGGCCGGGAACGACCCGACGAAGGTCGCCCAGGCCACCCAGCAGACCCTCGGCCGCAAGATCCGCGAGCTGAAGTACGCGATCCAGATCGAGGACAAGCTCGGCAAGAAGCGCATCCTCGAGAACTACCTGAACATCACGTTCTTCGGAGAGCAGGCCTACGGTGTCGAGGCCGCGGCCCAGCGCTACTTCTCCAAGCCCGCCAAGGACCTGAATCTCCAGGAGTCCGCGCTGCTCGCGGGCATCGTCCAGTCGCCCAGCCGGTACGACCCGGTCAACGACGAGGCGGAGGCCACCAAGCGGCGCAACACCGTCCTCCAGCGCATGGCCGAGGTGCACGACATCTCGCAGCAGGAGGCCGACAAGGCCAAGAAGGCCCCGCTGGGGCTGCACGTCAGCAAGCCGAAGAACGGCTGCATCACGGCGGTCGAGGGCGCCGGCTTCTTCTGCGACTACGTACGCGAGGTCTTCCTGACCGACCCGGTCTTCGGCAAGACCAAGGAAGCCCGCGCCAAGGTCTGGAACCAGGGCGGCCTGACGATCCGTACGACCCTCGACCCGCAGGCGCAGCAATCGGCGCAGGCGTCGATCAAGGACCACGTCAACAAGAGCGACGACGTGGCGACCGCCGCCTCCGTCGTCGAGCCCGGCACCGGCAAGATCCTCGCGATGGGCCAGTCGCGTCCGTACGGCTTCGGCAAGCACGAGACGCAGATCAACCTCTCGGTGGACAGCAGCATGGGTGGCGGCGCCGGCTACCAGCCGGGTTCGACGTTCAAGCCGATCGTGGCCGCGGCCGCCATAGAGGGCGGCAAGTCGGCGACACAGCAGTACTCGTCGCCGTACGAGATGGAGTACCCGAGCCCGGTCGCCGTCTGCAACGGCAAGAACTGGTCCAACCTCCGCGGTGAGAAGCTCACCAACGAGAACGAGTCGGAGCACGGCCCGTACGGCATGAAGGAAGCGACCGCGAAGTCGGTCAACACCTACTACGTGCAGCTGATCAGCGACATCGGCATCTGCCCGGTGACCGACATGGCGAAGAAGATGGGCGTCCAGCGCGCCGACGGCGGCAAGCTGGCCCAGGCTCCCTCCATCGCGCTCGGCACCCAGGAGATGTCCCCCCTGACGATGGCGAACGCGTACGCGACCTTCGCTTCGCGCGGGATGTACTGCACGCCGGTCGCCATCGAGTCGATCAGCCAGACCGTCGGCGGCGAGAAGAAGTCCCTGCCGGTGCCGAAGTCGACCTGCTCGCGCGCGATGTCGGAGACCACCGCCGACACGGTCAGCACGCTCCTCAAGGGCGTGGTCGAGGACGGTACGGGTCAGCAGGCCGGCCTCGGCAGCCGCCCCAGCGCGGGCAAGACCGGTACGACCGACTACCGCTACGCGGCCTGGTTCGTCGGCTACACGCCGAACATGGCCGGCGCGGTCTGGGTCGGCGACCCGACGCACAAGCGCCGGATGACCAACATCACCATCGGCGGCGTCTACCACTCCAAGGTCTATGGCGGTGAGGTCCCCGGACCGATCTGGCGCGACATGATGACCGGCGCCCTGGAAGGCAAGCCCGCGCCCGACTTCAACCTCGTCAACATCCCCGACCCCGACAAGGGCAAGGGCAACGACGACGGGAAGAACGGCGGCAATGGCGGCAATGGGAACGGCGGGAACGGAAACGGGGGGAACGACAACGGCGGCCTGACCACCGCCGGCGGCACGACCGGCGGCACGTTCCCGACACCTTCGTTCTCCATCCCCGAGGGCTTCATCCAGGGGCAGGGCAACGGCGGCAACACGAATGGGAACGGGAACGGGGGGAGGACGGGTTAGCCCGCCTCCTCCTGGCCGGCCCTTCCTTCACTGGGCCGGCGGCCGTTGACCGGACCGGCCGTCACGCGTCGGCCCGCCCCCGGCCGCGAGCCGTCCCTCTTCGTATTCACACCTCGATACGGCGGTGGGGGCGCCCCTGGTCACCAGGGG
>NZ_JBHVXW010000024.1:0-151299 GCF_042881375.1 Streptomyces sp. NPDC058274
CTGCGAAGCCGATCCGGCTTCGCAGTCGCCCCCACCGCACCCGCACCCGCTACAGCTACAGCTACAGCTACAGCTACAGCGGCACGATGTCCGGCGCCCCCAGCCGTGCCGCGTCCGCCGTCAGGTCGTCCGGCTGGCGCTGCGACTCGCGCTCCGCCTCGACCCGCTTCTCGTAGTGCTCCACCTCGCGTTCGATCTGGTCCTTGTCCCAGCCGAGGACCGGGGCCATCAGCTCCGCGGCCTCACGGGCGCTGCGCGTGCCCCGGTCGAAGGTCTCGATGGAGATGCGCGTACGGCGGGTGAGGACGTCGTCCAGATGGCGCGCGCCCTCGTGCGAGGCGGCGTAGACGATCTCGGCGCGCAGATAGTCGTCCGCCGCCTGCAGGGGCTCGCCGAGGGAGGAGTCGCCGGCGATGAGGTCGAGGAGTTCGTCGGCGAGCGACCCGTAGCGGTTGAGGAGGTGCTCCACGCGCACCACGTGGATCCCGGTCTTGGCCGCGATCCGCGCTCGCGCGTTCCACATCGCGCGGTAGCCCTCGGCGCCGATCAGCGGGATGTCCTCGGTGACACACTCGGCGACCCGCTGGTCGAGGCCGTGCACCGCCTCGTCCACCGCGTCCTTGGCCATCACGCGGTAGGTCGTGTACTTGCCGCCCGCCACGACCACGAGTCCCGGCACCGGATGCGCGACGGTGTGCTCGCGCGAGAGCTTGCTGGTGGCATCCGACTCACCGGCGAGCAGCGGCCGCAGTCCGGCGTAGACCCCCTGGACGTCGTCGCGGGTCAGGGGCACCGAGAGCACCGAGTTCACATGTTCAAGGAGGTAGTCGATGTCGGCGCTGGAGGCCGCCGGATGCGCCTTGTCGAGGTCCCAGTCGGTGTCGGTGGTGCCGACGATCCAGTGCCGGCCCCAGGGGATGACGAACAGCACGGACTTCTCGGTCCGCAGGATCAGGCCCGAGGTCGAGTTGATCCGGTCCTTCGGTACGACCAGATGGATGCCTTTGGACGCGCGGACGTGGAACTGGCCCCGCTCGCCGACCAGCGCCTGGGTGTCGTCGGTCCACACACCCGTCGCGTTCACCACCTGCTTGGCGTGGATCTCGTACTCCCCGCCGCCCTCGACATCCTGCACCCGGGCGCCGACGACGCGCTCGCCCTCGCGCAGGAAGCCGGTCACCCGCGCACGGTTGGCGACCTTCGCGCCGTACGCCGCCGACGTGCGCACCAGGGTCGCCACATAGCGGGCGTCGTCCATCTGCGCGTCGTAGTACTGCAGGGCACCGACCAGCGCGTCCCTCTTCAGGGCGGGCGCGACGCGCAGCGCGTGGCGGCGGCTCAGATGGCGGTGGCCGGGCAGGCCGCGGCCGTGTCCGCGGGCCATCGACATGGCGTCGTAGAGCGCGACGCCCGATCCCGCGTACAGCCGCTCCCAGCCCTTGTGCTGCAACGGATAGAGGAAGGGCACGGGCTTCACCAGGTGGGGTGCGAGCCGCTCCAGGAGGAGGCCGCGCTCCTTGAGGGCCTCGCGCACCAGTGCGAAGTCGAGCATCTCCAGATAGCGCAGCCCGCCGTGGATCAGCTTGCTGGACCGGCTCGATGTGCCCGACGCCCAGTCACGCGCCTCGACCAGCCCCGTGGACAGACCGCGGGTCACGGCGTCGAGCGCGGTGCCGGCACCGACCACCCCGCCGCCCACAACCAGTACGTCCAGCTCACGCTCGGCCATTTCCGCCAGTGACTCGGCGCGCTCCGCCGGCCCCAGTGTCGCTGTCCTCACCGCTGCCTCCCGCTATCCGTTGCGCTGGCCGCACCCGTCCGGCGAAGCCCGGCTCTCACTCCCCATGCCCAAATTCTGACCGTGTTGCCCACCATCGGCCACCGCCCACCCGGGGCCCGTGGACATCAATCGGGGACTCTCAAGGAAACACAGCCAAGTAATCCCGCAAATCGGTCATATTTACTCCTAGTCTGACATTGCGCTCGCCCGTTCTGTCCACCGGGTTTGCGCGCATGTCCCACTTCGGTTACTGGGAAGGACGGCCCACGCCATGCCCGCAGATCTCGCCGTCATCGGACTCGGTCATCTCGGCCTGCCCCTGGCCCAGGCCGCCGTCGCCGCAGGCATCCCCACTCTCGGTTACAAAACCGGGCCCGAGGGCGGCTCGCTCACCGCCGCCGAACTGCGCCGGATGCACTCGGGAGGCTTCCGGCCGACCACCAACCCGGCCGAACTCGGCCGGGTGCGCACCGCGGTCATCTGTGCGCCGACCCCGCGAGGCGCGGACGGCGGGCTGGATCTGGGCCAGGTGGCCGCGGCCGCCCGCACCCTGGCCGCACGCCTGCGCCCGCACACCACGGTGATCCTCGAGTCCCCCGTGTACCCCGGCACCACCGAGGAATTCCTGCGCCCGCTCCTCGAAGAGGGTTCCGGGCTACGGGCCGGCCGCGACTTCCACCTCGCGTACTCGCCCAGCCGGGTCGACCCCGGCAACCGCGACTTCAACCCCGCCAACACCCCCAAGGTCATCGGCGGTCTGACCCCCGCCTGCACCGAATCGGCCGCCGCCTTCTACGGCCGTCTCACCGACAAGGTCGTACGCGCGCGTGGACCACGCGAGGCGGAGACGGTTCAGCTCCTGGAGACCAACTTCCGGCACGTCAACATCGCCCTGGTCAACGAGATGGCCGTGCTCTGCAACGACTTGGGCGTCGACCTGTGGGACGTCATCCGCTGCGCCGAGACCAAGCCGTTCGGCTTCCAGGCCTTCCGGCCGGGGCCCGGCGTCGGCGGCCACGGAATCGCCCAGGACCTGATCGGCCACTCGGGCCGCACCCTCCGCATGGTCGAACTGGCCCAGCAGGTCAACGACCACATGCCCCAGTACGTGATCCAGCGCGCCGCGACCCTGCTCAACGAGCACGGGAAATCGGCCCGCGGCGCGCGCGTGCTGCTGCTCGGCGTCACCTACAAGGCCGACCTCGCGGACCAACAGGGCTCGCCCGCCCACGAGATCGCCCTGCGGCTGATGGAACTGGGCGCGTCCGTGAGCTACCACGACCCGCTCATCCCCGCCTGGAGCGTCCTGGACCGCCCCATCCCCCGGGCCGACTCCCTGTACGAGGCCGCGGCCGACGCCGACCTGACGATCCTGCTCCAGCAGCACCGCACGTACGACCTCCAGGGCCTGTCCGTTAAAGCCCAACTCCTCCTGGACACCCGCGGCGCCACTCCGACCGGCGCGGCACACCGCCTCTGACCTCCCGAGAATCCCCCGGCGGAGATCCATTTTCGCCTGCTAGTGTGCGGCAGCTCTCGCACACGAGTGCGCTTCCAGCTCCGCACTCACTGCTGTGCGTTCACATCCCTGGGGGGATCCACATGAGTCAGTCGTCCATGCCACCGTCCGGCCCGCCGGCACCGAACCTGGAGAAGGCCGAGCAGCCCGAAGAGGCCCAGCAGGCCGAGAACCCGTACGCCGACCAGCAGCCCGGCACCGGCACCCCGTCCGCCCCGCAGTCGGAGGCCCCCCAGCCGGGCTTCCCGACGGCTCCGGGCTACCCGGTCGCCCCGGCGCCTCCGGTCGCCCCGGCCCGCACCAACGTCGTACTCGGGCTGGCGGCCGCCGTCGGCGCCGCCCTGGTCGCGGCGGGCGTCTACGGCGCCATCATCGGCGCGACCCGGCACGAGATCGGCTGGGCGGCCGTCGGCGTCGGCTTCCTGATCGGACTCGCCGCGGGCCGCGTCGGCGGCCGCAACCCCGTCCTGCCGATCGTCAGCGTCGTCCTGTCCCTGGGCTCGGTCTACCTCGGCCAGCTGATCGGCGAGGCCATGCTCATCGCCAAGGACGCCCATGTCGGCTTCGACAAGGTCTTCTTCCAGAACTTCGACCTCGTCCAGGAGGCGTGGAAGACCGAAGCCGACCCGCTGACCTTCGTCTTCTTCGCGATCGCCGCCTACGTGGCGTTCTCCAGCACCCAGAAGGCCGGCCGGTAGCCGCTCGGCGGCAGACGAAAGGGCCCGGTTCACCGCACGGGTGAACCGGGCCCTCTCACGTCCTACGGGCTGGTCAGCGCTTGTGCTGCGAGTCCGCGACCGTCACCTCGACACGCTGGAACTCCTTGAGCTCGCTGTAGCCGGTGGTGGCCATGGCGCGGCGGAGGGCACCGAAGATGTTCATCGAGCCGTCCGGGATGTGCGAGGGACCGGCGAGGATCTCCTCGATCGTGCCGACGGTGCCGAGGTCGACCTTCTTGCCGCGCGGCAGTTCCTCGTTGACCGCCTCCATGCCCCAGTGGTGGCCGCGGCCGGGCGCGTCCGTGGCACGGGCCAGCGGGGAGCCCATCATCACCGAGTCGGCACCGCAGGCGATGGCCTTGGGGAGGTCGCCGGACCAGCCGACGCCGCCGTCGGCGATCACGTGCACGTACCGGCCGCCGGACTCGTCCATGTAGTCACGGCGGGCTGCGGCGACGTCCGCGACGGCCGTCGCCATCGGGACCTGGATGCCCAGCACATTGCGCGTGGTGTGCGCCGCGCCGCCGCCGAAGCCGACGAGCACACCCGCCGCGCCCGTGCGCATCAGGTGCAGGGCGGCGGTGTACGTGGCGCAGCCGCCGACGATCACCGGGACGTCCAGCTCGTAGATGAACTGCTTCAGGTTCAGCGGCTCGGCGGCACCCGACACGTGCTCGGCCGAGACCGTCGTACCGCGGATGACGAAGATGTCCACGCCCGCGTCCACGACGGCCTTGGAGAACTGCGCCGTGCGCTGCGGGGACAGGGCGGCGGCCGTGATCACGCCCGCGTCGCGCACCTCCTTGATGCGCTGCCCGATCAGCTCTTCCTTGATCGGAGCCGCGTAGATCTCCTGGAGGCGGCGGGTCGCGGTGTCCGCGTCCAGCCCGGCGATCTCGTCGAGCAGCGGCTGCGGGTCCTCGTACCGCGTCCACAGGCCTTCGAGGTTGAGCACGCCCAGGCCGCCCAGCTCACCGATGCGGATCGCGGTGGCCGGCGAGACGACCGAGTCCATGGGGGCGGCCAGGAAGGGCAGCTCGAAGCGGTAGGCATCGATCTGCCAGGCGATCGAGACCTCCTTCGGGTCCCGGGTACGGCGGCTCGGGACGACGGCGATGTCGTCGAAGGCGTACGCCCGGCGGCCGCGCTTGCCGCGCCCGATCTCGATCTCAGTCACGTGTGTGGCCTTTCCCTCTTCGGTTCTGCGTCTCCCAGTATCGCCGACGCCCACGACAAGGGCGGCCCCGGAACCTCCGGGACCGCCCTCAAGCCGTACGGCTACTGGTTACGGCCGCTGCTGACGACTACTGGTTACGGCTGTAGTTCGGTGCCTCGACCGTCATCTGGATGTCGTGCGGGTGGCTCTCCTTGAGGCCCGCCGAGGTGATGCGGACGAAGCGGCCCTTGGTCTCCATCTCGTCGATGGAGGCGGCGCCCACATAGCCCATGGTCTGGCGCAGACCGCCGACGAGCTGGTGCAGCACGTTGGCCAGCGGGCCGCGGTAGGGCACCTGGCCCTCGATGCCCTCGGGGACGAGCTTGTCGTCGGAGGCCACCTCGGCCTGGAAGTAGCGGTCCTTCGAGTACGACCTGCCCTGGCCGCGCGACTGCATGGCACCGAGGGAGCCCATGCCGCGGTACGACTTGAACTGCTTGCCGTTGATGAACTGCAGCTCGCCGGGCGACTCCTCGCAGCCCGCGAGGAGGCTGCCGAGCATCACCGTGTCGGCGCCGGCCGCGAGGGCCTTGCCGATGTCGCCGGAGTACTGCAGACCGCCGTCGCCGATCACCGGGACGCCTGCGGCGCGGGCCGCGAGGGCCGCTTCGTAGATGGCGGTGACCTGGGGGACGCCGATGCCGGCGACCACGCGGGTGGTACAGATCGAGCCGGGGCCCACGCCGACCTTGACGCCGTCGACACCGGCGTCGATCAGGGCCTGGGCGCCGTCACGCGTGGCGACGTTTCCGCCGATCACGTCGACACCGACGCTCGACTTGATCTTCGCCATCCAGTTGAGGGCGTTGCTGTTGTGTCCGTGCGAGGTGTCGACGATCAGGAAGTCCGCACCGGCCTCGGCCAGGGCCTGCGCCCGCTCCAGCGCCTCGGGGCTGGCTCCGACGGCGGCACCCACCAGCAGGCGGCCCTCGGCGTCCTTCGCGGCGTGCGGGTACTTCTCGGCCTTCACGAAGTCCTTGACCGTGATGAGGCCCTTGAGGATGCCCGCGTCGTCGACCAGCGGCAGCTTCTCGATCTTGTGGCGGCGCAGCAGTTGCATCGCGTCGTTGCCCGAGATGCCGACCTTGCCGGTGACCAGGGGCATCGGCGTCATGACCTCGCGCACCTGGCGCGAGCGGTCGGTCTCGAAGGCCATGTCGCGGTTGGTGACGATGCCGAGCAGCTTGCCGTTGCCGTCGGTGACGGGGACGCCGCTGATGCGGAACTTGGCGCACAGCGCGTCCGCCTCGGCCAACGTGGCGTCCGGGTGGACCGTGATCGGGTCGGTGACCATGCCGGACTCGGAGCGCTTCACGAGGTCGACCTGGTTGACCTGGTCCTCGATGGAGAGGTTGCGGTGCAGTACGCCCACGCCGCCCTGCCGGGCCATGGCGATGGCCATGCGCGACTCGGTCACCTTGTCCATCGCGGCCGAGAGCAGCGGGATGTTCACACGCACGTTGCGGGAGATGCGGGACGAGGTGTCGACCGCGTTGGGCAGCACTTCCGAAGCGCCCGGCAGCAACAGCACGTCGTCGTAGGTCAGCCCGAGTGTCGCGAATTTGGCGGGCACTCCGTCGACGTTGGCAGTCATGACACCTTCCCCAAATGGCCTTGATCGGTGCGGATGTCCATGCTAACGGGAAGCATGGCTCTCTCATTCCACGGTGCCGGCTGCCCGTTGGCTTCGTAGGTTCGTACGGGTCCGGGGGCAGCGCCGTTCATCCGCCGCGCCCGGGAGACACCCCCGAGAGGCAGGTCGCCGCCAGGGAAGGCCCCCCGGCTCTTGCGATCGCGACCGACCGGGCGGGGCTACTGCTCGGCCAGCGCCCGGAGGCGGCTCAGGGCCCGGTGCTGGGCCACGCGGACCGCTCCTGGTGACATTCCCAACATCTGGCCGGTCTCCTCGGCCGTGAGGCCCACCGCGATCCTCAGCAGGAGCAGCTCGCGCTGGTTCTCGGGGAGGTTGGCCATGAGCTTCTTGGCCCATTCGGCGTCGCTGCTGAGCAGCGCACGCTCCTCGGGGCCGAGGGAGTCGTCGGGGCGCTCGGGCATCTCGTCCGAGGGCACGGCCGTCGATCCGGGGTGACGCATCGCGGCGCGCTGCAGATCGGCGACCTTGTGCGCGGCGATGGCGAAGACGAAGGCTTCGAAGGGGCGGCCCGTGTCCTTGTAGCGCGGCAGGGCCAGCAGGACCGCGACACAGACCTCCTGCGCCAGGTCCTCCACGAAATGCCGCGCGTCCCCCGGAAGCCGGGAAAGGCGCGTACGGCAGTAGCGCAATGCCAGAGGGTGTACGTGAGCGAGCAGGTCGTGCGTGGCCTGCTCGTCGCCGTCGACCGCGCGATGGACCAGCGAACCGATTGCCCCTTGGGCAGTGGCCGCCTCATCGTCACGCATCGGTCCATGGTGCCTTGGCGTCGTCCGATCCGTGGCACCGCGTCCATAGTTGTGCACCGAAGCGTTATGAGCAGGTGCGCCGGAACTCATTTCCTGCGCCCTCCCCTTCCGCTTGCCCGACTCGTCCCCGAGGAACTCCACACCTCAAGCATGCGGCATCCGCCGGGAAACGGGGATCGGGCATCGCCAAGGCTCTCTTCGAGGGCCCGGCCCCGCCCGCCTCGGGGCGAGCGGGGACTGCTGCCGTCATACCCTCCCGGCGACTCACCTAGCGAACCAGGCCCCACCGGAAACCGAGTGCCACGGCATGCGCGCGGTCCGAGGCGCCGAGCTTCTTGAAAAGTCGCCTGGCGTGCGTCTTCACCGTGTCTTCGGAGAGGAACAGCTCACGGCCGATCTCCGCGTTCGAGCGGCCGTGGCTCATGCCTTCCAGGACCTGGATCTCCCGCGCGGTGAGCGTGGGAGCGGCACCCATCTCGGCCGACCGCAGTCTGCGCGGGGCGAGCCGCCAGGTGGGGTCGGCGAGCGCCTGCGTCACGGTGGCCCGCAACTCGGCGCGCGAGGCGTCCTTGTGCAGATAGCCGCGGGCACCGGCGGCGACGGCGAGCGCCACGCCGTCCAGGTCCTCGGCGACGGTGAGCATGATGATGCGCGCACCGGGGTCGGCGGACAGCAGCCGCCGGACGGTCTCCACACCGCCCAGACCGGGCATGCGTACGTCCATCAGAATCAGGTCCGAACGGTCGGCACCCCAGCGGCGGAGGACTTCCTCGCCGTTGGCCGCCGTCGTGACACGCTCTACGCCGGGCACGGTCGCGACCGCACGGCGGAGCGCCTCTCGGGCAAGCGGGGAGTCGTCGCAGACGAGGACGGATGTCATGGCCGCCCTCCGCAGCTGATGCGCGTCACCTTGAGCCTCCAGGCTGGTTACGAATCGTCACCTGAGCGGTCGACACTCGCCGACGGATACTGCCGTCTGCCCGAGCGCTTGTTCCTTCGACCGCCTCGCACTCTCAACGATGGTCACTCGAAAGAGTTACGGGGCCGTCCGTCATCTTCGGCACTCTACGTGAGGGGGCGGACACGGTGCAGACATGCACAACGGACCCTCAATCTTTCATCACAACCCATGCCCCATTTAGCCGGTTTTCTTCCCTTTTGCTGGTGTCTATGGCTAGATTCGCAATGAGTCATATTTTCATCTCCTTAGATCGTAGATGTACGGTCGATGGGCACATAGCAGCCCAGAACGGCAACAAGGGGACACGCAATGGCAGATTTCTCCCGCCTTCCCGGTCCGAACGCGGACCTCTGGGACTGGCAGCTCCTCGCGGCGTGCCGCGGGGTCGACAGCTCGCTCTTCTTCCACCCGGAGGGCGAGCGCGGTGCGGCACGGAGCGCTCGCGAGAACTCGGCCAAAGAGGTCTGCATGAGATGCCCCGTACGCGCCCAGTGCGCGGCCCACGCGCTGGCGGTGCGCGAGCCGTACGGGGTGTGGGGCGGACTGACCGAGGACGAACGCGAAGAGCTCATGGGGCGCGCGCGCAACCGGCTCGTGTCGGCAGCGAGCGGCGGCGGGCCGTCGAACCAGCTGCACAACTGAAGGAACGTTTCTCCTGACGGGCACGCGCACGCGTGCCCCTACTTTTGGCGCGCCCGGCCGACTTCTGGCCAACCCGGCCGAGTGCCCTTCTCAGCGGGCCGCGGCCCTGGCCAGCCGGGTCAGGGTGGCCGCGACCGCGGGCACCTGGGCGAGGTCCGGCAGAGTGAGGGCGACGATCTCGCGCCGTACCGGCGGCTCCACCGTCACTGTGCGCACCCCCTTGGGGCGTACGGACTCCACGGCCAGCTCCGGAAGGACCGCGACGCCGAGGCCGGCGCCGACCAGGCCGACCACCGCCGGATAGTCGTCGGTGGCGAAGTCGATGCGGGGCACGAAGCCGGCGGCCTCGCAGACCTCGACGAGTTGTCCCCGGCAGCGCGGGCAGCCCGCGATCCACGGCTCGCCGGCGAGCTCCCCGATGGCCACCGAGTCCGCCGTCCCCAGCCGGTGGCCCTCGGGGACGAGCCCGACGAGCCGGTCCACCAGCAGCGGCCGTACGACCAGGTCGTCCCATTCCTCGGCGCCCGCCGCGCCCTCGTACCGGAAGGCGAGCGCGATGTCGCAGTCGCCCTCGCGCAGCATCTCCACCGAGCGGGGCGGTTCCGCCTCCTCCAGGGAGACGCGGGTGCCCGGGTGGTCGGCGCGGAGTGCGGCGAGCGCGGTGGGCACCAGGGCGGAGCTGCCGCTGGGGAAGGAGACGAGCCGGACGCGGCCCGCGCGCAGCCCGGCGATGGCGGCCACCTCCTCCTCCGCCGCCGTCAGTCCGGCGAGGATGCCCGCTCCGTGCCGGACCAGGGCCTCGCCGGCCTGGGTCAGGCGCATTTCACGGCCGGTGCGGATCAGCAGGGGCGTGCCGACGGAGGATTCGAGCGCCTTCATCTGCTGGCTGACGGCGGGCTGGGTGCAACCCAGTTCGCGCCCCGCCGCCGAGAAGGAACCGGTGGCGGCCACGGCGCGCAGAACACGGAGATGACGGGCCTCGATCACCCTTTGAGCATAAGCGAATCTTGGATACGGCGTCGAATACTGCGTCGCGGCTTTGGGTGGCCATCGCTTAGCGTTCCGTCATGAAGCTTCTGTCTCTGAACGTGGGCCGGGCGACGGCCGTGGAGTACACGGACCAGCCGGAGGGCCTGACCGGCATCGACAAGCGGCCGGTGGACGGGCCGGTGCGGGTGGCGGCGCCGGGTCCCAAGGGCGTCGGCGCCGGTGGCCTGGCCGGGGACGCCGTCTGCGACCTGCGCCACCACGGCGGGGAGCACCAGGCGGTGTACGCGTTCGCGCGCGAGGACCTCGACGACTGGGAGCGCGAGCTGGACCGTCCGCTGGCGAACGGCGTCTTCGGCGAGAACCTCACGACCCAGGGGCTCGATGTCTCCGGTGCCCGGATCGGCGAGCACTGGGGCATCGGGGACGAGGTCGTCCTGGAGGTCACCAGTGGTCGTATCCCCTGCCGCACCTTCCAGGAGCACCTCGGCGAGAAGGGCTGGGTCAGGCGCTTCACGCGGCGGGGTGCGCCGGGCGCCTATCTGCGGGTGATACGCCCCGGCGAGATCCGGGCCGGCGACCCGGTCCGGATCCTGCACCGGCCGGACCACGAGGTGACGGTGGCCCTCCAGTTCCGCGCCGTCACCCTCGAACGGGCCCTGCTGCCACGCCTGCTCGCGGCCGGAGACGCGCTGCACCCGGAGGAGCGGGACATCGCGCGGAAGTACGTGGAGAAGTACGGCAGTTCCGAGGGGACGGACGGCGTTCCCGGGGCGTGAACGGCGTATCGGCGACCGGCGGGCGGGACGCGGCCGGCGCGGCCGAACGAGGCGGGTTCGGGGCCGTCCGGGCGGCTCGGCCAAGCGTGTTCGGGCCCGGGCCCGCCGGTGGGCAACGCCTGCCATCGGGCGCGTGACACCCGTACCGGCAGCAGGCGGACGGGGTTCGGCGCGCGGCGTGAGCATCCCGGTCGCGGTCCTAACCTTGGGCCATGACAACGGCTTTGATTACGGGATCGACCGCGGGCATCGGCGCTGCCTTCGCGCGGCGGCTGGCGGCGGACGGCCACAACCTCGTCCTGGTGGCGCGCGACACCAAGCGGCTGCGCGAGCAGGCCACCGAACTGCACGACCGGCACGGCATCGAGGCGGAGGTGCTGACGGCCGACCTCGCGACGGACGCCGGCATCGAGTCCGTGGCCGCCCGGCTGTCCGACCCCAGGAACCCCGTCGACCTGCTGGTCAACAACGCGGGCTTCGGCAACAAGGGCCGCTATCTGGACGTACCGATGGCCGACGAGCTGAAGATGCTCAAGGTGCACTGCGAGGCGGTGCTGCGGCTGACCTCGGCGGCGACCGCGAGCATGCGTGTCCGCGGCCGTGGCGGGGTCGTCAACGTCGCCTCGGTCGCCGCCTTCGTGCCGCGCGGTACGTACGGCGCGTCCAAGGCGTGGGTCGTGCAGTTCACGCAGGGCGCGGCGAAGGACCTGGCCGGCAGCGGCGTACGCCTGATGGCCCTGTGCCCCGGTTTCGTGCGCACCGAGTTCCACGAGCGGGCCGGCATGGGCACGGACAACATCCCCAAGTGGATGTGGCTCGACGCGGACAAGCTGGTCACGGCGGCCCTGGCGGATCTGGCCCGCGGCAAGTCGCTGTCCATCCCGGATCCCCGTTACAAGGCCCTGATGGGCGTGGTGAAGGTGACTCCGCGGGCGCTGCTCGGCGGGGTCACGTCGAAGACGGGGCGGAAGTACGGCCCGCAGTGAGCGCGACGGTGCCGATAACGGCCGAAGCCTCCCTTCCCCGGTCCGGGGAAGGGAGGCTTCTTCGGTCCTGCGACCCCATGGCCTGCCGGCCTTGAGGCCTTAGTGCGAGTGGCCGTGGCCGTGGCTGTGACCGGCCTCGCCCTCGTCGTCCGCCGGCTTCTCGACGACCAGGGTCTCGGTCGTCAGCAGCAGGGAGGCGATGGACGCGGCGTTCTCCAGCGCGGAGCGGGTGACCTTGACCGGGTCGATGACGCCGGCCTTGACCAGGTCGCCGTACTCACCGGTCGCGGCGTTGAAGCCCTGGCCCTTGTCGAGCTCGGCGACCTTGGAGGTGATGACGTAACCCTCCAGGCCGGCGTTCTCGGCGATCCAGCGCAGCGGCTCGACGGCGGCGCGGCGGACGACCGCGACACCCGTGGCCTCGTCGCCGGTCTTGCCGAGGTTGCCCTCGAGGACCTTCACGGCGTGGACGAGCGCGGAGCCACCACCGGAGACGATGCCCTCCTCGACCGCGGCGCGGGTCGCGGAGATGGCGTCCTCCAGACGGTGCTTCTTCTCCTTGAGCTCGACCTCGGTCGCGGCACCGACCTTGATCACGCACACGCCGCCGGCCAGCTTCGCGAGGCGCTCCTGGAGCTTCTCGCGGTCCCAGTCGGAGTCGGTGTTCTCGATCTCGGCCTTGATCTGGTTGACGCGGCCGAGGACCTCGTCGGAGCTGCCGCCACCGTCGACGATGGTGGTGTCGTCCTTGGTGACGGTCACGCGGCGGGCGGTGCCCAGCACGTCCAGGCCGACCTGGTCGAGCTTGAGGCCGACCTCCTCGGCGATGACCTGACCACCGGTGAGGGTGGCGATGTCGCCGAGCATGGCCTTGCGGCGGTCACCGAAGCCGGGGGCCTTCACCGCGACGGCGTTGAAGGTGCCGCGGATCTTGTTCACGACCAGGGTCGACAGGGCCTCGCCCTCGACGTCCTCGGCGATGATCAGCAGCGGCTTGGAGGCGTTGGCCTGGATGACCTTCTCCAGCAGCGGCAGCAGGTCCTGGATGGAGCTGATCTTGCCCTGGTGGATGAGGATGTACGGGTCGTCAAGGACGGCCTCCATACGCTCCTGGTCGGACACCATGTACGGCGACAGGTAGCCCTTGTCGAAGGCCATGCCCTCGGTGAAGTCGAGCTCCAGACCGAAGGTGTTGGACTCCTCGACGGTGATGACACCGTCCTTGCCGACCTTGTCCATCGCCTCGGCGATGAGCTCGCCGACCTGCGGGTCCTGGGCGGACAGACCGGCGACGGCGGCGATGTCGGACTTCTCGTCGATCGGCCGGGCGGTCGCGAGGAGCTCCTCGGACACGGCCTTGACCGCGGCGTCGATGCCCTTCTTGAGCAGGGCCGGGGAGGCGCCCGCGGCGACGTTCTTCAGGCCCTCGCGGACGAGCGCCTGGGCCAGCACGGTGGCGGTGGTGGTGCCGTCACCCGCGATGTCGTTGGTCTTGGTCGCCACCTCCTTCACCAGCTGGGCGCCGAGGTTCTCGTACGGGTCCTCGACCTCGACCTCGCGGGCGATGGTGACGCCGTCGTTGGTGATGGTGGGGGCGCCGAACTTCTTGTCGATGACGACGTTGCGGCCCTTGGGGCCGATCGTCACCTTCACTGTGTCGGCAAGCTTGTTGACGCCGCGCTCAAGGGCGCGACGGGCGTCCTCGTCGAACTTCAGGATCTTCGCCATGGGAGCGATTCAGCCCTCTCGGAAAACTTGGGAGAAACGAACTGCGCCCCCAGCGCCCGGCTTCTTAGGTCGCGGGGGCCAGGGGCGCAGTTCACTGCAAAACTGGGTGAATTACTTCTCGATGATCGCGAGTACGTCGCGAGCCGAGAGGACGAGGTACTCCTCGCCGTTGTACTTCACCTCGGTGCCGCCGTACTTGCTGTAGAGCACTACGTCGCCGACGGTGACGTCGAGCGGAAGACGGTTACCGTCCTCGAAGCGACCCGGGCCCACGGCCAGGACGACGCCCTCCTGGGGCTTCTCCTTGGCAGTGTCCGGGATGACCAGGCCAGAGGCGGTGGTCTGCTCGGCGTCGAGCGGCTGGACCACAATGCGGTCCTCGAGCGGCTTGATGGCAACCTTGGAGCTGGTGGTCGTCACGATCCGACCTCCCCCTTCGGAGATCTCACGGGGTTAACTGTCTGAGGTGGCGACCAGGTGGATCCGTCGTCGCGGGTGCCGGACCTGCCCGTCGCTATTGGCACTCTCCAGGGGGGAGTGCCAGACCAGAGACTATGACTGCGATTAGCACTCGGTCAAGCGGAGTGCCAAACGCCTGCCGGCGCGGCGGCGGAAATGGGTGCCCTGGGTGGGGGCGGGCGTCCTCTGGGGGCTCTGCCCCCAGACCCCCGATATCGGCCTGGACGGCCTCGTCCTCAAACGCCGGACGGGCTGGATTCCCCAGGTACTCCTCCAGGCGCACGGGCTGATCTCCTACAGGTAGTCCTCGAGGCGAGCGGGCGTCAGGCCCTCGGACTGGATGCGGCGCAGCAGGCGGGTCATCGTCGCGGTGACGTCGGGTTCGTCGGGGCCGAGGAGGATGTCGCCCGGGTGCAGCCGGCCGGGGCCGGCGTCCCGGCCGAGGACGACGGCGGAGACCCCGCAGTCGGCGGCGGCCCGGAGCGTGGTGGTGTCGTAGGTGCCGTACGGGGGGCGGAGCAGCCGGGGGCGGATGCCGAAGCGGTGCTTGAGCTTCTCCTGCTGGCCGCAGATCTCGGCACGCTGGCCGGCGTACGGCAGACCGCGCAGCGAGGTGTGGTCGAGGGTGTGGTTCTGCACGCTCGCGCCGAACGCCCGCAGCTGCGCGAAGTGTCCGTACCCGGGCCCGACGACGCTGTCCGTGAGGAACATGCTGACCGGCAGCCGCAGTTCGCGGACCATGTCGATGAACCGCGGATCCCGCTCGGCTCCGTCGTCGTACGTCAGGAAGACCACCTTGTCCCGGGTGGGGACGTGGTCGACCACCGGTGGCAGTCCGGGGCCCGCGCCGGGCACGGCGGGCCGCCGGTCGGGGCGTTCGGGGGCCGGGGCGAGCGGGGCGGCCAGCCCCCAGCGGCGGTACGTCGCGGCGGTCGGCCGCTGCGGCGCGTGGGTGCGCACGCGCTCGGCCGCCTTCTTGCCCAGCCGCTCGATCGGGTCGACGGACTGGGCGCAGCCGGTGACCCCGGCGAGCAGCGCGGAGACGAGCAGGCCGGCCAGCAGGGTGCGTGCCCGCGCGGTCACCGGGGGCGCTCCGGTCCCGCGTCCGGGGCAGGGCGTACGGCCACCCTCACAGGTAGTCCTCCAGCCGCGCCACGGCGTACCCCTCGTCCGTGACCTTCTTCAGGAAGCGGCGGACCATGTCGGGCATGGTGCCCTTCCAGTCCTCACGGCCCCGGAAGTGGGTCAGGACGATGTCGCCCGGGTGCAGGGACCGGTCCCACTCGCGGTACTCCCAGTGGTCGACGAAGACCTCTTCGTTCCAGATCGGCGCGTACTTGATGCCGCAGGACTTGGCGGCGCGCAGGGTGTCCTCGTTGAAGTTGCCGTACGGCGGCCGGAAGAGCGTGGGGCGCTTGCCGAACTGCTTCCTCATCACGTCCTGCATGCCGCAGATCTCGTGCTTCTGCTGCTCGTAGGAGAGCCCGGGCAGGTACGGGTGGTGCAGCGTGTGGTTGTTCAGGGTGGTGCCGCGGGCCTGCATCTTCTTGAAGTAGCCGTAGTTCTCGTTGGCGAGGTAGTCGCTGAGGAAGGCGGTGTACGGGATCTTCAGGTCGCTCATCATCTTCAGGAACGCCGGGTCCTTCTCGGCGCCGTCGTCGATGGTGAGGAAGACGACCTTGTCCTTGGTGGGGATGGTCGTGAAGACAGGGGGCAGCCCGTCCTGGTCCTCGACCTCGAAGCCCTTGCGGGCCTCGATCACCGGCTTCTTCGCCGGGGCGGGCGGCGCGGCCAGCGGGGTCTTGGCCAGGCCCCAGCGCTTGGCCGCGGCGACTCGTGCGGCCTGCGCGACACGCAGCTTCGAGGCGTACGAGTCCAGGGCGCGGGCCGGCGGCGCGTGCAGCGCCTGCGGTCCGTGGGCGCCCTTGACGCCGGAGTCGGTGCCGGCGCAGCCAGCGGCGAGAGCGGCGGCCGCGAGCACGGCGAGGGCGCCCCGGACCCCTCCCACCACGGTCCGCTTCGTGCGGTTTTCATCATTTTGTCGTACGAGTCGCATGGCGCCGGATCCTCGCAGGTCACCGCGCCCGGGTCGGGCCGACACCGCCGCCGGACGCGCACCGTCCACCGACTGGCCCACAATGGGCCGGTGAACGACCTGGATCCGCTGGCCTCCTTCGCCTCCCTCCGTACCCCCGAGGGCCGCGCCCTGCTCGACGCGGCGCGTGGCACCGAGCCGGCCCAGGAGCTGGCCGTGGCCACCCGGCTGCGCCGTGACCATCCGGCGCCCCTGGTGACGGCGGTGCTCGCCCAGACGCGGCTGCGGCAGCGGGCGGCGGCGAAGTTCGGGGCCGAGGACGCGGAGCGGATGTTCTTCACGCCGAACGGGGTCGAGCAGTCCACCCGGACGAGCGTCGCGACGTATCGCGCGGAGCGCTTTTGCGCGCTGGGCGTCCGGTCCGTCGCCGACCTCTGCTGCGGGATCGGCGGCGACGCGATCGCGCTGGCCCGCGCCGGGATCCGGGTCCTCGCCGTCGACCGGGACCCGCTGACGGTGGCGGCGGCCCGCGCGAACGCCGATGCGCTGGGTCTCGCGGACCTGATCGAGGTGCGCGAGGCGGACGTCACGGAGGTGGCCACCGAGGAGTTCGACGCGGTCTTCGTGGACCCGGGCCGGCGCGGCGGACGCGGCCGGATCTTCGACCCCGAGGCGTACTCGCCGCCGCTCTCCTGGGCGGTCGGGGCGGCCCTGAAGGCTCCCCGGGCCGCACTGAAGATCGCGCCGGGCGTCCCGCACGAGGCGATCCCCGCGGCGGCCGAGGCCGAGTGGATCTCGGACGGCGGGGACGTGAAGGAGGCCGTGCTGTGGTTCGGCACCGAACCGGGCCTGGTCCGCGCCACCCTGCTGCCGGGCCCCCGTGAACTGCGGGGCCGGGGGCTGCCCGACCCGTCGGTGCGGCCGCTCGGGCGCTATCTGTACGAGCCCGACGGCGCCGTCATCCGCGCCCACCTCGTCGCGGAGGTGGCCGAGGAGCTGGACGGTGGTCTGCTCGACGAGACGATCGCGTACGTGACCGCCGACGCCCTGCGCCCGACCCCGTACGCGACCGCCTACGAGATCACCGACCAACTCCCCTTCAACGTGAAGAAGTTGAAGGCGCTGCTGCGGGAGCGCGGGGTCGGCGTGCTCACCGTGAAGAAGCGCGGCTCGGCCGTCGAACCGGAGGAGCTGCGGCGGAAGGTGAAGCCGCAGGGACCGAACTCGGCGACGGTGTTCCTCACCCGGGTGGCCGGAGCACCGACGATGCTGGTCGGGCGCCCGGCCTAGGCCCCGGCGGCTCACGCACGCCGCGGCTCTCCCGCGAGCCCCGGCTCACCGGCACTCCTCCGCGCGGGCCCGCAGCAGTTCGCGTTCCCGTTCGTTGCGGGCGAGGGACGCGGCGCGCTCGAACTCCGCCCGGGCCTCCCGGGTACGGCCGAGCCGGGCGAGCAGGTCGCCGCGCACGCTGGGCAGCAAGTGGTAGTCGCCGAGGGCGGGTTCGGTGGCCAGGGCGTCGACCAGGGCGAGGGCGGGCTCGGGGCCCTCGGCCATGGAGACGGCGACCGCACGGTTCAACTCGACGACGGGGGACGGGGAACGGGCGGCGAGCAGGTCGTACAGGGCGGCGATCTGCCGCCAGTCCGTGTCCTCGTACGCGTACGCCTGGGCGTGGCAGGCGGCGATCGCGGCCTGCAGCGCGTACGGGCCGGGGCGGCCGGCGGAGACGGCGTTGGCGCGGGCGAGGGCCGCGAACCCGCGGCGGATCAGCATCCGGTTCCAGCGCCGGCGGTTCTGGTCCTTGAGCAGCACCGGCTCGCCCGCGGGGCCGGTGCGGGCGGCCGACCGTGACGACTGGAGCTCCAGCAGCGCGGCGAGCCCGTGCACTTCGGGCTCCTTCGGCATCAGCTCGGCCAGCACACGGGCCAGTCGCAGGGCGTCCTCGCACAGGGCCGGCCGCAGCAGGTCGTCCCCCGCGGTCGCCGCGTACCCCTCGTTGAAGATCAGGTAGATGACCTCCAGGACCGATCCCAGCCGGGCTTCGCGCTCCGGGCCGTACGGCACCTCGAAGGCGACACCCTTCGCGGCCAGCGTCCGCTTGGCGCGCACGATGCGCTGGGCGACCGTCGCCTCCGGGGCGAGGTACGCGCGGGCGATCTCGGGCGTGGTCAGCCCGCCGAGCAGCCGGAGCGTGAGGGCGATACGGGCCTCGGCGGACAGCACCGGATGGCAGGCGGTGAAGACGAGCCGCAGCAGGTCGTCGTCGATGTCGTCCGGGTCGCCGGGCGCGTCGACGTGCTGCGGGGCGCTCTCCAGGTCCCGCCCGACCTCGGCCAGCTTGCGCGCGTAGCGCTCCCGGCGCCGTACGAGGTCGATCGCGCGGTGTTTGGCCGTGGCCGTCAGCCAGGCGCCCGGGTTGTCCGGCACACCGTCCCGCGGCCACTGTTCCAGGGCGGCGACCAGCGCGTCCTGCGCCAGCTCCTCGGCGATGCCGACGTCCCGCACGATCCGGGTGACGCCCGCGATGATCCGGGGCGACTCGATCCGGAAGATCGTCTCGACGGCGGCGACGGCCTCGTCGGCCGTAGTGGCGCCGGCGGTCCCGGCGTCGGCCGTGGCGGAGGTCGCGGGTGTGGCGGTGGGCTGCTCGGTCACAGCCCACCATGAGACACCCGCGGAGCCGTCCGGCCAAGCGCCCCGCTCAGCCCTCCGCGATCTCCCGGACCTCGGAGGTCACGGTCCAGTGCTCCTCGTGGACCTTCAGGAAGCGCTTGGTCCACTCGATCGCCTCGGCCTTGTCCTTGGCCTGGATGATCGCGTAGCCGCCGACGACCTCCTTGGACTCGGTGAACGGACCGTCGGTGACGGACAGTTGGCCCTTCTCCCAGTGGACCCGGGTGCCCTGCGCGGTCGGGGTGAGCCCCGCGGTGTCCAGCAGGACACCGGCCTTGGTCATCTCCTCGATCAGTTCCCCCATCCGCTGCATCAGCTCGGGGCTCGGGCCCTCGGCGGGCGCGTTGTTCTCGTCGATCCGGACCATCGACAGGTAGCGGGGCATGGTGACTCCTTCGGTACGACGGCCGGGGCGTCCCGGCGGTCCCGGGCGGGGTCGCTCCCCGCCTCTCACCAGTGCGTCGAACGGGACCCGCGCCGATCGACACCCGCGCCGGATTTTCTTCGAGAAGTTCTTCGCGGCACGCGTTTTCGCAGGTCAGCATGTTCTTCGTCGGGCTCGAAGGGGCGACCGCTTCAGTGCGGCGTCACTTCAGCGACGCCCACAGCTCGCTCGCCTCCGGCTCGTCGGCCACCACCCGGTTGCGGTCGGAGGGGGCCGTCACCACCGGCATCATCACCGTCTTCACCTCGTCGGACGAGAGCCCCTTCAGGCTCTGGCCGAGCTTCGTCAGCTCGCCGAGCGAGTCGAGACCCGTGTCCGTCGTCAGGCTGCCCGTGACCGCGTCGGCGACCTCGTAGAGCCGGGTGGGGCTGGTCAGCAGGTCGGTCGACCCGATCTGTTCCAGCAGGGCCTTCACCAGCTTCTGCTGGAGGCCTATGCGGCCCAGGTCGCTGCCGTCGCCTATGCCGTGCCGGGTGCGGGCCAGCGCCAGCGCCTGGGTGCCGTTCAGATGGTGGGTCCCGGCGGCCAGGTGCAGATGGCTCTGGTCGTCGTCGATGTCCTCGTCCGTCGTCACGGTGACGCCGCCGAGCGCGTCCACCAGGCCGGCGAAGCCCGAGAAGTCGATCTCGATGTAGTGGTCCATCCGGACGTTCGTGAGGGATTCAACCGTCTTCACCGCGCAGACCGGACCGCCCACCGCGTACGCGCTGTTGAACATCGCGCCGTACGCCACCGATGTCGTCCCGCCGGATGTCCGGGGACACGACGGGCGGGTGACCAGGGTGTCGCGCGGGATGCTCACCACCGTCGCGGTCGTACGGCCCTCGTCGAGGTGGACGACCATCGCCGTGTCGGAGCGTGCCCCGCCGCTGTCGCCGCCGCCGAGCTGCGCGTTCTCCGCGCCGCTGCGGGAGTCGGAGCCGAGGACCAGGATGTTCAGCGGCCCGCTCGGCAGCGGGGCCGCGGAGGCCGGGGCGGACGCCGAGGGTGTGGGCACTGTCCTCGCCGGGCGGTCGTCGCCGAGCGCGCTGTTGATGTCGACGCTCTTGATGTTGTGGTTCAGATGCCAGTAGGCCCAGCCCGCTCCGGCGGCGGTGAGGACGAGGGCGCCGGCGAGCGCGATCCCGGCGGCCTTGAGCAGACGAGGCCGGCCGCGCCTGCCCGGCTCCGGGCCAAGGCCACCGACTCCCCCGGCGCCCGCGTGGGCGTCCCCGTGCTCCTCGTCTCCAGTCACGCGGAGGGACATAAGTCCGAATTATTACGAGCAGGAACCTCTTCTCGTCTTTCCTTCGGAAATTCTCAGACTTCTCAGGCCCGGTTCAGATCGGCACAGAGGTGACGGGAGCGGGCTGATCCGTCAGGATCCGGCAACCGACTCGAACCGCCACCGGTGCACCGCCCGGGCCACCAACTCCTCGCCCGGCTCCGGGAGTTCGGGCAGCTCCGCGTCGTACGCCGCGTCCCACCAGGTGATGACGAGCACCCGGTCCTGGGGCGCGCGCAGGATCTCGCGGCGCAGGGGCTGCCCGGGCAGCTCCCGCGTCCGCACCCAGGCGAGCAGGTCCTCGCCGCGTCCGGCGACCGCCCGGGCCTCCCACATCAGCGCGACGGTCACGAGTACAGGTTCTCCTTGCTGACCTCGTGCACGTGGTCGTGCGTGTGCGCACGACCGGGCACATGCGGATCCGTCACCGGCAGCGAGGAGTCCGCGGACAGGTCCCAGTCGGAGGCGGCCCGGTTCCGGGCGACCATCTCCGCGCCGAGGGCGGCCACCATGGCGCCGTTGTCGGTGCACAGCTTCGGCCGCGGCACCCGCAGCCGGATCCCGGCCGCCTCGCACCGCTCCTGGGCGAGCACCCGCAGCCGCGAGTTGGCGGCCACCCCGCCGCCGATCATGAGGTGGTCGACGCCCTCGTCCTTGCAGGCGCGCACGGCCTTGCGGGTCAGCACGTCCACGACCGCCTCCTGGAAGGACGCGGCCACATCGCGCACCGGCACGTCCTCCCCCGCCGCCCGCTTCGCCTCGATCCAGCGGGCCACGGCCGTCTTCAGTCCGGAGAAGGAGAAGTCGTACGCCGGGTCGCGGGGTCCGGTGAGCCCGCGCGGGAAGGTGATCGCGTTCGGGTCGCCCTCCTTGGCGTACCGGTCGATGACCGGGCCGCCGGGGAAGCCGAGGTTCAGCACGCGGGCGATCTTGTCGAAGGCCTCACCCGCCGCGTCGTCGATCGTCGCGCCCATCGGCCGCACGTCCGCGGTGATGTCCGTGGACAGCAGCAGCGACGAGTGGCCGCCGGACACCAGCAGCGCCATCGTCGGCTCGGGCAGCGCCCCGTGCTCCAGCTGGTCCACGCAGATGTGGGAGGCGAGGTGGTTGACGCCGTAGAGCGGCTTGCCCAGCGCGTACGCGTACGCCTTGGCCGCCGAGACCCCGACGAGCAGCGCGCCGGCGAGTCCGGGCCCCGCGGTCACGGCGATCCCGTCCAGGTCCTTCGCCGTCACCCCCGCGTCCTTCAGCGCCCGCTGGATGGTCGGCACCATCGCTTCCAGGTGGGCCCGGGAGGCGACCTCCGGCACGACTCCGCCGAAGCGGGCGTGCTCGTCGACGCTGGAGGCGATCGCGTCCGCGAGCAGCGTGTTGCCCCGGACGATCCCGACGCCGGTCTCGTCGCAGGAGGTCTCGATGCCGAGGACGAGGGGTTCGTCGCGCGAGTCAGCCATTGATCTCGGTTCCTTGTGTTCCTGGTACGGCTTGTGTTCCGGGTACGGCGGGGGCGTCCGCCGCGGGGGCGTCGTCGGACGCCGTGTGGAGGCGCATCACCAGGGCGTCGATGTTCCCCGGCTGGTAGTAACCGCGCCGGAAGCCGATGGCCTCGAAGCCGAAGCGCTCGTACAGCTTCTGCGCGCGGACGTTGTCGACGCGGCACTCGAGCATCACCTCGGCGCACTCGAACGCGCTCGCGGCCCGCAGCAGCTCGGTCAGCAGCCGCGCGCCGAGCCCGGTGCCCCACTGCTCACGCGCGACGGCGATGGTCTGTACGTCGCCGAGGTCCCCGGCGGCCGCCAGTCCCGCGTATCCGACGAGCCGCTCCCCGTCGAAGGCGACGAGGTAGCGGCGCGTCGCCTCCGGCCCGCGCGCATGGGCCAGCTCGGACCAGAACATGCCCCGCGACCAGGCGTCCTCGGGAAAGAGGTCCTTTTCGAGCTCCAGTACGGGATCGATGTCCCACCAGCGCATCTCGCGCAGCTCGACCGTCACTTTGGGGTGACCACCTTGTAGTTCTTGGGCACCTGGGCGTCCGGGCGGCGCAGGTAGAGCGGCCGGGGCTCGGCCAGTTCCTCGCCCGCCGCGAGTCTCTCCGCGGCCAGCGAGGCCAGGGCCGCCGCCGAGACGTGCTCGGGCTCGCGGGCCACCGGGAAGGCGTCGGGGTAGAGCAGGGCGCCGGCGCCGACGGCGGGCAGGCCCGCGAGGGCCTCCGCGATCTCGGCGGGCCGGTCGACGGCGGGCTCGGTGACCCGGGTGCGGGCGTTGTCGTACCGCGCCCAGTAGACCTCTTTGCGGCGCGCGTCCGTCGCCACCACGAAGGGCTCGGCGAGGCCGGAGGCGTACGCGAGGCCGTCGAGGGTGCACACGCCGTGCACGGGCACCCCGAGGGCGAGTCCGAAGGTGTCGGCGGTCATCAGGCCGACCCGCAGCCCGGTGTAGGGGCCGGGGCCCACGCCGACCACGATGCCGGTCACGGCGTCGAGCCGGCGACCCGCCTCGGTGAGGACCCGGTCGACGGCGGGCAGCAGCAGTTCCCCGTGCCGTCGCGCGTCCACCTGGCTCGACGAGGCGACGACGGACGTGCCGTCGTGCAGGGCGACGGTGACGGCGGGGGTGGCGGTATCCAGAGCGAGCAAGAGCACGCAAACAGCCTACGGCGCCCGAGGCGGGCGCACGGCCGCCCCGGTCTGCCGCGCCCCGGCTGCTACCGTCACCACACAGGACGTTCAGGGCAGGAACGTGGTACGAGAGGTGGGCACACAAGGTGGCTAGGAGCAGCTCGGGAATCGTGGCCGGGCTCACCGTGGCGGCCGTGGCCGCAGTCGGCTTCCTCGCCTACCAGGCGTCGGCCAATGTGCCGGACAACCTGGGCAAACCCCACACGGCCAAGTCATCCAAGGCCCCCACGTCGAAGGCACCCCGGGACAAGAAGAACCCGGCCGCGCTGCCCGCCGAGTCCGGCACCGGCGAGCGGGTCGTCTACTCGGTCGACGACGACCGCGTCTGGCTGGTCGCCGCGAACAACAAGACCCAGCGCACCTTCAAGGTCACCCCCAGCACGGTTGACCCGCTGCCCGCCACCTACCACGTGACCTCGCGCTCGAACGCGATCACCGGCTCGGACGGCACCCCGATCGAGCACGTGGTGCGGTTCGCCGCGAACGACGGTGTCGCGATCGGGTTCAGCGCGGCGGTCAGCGGCTCGACGGCCAAGCCCGACTCGGCAGCCAAGACGGGCGGCATCCGGGAGTCCCGCGAGGACGGCGACGCGATGTGGACGTTCGCGACGATCGGCGTGAAGGTCGTCGTCATCAAGTAGGGGCGTGCGCGGTCGAGTAGTGCCGCGGGCAGTCGCGTAGTGCCGTACGCCATCACGTTGTGCCGTGGGCCATCACGTAGTGCCGTGGGCCATCACCGCAATGCCGTCTGTGCGCACGTGATGCCGTGGGCCATCGCCGCAATGCCGTCTGTGCGCACGTAATGCCGTGGGCCCGCACGTCCGGCAGGCGCGTTACGCGGCTTCGCAGCGCTCCTGCGGTACGGGCGCGGCCTCGGGCAGGGGCGCGCTCGGCGGGGTGGACACCGCGGCGGCGGCCGCGCAGGACGCCAGCAGCTCGCGCATGGACACCCCGGCGGCCACGCGCGGTGCGTCGTCTCGTTCTGAAGCCGGCATGGACGCCTCCTGGGGCCGCGGGGGCAAGCGTGGTTAGGTAGACCTAACTACGAACTGGTATCCATGTGACCATGCCCGGGACGCCGGGCGCAACAGGTTGCCGACGTCTTGTCGGAACGTTCATCAATTCCGCGGCGGACAGGGTGCCGTGGGCACCCGCCGGCCGGCGCGGAGCCCGGGCCGGCGGCGCGCCTCGGCGAATGGGCGGCGGACCGCACGCGTCAACTGACGGGCCGGCGGGCAGCACGCGTCGGCGGACGGACAGCGGGTGGTGCGCATTACCGACGGACGGCAGCGGATCCACGCGTCAGCGGATGGTGCGCATTACCGACGGACGGCAGCGGGTGGCGCGCGTCAGCGGACGGGCGGCAGCGGGTGGTGCGTGTCAGCGGACGGACGGCAGCGGGTGGTGCGCGTCAGCGGACGGGCGGCAGCGGGTGGTGCGGGGCCCGGCCAGGGGCGACCGGGCCCGGCGCGACGGTCACGCCGTGAGCGCGCTCAGGTCGGCCTTGGCCCACCGCTCGCCGAGGCCGGTCAGCGTGACGTGCCGTACCTCGTCCGTCGTGTCCCCGACCGCGCGGTGGATCACGACGTGCAGCCGGTCGTCGGTCAGCTCCTCGACCTTGCCCTCGCCCCACTCGACGACGATCACCGAGTCGGACAGCGAGACGTCGAGGTCGAGGTCCTCCATCTCGTCAAGGCCGCCGCCGAGGCGGTACGCGTCCACGTGCACCAGCGGCGGCCCGTCCACGAGGGAGGGGTGGACGCGCGCGATGACGAAGGTCGGCGACGTGACCGCGCCCCGGACGCCGAGCCCCTCGCCGAGTCCGCGCGTGAGTGTCGTCTTGCCGGCGCCGAGCTCCCCGTTCAGCATCACGAGGTCGCCCGCGCGCAGCAGTTCGGCGAGGCGGCGGCCGAGCTCCCGCATCTGTTCGGGGGAGGTGACGGTCATCCCGACGCTGACGCCCTCCACGGCGGGCTCGGCCGGGTGGTGCGCCGACCCCACGGTGGGCTCAGCCTGGTTGTGCGCTGCTGCTGGTGCTTCCATAGCCACCCACGGTAGCTCCTGCCGGCACGGCGCCCGCCCGCATCAGAAGGTCCGCGAGACGGTCTATGACGACCTCGGGATGCTCCAGCATCACCAGGTGCCCGGCGTCCGGTACGAGCACCAGTTCGGCGTCCGGGAGCAGGTCCGCGATGGCCTCGCTGTGCTCGCTCGGGGTCACCAGATCCTTGACGCCGGCCAGGACGAGGACGGGCATCCCGGTGAAGTGCGCCAGGGCCTCGGTCTTGTCGTGCTCGGTGAACGCCGGGTAGAACTCGGCGACCACGTCGATCGGCGTGCCCTCGATCATCCGCTCGGCGAACCGCTCGACCGCCGGGTCGACGTCCCGGGACGCGAACGAGTACCGCTTGATGATCCCGGCGAACAGATCGGCCGTGGCCCGCCGCCCCCGCTCCACCAGAGCGGCCTGCTGCCCCAGCGCCTTCAACACGCCGGGGAGTACGCGCCGCACGGCGTTGACGCCCGCGACCGGCAGCCCGAAATTGACCTCGCCGAGCCGCCCGGACGACGTACCGACGAGGGCGACCGCGACGACCCGGTCGCGGACCAGCTCGGGGTACTGGTCGGCGAAGGCCATCATCGTCATGCCGCCCATGGAGTGTCCGACCAGCACGATCGGGCCCTCGGGCACGGCCGCGTCGATGACGGCCTTCAGGTCCTGGCCGAGCTGGTCGATGGTGACCGGCGTCCGGTGCTCGACCTGGTCGACGCCCCGGCCGGACCGCCCGTGGCTGCGCTGGTCCCAGTGCACCATGCGCACCACACCGCGCAGCGCGGCCCGCTGGAAGTGCCAGGAGTCCTGGCTGAGGCAGTAGCCGTGGCTGAAGACGACGGTGACCGGGGCGGGGGCCTTGCGTCCGAAGAGCCGGCGGCGGCGCGGGGAGAGGGAGTTGTCCGTCTCCACGTCGTCCACCTCGTAGTACAGCTCGGTGCCGTCGTCCGCGATCGCCTTGCCGGGGGTGCCGCGCAGCGAGCCGTACGGGCCCGTCGAGTCGAGCGCGAGGCGGGCCTTCCGGCGCATCCCGCGGCCGACCGTGAGCCGCTCGAGCGCGACTCCGGCCGCGGCACCCGCCGCGACGACGCCTATCGCGGCGCCGGCGACACCGGCCCGGCGCCATGTCCCGGCGGCCCCGGCGGAGGCGACGGCCGCGGCGGCGACGTCCGCGGCGGCCTCCGCGCTGCTCTCGCTCACGTACCGCTCCTCTTCGCCGGAGTGCCGAGTGTCGTTCGGCCTGTCGTCTGGGTCGGGTGGGTCGGGTGGTGCCGTCGGCGGTGCAGCCGGGAGGGTCATCCGGCTCGCCATGTCCTGTTGTCCTGTGCAGGTCACCGTATGCGGGTTACCCGTGTTGTTGCTTCTTCACCTTGTGCCGTGTTCGCCCTGCGCGTGATCCGTCATGCGTTCCGCCCCGCTTGTTCCTCTTGTCCTTCATTGACGTAGACGCGTTGTCCTTCATTCACGTAGACGCGCGGGACGCGGGTTCCGATGCGGGTGACGATTTCGTACGCGATCGTGCCGGCCGCCTGCGCCCAGTCCTCGGCGGTCGGCTCACCGCGGTCGCCGGGTCCGAAGAGGATCGCCTGGTCGCCGGCCTCGGGCAGGTCCCCGCCCAGGTCGACCACGAACTGGTCCATCGCGACCCGGCCCGCGACCGTCCGCCACTTGCCGCCGATCAGCACCGGGCCGGTGCCGGAGGCGTGGCGCGGGATGCCGTCCGCGTAGCCGACGGGGACGAGGCCGAGGGTCGTGTCGCCGGGGGTGACGTAGTGATGTCCGTAGCTGACGCCGTGGCCCCCCGGCACGTGCTTGACGAGCGCGAGCGACGCGCTGAGCGTCATCACCGGGCGCAGTCCGAAGTCGGCCGGGGTGCCGATCTCGGGGCTCGGCGAGATGCCGTAGAGCGCGATCCCGGTGCGAACGAGGTCGAAGTGGCTCTCGGGAAGCGTCAGGGTGGCGGGCGAGTTGGCGATGTGCCGCACCTCGGGGCGGACGCCCTGCTCCTCGGCGTACGCCACCAGCGCGCGGAAAGAGGTGAGCTGGGCCTCGATGGAGGGGTGGCCCGGCTCGTCGGCGCAGGCGAAGTGGGACCAGAGGCCGGTGATGCGGACGAGTCCGTCCCGCTCGGCACGCAGCGCCTCCGTGACCAGCTCGGGCCAGTCGGCGGGCTGGCAGCCGTTGCGCCCGAGGCCGGTGTCGGCCTTGAGCTGCACGCGCGCGGGGATATCCGCTTCCCGGGCCGCGCGGACGACCTCCCGCAGGGCCCACATCCCGCTGAGCGACACGTCCAGGTCGGCCTCGACGGCCTGCTTCCAGGGGCCGCCGGGGGTCCAGAGCCAGCACATGATGCGGCCGGTCAGCCCCGCCGCGCGCAGCGCCAGTGCTTCTTCCGGGGTGGCGGTGCCCAGCCAGCCGGCGCCCGCCTCCACGGCCGCGCGGGCGCACGGCACGGCCCCGTGGCCGTAGGCGTCCGACTTCACGACGGCCATGAGGGCCGCGCCGGGCGCCAGGGCGCGCAGGGTCCGCACATTGGCGCGCAGGGCGGCCAGGTCGATCTCGGCGCGGGCGCGCAGGTCTGCTGTCTCATTCATGGCGCCCCCAGTGTCTCAGAGGGGTACGACAGCGCCCCCGCCGTGGGTGGCCCACCGGGTGGGCCCGCTCCCCGTCACGGCCGCCCGCCGTCCGGCTCACGCGCCGGGGCGCCTCGGCTCACGCGCCGGGCACGCGCATGTCGGCTCACGTGCCGGGAACGCCCCGTCCGCTCAGGTGCCGGCCCGGCGGCCCCACACGTACACCCGGTCGCCCTTCTTCAGGACGCCCCACAGCGTGCGGGCGTCCGCGAGCCGCAGATTCACACAGCCCCACGAGCCGTTGGGGTCGTAGATGCTGCCGTAGATGGCGTGGAAGGCCTGTCCCCCGTCGAAGAACTGGCTGTACGGCATGGGCGAGTTGTACAGCGTCGACCAGTGGTTCTTGTGCTTCCAGTAGATCTTGTGCCAGCCGGTCCTGGTCCGGTACCCGGCCCGTCCGCTGCGCATCGGGACCGGCCCGAAGACGACTGCCTTGCCCTTCTGCACCCAGGTCAGCTGGCGCGCGAGGTCCACGCAGGCGACGCGTTCGGTGCGCACCGGACACTTCCCGGCGGCGTTCGGATCCTTCTTGGCCGACAGGAGCCGCATATGGGCCCAGGTGACGGGGCCGGCGAAGCCGCTGTCGGGCTTGATGCCCTGCTTCCGCTGGAACGCGCGGATGGCCCGGCAGTCGCTCGCCGACTGCTTCCCGTCCACCGTCAGCTTCAGCCACCGCTCGACCTGCCGCTGGTGCGGCCCGGTCTGCTTGGTGCAGGCCACGGCCTTGCCCGCGGCGGCGTCACCGAGCGGTACGTACTCGACGAGGGCGTCGGCCCCGGGCGCCGCGTCCCTGGGCTCGACCGCGTCCTCCTGGGCGCTCGGCGTGTAGACCTTCGGCGCGAGCATCTGATCGGGTGTGTCCACCTGCCACGGCTGCTGCGGCCCCGGCGCGACGCCCGGAACCAGCTCACTGCCGGGCCCGGCCGCGGGCGGTCCCGGCTCGGCCAGGGCACTCCCCACGGGCAGTACGGCCACCAGCGCGAGCAGCAGCGCACCGCCCCGGACCGTCATGCGTGTGCTGATCATGTGACCAGCGATACGCAACGCGGGCGCGGGACGGCGGGCGCCGCGCGGAAGGACCGCGGCTTTTAACCCGTCCGGCGTGGGGAGAGGTGGACCGCCCACGCGGAAGCGCCGTGTCTTTTACCTCGTGTGTTCAGCTACGCCCGTGAAAGGACCGGACGGCGAGTGGCTGTCGTAGTTCCGGGATCCGGGCATGTGTGGTTCCTCGATGTCCTCTACCGTGATCACGCCGAGGCCGAGGACCGTGTCAAAGCGATCAAGCGGATCGGCCTCGGGCTGCTGCCCTCGAAGTCCTGGCAGCTGAACGCCGCCTGGATCCTGGCCGCCGGCCGCATTTCTCCGCATGGCGGTCTGAGAGCCGTAGGCCGCTCTACCGAATCTACTCATGGTGACTTCTGTGCTGATGGTCGCGTGTTGTGACGTCGGCGCATCAACCACTGCACGGCCGCAGGTGTAGCCAGGGGAATCCCCAGGAGCATCTGGCCCCACTCGGGGTTGTCTCCACTGGTCGCAAGGATGACAGTCAGGGGGATTACAACGAGAGCCCACCCGAAATACAACGCGTAGACAGCACCACGGAGAGGGGTACTGAGAGAGGTCACGTCGGACTTTGACGTCTCCTGCAGAAGCCGGACCGTGACCGCGACGTGGAGGATGCACATCGCGATCAGGACGGCCACGACAAACGCGGGGTACCCATGTGCAACGGCCAGTACCGCTATCGACACCACCGCTGCGGAGACCACCCACAACAGGACCTGCGCAGTACTTCGCCCCCCGGACATACGTCCTCCTATGTGGGCAATCCACAGACGTTCACTAATTCCTTGAAGTCTGGCGAATAATCAATATGGCGCGAGTGATGTCGAGTGGAAGCCGTCAGGGCGATTGCCGCTTCTTGATGTCTCCCCACGAACATGTATGTGACGCTGAAGATGCATACGGTCAACCCCAGGAGAACCCAACCACCGGTATCCCAACGAACATCATCCATCGCTACACTGCGGCACGCTGACCGACGGACCACCCGACCTCGGGCATCTTCTTCCCGTATCTGTGTGCGCGGATGCCGGGTGCGTCGGGCACCCGGCATCCGCTCGTTCGGCTTGTTTTGTTTAGCCGCCGCTCACGGCGTTCGATGCGATGTGCCCGACACTCGACGAGATGGCATAGCAGC
The DNA here is from genome assembly GCF_042881375.1 of Streptomyces sp. NPDC058274. Lineage (NCBI taxonomy): Bacteria > Bacillati > Actinomycetota > Actinomycetes > Kitasatosporales > Streptomycetaceae > Streptomyces > Streptomyces sp. NPDC058274. Next base: position 30,158 of record NZ_JBHVXW010000024.1, read on the forward strand.
CGGTCGCCGCCCCGAGAGATCCTCCGAGTGTGGCCGGGGCCGATGCGGCAACGGCCGTCCCCATACGGCCGCTGCCGGTCCGCCGGCAACCACTCCGGCCACGTCGCCCCACAGCGCCATTGTGTTGTCCTGGGCAGGATGCGCCACCCCAGTGAGATCTCAGGTGCTACTTCTTCTTGCGAGCCTGGGCAACGCCGAAGACGATGAACGCCAGGATGGCGATTCCGCACAACAGCCATAGGGGGACGCCGTCAAGTCCCTTGTAGGCAAGCACATTCGAAGCCGCGGTGGATTCCATGATGTCTCCTTCGTTGCAGGCGAAATCAGAGTCTCTGGTCTAGCTCGTAGCGTCTCTGTATGCCGCTTCCGTGGCCTGGCCGACTGCCATGCCGCCGACTGCGCAGGGGATGGCTCCTGCCCCTCCGGTTAGGTACGTGCACCCGGCGGTGAATGCCTTGTCAGCAGCGAAACTGATCGCCGTTCCAGCAGCTGCCTTGTAGTCCCCGGTTGCCAGCTGTCCGACGAATTGGCCGGCAGCGATTGCGTCCCCGCCCTTGCCTACAGCATCCATCACGGTGCCGAGACTGAGGGTGCCGTTGGGGTCGATCCGGTTGACCGGGTCGCCCTCCGCGTACAGGTAAGGATTCTGTTCCTGCCCCGACGGGTCGGGCTGGGTGAAGCGGCCGATGTTGGGGTCGTAGTAGCGGGCGCCGTAGTGGTAGAGGCCTGTGGCGTCTTGGCAGCCGCCGGCGAAGCGGTAGGGCTGGGGGTTCTTCTCGCTGGTCGTGGAGCGGGTGACGCCGCGGGGGCTGTAGGCGTACGTGTTGACCATCGTGCCCGCCTCATCAGCAAGGCCGATGACTGAGCTTCTTGAGCGTTGCCGCTCCAGCGTGAGGATGGCCTTGGCGATTGACGTCATTCGATTCGGGCTGCATCGGGACGGGCGGAAGATGCGCCAGGACTTCAAGCGCGCGGGGGGGCCGAGCTTCGATTTCCAGGCCAGGGACCTGCTCAGGGCTGCGCTTGTTTCGTGTACCTGAGAGTGAGGAAGAGTCCTGTCCACATGACGGCAGCGAAGACAACCAGTACCCAGCCTGCGGCGTTACCCATGATCGCGAGTGCCGCTCCGGCGATCACCAGGACTGCTGATGCGATTGACGACCAGACATAGAACATGCGCGACTTACCTTGCTGTTCCGCAGATGGACCAAGCTGTCCCACGGTTGAATCTCCCTGCGTTGAGAAGCTGTGGCGGGCGGCTGTGACGCCGCCCGCCGCTGTATTAGTTATCCGCCTATCAAGTTCGAGACTCCTGTACTGGCCCCCCAAGCGGCCGCGTAGCACAGAGCCTGTCCGCCTACCTCTGACGCTCCGAGAGTGGGCACAGCACCAGCGGCCGCGATCGCTTCGCAGGCGAAGCCGGCGGCTGCGCCGGCCGCCAGTCCGGCGACATCTCCCCACAGGCCCTGGGCGTCGCCGGACATCAGGTGGTAGCCGCCCTGGATGACGTCACCCGCAGGGCCCAGCCAGTCCCATGATGCGAGCCCGTTGGGGTCGATGCGGTTGACGGGGTCGCCTTCGGCGTAGAGGTAGGGGTTCTGCTCCTGTCCGGAGGGGTCGGGGCTGGTGAAGCGGCCGATGTTGGGGTCGTAGTAGCGGGCGCCGTAGTGGTAGAGGCCCGTGACGTCTTGGTAGCCGGCGGCGAAGCGGTAGGGCTGGGCCACCTTTTCGGTGGTGGAGGCCCTGGTGACGCCGCGGGGGCTGTAGGCGTACGTGTTGACCTTGGCGCCTGTCTCGTCGGCGAGACCTACGACTGAGCCGAGGGCGTCGGTGAGGTAGTAGTACGCCTTGCCCCCGGTCGTCATGGAGTTCAGGGTGCCCCCGGGTTCGCGGTTGAATCCCGTGTCCACACCGGCAGTTGAGGTGGCGGCCAGGCCGATCGGTCCGTTGTGGAAGTAGGTGTCCCCGAGGCGGATGCGTTCGCTCTGGTCGGTGGATCCGTACTGCCCGGTGTACGTCTTTCCGCCCACGGTCAGGGAGGTCAGCTGGGAATGGTCGGTCCACTTCTCGGCCGTGCGGGTGCCTTCCGGGGTGGACGCGCCGGCGGTCTCGTTGCCGATCTTGTCGTAGGACCAGTTGGTCGTGGAGCCGTTCTTCGCGGTGACCTGCTGGGCGTCGTTGATGGTGTAGGTGGTGGCGCCGGGGCAGCCGGCCGCGGTGCCCTGGCTGGTGAGGTTGCCTGCGAGGTCGTAGCAGTAGAGCCAGGAGGAGTTGAGGGTGGTGCCCTTCTTTTCCTCGGCGTAGGAGAAGCGGCCCGCGCTGTCGTAGGTGTAGGTGGTCTTCAGGCCGGTGACGTTGTCGCTGGACGAGCGGATCTTGCTGCCGTCCGTCGTCCCGCTGGTGCCGTAGCCGTAGGAGTAGGCCAGGTCGACCAGGGTGCCCTTGGGGGAGGTGGTCTTGATGGTCTTGGGTCGGCCGGAGTTGTCGGGATCGACCTTCTGCACCGTGCCACCCGGATAGGTGGTCGTAGTGCGGACGTCGTTGTTGTTGTACTTGTACGTCGTCACCCGGCCCGCGGGGTCCTTCAGCTCGGCGAGCTTGTTGACCTCGTTCCAGGTGTAGTCGACCGTGCCGGCGGGGTCCTGGTAGTAGTCGACGTTGCCGGCCGGGGTGTAGGCGAGCAGGGTCTGTGAGCCGTCCTGCAGGGTGCGGATCGTCTCGCGCTGCAGCGGGTCGAACTGATAGACGATGGTGCCGGTGCTGTCGGTGCGCTGCCGGAGGTTGCCGTCGCCGTCGTACCAGTATTCGACACGTGCTTTGTTGGTCGTGTCGACGATGCGGATGCGATCGCGGTTGTCGTAGGTATAGGTGACGGTCACACCGCGGGCGTCGGTGACGGTCTTGGTGCGGCCGAGGTCGTCGTAGGTGTAGGTCGTCTTGGCCAGCGGGGCGGGCGGGGTGACGGTGTCCAGGTTGCCCGCGCTGTCGTAGTGGAAGGTGGTGGTGACCGTCTTCGTCGCGGTCATCTTCGTCTTCTCGGTGCAGCGCTGGCCCTCGAAGCCGCCGCAGGTGGGGGAGGCGGGGTTGTAGGTGTAGGAGACGTTGCCGCCGCCGGTACCGGTCTGCGCCACCGACATCGTGTTGCCGACGGCGTCGTAGGTGAAGTCGGTCTTCTCGCCGTCGGCGTTGGTGGAGTCCTTGGGAACGTCCGCGCCGGCGATGGTCTGCCAGTGGTTGACGCTCTGGCCGCCGGTCGGTTGTGTGACGGTCTCGAGGTTGTTGCGGGTGTTGAAGCCGTAGTCGGTGACGTTGCCCGGGGTGGTGCCCGAGCCCATCGCATCCGTGCTGGTGTCGATGTTGTGGTTCGCGTCGAACTTGGTGGAGCGCTTGTGGCCCAGCGCGTCGGTGACGTCGGAGACCTGACCGTCACCGTCGTGCTGGTACTTCGTCGCATGCGCCTCCGGGTCGGTGGCCGTGGTCGTACCGGCCGCGGTCGCCGCGTCGCTGGTGTAGCTGTAGGTCCAGGTCGGGCGGGTGTGACCGTCGCTGTTGAAGCCGGTGCCGCGCAGCATGGAGGTGACGCGGTTGGCGTCGTCGTAGGTGAAGACCGTCACCCGCCCCTCAGCGGTGGTGATCTTGTCGATGCGTCCCCAGGCGTCGTAACGGAAGACGGTCGTCTTGCCTTCGGTGTCGGTGGTGGAGGCGAGGTTGCCGTCCGCGTCGAGGTTGAAGACGGCGGTGCGGCCGGTGTTGTCCTTGGCCTGCCACTGCGAGGCGTCCGTCTTGACCAGGTCCACCCAGCGGTTTGAGCGGGTCTCGGTGAGCTTGAAGCCCTTGTGCTCGCCGCTCTCGTCGTGCTGCGTGACGGTGATGGTCCCCTTGTTGCGGTCGGTGACCTTCGTCAGCGTCCCGTTCGCGTCGTAGGTGTCCTTCGCACCTGACTTCCAGTTGGCGAGGGTGTAGGTGCCGTCACTGTTCTTCTTCAGCTCCTGCGAATACCCCTTCGGGGTGGTGAACGTACCGTCACTGTTCTTGGTGAACCGGACGGTCGCACCGCTGGAGTCATAGAGGACGACCTCGGTGCTCGAGACCGACAGATAGCGCTCGTACTGCTGCCACCACCGCTGGGAGACCTTCCCCCAGGGCGCGTCCAGCGAGTTGTAGGTGCGCGCCAGCGTCAGGTCCTGGCCGACCCCGCTGATCTGGAAATCGGTGGCCGTCAGCATCAGGTTGCCGGTCGAGTAGTCGATCCGGGCGGTCAGCGCGTCCGTGATCGCGAAGTCGGTGATCCGGTGCCAGGGCACGTCTCCCTGGCCCTCCGGCACCAGGCTCAGCACACCAGCGTCCCGCGCCGCGGAACCGGAAGACTTACCAGCCGCTGCCGACGGTGCGGGCTTGGACGCACGCTCCTTCTGCGCCTGACGCCAGGCGGCCAGCTCCTTGGACGGCTCACGTTCCGGCTGCGTGGCCACCGGCTTCGTCGAGCCGACCTTCACCGCCGGCATCTCGAAGCGGGGCGCGTCCTTGCCCCAGGCCGAACCCGGCCCGGGATCGTCCGCGATCGCGGTAGCAGCCGGCAGCATCGACAGCGCGAGCGCACCGGACACCACAACTGCCGCCACAGATATACGAGTTGCTCTCTTACGGGCACGCCGAACGGGCGCGCCGAAGGCACGTGGATGCACGACTTCCCCCCACAGGAAGATGAACCCCGGCAACCCCAACGGTCACCAGAGGCGCACAACGTGTCACACAATCCGTACGAAGTTTCGAGCCATACCCGTGTTTTCCTGTCCCATGCGCCCCGGAATCAGCCCGGCCGTTTGCCCGACGCAAGCTCAGCAAAAGCCGTAAATCGGCGCCTGGACGAGCCCGATTGACCAGGTACGGACCTGCCGCCGCGGCTGAAAGCGTCCGAAACCTGTCGCATCCTTCAGTCGCCTGCCGCTGCCCGCTGAGGCGGTACCAATCTCCCAGAACAGCACAGCTGGGACGGCGCAAGGGGTTCTACGGTCTGCTGGGTCCTGCCAGCCGGGCCCACGTTCTCGGCGAACGTACCGGCATTCCGCTGGACGGCCCCTCCGAGCTGGCTGGGGAACTGTCCGGCCGACCCTGAGGCGGCCGGGAAGCCGATCCACGAGGGCTCGAGGCGTGCCCGTTCCTAGGCGGGCATTGCACCGCCAAGGAGTGACCTCATCAGTGCCGCACGTCCCGCACGTCCCGCCAGGCGGCCGGAATCGCCTCGGCGACGTCGTGGGCCCCCATCGGCGCCCCGTCCGCGGCGAACCGGCCCGCGAGCCCGTGGAGATACGCCCCCACGCTTGCCGCGTCCAGCGCCGAAAGGCCCGCCGCGAGGAGCGATCCGGTGAGCCCGGACAGCACGTCCCCGCTCCCGGCGGTGGCCAGCCAGGACGTGCCCGTCGAGTTCACCCGTACCGCCCCGCCCCCGGGGTCGGCGATCACCGTCGTCGACCCCTTGAGCAGCACCGTCGCCCCGTAGAGCGCCGCGAGTTCGCGCACCGACGTCAGCCGGGCCCGCTCGACCTCCTCGCGGGCGACGCCGAGCAGGGCGGCGGCCTCTCCGGCGTGTGGGGTCATCAGCGTCGGCGCCGTACGCCCTCGTACGAGATCCCGGTCCGCGAGGCGCAGCCCGTCCGCGTCCACCAGGACGGGGACGTCCGCTTCGAGCACTTCGGCGACCATGGCCACGTCGTCCCCGGCGCCGGGTCCCACGACCCATGCCTGGACGCGGCCCGCCTGCCGGGGTCCCTTGTCCGACACGAGCGTCTCGGGGTACCGGGCGATCACCGCGTTCCCCGCGGGCCCGACGTACCGCACCGCGCCCGCGCCTCCGCGCAGCGCACCCGACACGGCGAGCACGGCGGCGCCCGGGTAGCGCGCCGAGCCGGCCGCGATGCCGACCACGCCCCGCCGGTACTTGTCGCTCTCCGCCCCCGGCACGGGCAGCCGCGCCGCCACGTCCACGTGTTGCAGCGCCTCCAGTGCGGCCTCGTCCGGCAGATCGAGCCCGATGTCGACGAGGCGTACGGAACCGGCGTACTCGCGCGCCGGATCGATCAGCAGGCCCGGCTTGTGCGTCCCGAAGGTGACCGTCAGATCGGCACGGACGGCGGCGCCCGCAACCTCGCCGGTGTCGGCGTCGACGCCGCTCGGCAGGTCCACGGCGACGACGGCGGCCCCTGACTCCTCGGCCACGGCGGCCAGCCGTGCGGCATCCGGCCGCAGTCCGCCCTTGCCGCCGATGCCGACGATGCCGTCGACGACCAGGCCGGCCCGGCGGATCAGGGGTTCGGCGGCGTCGGGTGAGGCCTGGGCGCCGCCCGCCCGCAGCAGGGCGGTCAGGCCCCCGGCATGGGTCCGTTCGGGGGCCAGCAGCACCGCGGTGACACCGGCCCCGCGCCGGGCCAGCCGCGCCCCCGCGTACAGGGCGTCCCCGCCGTTGTCCCCGCTGCCGACCAGCAGCACGACCCGGCTGCCGTACACCCGTCCCAGCAACTCCGCGCAGGCCGCGGCCAGTCCGGCGGCCGCGCGCTGCATCAACGCTCCCTCCGGGAGCCGCGCCATCAGCTCCCGCTCAGCAGTCCTTACGGTCTCCACGCTGTACGCAGTTCGCATGCCGTCGAGTCTCCCCCGGAAGCCCTCGTGGCCGCACGCGGGCCGGTCTTTCCGCTGTCATCCCTCCGCGACCACCACCGCCGAGGCCACCCCCGCGTCATGGCTCAGGGAGACATGCCAGGAGCGGACGCCCAGCTCGGCCGCCCGGGCGGCCACCGTCCCCTTCACCCGCAGCCGCGGCTGCCCGCTGTCCTCGACGAAGACCTCCGCGTCGGTCCAGTGCAGCCCCGCCGGGGCGCCCAACGCCTTGGCCAGCGCCTCCTTCGCGGCAAAGCGCGCGGCCAACGACGCGACGCCCCGGCGCTCACCGCTCGGCAGCAGCAACTCGCTCTCCACGAAGAGCCGTTGGGCCATCCCGGGCGTGCGCTCCAAGGAGGCCGCGAACCGATCGATCTCGGCCACGTCGATACCAACCCCGATGATGCTCATGCGGAGCACCTTATGGGCATACGGGTGCGGGCCACTGATGCGCTGACCCCGTGGCCGGCCGAGAGGTGCAGTCGAACGGATAACCGCTGTCCGTAGACTCGTTGGAACAGTAAGTGACGTGAGATGCCGATGTGATGGGGTGCCGCCTGATGTCCACACCTTCGCCGTCGCCGTCCGCGACACCGTCGGCCCCGACGAGCGGAGGAACCCTGCCGGCCCCGCCGTCCGGCTCGCCGTCGTCCGGCTCGACTCCGACCCCTGCGCCGTCCCCGGGCTCGCTCACGGATCCTCAGGGCAAGGACATCTCGCGCCAAGACCCGGGTTCGGAACGCCAGCAGCGCTCCGACGAGCTGGCCGCGATGAAGCCTGCCCCGCCGGGCAATTCCGTCGGCTTCGACGTCCAGCCCAAGCACGTGTACTACGCGTCCTACATGCTGCGGAACGCCCAGTACAACTTCGCCGACCGGGCCAGGAGCCTCGTCGACGCGCTCGACGGGTACGCGCACGCGGCTGGCTGTGGAACGGGCCCGGAGGCCTTCGCGAAGGCGTACGCCGAAGTCGCCGGCCTGTTCCTGGAGGTGTGGGACGCGGCAACGGGCGGCGTCGGCGGCGCCGCCGTGGGCCTCACCGTCACGGCGAACAACTACGCCGAGGCAGAGCACGCGACCAATGTCCTGACACCGGCCGTGGTGAAGAAGAATCCACCCGCCGTACTCAAGAAGGCCGGCGCGGGCGGCCCGGTCGCCGAACTCGGCTGGGGCAACGCTCCCGCCGAAGCAGGCTGGGGCAACGAGATCATCGACGACGTCTCCGGCGTGGTGAGCACGGTCGGCGACCACATCCTGCGCCCGATCCTCAACCACGCCCTGCGCCACGGAAAGGTCGCCGACATCACGCCCGGCGGCGACGACATCGACCTGCCCAAGATCGCAGAGGCCTGGCGCCAGGCGGCCAAGGACGCCAAAAAGTCCGCAGACACCTTCGACGACGCCATCGCCTACCTCACCAACTCCGCACCGGGACACGACGAGTGGCAGAACGCGATGAAGCAGTTCTGCTCGGCCATCTGGGGCACCACGGCCTGGGGCAAGGAACACCACAACTACAAATGGGCCCACAAAGACGGGCAACAGCCCGCACTAGACGTCCTGCAGGACACCGCGCGCGCCATCGCGACGGCATCCGACGCCGTCAGCGCCGAAGTGACCAAGGTCAGATCCACCATCACCGCCGTCTACAAGGACGCGGCGAAGAAGACCTTCGAAGTACAAGGCGTACTGGACGCCCTCAAAAAGGTCGCCGAACTCCCCGAACTGGCAGCCGAGTTCATCGCCAACATCGACACAGGCCGCCTCAACCACGCCGTCGACTCCTACAACCGCGAGATACACGGCTACGCCGACGACCTGACCAAGCTCAAGAGCGCACTGGAAGAGGCCAAACGCAGTGTGCCCACCTACGCCGCCGAAGAAGCACGGGCCGAGGCATTCGGTGCGCGATCGCTCAACGAATTCAAAGAAGAGAGCAAGTGGACCAACCCGGAGGACATCAAGAACAGCGTCTACAGGGTCGACCTGGCCAGTATGGAATGGCTGAACGACGGCCACACCTTGGACAAGCACGTCGGTAAGACTTCCGAGCAACTCGCCCAACGCCTGCGTGATCAAGGCGATCCGGCTACCCCGACATGGCGGCACGGCAAGCCCACGGTCAGCGCGTCCTCCAGCTTCGACGACCTGAACAGCGCGCAGCGGTACACGCAGTACAACATCGACTCACATTCCTCTGAGATCAAGGTATGGCTGGAGGGTCCGCCTGCGGACGGGGATTCGATGAAGCTTGTCGGCCCAGGCCCCAGCGGAGAAATCACGGGCACGAGCGTCACGAAACAGCCATACGACCCGAACGACCCACGGACCGGTTTCAAGGAGGGGGGGATGAGTGCCAAGCCGATCGAGGTGGAGAACATCGACACACGCCTGAAGTACGATTCCAGGCTCAAACCCCCCTTCGTCGTGATGACTTCCATGCCGACGCGCTGACCGATTCTGTTGGGAATAAGAATGGAAACTGTGACCCAGGCCGCGTGGGAGGCAGCCGCTCTGCGCCTCCTGGAGGATGTGTACACGTTCGTGGCGACCGGCCCGAGGTTTCGCTCCGACTGGCAGAACGACGTGCTGGCCGTGATGAACCGAGAGATCGACGACCCGCGAGGCTGGATCACACTCGACTGGGACAAGAACCATGACGGGAGGCGACAGGGGCACGGCCCGTCCTTCCCGTTCCTCCCTCTGTCCCGTGAAGCACTGAGCGAGCGCCTTCACCCAGTCACGGCTGAGACGGCCGCTCGCCTACTGGTGATCATGACGTACGAGTGGGGGCCGATCGGACCCGAGGGCAGCGCGACGGAAGCGCTCGCCGACGCCCGCCTTCTGCTCGGCCGGTACGGCGACGAGATTTCCTGCTACAGCAACATCTCAGAAGCGCGTAGTTCACCGTCGCCGGACCTCACGGCCGGAGTCACCGGCTGGAGCCCCCTCACTCCGTACGACGGCGATTTCGGGTTCGTCGTCGTCTCGCCCGAGGAGGTCGGCGTGTTCTGGTCCTTCAACCCCATCTGACGGAACCCAGCACAGATGCCACCAGGATCAGCCGTTGCGGGACAACCCTCAGGACAGGTGGCAAGTGTGCGCCCATTCCCCCCGTCGTTGCTCTCGGACGGCCCTGCAGTGCGACTCCTGGAAATCGCCATCGCAGCTCAAGATTCCAAGGGAGAGCTGTCGCTGGACGACGAAATCAAGCGATACATCCGAGCCGTCACCGGGGATTGGCTCGCGCACTGGAACTGCTCCGTTTACGCGGCCACCGGAACCCTGGACGTTATCGCTGATCACATCGAGTGCACTCCTGCACTGGAGTCGTTTCCGTCTCACTTCCAAGAGAAAGTCAAGCGAGCATCCGGCGACATGGACCCGGCGGAGTATCTGCGTATGCTCGCCGACATCACTCGAGTTCTCGACCGGCAACCGGCACCCGAGTACTGGGAACTCCCCATGGGCAGCTGGGAATTCCTGCGGACGTTCCCGTATCTGTTTGGATTCGATGGGATCCTCATGGACGAGGGAGGTCAAGACTTCGCTGCTGCCGTGCGAGCCGCCGTGACGAACGAGCACCCCTATTGCCACGAACGTGCCGCCGCATACACCACTGAAGCGCAGCGAGCACTCGTCCTCTTCCCGGGTCCGGATGCGCTCAAGGAGCGACTCTCATGGGCCACCCGCAGCCATCTTCAGGAACTCATCGACACCGTCAACGAGCACATGCAGCGAGAACACTCGTGACCACGTATCCAACTCGTTCCGCCACCTGCCCCACCGCTGAATCAACCGGTTGCACCTGGCGGCAGCTCCCACCGGCCTTCGCTGCCTCCCGGCAGGCGGTGCACCAACGGTTTACGGACTGATCCAAGGCCCAGGCACTACTGCTGGCACGGGTGACCGGCGACAGGGTGTGGTAGCGGATCATTCACTCGGGCTCTCGGGCTCTCGGGCTCTCGGGCTCTCGGGCTCTCGGGCTCTCGGGCTCTCGGGCTCTCGGGCTCTCGGGCTCTCGGGCTCTCGGGCTCTCGCATCCGCGCCGCAGCCCGGCGCCGATGCCGGCAGTAGTCAAGAGGCCCGTGAACGTTATTTTCGACGCGGCGTGCCGCACACGACCTCTGGACGCCTTTTTGGCGGGTCGCCTGACGGCAGTCTTGCCATCGATATTTTCGGCAGGACTCCGAAAAGAAACATGAGGTCTGCAACTTCTCGTTACAGGAACACGAGGTCTGCAACTTCTCGTTTGACCGCGGGTGGCCGAAAATGCCGAAATTCACTTGATTCGGCAACACCGGATGCAGAACAGAGAAGTGCACGGCCGATGCAAGGGCGTACCACCAGCCAGCCTCTGCTTCGCTCAGGCGCTGCACCGGTGCGCTCACCGGGTGGCCGAAAGTGCCCCTTCAGCTACCCCGATCTGGCGAAATTTGCAGGTCGGCGGCTATGGACTCGGAAATCCGAGAAGTGCGGGGCTTCGCGGCCGAATCAGCGAGTATCGGCCAAACGTTCTTTTCGGATGAGTTTACGTACTGCAAACAGAGGGTTGCCCTCTCAGGCGAATGTCGATGAATATTACACTCCCCATTTATCGGAAATATCAGAAACTGCGTGTCTTATGGAAGCAGTCCGGAATTTCACCGGCCGCTCAGCGGCGTGTGCACGGAATTTTCAGGGACCGACTATTCCCTCGTCGGTTTCGCATCGGTCTGCTGCAGCGCCCGCGATCCCCGCTTCACCCGATCCAGAGGAAACCCCGTCATGAACAGGAAACAGACCGCAGCTCTCTTCGCCCTGCCCACGCTCTTCGCCGGCGCAACACTCTTCCTCGGCTCTCCGGCCGGCGCTTCCGCTCTCGCCTGCACCGCCGGTACTGCCGGCATCGCTGGCGCCAACGGCACCGCCGCCCACCCCAACGGCTTTCCCGGCACCGTGGGTGGCCCCGCGACCGGGACCGGGGACTGCGCCGGCGGTGCGGGGGGCCCTGGGGGCAACGGAGTCCTGGGCGGGGTCGGTGGTGCGGGCGGCAACGGTGGCGCGGGCCTCGGCGGCGGTTCCGGCGGTGCGGGCGCTGTCGGCGGCAACGCCGGCCCCAACGGCGCCGCGGGTGGCACCGGCGGCACCGGTGCCACCGGCGGCCTGAACGGCGCCGGCGGTGCGGGCGGAGCCGGCGGCATGGGCACCCACGGCGGTGCGGGCGGTACCGGTGGCCCCGGCGGCAACTCCGGCACCAACGCCGGCACAGGTGGCCGCGGCGGCCTCGGTGGCGTTGGGGGATCGGACGGTGGTGCGGGCGGCAACGCGGGCAACGGCGGCATCGGCCACGGCGGTGGTGGGGGCGGCAACGGCGGCGCCGGTGGCATCAACGGCGCCGGTAATGGCGGTAAGGGTGGTCAGGCCGGCAACGGAGGCAACGGCAGCTTCGGCGGCGCCTATCCGGGCGGTGCCGCGGGCATCGGCGGGGCCGGTGGCCTGAGCTTCGGAGGTATCAACAACTTCGGCGGCAACGGCGGCAACGGGGGCAACGGCGGCGCCAAGTCGGGCGCCAGCAGCGACGGCGTCTGCGGGATCGGCGGCGCCGGCGGCAACGCCACAGGGGGCATCCTCTACCACGGCGGCACCGGCGGGAGCGGCGGGACCTTCGGCTCGGGCAGCCCCTGCGCGAACGGGGCCAACGGAACACCGTGAGCCATCCCGCCGGGGGTCCCGCACGATCCCTGCGCAGGGGCACCTGTTGCGGCCCCGGGGTGTGACGGCCGCACCCTGACCGCCTCGTCGCTGAGAGTCGGTGAGCCGACGCTCAGTGACGAGGGCGCACCCCCTGTGGGGCATCGACAACCACAACCGGTCCGCGTACATCGGGCTGGGCCTGCTGCCGTCCGCCCGCGGCAAGGGCTACGGCACCGACGTGGTCGCGGTGCTGTGCCACTACGGTTTCCTCGTACGTGGCCTGTAGCGCCTGCAGATCGAGACGCTTGCGGACAACACCGCGATGCTGCGCTCCGCCGAGCGCAACGGCTTCGCCGTGAGGGCGTACTGCGCCCCTCGGCTTGAGTGATGGACGAGGTGCTGCTCGGGCTCCTCGTCCAGAACTGGAAGCCGGACGCGAAGAGCTACCCCGCCGCCCGGGCAAGCTCGCACCACACGTACTTACCCCGGTTGCCGAATCTCGACAGCGGCTGCCACCCCCACAGGTCCGAGCACGCGCGGACCAGCGCGAGGCCCCGGCCCTCCTCCGCCTCGCCGAGCCGCTCCAGCGCCCTCGGCGGCTCCGGCGGCCGCGGGTCCGCGTCCCACGCTCCGATCCGCAGCACCTCCGCCGACCAGCGCACCCGCAGTGCGGCCGGCCCCTTGGTGTGGCGTACGGCGTTGGCGACCAGCTCCGCCGCGAGGAGCTCCGCGGTGTCGACCAGTCCGATCAGCCCGTGCATGGTCAGGATCAGGCGCAGGGTACGGCGGCAGACGGTGACGGCGCGGAGATCGTTCGGGATGTGGAGGGAGTACTCCCAGGACGTGTCGGACTCGTTTTCGGGCATGCGTCAACTCCGTTCGGCAAGGGGGGAGTTGCGGATGGCGGGCGGTGACATTGCCGCAACCGCCATGGCAGGACGGAGCGGTGCGCTTCCGGTAGCCCCGGGTTCCGCAGAGTGTGCGTCGCATCACTGACGGTAGACCTTAGATTTAAGAACTCGCAAGCCGGTCGCGTAACCTGACCCCCGAACGAGTCGCGCCAGTAAGCGCGTTGGACCAGGGAGCGGCCCATGGCGACCAAACGGGAACCCACAGCGAGACAGCTGCGTCTGGCGGTCGAACTGCGCAGGCTCCGCGACGCGGCGGGCCTCAGCGCCCGCGAGGCAGCAGCGCTGCTCGGCGTCAACTCCGTGCAGATCAGCCAGATCGAGTCCGGCACCTCAGGCGTGAGCGAGAAGCGACTGCGCCGCCTTGCGGCCCACTACGTCTGCACGGACGAGGCGTTCACGGATGCCCTGGTCGCCATGGCGACCGACCGGACACGAGGCTGGTGGGAGGAGTACCGCGGGGCGCTGCCTACCCCGTTTCTGGACCTTGCAGAGCTGGAGCACCACGCCACGTTCCTGCGGGAAGTCCAGTTTCTGTACATCCCAGGGCCGCTCCAGACGGAGGACTACGCCCGGGCCATCTTCTCCGACAGGATCCCCGAACTCCCGCACGAAGAGCTCGAGTTGCGCGTCCGGCACCGGATGCAACGCAAGGCGATCCTCGAAGGCATCAATCCCACACCTTACGAAGCGGTCATCCACGAGGCGGCACTGCGCATCCGGGTCGGCGACCGCGCCGCCTCACGAGCCCAACTCACCGGCGTCCTCAACCTGTCAGAGGCACCCCACGTCACCGTACGTGTCATTCCGTTCGACCTGGACGGCTTCGGCGGGTCCTGGACCGCCATGATGATGGCGGGCGGCCCGGTCCCCAAGCTCGACACAGCGGTTGGGGACGCACCGCACGCCGCGGCCTTCATTGATTCCGAGGCCCAACTCAGCGTCTTTCGAACACTCTTCCGTAGAGTAGAAGCCGCGTCTCTCGACCCCGAGCGGTCGCGTGACTTTATCCACAGGCTGGCCAAAGAGCTGTGAGGCACTCCATGGACACCCCCGACAACTGGCGGAAGTCGTCTTACTCCGGCGCCGGAGACGGCAACTCCTGCGTGGAGATCGCGAACTCACCCACCCACATAGCCATCCGCGACTCCAAGACCCCCACCGCCGCCACCCTCACCTTCCCCACCGAGGCCTTCACCCCCTTCCTCAGCGCCCTGAAGAACTACTCCACCGTCACCGACTTCGCCAGGTTCCGCGGCTGATCCACCTCGTTGCCGCGGGCCGTGGCCAGTTCGCAGGCGAAGACCTGCAGCGGGACGGTGGTGACCAGCGGCTGGAGCAGGGTCGGCGTGACCGGGACGCGGATCAGATGGTCCGCGTACGGCACGACCGTCTCGTCCCCCTCCTCCGCGATCACGATCGTGCGCGCACCCCGCGCCCGGATCTCCTGGATGTTGGAGACGATCTTGTCGTGCAGGACCGAGCGGCCGCGCGGGGAGGGGACGACCACGACGACCGGGAGGTCCTGCTCGATCAGCGCGATCGGCCCGTGCTTCAGCTCGCCTGCCGCGAAGCCCTCGGCGTGCATGTACGCCAGTTCCTTGAGCTTCAGGGCGCCTTCGAGGGCCACGGGGTAGCCCACGTGCCGCCCCAGGAACAGCACCGTGTTCTTCTCGGCGAGGGAGCGCGCCAGCTCCCGTACCGGCTCCATGGTCTCCAGGACCTGCTCGACCGAACCGGAGATCTCCGCCAGGTCCCGGATGACCGCCTGGATCTCGTCGCCCCACTTGGTGCCGCGCACCTGGCCGAGGTAGAGCGCCACCAGATAGCAGGCGACGAGCTGCGTGAGGAACGCCTTCGTGGACGCGACGGCGACCTCGGGCCCCGCGTGCGTGTAGAGCACCGCGTCCGACTCGCGCGGAATCGTCGAGCCGTTCGTGTTGCAGATCGCCAGCACCTTGGAGCCCTGCTCACGGGCGTGCCGCAGCGCCATCAGCGTGTCCATGGTCTCGCCGGACTGCGAGATGGCGATGACCAGGGTCTGCTGGTCCAGGATGGGATCGCGGTAGCGGAACTCGCTCGCCAGCTCCACCTCGCACGGCACCCGCGTCCAGTGCTCGATGGCGTACTTGGCGATCAGCCCGGCGTGGAAAGCCGTACCGCAGGCCACGATGACGACCTTGTCGACCTCGCGGAGCACCGCCGTCGGGATCCGCACCTCGTCCAGCGTCAGACAGCCCGCCGCGTCGATGCGGCCCAGCAGGGTGTCGGCGACCGCCTTGGGCTGCTCGGCGATCTCCTTGAGCATGAAGTAGTCGTAGCCGTCCTTCTCGGCCGCCGAGAGGTCCCAGTCGACGTGGTAGGACCGGACGTCGGCGGGCCGGCCGTCGAAGCCGGTGACCGTCACCCCGTTCCGGCGCAGTTCCACCACCTGGTCCTGGCCCAGCTCGATCGCCGAGCGGGTGTGGGCGATGAACGCGGCGACGTCCGAGGCGAGGAAGGCCTCGCCCTCTCCCACGCCCACCACGAGCGGTGAGTTCCGCCGCGCCCCCACGACCACGTCGGGCTGGTCCGCGTGCACGGCGACCAGCGTGAACGCGCCGTCGAGGCGACGGCAGACCAGCCGCATCGCCTCCGCCAGGTCCGCGCACGAGGAGAACTCCTCGGCGAGCAGATGCGCGACCACCTCGGTGTCGGTCTCCGAGGTCAGCTCGTGCCCGCGCTCGGCCAGCTCGGCGCGCAGCACGGCGAAGT
Organism: Streptomyces sp. NPDC058274; assembly: GCF_042881375.1. Classification (NCBI taxonomy): domain Bacteria; kingdom Bacillati; phylum Actinomycetota; class Actinomycetes; order Kitasatosporales; family Streptomycetaceae; genus Streptomyces; species Streptomyces sp. NPDC058274. The sequence goes on from NZ_JBHVXW010000024.1 coordinate 46,149, forward strand.
TCTCGATGATGCCGTTGTGGACGACGGCGACCCGGCCCGCGTTGTCCAGATGCGGATGCGCGTTCTCGTCCGTGGGGCCTCCGTGGGTGGCCCACCGGGTGTGCCCGATCCCCGTCGATCCCGTCGGCAGCGGCCGGTCGACCAGCTCCTTCTCCAGGTTGACCAGCTTCCCGGCCTTCTTCGCGGCGGCGAGGCCACCGTCCGCGAGCACCGCGACCCCGGCCGAGTCGTACCCCCGGTACTCCAGTCGCTTCAGTCCGGCGACGACCACATCGAGTGCCGACTGCGACCCCACGTATCCCACGATTCCGCACATGGCGGCAGCCTAAGGGCAGGCACTCGCCGCATCCCGGCACTCCGTGCCCGATATCGGAAATTCCGCCAGGGCCCGCTACGGCCGGCCCCACGCGCAGCTCCGGGCCGTCCGGAGCCGGGGGCATTCGCGGGTCACTCCCCCGGCGCCGCCCGGAGCCGGGGGCACCCGTGCGTCACTCCCCCGCAGTCACTCCCCGCGCTCGATCCGCTCGATCGCCTCCTGGACCATCCCCAGGTACTCGACCTCCTCGCAGCGCGGCTTGCTGCCCAGCTCGTACAGGGCGAGGCAGTCGTCAAGGTCCTCGCCCACGTCCTCGTCCGGCAGGTCGGCGGCCAGCTCGCTGCACACCCGTGCGGCCAGGTCCGAGTGCGTGGACGGATGCGCGGGTGCGTGTCGACGGCGTACGAAGTCACGGATGTGCATGGCGGTCGCCACTCCCAACCCCCGGTGTTCCGGGACGCGGCTCGCTTCCCGGATGGCGGGAACGTATCCCTGTCCGGGGTGCCGGTCCAGGGAATCGGCCAGGTCTCACCCGGCCGTGCGTGACGGACCCCACCCGCCATCCCGTTCAAATCCCCGTAACAATGGACTGTGATCTCTCCGGTCTCCTCGTTGCCGCGGAGCGCCCACCGGTCCAGGCCGGAGGCGACTCCCTACCTCGACCTCACCCGTGCCGAGTGGAGCGCCCTGCGCGAAAAGACGCCGCTCCCGCTGAACGCCGAGGAGGTCGAGAAGCTGCGCGGTCTGGGCGATGTCATCGACCTCGACGAGGTGCGGGACATCTATCTGCCGCTGTCCAGACTGCTGAACCTGTACGTGGGTGCCACGGACGGGCTCAGAGGCGCCCTGAACACCTTCCTCGGCGAGAAGGGCTCCCAGGCGGGCACCCCGTTCGTCATAGGCGTCGCCGGCTCCGTGGCCGTCGGCAAGTCCACCGTGGCCCGGCTCCTCCAGGCCCTGCTCTCCCGCTGGCCGGAGCACCCGCGGGTCGAGCTGGTCACCACGGACGGCTTCCTGCTGCCCACCAAGGAGCTGGAGGCCCGCGGCCTGATGTCGCGCAAGGGTTTCCCCGAGTCCTACGACCGCCGCGCCCTGACCCGCTTCGTCGCGGACATCAAGGCCGGCAAGGACGAGGTGACGGCCCCCGTCTACTCGCACCTCATCTACGACATCGTCCCCGGCCAGAAGCTGACCGTGCGCCGCCCCGACATCCTGATCGTCGAGGGCCTGAACGTGCTCCAGCCCGCCCTGCCCGGCAAGGACGGCCGCACCCGCGTCGGTCTCGCCGACTACTTCGACTTCAGCGTGTACGTGGACGCCCGCGCCGAGGACATCGAGGCGTGGTACCTCAACCGCTTCCGCAAGCTGCGCGCGACCGCCTTCCAGAACCCGTCCTCGTACTTCCGCAAGTACACCCAGGTCTCCGAGGAGGAGGCCCTGGACTACGCCCGCACGACCTGGCGGACCATCAACAAGGTCAACCTGCTGGAGAACGTGGCCCCGACACGCGGCCGCGCGACCCTCGTCGTCCGCAAGGGCCCGGACCACAAGGTGCAGCGCCTGAGCCTGCGCAAGCTGTAATCCGGCCCGGCTACGCTGCGGCCATGCTGCATCTGCGCCTGATCACACCGGCCGACCGCACGGAGGAAGTGGTACGTCTCGTCGAGTCGACGGTCGGCACCGCCCACCTCGTGGTGCTCCCGGGCGCCGCCCGCAACCCCGCCGGGGACGTGGTGATGTGCGACGTCGCGCGGGAGGCGGGCGACGAACTCATCGGCGCGCTGCGGAAGTTGGACCTGGACAAGACCGGCTCGATCGCGGTCGAGAACATCGACCTGTCGCTGTCGAAGCGCGCCGACAAGGCGGAGGACGAGGCGCCGGGCGAGGGCGCGGACGCGGTGCTGTGGGAGCATCTGGCGGACGCGACGCACGAGGAGTCGACGCTCACCGTCACCTACGTCGCGTTCCTCGCCGTCGCGACGATGCTCGCGGCCTGCGGTGTGATGCTCGACAACGCGATCCTGATCGTGGGTGCCATGGCCGTGGGACCGGAGTTCGGGCCGCTGGCCGGCATCTCCACGGCCCTGGTGCGGCGCGCCCCGCACCTGGTGTGGCGGTCACTGTGGGCGCTGCTCGCCGGGTTCGCGATCGCCATGGTGCTGACGGCGGGCTTCAGTTGGCTGCTGGACGCCTTCGGACTCTTCGAGAAGTCGATGGTGGAGGCGGCCCGGCCCAACACCGCCTTCATCTGGAAGCCGGACTGGATGTCCTTCGTGGTGGCGTTCCTGGCCGGTATCGCGGGGACCCTGTCGCTCACCTCGGCCAAGTCGGGCGCGCTCATCGGCGTCGCGATCTCGGTCACCACGGTCCCGGCGGCCGCCAACGCGGCGGTCGCCTTCAGCTACACGGACTTCTCCCAGACCTGGGGCTCCACATGGCAGCTGCTCGCCAACCTCGGCGGCATCGTCCTCGCCGGCACGCTCACGCTGCTCACCCAGAAGTGGTTCTGGGCGAGGCAGCACGCACGCACCGTCCCGCAACTCGGCTAACCGAGCGCTGACTTCACCGCGTCGGCCAGCCGTCCGGCGACCGACCGCGCGTGGTCGATGTCGGCGGCCTCGACCATCACCCGGACGAGCGGCTCGGTGCCGGACGAGCGGAGCAACACCCGCCCGGTGGAGCCGAGTTCGCGCTCGGCGTCGGCGACGGCCGTGGCCAGCTCGGCGGAGGTCTTCACCCGCGACTTGTCGACGTCCGGCACATTGATGAGCACCTGCGGCAGCCGCTCCATGACGGACGCGAGGTCCTGGAGCGTACGACCGCTCTGGGCGACGCGGGCGGCCAGCAGCAGGCCGGTCAGCGTGCCGTCACCGGTGGTCGCGTGGTCGAGGATGATGACGTGCCCCGACTGCTCGCCGCCGAGGGCGTAGTCGTGCCGCTTCATCTCCTCCAGGACGTAACGGTCACCGACCGCCGTCTGCACCAGGGAGACACCCTCGCGCTCCATGGCGAGCTTGAAGCCCAGGTTGGACATCACCGTCGCGACGACGGTGTCCGAGCGCAGCGCGGACCGCTCCCGCATCGCCAGCGCCAGTACGGCCAGGATCTGGTCGCCGTCCACCTCGGCGCCGGTGTGGTCCACGGCCAGGCAGCGGTCGGCGTCCCCGTCGTGCGCGATGCCGAGGTCGGCGCCGTGCTCGATGACGGCGGACTTCAGGAGGTCCAGATGGGTCGAGCCGCAGCCGTCGTTGATGTTCAGCCCGTCCGGGTCCGCGCCGATCGTGATGATCTCGGCACCGGCCCGCGTGAAGGCCTCCGGCGACACCCGGGCGGCCGCGCCGTGCGCCTCGTCGAGGACGACCTTCAGCCCCTCGAGACGGTTCGGGAGCACGTTGATGAGGTGGGCGACGTACTGGTCGAAGCCCTGCTCGTACGACTTGACCCGGCCGACGCCGGCACCGGTCGGACGGTCCCAGGGAGCGCCCGTGCGGTGCTCCTCGTAGACGGACTCGATCCGGTCCTCCAGCTCGTCGGCGAGCTTGTGACCGCCGCGCGCGAAGAACTTGACGCCGTTGTCGGGCATGGCGTTGTGGCTGGCCGACAGCATCACGCCGAGGTCGGCGCCGAGCACGCCGGTGAGATACGCCACCGCGGGGGTGGGCAGCACACCGACCCGCAGGACGTCCACGCCCGCGCTGGCCAGTCCCGCGACCACGGCGGCCTCCAGGAACTCCCCGGACGCGCGCGGGTCCCGCCCGACGATCGCCACCGGCCGGTGGCCCTCGAACGTGCCCGCCTCGGCCAGTACGTGTGCCGCCGCGACGGAGAGACCGAGAGCCAGCTCGGCCGTCAGATCCGCATTGGCAACACCGCGTACGCCGTCCGTGCCGAAGAGTCGTCCCACTTGCTGTCCTCCGAACTGTCGGAAATCCCGAAAAAACCGCCGAGCCGTTTCGCTGAACCCTCGACCCTGACGAGTGTCCGAGAAGCGGCTGGGGCTTCGATAAGCATCCGAGCATGCAAGCCGTTGAAGGCCTTATGCCGTTATACGCCCACGGCTGTGATAAACGAACGCCCCGGCGGCACACAGCGTGCCGCCGGGGCGTTCGGAGTACAGCAGGGCAGCGCGAGATTAGCGCTTGCTGTACTGCGGGGCCTTACGGGCCTTCTTGAGACCGGCCTTCTTGCGCTCGACCGCACGGTCGTCGCGCTTGAGGAAGCCGGCCTTCTTCAGGGCGCCGCGGTTGTTGTCCACGTCCGCCTCGTTCAGGGCGCGGGCCACGCCGAGGCGCAGGGCGCCGGCCTGACCGGAGACGCCGCCACCCGAGATACGGGCGACCACGTCATAGCGGTTGTCGAGCTCGAGCACCTTGAAGGGCTCGTTGACTTCCTGCTGGTGCACCTTGTTCGGGAAGTAGTCCTCGAGCGTGCGCCCGTTGATCTTCCACTTGCCGGAGCCCGGGACGATCCGGACGCGGGCGATGGCGTTCTTGCGACGGCCCAGGCCGGCGGCCGGCTGCGGGTCGCCGAAGCGGGACGCCGTGGACTCCGAGGTGTACTCGCCCTCGACGGGCGCGTCGGACTCGGTGGTGTAGCTCTCGATGTCGACAACCTCGGTCTCTTCGACCGGCTGCTCAACGGTGGTCTCGGCCACGATTCTCCTCAGATTCTGTTCAGTCTTAGGGGGTGGCCGGAACTACTGCGCGACCTGGGTGATCTCGAACGGCACCGGCTGCTGCGCAGCGTGCGGGTGCTGGTCGCCCGAGTAGACCTTCAGCTTCGAGAGCACCTGACGGCCCAGGGTGTTCTTGGGGATCATGCCCTTGATGGCCTTCTCGACGGCCTTCTCGGGGTTCTTCGCCAGCAGCTCGTCGTAACGGACGGAGCGCAGACCACCCGGGTAACCGGAGTGGCGGTACGCCAGCTTCTGGGTCTTCTTGTTGCCGGAGAGGTGCACCTTGTCGGCGTTGATGATGATGACGAAGTCACCAGCGTCGACGTGGGGGGCGTAGATCGGCTTGTGCTTGCCCCGCAGAATGTTCGCGGCAGTGGTCGCCAGACGGCCCAGGACGACATCCTGGGCGTCGATGACGTACCACTGGCGAGTAATGTCGCCGGGCTTGGGGCTGTACGTACGCACGGTCGTAGCCTTCGCTTCTTCAGTGAGTGGGTCCTGACATGGCCACCACGGACGATGTACGACAGCCCTGGCGGACCTCGGTGACGCAACCGAGTCCTGCCGCTGGTCATCGGCCCGGTGGACCGGTGTAAGGGCCCCTCACGTGAGAATGAGCAAGCCAATACACATAACGAAGGGCAAGCGTACCCGTGCTTCCCCGGACGGGTCAAAACGCGCGTGTGCCACCCACCTGGCGGCTACCGCTGCGGCCCCTGCTGTGAGCGGTCGCCGGACGCGGCTCCGGCCGGGCGGCCACCGAGACGGCCAGGACCAGTAGACACAGCGTAAGGCAGTCCCGGAACGCCCGCCGGGTCTCCGGCTCCAGGAAGGGCCAGGTGAGGCCGGGGATCTGCGGCACCAGCGCCAGCCAGAACCAGGGCCCCCGGGCGACCGCCCCCGGATGCAGCGCCCCCGCGAGCAGCAGCGGCACCACCACGACCAGGTAGTGGTCGTACGACGGCCGGGAGACCAGGAACGCCGAGAGCATCAGCAGCGCGGCGGTCTCGACGATCCGCAGCGGCCCGGGGTCCGCGCACCGCCACCGCCGGTACGCACACCACGTCCCCCACCCGGCACCGGCCAGCGCCAGGGCGGCGGCCGGCCCCGCCGGCACCCCGAGCCGCGGCAGCACCGCCCCCGGCGACGCCTCGTAGAGCCGTACGAAATCGTCCTGGCCGCGCAGCAGGAACGGCAGCGTCCGCGTGAAGAACCCCGCGGGATCCGGCATCAGCAGCGCCGCCCCGCCGGAAGCCACCGCCGGCACCAGGACGACCGCGCCGAGCGCCCGCCGGCGCCCGGCGAAGAGGAACAGCAGCGCCACCGGCGCGAGCAGCGGTTTCAGCGCCACCGCGGCACCGATCACGGCACCCGCCGCGCCCCACCGCCCCCGCACCGCGCACAGCAGCCCGAGCGGCAGCGCAAGGACGGCGGTCGCGGTCCAGTTGCCGAGCCGCACCAGATGCCCGAAGGGCGCGAAGCCCACGGCGAGGGCGGTCAGCCCGAGCACGGCGAAGCGGCTGCGCCACCACACCCCGTGGATCCGCAGCGCGCAGGCCCAGCCGGCGACCAGCAGCGCGGTCACCACCAGCGGCACGAGCACGCGCAGCGCCTGCGAGGGCAGCAGCGCCTGCGGCACCGCGGCGAGCACGGCGCTCGGAAGATAGAGGAAGTGCGGGTCGGCGTACGGCGAACCGCCGTCCAGCCAGGTCCGGGCGGCCCGTACGACGATCGCGTTGTCCATCCCGCCGTCCGCGGTCCGGCGGGCGACGTTCACCACCGAGGCACTGAGCACCACGGCGGACACCACCCACCCGTGCCAGGACGCCCTACGTACCAACCACCCGGAGATGTCACTTTTGCCCGTGTGCATTCAGATCACGCTAGGGGCTCAAGTGCCTGCTGATGCGGAACGGCACCCCCCGCACCCCGTCTAAGATGCGCCCCATGAGCTATGGGCAGGGGGAGCCCCCGTGGGATCCCTGGAAATCGGGTTCCCAGCAATCGCAGTGGGGCAACCAGACACCGGACTGGGCGGCACTCGCCGAGGCTTCCGAGTCACGCAACAAACGCCGCAGGCTGCTGCTGATCGGCGGCGGCGCCCTGGCCACGGTCGCTGTGGGCGCGGCCGTCGCCGTGGGCGTTGTCTCGGCGAACGGGGACAACCAGGCCTCCAACTCGCCGAGCAACCTGCCCGCCACCGCCGACATCCCGAGCGGCACGGCTGAGCCGGCCCCGTCGTTCGAGCCGACCACGGCCCCTCCCCCGCTGGATCCGAAGGACTTCATATCCAGCGTGAAGAAGGACACAGCCCCGCTCAGCGCGGACATCCTCTTCCCCGGTTCGCAGCTGACGATGGGCGAGCGGGTCTACCGCAAGGGGCCGACGGCCTCCACCACCAACTGCGCGTCCGCCGCGCAGGGCACGCTCCCCGCGGTCCTCACCAAGAACGACTGCACCCGGTTCCTGCGCGTGACCTACTCCAAGGACGGCATCGCGGTGACCGTCGGTGTCGCGGTCTTCGACACCGAGGCCCAGGCGACCAAGGCCAAGGCGGAAGCGGACAAGAAGAGCATCATCACCTCGCTGTCCGGCTCCGGCGTCGCCGCCTTCTGCCGTACGGCGATCTGCCGCTCGACGACCAACTCCTACGGCCGCTACGCCTACTTCACGCTCGCCGGGTTCAGCAGCGGCAAGGACGTGACGGAGAAGGACGCCAAGGTCTTCACGACCGGTGACGACCTCGCCGAGTTCGCCTTCCGTCAGATCCGCCGCCGCGGTGAGGCACAGGCCTCCGCGGCCGCCCAGTAGCCCGCAGCCGGGAGTTCAGCAGCAGCCCGGCCGGGCTCCCGGCAGTGTCCGCCTGTTCCGCGCTTCCTTGTTGCGCGCGGCCAGCAGCTCGTCGGCGGGATAGCCGACCTCCTCCAGCGTCAGCCCGTGCGGCCGTACGACGTGCACGGCCGAGTCGCGTACGCCGGCGGCGAGCACCTTGCCCGGCCACTCGGGCCCCCGGTGCGCGTCCCCCACGAACAGCAGCGCCCCGATCAGCGAGCGCACCATGTTGTGGCAGAAGGCGTCGGCCCGCACGGTCGCCGTGATGACCCCGTCGTCCCCGCGCACGAGGCTCAGCTGCTGGAGCGTACGAATGGTGGTCGCGCCCTCCCGCTTCTTGCAGTAGGCGGCGAAGTCGTGCTCCCCGACGAGCCGCTCGGCGGCCTCGTTCATGGCGTCGACGTCCAACGGCCAGTCGTGCCACAGGACATGGCCCCGCAGCAGCGGATCGACGCCCCCGGGGTTGTCCGTGACGCGATAGGCGTACCGCCGCCAGATCGCCGAGAAACGGGCGTTGAAGCCGCTCGGCGCCTCCGTCAGGGACCACACCCGCACGTCCTTGGGCAGCCGCCCCGCGAGCCGCTTCAGGAGCTTCTCGCGGTGCTCCGCCCACAGCTCCGCGGGCAGATCGACATGGGCCACCTGCCCCCGGGCATGCACCCCGGCGTCGGTCCGCCCGGCCACGGTCAGCTCGTACGTCGTCTCCCCGGACCGCGTCACCGTCCGCAGGGCGTCCTCGATCTCCCCCTGCACGGTCCGGCGCCCCGCGGCCTGCTTGGCCCATCCGGAGAACTCGGCCCCGTCGTACGACAGGTCGAGCCGCACCCGTACGAAACCGGGCTCTACTTCGTCACTCACCCACAGATCCTCTCCAGAAACGTGGGAGCGGGCCCGCCCCCGAAGGGACGGGCCCGCTCACAGCAAGGCAGAGCCTCAGGCGTCCTTGGACTCGTCCTCGGCCTCAGCCGGCTTCGCGTCCTCGACGGCCTCGTCGGACTTGGCCTCGACGGCCTCGTCCTTCTTGGCGGAGTCTTCCTTGACGGCACGCTTGGTCGCCGCCTCGGCCTCACCGGTGGCCTCCTGGGCCACGGTCAGGGCCTCCACCAGCTCGATGACAGCCATGGGCGCGTTGTCGCCACGGCGGTTACCGATCTTGGTGATACGGGTGTAGCCACCCGGGCGGTTCTCGTAGCGCGGGCCGATCTCGGTGAAGAGCGTGTGCACGATGCTCTTGTCCGTGATCACCGAAAGCACCTGGCGGCGGTTGTGAAGGTCACCCTTCTTCGCCTTGGTGACCAGACGCTCCGCGTAGGGACGCAGGCGACGGGCCTTGGCCTCGGTGGTGGTGATACGACCGTGCTCGAAGAGCGACTTCGCGAGGTTCGCGAGGAGCAGCTTCTCGTGCGCGGCGCTGCCGCCCAGACGGGCACCCTTGGTGGGCTTCGGCATGGTGTTTCTCCTAGGTGTCTGCCCCGGCCGTATCAGGTACCGAGGTCAGTGTCCGAGCGGGCGGCTGCCCGTCGGAGATCCAGGCCCCCGAAGGGGCCTGGAAGGGGCGCGGGGAACTGCGCGACCAGCCACAGCGAACCCGCACCCAAGAACCGGCGATCGGTCCCGAGCTATCAGTACTGCTCGGTCTCCACGAAGCCCGCGTCCGCGTCGTCGTCCGCGCCGAAGGCGTCAGCCGCGGCGGTCGGGTCGAACCCGGGAGGCGAGTCCTTGAGAGCCAGGCCCATGCCGGCGAGCTTGGCCTTGACCTCATCAATGGACTTCGCACCGAAGTTACGGATGTCCAGGAGGTCGGCCTCGGAGCGGGCGACGAGCTCACCCACGGAGTGGATGCCCTCACGCTTGAGGCAGTTGTACGACCGAACGGTGAGCTCGAGCTCCTCGATCGGCAGGGCGAGATCAGCGGCGAGGGCGGCGTCCGTCGGGGACGGGCCCATGTCGATGCCCTCGGCGTCGATGTTGAGCTCGCGGGCCAGACCGAACAGCTCGACCAGGGTCTTACCGGCCGACGCCATGGCGTCACGGGGACGCATGGCCTGCTTGGTCTCGACGTCGACGATCAGCTTGTCGAAGTCGGTGCGCTGCTCGACACGCGTGGCCTCGACCTTGTACGTGACCTTCAGCACCGGCGAGTAGATCGAGTCGACCGGGATGCGCCCGATCTCCTGACCGACCTGCTTGTTCTGCACGGCGGAGACGTAGCCGCGACCGCGCTCGACGGTCAGCTCCATCTCCAGCTTGCCCTTGCCGTTGAGCGTGGCGAGGACGAGGTCGGGGTTGTGCACCTCGACACCGGCCGGGGGCGCGATGTCGGCGGCGGTGACCAGACCCGGGCCCTGCTTGCGCAGGTACATCACGACCGGCTCGTCGTGCTCCGAGGAGACGACCAGCTGCTTGATGTTGAGGATCAGGTCGGTGACGTCCTCCTTGACGCCCGGCACGGTGGTGAACTCGTGCAGAACGCCGTCGATCCGGATGCTGGTGACAGCCGCACCGGGGATCGAGGAGAGGAGCGTACGACGCAGGGAGTTGCCGAGGGTGTAACCGAAGCCCGGCTCCAGCGGCTCGATCACGAACCGGGAGCGGAACTCGTCGACGACCTCTTCGGTCAGCGACGGGCGCTGAGCAATAAGCATGAAGGAGTCCTTCAGTCATGGGCACCCACTATTTGATGCCCTTGAGTACTACAAGGGTACGGGCGGTACCGCCCTTGAAGGCCGTACCGCCCGAAACCTAAGACAACCGTGCGTCAGACGCGGCGGCGCTTGGGCGGACGGCAGCCGTTGTGCGGCGTGGGCGTCACGTCCTGGATCGAGCCGACCTCAAGACCGGTCGCCTGAAGCGAACGGATGGCGGTCTCGCGACCCGAACCCGGGCCCTTCACGAAGACGTCGACCTTGCGCATGCCGTGCTCCTGCGCGCGACGGGCAGCCGACTCGGCGGCCATCTGCGCGGCGAAGGGGGTGGACTTGCGCGAGCCCTTGAAGCCGACGTGGCCGGCGGAGGCCCAGGAGATCACGTTGCCGGTCGGGTCCGTGATGGACACGATCGTGTTGTTGAACGTGCTCTTGATGTGCGCGTGGCCGTGAGCGACGTTCTTCTTTTCCTTGCGGCGCACCTTCTTGGCAGCGCCCTGACGACCCTTGGGGGGCATCTATAACTCCTACGGGGAGGTGGTCGGTCCTACAGCGAAGACCGCTGGTTCGCGGTGGTCCGGGACGGGCCCGGGTTCCGCAGCGTCCGCTGAGGACTACTTCTTGCCCGGCTTCTTCTTACCGGCGATGGCGCGACGCGGGCCCTTGCGGGTACGAGCGTTCGTGCTGGTGCGCTGACCGTGGACGGGCAGGCCACGACGGTGACGCAGACCCTGGTAGCAGCCGATCTCGACCTTGCGGCGGATGTCGGCCTGAACCTCGCGACGGAGGTCACCCTCGGTCTTGAAGTTGGCGTCCACGTACTCGCGGATCCGGACCAGCTCTTCTTCGGAGAGGTCACGAACGCGGGTGTTCGGGTTGACGCCGGTGTCAGCCAGCGTCTTCTGCGAGAGGGTCCGGCCGATGCCGAACACGTAGGTGAGGGCAACCTCCACGCGCTTTTCGCGCGGGATGTCAACACCGGAAACGCGTGCCATTCAATGGCTCCAGTTGTCGTTCGGAGGTCTTCCGCAGAACCGGATCCCGCCCGCCGTCGTCTTCTCTTGCGAAGATTCGGTACGAACCGGGTCCCCGGCCTCCGACCGGGGGTGTCAGGCCTGATGAGACTCAGCCTGGGCTCTGCGTATGAACATGTACTGCTTGCGTCGCGCGAAGTATCTGCGGGTGCAGAAGGTGGTCGTGCGTCAGCCCTGGCGCTGCTTGTGGCGCGGGTTTTCGCAAATGACCATGACCCGGCCGTGACGGCGGATCACCCTGCACTTGTCGCAGATCTTCTTGACGCTCGGCTTGACCTTCATTGGTGAGGTTCTCCGGGTCAGTGCCACCACCCCGCGAGCGCGGGGCACAGGCAAGATCTACTTGTACCGGTAGACGATCCGGCCACGGGTCAGGTCGTACGGAGACAACTCCACCACGACCCGGTCGTCAGGGAGGATACGGATGTAGTGCATACGCATCTTGCCGCTGATGTGTGCCAGGACCTGGTGGCCGTTCTGGAGCTCGACCTTGAACATGGCGTTCGGAAGAGACTCGACGACAGTGCCCTCGATCTCGATGGCACCTTGCTTCTTGGCCACGCTTCGCCCTTCGAATCGACTACCTTGATCGACTCCGTACGAGCGCATGCAGGCATGCGGGTGCACCAGAGCCGACGAGTCAGTCTACGTCAGCGCACCCGGAAAGACGAATCGAGGAAGTTTGCCCCACGGGGAAGATCCTTAAGCAAGAGGATCGGGCGCAGCCGTGATGCCGTACTCGGCGAGCTTCGCCTTGCCGCCGTCGGGAGCGGTCAGAACCAGGGGTCCGTCCTCGGTCAGCGCGACCGAGTGCTCCCAGTGCGAGGACCAGGTGCCGTCCGTCGTGATGACGGTCCAGTCGTCGGAGAGGACCTCGGTCTTCGGGGTGCCGAGGGAGACCATGGGCTCGATGGCGAGGCAGAAGCCGGGGACCAGCTTGGGGCCCTTGCCGCGACGGCGCTCGACGTAGTTCAGCAGGTGCGGGTCCATGTGCATCTCGGTGCCGATGCCGTGACCGCCGTAGTCCTCGACGATGCCGTACTTACCGCCGCCGGGCTTGGGCTGGCGGCGGATGTACGTCTCGATGGCACGGGAGACGTCGACCAGGCGGTTGCCCGCCTTCATGGCGGCGATGCCCGCCCACATCGACTCCTCGGTCACCCGGGAGAGCTCGATCAGCTCCGGAGCGTGACCGGAGCCCACGAAGGCGGTGTACGCGGCGTCGCCGTGCCAGCCGTCGACGATGGCGCCGGCGTCGATGGAGATGATGTCGCCGTCCTTGAGGACGGTCTTCTCGTCCGGGATGCCGTGGACGACGACCTCGTTGGCCGAGGTGCAGATCGTCGCGGGGAAGCCGCCGTATCCGAGGAAGTTCGACTTGGCGCCGTGCTCGTCGAGCACCTTGCGCGCCACCTCGTCGAGGTCCTTCGTCGTGGCGCCGGGCACCGCGGCCTCACGCGTGGCCGCATGAATGGCGGCGACGACCAGGCCCGCCTCACGCATCTTGGCGATCTGCTCGGGGGTCTTGATCTGCACCATGGGGGCCTGCGCTCTCCGTCTTCTCCGTGAATCAACCGGTTACCTGCACAACACTACGGCCGCGACGCCCCTCAAGGGCACCGCGGCCGGAGCAGCGTTCACTACTACTTGTTGTCCCCCAGGCGCTTCAGCGCCTCCATGGCACGCACGGTGACGTCCTCCACCTTGCCGAGCGCGGTGATCGTGACGACCAGGCTCTGCGCCCGGTAGTAGTCGATGATCGGCTCGGTCTGCGTGTGGTAGACCTCGAGGCGCTTGCGGACGGTCTCCTCGGAGTCGTCGTCGCGCTGGTACAGCTCGCCGCCGCAGACGTCACAGACGCCGTCCTTGACCGGCTTCTTGTACTCCACGTGGAAGACGTGGCTCGAGTCCTTGCGGCAGACCCGGCGGCCGGCGATGCGCTTGACCACCTCGTCCTCGGGGACCTCCAGATCGAGGACCGCGTCCAGCTTCATGCCCTCGGCCTTGAGCATCTCGTCCAGCGCCTGGGCCTGCGACACATTCCGCGGGAAACCGTCCAGCAGGAAGCCGCTCTCGGCGTCCGGCTGCTCCATCCGGTCCTTCGCCATCGCGATGGTGACCTCGTCCGGAACGAGGTTGCCCGCGTCCATGTACGACTTCGCCAGCTTGCCGAGCTCCGTCTGCTGGCTGATGTTGGCGCGGAAGAGGTCGCCCGTGGAGATGTGCGGGATCGACAGGTTCCTGGCTAGGAACGCGGCCTGCGTTCCCTTACCGGCACCCGGCGGCCCGACGAGGACGATACGCATCAGCGGAGGAACCCTTCGTAATTACGCTGCTGAAGCTGACTCTCGATCTGCTTCACCGTCTCGAGACCGACACCCACGATGATCAGGATGCTGGTGCCACCGAACGGGAAGTTCTGGCTTGCCCCGAAGCCAACCAACGCCATCGTCGGTACGAGAGCGATCAGGCCCAGATACAGCGAACCCGGCCAGGTGATCCGGTTGAGTACGTAGCTCAGGTACTCAGCGGTCGGCCTGCCAGCCCGGATGCCCGGGATGAAGCCACCATACTTCTTCATGTTGTCGGCGACTTCCTCGGGGTTGAACGAGATCGCCACGTAGAAGAACGCGAAGAAAACGATCAGCAGGAAGTACGTGACGATGTAAATCGGGTGGTCGCCCTTGGTCAGGTTCTGCTCGATCCAGGTCTTCCAGCCCGAGGGTCCGCTGGAGAACTGCGCGACCAGCGCCGGGATGTAGAGCAGCGACGACGCGAAGATGACGGGGATCACACCCGCCTGGTTCACCTTCAACGGGATGTAGGTGGACGTACCGCCATAGGACCGGCGGCCGATCATGCGCTTCGCGTACTGGACCGGAATGCGGCGCTGAGCCTGCTCGACGAAGACCACCAGGCCGACCATGACCAGACCGACCGCGATGACGGTGAAGAACTCGATCCAGCCGCCGGCCAGCGTGCCCTGCTTCTTGATGGCCCACAGCGCGGACGGGAACGTCGCGGCGATCGAGATGAACATCAGGATCGACATGCCGTTGCCGATACCGCGGTCGGTGATGAGCTCACCGAGCCACATGACGACGGCCGTACCGGCAGTCATGCAGATGACCATGGTGATCGTGGTGAAGATCGCCTTGTCCGGAACAATCTGGTTGCCGACAGGGCAGCTGGTGAACAGCGCGCCACTGCGGGCGGTCGCCACGAGACCTGTGCCCTGGAGGATGGCGAGGGCCACCGTCAGATAACGGGTGTACTGCGTGATCTTCGCCGTACCGGCCTGGCCCTCCTTCTTGAGGGCTTCGAGGCGCGGGATCACCACGGTCAGCAGCTGCAGAATGATGCTCGCGGTGATGTACGGCATGATGCCGAGCGCGAAGATGGTGATCTGCAGCAGCGCGCCACCACTGAACATGTTGACCAGACCGAACAGCCCCTGCTTGCCGGAGGCTGCGTCAATACACGTCTGGACATTCTTGTAGTCGACGCCCGGCATCGGAATGTGGGTACCGATCCGGTACACCACGACGATGGCGAGCGTGAAGAGCAGTTTCTTGCGCAGGTCGGGCGTCCTGAACGCCCGGGCGAACGCGGTGAGCACGGTGCCTCCTGCGACCCCCGCGCAACTGCGTCAGAGGTGACGGTCTTGAGGTTCGACGAATGAATGGGGTCAACTTCCGCCCGGCGACGCGCCGCACGCAAGCTGGCAGTGCAGGCCACCTTACCGGCGAGACCGCCCCCCTTGGAACGACCAACCGGGGATGCCCCTTTTGTGGGGCATCCCCGGTTGGGATCGCTCAAGTCATCGAGACGCCTGACTGGATCAGACGAGCTCGGTGACGGTACCGCCGGCGGCGGTGATCTTCTCCTTGGCGGAGCCGGAGACGGCGTCGACCGACACCTGCAGCGCCACGGAGATCTCGCCCTGGCCGAGCACCTTGACGAGGCTGTTCTTGCGAACGGCACCCTTGGCGACGAGCCCCTCGACGGTGACCTCGCCACCCTCCGGGTACAGCGACGCCAGCTTGTCGAGGTTCACGACCTGGAACTCGGTCTTGAACGGGTTCTTGAAGCCCTTGAGCTTCGGAAGACGCATGTGGAGGGGCATCTGGCCACCCTCGAAGCGCTCCGGAACCTGGTAACGGGCCTTCGTGCCCTTGGTACCACGACCAGCCGTCTTACCCTTCGACGCCTCACCACGACCCACACGGGTCTTGGCGGTCTTGGCGCCCGGGGCGGGACGGAGGTTGTGGATCTTGAGCGGGTTGTTCTCCGCCATGATCAGTCGACCTCCTCAACCGTCACGAGGTGACGGACATGGCGAACCATGCCGCGGAACTCGGGGCGGTCCTCCTTGACGACCACGCTGTTGATCCCCTTGAGACCAAGGGACCGCAGGGTGTCACGGTGGTTCTGCTTGCTGCCGATGTACGACTTCGTCTGCGTGACCTTGAGGCGAGCCATTACGCACCCGCTCCCGCACGCGCACGCAGCAGAGCCGCGGGGGCGACGTCCTCGAGGGGCAGACCACGGCGAGCCGCGATCTCCTCGGGACGCTGCAGGCCCTTGAGGGCCGCCACGGTCGCGTGCACGATGTTGATCGCGTTGGACGAGCCGAGCGACTTCGACAGGATGTCGTGAACGCCGGCGCACTCGAGGACAGCACGCACCGGGCCACCGGCGATAACGCCGGTACCGGGGGAAGCAGGCTTGAGCAGGACGACGCCCGCGGCCTTCTCGCCCGTGATCGGGTGCGGGATGGTGCCCTGGATACGGGGGACCTTGAAGAAGTGCTTCTTGGCCTCCTCAACACCCTTGGCGATGGCGGCCGGCACCTCCTTGGCCTTGCCGTAACCGACACCCACGGTGCCGTCACCGTCGCCCACTACGACGAGCGCAGTGAAGCTGAAGCGACGACCACCCTTCACAACCTTGGCGACGCGGTTGATCGCGACTACGCGCTCAACGTACGCGGTCTTCTCGGCGGCAGCAGCGCCGCCGTCACGGCCCTTCCGGTCCCGCCGCTCGCCGCCACCGGCACCGCTTCCGCGGCGCTGGGGTCCAGCCATTGGATTACCTCTCTCTTTTTCCGCTAGCTACGCAGCGACCGAAGTCGCTAGCGCGACGGGCGACTCAGAACTTGAGTCCGGCTTCGCGGGCGGCGTCCGCCAGAGCGGCAATGCGCCCGGCGTACTGGTTACCACCACGGTCGAACACGACAGCCTCGACGCCCGCGGCCTTGGCGCGCTCGGCGACCAGGGCGCCGACCTTGCCGGCCTGCGCGGACTTCTCGCCCTCGCCCCGGATCGACGTGTCCAGGGTCGACGCCGACGCCAGGGTGTGACCCTTAACGTCGTCGATGACCTGGGCCACGATGTGGCGGTTCGAGCGCGTCACGACCAGGCGCGGACGCTCAGCCGTACCCGAGATGTGCTTCCGGATCCGGATGTGACGACGCTTGATGGCAGCACGCTTGTAAGCGTCGCCCTTAGCAATCTTGACACCGTATGCCATGGCTTACTTACCCGCCTTTCCGACCTTGCGCCGGACGACTTCGCCCTCGTACTTGACGCCCTTGGCCTTGTACGGGTCGGGCTTGCGCAGCTTGCGGATGTTGGCCGCAACCTCGCCGACCTTCTGCTTGTCGATTCCCTCGACCGAGAAGTGCGTCGGGTTCTCGACCTTGAACGAGATGCCCTCGGGCGCCTCGACCGTGATCGAGTGGCTGTAGCCGAGCGAGAACTCCAGGTTGGAGCCCTTCGCCAGGACGCGGTAACCGACACCGCTGATTTCGAGCTTCTTCACGTAACCCGTGGTCACGCCGGTGATCATGTTCGCCACCAGCGTGCGGGACAGGCCGTGGAGGGCCTTGTTCTGACGCTCGTCGTTCGGGCGGGTGACATTGAGAATGCCGTCCTCGCCCTTAGCGATCTCGATCGGCGCCGCAATGGTGTGGGAGAGCGAGCCCTTGGGGCCCTTCACCTGGACCGTACGGCCGTCGATGGTGACGTCCACGCCGGCGGGAACCGTGATGGGGAGCTTGCCAATACGCGACATAGCTGTTTCCTCCGTTCCCTTCCGCTACCAGACGTAGGCGAGAACTTCTCCGCCTACGCCCTTCTTGCCGGCCTGCTTGTCGGTGAGGAGACCGTGCGACGTGGAGATGATCGCCACGCCGAGGCCACCGAGCACCTTGGGCAGGGAGGTGGACTTCGCGTAAACCCGGAGACCGGGCTTGGAGATCCGCTTGATGCCCGCGATGGAGCGCTCACGGTTCGGGCCGAACTTCAGCTCGAGGACGAGGTTCTTGCCGACCTCGGCGTCCTCGACCTTCCAGCCCGTGATGAAGCCCTCCTGCTGGAGGATCTCCGCGATGTGCGACTTGATCTTGCTGTGCGGCATCCCCACGGAGTCGTGGTACGCCGAGTTCGCGTTACGCAGACGCGTAAGCATGTCCGCGATCGGATCAGTCATGGTCATGAATTGGCCTTCGGCCTCTCTCGCCGGGGTTTCCAGTGCGCCATCCCTCTCCCCACTCAGTGGCGGGACGGGTGCGGTGCGGGGACCTACGGCGTAGTAAGTCGTACGGGCGGCAGACGCCCAACCCTCCTAGCCTAAGCCATGGAGAGCCGGGCCCCTGCCAGACCCTTTACTTACCGAGAGCTTCGGGTAATCCCAACTAGGGGATTACCAGGAGCTCTTGGTCACGCCCGGCAGCTCGCCACGGTGAGCCATCTCACGAAGGCACACGCGGCACAGGCCGAACTTGCGGTACACGGAGTGCGGACGGCCGCAGCGCTGGCAGCGCGTGTAGCCACGTACGCCGAACTTGGGCTTACGAGCAGCCTTGGCAATCAGAGCCTTCTTCGCCATCTCGCTTACGCCTCCTTGAAGGGGAAGCCGAGGTGACGGAGAAGGGCACGGCCCTCAGCGTCGTTGGTCGCCGTGGTGACCACGGTGATGTCCATACCCCGGACGCGGTCGATCTTGTCCTGGTCGATCTCGTGGAACATGACCTGCTCCGTGAGACCGAAGGTGTAGTTGCCACGGCCGTCGAACTGCTTGGGGGACAGACCGCGGAAGTCGCGGATGCGCGGCAGCGCGAGCGACAGGGTGCGGTCCAGGAACTCCCACATGCGGTCGCCACGGAGCGTGACGTGGGCGCCGATCGGCTGACCCTCACGCAGCTTGAACTGCGCGATGGACTTCCGGGCCTTGGTGATGGCCGGCTTCTGACCGGTGATCGTGGTCAGGTCACGGACGGCACCGTCCATGAGCTTCGAGTCACGGGCGGCGTCGCCGACACCCATGTTGACCACGATCTTGACGAGACCGGGGGTCTGCATGACGTTCTCGTACGAGAACTCTTCCTGCAGCTTGGCCGCGATCTCCTCGCGGTACTTCGTCTTGAGACGCGGAGTGGTGGTGGTAGCCATCAGATGTCCTCACCCGTCCGCTTGGCAACGCGGATCTTGTTGCCCTCGTCGTCGAAGCGGAAACCGACGCGCGTGACGACCTTGTTGCCGTCCTTCTCCACGACGAGCTGAACGTTGCTCACGTGAATGGGGGCTTCGGTGGTCACGATGCCGCCGGCCTGCGAACCGCGAGCGGTGGGGCCGGCCTTCGTGTGCTTCTTGACCCGGTTGACACCCTCGACCAGGACGCGCTCGTCGCGCGGGTAAGCGGCAATGACCTTGCCCTGCTTGCCCTTGTCCTTACCGGTGATGACCTGAACCAGGTCGCCCTTCTTGATCTTCATGCTTACAGCACCTCCGGCGCGAGCGAGATGATCTTCATGAACTTCTTCTCGCGCAGCTCACGGCCGACGGGGCCGAAGATACGGGTGCCGCGAGGGTCGCCGTCGTTCTTCAGAATGACGGCGGCGTTCTCGTCGAAGCGGATGTACGAGCCGTCCGG
Source organism: Streptomyces sp. NPDC058274 (assembly GCF_042881375.1). Classification (NCBI taxonomy): domain Bacteria; kingdom Bacillati; phylum Actinomycetota; class Actinomycetes; order Kitasatosporales; family Streptomycetaceae; genus Streptomyces; species Streptomyces sp. NPDC058274. The sequence continues at coordinate 65,586 of NZ_JBHVXW010000024.1, forward strand.
ACGGCGGCGCTCCTTGACGGTGCGAACGATGACCGCCTTGACGACGTCACCCTTCTTCACGTTGCCACCGGGGATCGCGTCCTTCACGGTGGCGACAATGACGTCACCGATGCCCGCGTAGCGGCGACCGGAGCCACCGAGCACACGGATGCAAAGGATTTCCTTCGCACCAGTGTTGTCGGCGACACGCAGTCGCGACTCCTGCTGGATCACGTCTATCTCCTGATTGTCTGCCGGTTCCCGGGGCGGGGGCGCCTGTTACGGCGTCCCCGCCCCGAGCCTGGCGGAACGAACCTGAGGGAAACCCCTCAGGCTGTGTCTGTGGAATCCCCTCGCGGGGATGTCCTTACTTGGCCTTCTCGAGAATCTCGACGACGCGCCAGCGCTTCGTCGCGGACAGCGGCCGGGTCTCCATGAGGAGGACACGGTCGCCGACGCCCGCAGCGTTCTGCTCGTCGTGGGCCTTGAGCTTGTTCGTACGGCGGATGACCTTGCCGTACAGCGCGTGCTTGACGCGGTCCTCGACAGCGACGACGACGGTCTTGTCCATCTTGTCGCTGACGACAAGACCCTCACGGGTCTTGCGGAAACCGCGCTGCTCGTTGGTCTCAGTCACGTTGCTCTCGCTCATCAGGCGCTCTCCACCGTCTCGATGCCCAGCTCGCGCTCACGCATCAGGGTGTAGATCCGCGCGATGTCCTTTCGGACGGCCTTGAGCCGCCCGTGGTTCTCGAGCTGACCGGTCGCCGCCTGGAAGCGGAGGTTGAACAGCTCTTCCTTGGCTTCGCGAAGCTTCGCAAGAAGCTCCTCGTCGCCCAGTTCGCGCAGCTCGGACGCCTTGGTACCGGCCGACATCACGCTTCACCTGCCTCGCGCCGCACAATGCGGCACTTCATCGGAAGCTTGTGAGCAGCGCGGGTAAGCGCCTCACGCGCAATCTTCTCGTTCGGGTAGGACAGCTCGAACATCACCCGTCCCGGGTGAACGTTCGCGACCCACCACTCGGGGGAACCCTTACCGGAACCCATGCGGGTCTCGGCGGGCTTCTTCGTGAGGGGGCGGTCCGGATAAATGTTGATCCAGACCTTGCCGCCACGCTTGATGTGGCGGGTCATCGCGATACGAGCCGCCTCAATCTGGCGGTTGGTCACGTACGCCGGCGTGAGGGCCTGAATGCCGTACTCGCCGAACGCAACCGTCGTACCACCCTTGGCCTGACCGCGGCGCTTGGGGTGGTGCTGCTTGCGGTGCTTGACCCTACGGGGGATCAGCATTTCGGTCAGGCCTCCGTTCCGGTGCTCTCAGCCGGAGCGGCAGCGGCGGGAGCCTCGGCCTTGGGGGCCTCGGCAGCCGGCGCGGACTGCTGCTGCGGCTTGCGGCCGCGGCCGCCACGCTCGCCACCACGGCCACCACGGGCCGGGCGGTCGTTGCCACCACCACGGGCCGGGCGGTTACCCGCACGGGCCGCGGCGTTCTCGGCACGGACCTCGGCGATGTTCTTGACGTCGCCCTTGTAGATCCAGACCTTCACACCGATACGGCCGAAGGTCGTCTTGGCCTCGAAGAAGCCGTAGTCGACGTTCGCACGGAGCGTGTGCAGGGGCACGCGGCCCTCGCGGTAGAACTCCGAGCGGGACATCTCGGCGCCGCCGAGACGGCCACCGCACTGGATCTTGATGCCCTTGGCGCCGGCCTTCATCGTGCCCTGCATGCTCTTACGCATGGCGCGACGGAAGGAGACGCGGGACGACAGCTGCTCGGCAACGGCCTGGGCGACCAGCTGGGCATCGGTCTCGGGGCTCTTGACCTCGAGGATGTTCAGCTGGACCTGCTTGCCCGTGAGCTTCTCGAGGTCACCGCGGATGCGGTCGGCCTCGGCGCCACGGCGGCCGATGACGATGCCCGGACGCGCGGTGTGGATGTCCACCCGCACGCGGTCACGGGTGCGCTCGATCTCAACCTTCGAGATGCCGGCGCGCTCCATGCCGGACGTCATCATCCGACGGATGGCGACGTCTTCCTTGACGTAGTCCTTGTACAGCTTGTCGGCGTACCAACGGGACTTGAAGTCCGTGGTGATGCCGAGCCGGAACCCATGCGGGTTAACCTTCTGGCCCATTACCGGGTTCCTTCCTTGCTGCTGACGACCACGGTGATGTGGCTGGTCCGCTTGCGGATCCGGTAGGCACGGCCCTGGGCGCGCGGCCGGAACCGCTTCAGGGTCGGACCCTCGTCGACGTACGCCTCAGAGATGACGAGGCTGCCGGCGTCGGTGTGGTCGTAGTTGTGCGCGGCGTTGGCGATGGCGCTGTCAAGCACCTTGCCAACCGGCACGCTCGCGGCCTGCGGGGCGAAACGCAGGACCGCCTGAGCCTCCGTGGCATCCATGCCACGGATAAGGTCCACCACGCGGCGGGCCTTCATGGGCGTAACGCGGATGTACCGCGCCTGGGCCCTGGCTTCCATGGTTGTCCTTCCAGTGTCTGTCATGGTCATTCCACCCCGCGTTAGCGGCGCTTCGACTTCCGGTCGTCCTTGACGTGACCCCGGAAGGTGCGCGTCGGCGAGAACTCGCCGAGCTTGTGGCCGACCATCGACTCGGTGACAAACACCGGAATGTGGGTCTTGCCGTTGTGCACCGCGATCGTGTGGCCGAGCATGGCCGGGATGATCATCGAGCGACGGGACCAGGTCTTGATGACGTTCTTGGAACCGGCTTCGTTCTGGGCGTCCACCTTCTTGATCAGGTGGTCGTCGACGAAGGGCCCCTTCTTGAGACTGCGCGGCATCTAAACCCGCTCCTAGCGCTTCTTGTTCGTCTTGCGGCGGCGGACGATGTACTTGTTCGAAGCCTTCTTCGGCGAACGAGTACGACCCTCCTTCTGACCCCACGGCGAGACCGGGTGGCGACCACCGGAGGTCTTGCCTTCACCACCACCGTGCGGGTGGTCAACCGGGTTCATCGCCACACCGCGAACGGTCGGGCGGACGCCGAGCCAGCGCTTACGGCCGGCCTTGCCCCAGTTGATGTTCGACTGCTCGGCGTTGCCGACCTCGCCGACGGTGGCGCGGCAGCGCACGTCGACCAGGCGGATCTCTCCGGACGGCATGCGGAGGTGAGCCATCTGGCCCTCCTTCGCGAGCAGCTGCACGGAGGCACCGGCGGAGCGGGCGAACTTGGCACCGCCACCCGGACGGAGCTCGATCGCGTGGATCGTGGTACCGACCGGGATGTTGCGGAGCGCCAGGTTGTTGCCCGGCTTGATGTCGGCCCCAGGACCGTTCTCGACGCGGTCACCCTGCGACAGGTTGCGGGGGGCGAGGATGTAGCGCTTCTCGCCGTCCGCGTAGTGAAGCAGCGCGATGCGCGCGGTGCGGTTGGGGTCGTACTCGATGTGCGCGACCTTCGCCGGCACGCCGTCCTTGTCGTGACGACGGAAGTCGATCACTCGGTAGGCGCGCTTGTGTCCGCCACCCTGGTGGCGAACGGTCACACGACCGGCGTTGTTACGGCCGCCCTTGCTGTGCAGCGGGCGGACCAGCGACTTCTCCGGCGTGGACCGCGTGACCTCGACGAAGTCGGCGACGCTGGAGCCACGACGGCCCGGCGTAGTCGGCTTGTACTTGCGGATTCCCATTTCTCAGTCCTCGTCCGATATTCGGACCAGGGCGCTCCGTTAGGAGGCCTGGCCGAAGATGTCGATACGGTCGCCCTCAGCGAGGGTCACGATCGCGCGCTTGCTGTCAGCACGCTTGCCGAAGCCCGTCTTGGTGCGCTTGCGCTTGCCCTGACGGTTGATCGTGTTGACCCCGGTGACCTTGACCGAGAAGACCGCCTGGACGGCCTGCTTGATCTGGGTCTTGTTGGCCCGCGGGTCCACGACGAAGGTGTACTTGCCCTCGTCGAGCAGCGCGTAGCTCTTCTCCGAGACGACCGGCTTGAGGAGCACGTCACGGGGATCCGTGAAGGACTTGCTCAGCGGGGTCTCGACGGTGTTCTTGCCCTCGGCCTCGTGGCGCTTCGCCTTGGCGACGCGCGCGGCCTTGGCGGCCTTGGCGGCCTTGGGCGCAATGCTCGGGTGACGCGTAGCCATCAGGCTTCGCTCCCTTCGGTGTCAGCAGCCGACGACTGCGGCGCGCCAGACACGAAGGACTCGAAAGCGGCCTTGGTGAAGACCACGTCGTCCGAGACGAGAACGTCGTACGTGTTCAGCTGGCCCGGCTCCAGGATGTGGACCTGGGGCAGGTTGCGCGCGGAAAGCAGCGCGGCCTCGTCCGAGCGCTCGATGACCAGGAGCACGTTCTTGCGCTCGCTGACCTTGCCGAGGAAGCTCTTCGCGGCCTTGGTGGAGATGTTCTCGCCCTCGATCACGCCGGTGATGACGTGGATGCGAGCGTTGCGGGCCCGGTCGGTGAGGGCGTGGCGCAGGGCCGCGGCCTTCATCTTCTTCGGGGTCCGCTGCGAGTAGTCACGCGGCGTGGGGCCGTGGACGACGCCACCGCCGGCGAACTGCGGCGCACGGGTCGAACCCTGGCGCGCGCGGCCGGTGCCCTTCTGGCGGTAAGGCTTCTTACCGCCACCGCGGACCTCGCCACGACGCTTGACCTTGTGCGTGCCCTGACGGGCGGCGGCCAGCTGTGCGACGACGACCTGGTGAAGCAGCGGAATGCTGATCTTCTCCACGTCGAAGATCTCGGCCGGGAGCTCTACGGTCCCGGCGTTGTCGCCGGAGGGCGACAGAATGTCAATGGTGCTCATAGTCCTCAGGCCCCCTTGGCCGCGGTGCGGACCAGGACGAGGCCGCCGTTCGGACCAGGAACCGCGCCCTTGATAAGGAGCAGGCCCTTCTCCGCGTCAACGGCGTGAACGGTCAGGTTCTGGGTGGTGACCCGCTCGTTGCCCATGCGACCCGCCATGCGGAGGCCCTTGAACACACGACCCGGGGTGGCACAGCCACCGATGGAGCCGGGAGAGCGGTGCTTGCGCTGGGTGCCGTGACCGGCGCCGAGGCCCTTGAAGTTGTGACGCTTCATGACACCGGCGAAGCCCTTGCCCTTGCTCGTGCCGGTCACGTCCACCTTGACGCCGGACTCGAAGGTCTCGGCGGTGATCTCCTGGCCGAGGGTGTACTCGCTGGCGTCAGCGGTACGGATCTCGACGAGGTGGCGGCGGGGGGTGACGTCGGCCTTGGCGAAGTGACCCTTGAGGGGCTTGTTCACCTTGCGCGGGTCGATCTCGCCGAAGGCGATCTGGACCGACTCGTAGCCGTCGGAGTCATTCGTACGGACCTGGGTCACGACGTTCGGGCCGGCCTTGACGACGGTGACCGGAACAACACGGTTGTTCTCGTCCCACACCTGCGTCATGCCGAGCTTCTCGCCCAGGATGCCCTTGATCTGCTTAGCCATTCTCAGATCACCGATCCCTAGAGCTTGATCTCGATGTCGACACCGGCCGGGAGGTCGAGTCGCATCAGAGAGTCAACGGTCTTGGGCGTGGGGTCGAGGATGTCGATCAGGCGCTTGTGCGTGCGCATCTCGAAGTGCTCGCGCGAGTCCTTGTACTTGTGCGGCGACTTGATGACGCAGTACACGTTCTTCTCGGTAGGCAGCGGCACCGGGCCCGCGACCGACGCACCAGTACGCGTCACCGTCTCGACGATCTTCTTCGCCGAGGAGTCGATGACCTCGTGGTCGTAGGCCTTGAGCCGGATGCGGATCTTCTGTCCCGCCATGGCTACTCAGTAGTCCTTTGTCTAGTGAAACGCTCTGGAACCCGGGGGTTCGCGTCCTGTCCTCCGACCCACGCGGTCGGGTGTGTCGCGCTCCTGCCGCACAGATATCCGTTACGGATTTCCCTGCGAGGGACGCGGCCCGCCCGAAAGCAACCGCTGGACCGGGGGCTGAACACCCACCGGGCGCCTGGCCTGCACCCCGCTGACACTTCCCGAAAGATTCCCGTACGTCCGCCCCAGCGCTGCCTTACGGCAGTTGAGGCGACGAGTACTGTGGGACTCGCTTCCGGTCCTCCCGACGGGAGGCGCGCAGCATCGGCGCTCGACCGAGCAACTCCGACAGTCTGCCATACGGCGCAGGGGCCTGGCCAATCGAGCCGAGGATCGTACCCCGCGAGTGACGCAGGTCAAACACGGCCCGCCGATTCACCCGGCGCGGGGCTCCCGCCGCCTGTCGCGCACCGGCTCCGCGAGCCCGGACACCTCGACGATCGCCCTGAGTAGCGAGGCCGCTACGGAGATTTCGAAGAAATCGCCGACCATGTAGTGCAAGTCACGGAACTCCACCGCGCAGACCGCACCGAGCGCACCGCAGTAGAGCGCCGCCCAGAACCCTCGCCATCGGCGCATCGGGTAGACGACCAACGGCACGAACGGCCATACGTACGCAGTGCCCACGAGCACCACCGCCAGTGCGACGGCTACGACAGTCACGTGTCTTCGGCCTCTCGGATCACAGGGCTCCGGTCCCCACGAGGATCCATCCCCCGACCAGCGCACCGGGCAGCAATATGAGGCCGCTCGCGAACGCGAGTCCCATTTTCCACGAGTTCCTGTCGGCGATCTTCACGCACAGCAGGATCACCGGGGTCAGATACAGAAAAAGCGGGACGAACACGAACAGGAAACCCGACCCCACGACGCTCCTCTTTGTCTTACGGGCATCAACAGGACGGCGAAGAGTCCCATTCCGTCAGCCTAGTCAGGCCGTCACGTGCTCTGAGCATGCGCACACGCACGGGATGGGTACGCCTCCCGGTAAGGGCTGCATCTTGTTGTCGCTCTGCGCCGGCAACGGGGTCGGACCAGTTCCTGACGGCGAGTGCAGTGACGCACGTTGCGTTGCTCCGCTTGCAGTTGTGATGATGAGCGGCATGTCTGAGCACGGGGGCGAAGCGGCCGAGCCGCACCGGACCAGTTTCCCGAGGTCAAAGCTCGCGGAATACGCGGAGATGACCACACCGCCGACGAAGGTCAGCGGCGCAGGTAGCCGCGGGCCGGCTGGATCCGAGGGAGCGCCTCCGAGAGCGCCCACGACGGTTCCCACCGACGCGCCAACGCCGCCGGAGCCGAGCCCACCCGTCGAAGACCCTCAACTCGTGGAGCGGCGTCGGAGGTTCGCCGCGTTGCTGGCGGAGTTTCGGCGTACGCCGGTCCTGGTGCCCCTGGGCGAGGGGCCGGGGCGCGACGGTGAGCGCGGCATGATGACCGCCGACCTCAATGGTGTCCGGTTCATCCTGGCCTTCTCCGACGAGCAGGCCTTGGCGCGCTACGCATTGGCCCGTGACGAGTTCCACCGTGAGTGGACCTATCAGACCGTTCTCGGCTCACGCCTGCTGGACGTGGCTGTCCCCGCCGCTGGAACGGCATGCGGAGTGGCGCTGGACTGTGCGGACGGACCGGACGGGGCGGTCTTTCCGCCGGTGCGAGGAATCGTGCCCGATGAGTGCGTGGTGGACGACGACTGGTCCGGGAGGGGCGATCGATGAGCGCGGACGGCAAGGATCTCAAGACACAGGGCCTGGACCTGATCGCCAAGGGCTTGACCGACGCACTCGGTGAGCTCAAAGAACTGGGCATGGTCGGTGAGGCCGGCGCCGGCCGCGGCTTCGGGGACGTATCCCTTTCCGGGATGGAGCTGGGGCACGACGGGCTGGTGGGAGTCTTCACCTCGTTCTGCGAGCGCTGGGAATGGGGCGTCCGCTCGCTGATCAACGAGGGCAACGGGTTCGCCGCCAAAACCGGCCTGTCCGCCGGCACGTACTACGAAACCGAGCAGTACGTCGAGGGAAGCTTCAAGGTCGTCACCAACGCCGCGATCGGCAACCCGTACGCCTCGGAGGACGAGGTCACGCAGCAGGGCTGGGGCGACATCGCAACATCCGGCGCTTTCGGCGGTGTCGACTACAGCCAAGAGTCCTTCGACCGCGCCGGGGAGAACATCGAGCAGGGCTGGAAGGATGCCGGCCGCGACGTGATGACGTCCCACATCGTCGGACCGGCCGGACTCAATCCGGAAAACCTGCACGGCAGCTTGGGTATGTCCGACGCCGAGTACGACCAGATGCTGGACGACACGTTCGGTCCCTCTCCCGATGAACGTGCCAAGGCGGCTCAGCAACAGGGCAACGGTGAGGGCTGATGGGTGTCTTCGGTGACATCGGGAATGGCCTCAAAGACCTCGGCAGCGACATCAAGGACGGCGTAAACGACGGCCTGGGCGCACTCGAAGACGGCGTCGACGACGGCAAGAAGCTCCTCGGCGAGGGTGTCGACTGGGGCACCGACAAGGTCGGCGAGGGCCTTGACAGGGTCGGCCTGCACGACGCCGCTGACGCCGTCGAGGACTGGGGCGACGATCTTGCATCCGATCTCGGCGCCACCCCGGGCGAACAGCAGCTCGGTCAGACCGAAGACCCCGACGAACTGGTCCACGGCAACCCCACCAAGATCCGCGCGAGCGCGCAACACCTCAAGGACTTCCACGGCGCCTTCGACAAAGTCGGCCAGGGCATGCGCACACTCGACTCCTCGCATTGGCGGGGCGAGGGCGGTGACGCCTTTCGCGAGAAGTTCGAGATGCACCCCACCAAATGGCTCCGGGCATCGGACGCCTGCGAGACCGCAGCGGCCGCCCTGGACGCGTACGCCGACACCGTCAAGTGGGCTCAGGGGCAGGCCAAGGACGCCATCGACCTCTACAAGAAGGGCAAGCACGCCTCCGAGGAGGCTGTGCGTACGTACAACAAGCGCATCGACGCCTACAACGCGAAAGTCAAGGCCGACCAAGACCCCGGCCCGGTGCCCGACCCCTTCAAGGATCCCGGCAGGGCCGACATTCAGGCGGCCCGGGAAAAACTTGCCGAGGCTCGCAAGCAGCGGAACACGGCCGCATCGACCGCCCAGGGCAAGATCAAGGCGGCGCTGGCACACGCCCCCGCCGAACCCCCGCCCCTCGACCGCCTCGGCAACAACATCGTCGACGGGTACCAGGCCGTCAACACGGAACTCACCCACGTCGTCGGCGGCGCCCTCAAGGGCAGCGCAGGCCTGGTCAACTTCGTCCGTGGCCTCAACCCCACCGACCCTTACAACCTCACCCACCCCGCCGCGTACATCCAGAACGTCAATATGACGCTGGCCGGGTTGGTGTCCACCGCCACACATCCCGAACGGGTCGTACAGGCGGCGGTGGACGGGTTCAAGAAAGATCCCTCCGAATTCGTCGGCCGCCTCATTCCCGAGCTCATCGGAACGAAAGGTGCCGGCCTCGCCCGCACTGGCGTACGTCTCGGGGTGAAGGAGGGCATGGAGGCCACGGCGTCGAACATGGCGTCAAGGGGCCTGAAGTACGGGGACGAAGTGCCCGGCACCGTGCCGAAGGACTGGAGCGACCTGGCGCGCAGCACCGAGCATGTGAAAGAGAAGGCAATTCACCATGACTCGGTGGAACCGAAGCGGGCGCAGGAATTTCTGGATTCCGAGTATCCTTGGCTCAAGGACGTCAACAATACTGGCCAGCCCGGATACACACTGAACTGCAGCCACAACACCGTCGCTGTGGACCGCCGGATGGACGGTATCGATGTCAGCGCGGCTCCGAAGCAGGCCGGCGACCACATTCCGCCGGAGCAGCTCGGCCTGAAGGACCGGCCCAAGGGCCAGTACGACATGGTGAACAGTTACGACGACATCATCCGTGACCTCCAAGGCCGGGGCGAGGGCTCGAGAAGCGCCGTCTACATCAGTCGCCCGGACGGCACGGCGCATGTCTTCAACGCCGTGAACACTCCACATGGTGTCGTCTTCCTCGACGGCCAGAGTGGGGCACTGGGCATGCTGGAGAAGAACGTCTCGTCCATCGGGCATATCCCGTATCGCAATGGAGCTCCGTAGATGGTAGCCAAGAACCAAGCGGTGGCGGCCGCCACCAAATTCTTGAAGAATATCGCTTACCCGGACAGGGCGGATTCCGTGGTGATCCTCCCGGAAACAGGAATTGAATTCAGCTACGGCTGGACCATTCGCTTCGATTTCAAGGAGCACATCGAAACGGGTGACCCCACGCAGGCCCCGTTCACCTCCGTGGTCGTGGTGCCGCACGACGGCACCGCTACGCACTTCGCTCCGACATTCCCGGCGACGGCTGAATACATGGCCCTCCAGGCCTCGGGCAACTGGCCGCCCAAGAAGGGGCACTGAAATGCCCACCCCCGAACAGCGGGCGGCGGAGTGGCTCCATCGCACCTATCGCGGCCTCGTCGAACTGGCCGTCCCCCACCCGGTGCACGAGTCGGCCTCGGGCTGGCTCATGGCCTGCCGGACCGTGCAACAGCCTGGATACCCGCACACGCCCATGCTCGCGGCGTCGGTCGTCGTGCCCAGGGACGGCAGTTCGCCCTTCCATCCCTCACCGAGCGCACCTCTCGCCGATCTGGAGCCGGCCGCCTCGCACGAGGCGGCCATCAGCAGGGTCGAGAACCAGGCGCGGAGGATCAACGCGCGCGGTTGTGTCGTCTCCCTCCACTCGGCGATCAACCAGAGTCCCTCGTCCCCCCTGCCCTGGCAGCCGTCGGACGAGGCCCCGGGCTGGTGGAGCAGGTTGGTCCGGCGGTACTTCCCGGAGTTCGAGCGGGTGGGCGCGAGCAGCTGGGACGAGATCGTCAAGGCGGTCGAGGAGACCGGTCCCGACAGCCGGGGCGTGGTGTGGGTACGTCGTGAGGTCGACGGCCAGGAGGCCACGGGCAATCTGGTCTATGCCCACAACAACAAGGGGCAGGTCGTCTTCCTCGACGCGCTGACTTCGTCACTTGCCCGGCTCGACACTCACCACGTGCGCGAGCTCGTGCTGGTCCGGGCCGCGCCCGAGGCCCTCGGACCGCGGCGCCGGCAGTGGGAGCGGGAGGCGCACGACTTCGAGTCGGCGCTGGTGAAGGCCCGGCTGTGGCTGGCAAGCACGTACGGAGACCAGGTCGAGCTGGTCAGTCCCACCGCCGAGGACGAGACGCAGCGGGGCTGGGTGTTCTCCTGCGACACGCGGCGCCATCTTCGTGAGGGCCGCTGGCAGGACACCCTTCTCGACGCGACCCTGGTCGTGCCCAAAGACACGGCCGCGCCGTTCGGGCTGCCGAATTCCGACCCCTGGAACTGGCTGGCTCACTGGGACGCCGGTGGCGTTCCAGGCACCGGGCAGTTTCCACCGACGCCGGCTCCCGGCCGCGCCAACTGGTTCGAGCCGACCCTCGCAGAACTCGGTTCCGTCCTCTCGACATCGGACCACCACCTCTGGTCGTCGGCGGTCGACGAACTGTCCTCCCTGCCGGTCGGATCCCGCGCCCTGATCTGGGTCCGCCGCACGGACGGCCGGGGCCGCGAAGCCGTGGGGTGGCTGCTCAACGGGCTCACTACGGCGACGGGCGTCATGTTGTTCGACGGCTCGTCCGACGAGCCCGTGTCGTTCGACCCAACCGGCATCCGCGCGCTGCACGTAATCCGGTACCGCTGAGGCGGGCGTACGCGCCCACGGCCCTTCGACTCTGGGGCGAGGCCGTACGCCGCCCCCCACGCCACTACGGCTGGAGGTCCACGAGTAGTCGTGGGCCCTGAACTGCTTTCTCGGCACATCGGCCGAGCATGCCCGGATACGGCTGGTACGCCTACTGTGGCGCCGCCGTTCGGGGCAGCACATACGCGCCCGCACTCAGGCGCGGTGCGGGGGTGACTCAAGTCGCCGGCGGCACGGAAGAGGTGAGTGAGACCGGCCCGGCCACCATGTCCGGGTGAACGTCACATGTCCGACGTACGGGACGTCGGGGCGGTTGAGACCGAGCAGAGCCTCGTGGACCTCAGCGGCCGATCGGGGAGCTACACCATCGGCCGGGCGCTTGGCTCCGGTCAGCCTGTCGAAGAGTCCCATCCCGTCAGCCTAGGAGTCACGCGCTCTGAGTGTGCGTACACGAACGGGATGAGGAGGTCTCCTGATACCTCGGGCGCAGGCGCGGATGGGTTGGGCCATGACGACGCACAACGATATGACGCGGCTCACCGCCAACCCCACAGGAGACCCCAGAGCGCCGCGGACGAACGGCCCGTGGTCATGCGGGATTCATTCTGGGTGATCGGTGATCGGTGATCGCTGCCCCAGGAAGAGGAGACACGACCTCACCTAAGGCTGGGATGCCATCTGCACGTCGGTGCAACCGCGCTGACGCGCCTCGTGGTCAGCGAACGCCTTCACCGCGGATGTGCCGAATTTGCCGGAGTAGTGAGGGACTGGGTAGGTGTCGGTGTCCCCGTCAAAGAGGCGGTAGAGCACGAACACGGCAGACTGCGTGGACTGGGGACACTTCGCGGTGGCCCAGGCGTAGTCGTCTTCCCCCTGGGTACCACCGTAGCCCCCCTTGAGATGGCGCCCCTCGCTTGCAAGGAAGTCCTTGGCCGCGGCGCCGTAGTAGGCGTAAAGGCCGTATCCGGGCTTCTTGTCCGGTGTGGCGAGATAGCAGTTCACCTGCGGGGCGTGCGCGTCCGCGGGAGATTCCATGGCCTCGGGCGTACCGCTCTTCGCCGCCGTCGGAGCAAGCTCACGCAGCGCGGCGCAGGAACCCTGCGCCTCCGTCAGTGGTTTGGCCGATTCGGGCTTACCAAGAGTGGGGGCCGACACCTGGGTCACCGGCTTTCCGGCCTTCGCCCGACACCCGTACTTGGCAGCTGCTTTCTGCGCAGTCTCCGTCATCACACGACCCAGCCCGGTGAGCGCCGTGCCGTCGTCCGATGCATAGAGATCGCCGTACGCGACGAGAGCCTTGCTTCTCTCGTTCTGGCAATCGAGGGCGACCATGACCTGCCAGGTCTCGTCGTGCCTGACAATGCCCGGCCAGCCGCTGCCGAGCGGTGCCGCCTGCCCCGTGGTGCCGTCGTAGTCCTGGTTGTACCAAGCGAGAGTGCCGGCGGGGGGCGCCGTGCTGCTCCACCGCAGCTTCAACTCCAGGGAGCCACTCTGCGGTCCGGAATCGCCGCCCTGCACACGGCAGGCGGTCAGATAGTCACGGTTGTCCACTTGACTGGCGCGCAGACGGGACGTGTGCAGCGCCGACTGGAGCCCACCCTGCGCCAGGGTGCCGTCGCAGGCGCGGTCCAATGAGCGGTCGTTCTGCCACGCGTCGTAAGCCCCGCTGCTGTACAGCACTTGGGCCACGACGCCCAGGACGAGGACGAATGCCCCCACGTACCAACCCGTGCGTATACGTCGGAGCCTGGAGTTGATCTGCATCCTGCTCATTCTGTCGAGGGCCGTTCCCTACGGCGTCAGCGGTCGCTTCTAAGGGTGTCGAGAGTGTGATTGCGGCCAAAGTCGTACTGATCCTGGCCCGCGTGGACGAAGAACTGTGTGTAGTCGCTGTCGATGTCATGGCCGCGACTGTTCGCCCACGCCCTGACCATGTGCTCCACGTCGTGCTGGCCGGCATCGTAGGTTTTGGCGTTCTCCGTAGTGGCGGTGAGGTTCGCCTCGGCCACATGCTCCTTGTTGGACTCGTACGCCCACGCATCGATGGTCTTGTTGGCAAGGTCTCCGACCGGGCTGAGATCGGACACGGGATTGAATATCAGTGCCGTACTCAGACCAAGGCCCACCCCGTGGTTGAAGTCGGCGGCCCACTGCGTCTTCTGGAACCGTTCGTCGAAGATGATGTCCGAACGCACACCACCGTAGGCACCCATGGCGCGTGAGCTGTCGACGATGCGATCTTGGATCGTCTTGTCACCGGCGTCCTGGGGAATGCCGGCCAGGACATCGGCGACTACGCGGCGGAACGACGGCGACGCTTGCCGACGACGACTGCCCCGGAGACTCCCGCCAACAGCAAGACGACCCCGGCCCCCACCGCCGTCCACAGGGTGCCGTTGCCGCCGCCCCTGGAGGAAGCCCCGGCTGCGGAGTCTCCCGCCTCCGGCGGAGCGCCGGTGCCCTTGGTCGCAGGGGCGCTCCCGGACGGGGAAGCCGGGGCTGCGGCGGCGAGATCCGGGAGCGGGTATTCGTCCGCCGGGCCCGGATCGCCGGGCTTCTGGAGAGCGATGCGAGGGCGCACGATCCCATAGCCGATGGAGTCGTTCCGCTTCGCGCCGTCCGTCGGTCCGCCGATCGTGTTCAGCATGACGCGCAGGACCTGGTTGTTGGTCCAGGTCGGGTGCTTGGACCAGATGAGGGCGGCGCTGGCTGAGGCGAGGGCGGTGGCGTCGCTGGTGCCGCTGGTCTTGCAGAGGCCTGTCGTGCCCCCGCAGGCGTGGACCATGTCTTCACCCGGAGCGGAGATGTCCACCTGCGGGCCGTATTGAGACCAGGGGGTCCGTCGAAGGTTCTTGCCCACCGCTGCCACGCCGACGACACCAGGTGTAGCCGCCGGGTAGTCGACGTGGCGCGTCTTGTCGGCGTCATTGCCCACCGCCGCGAAGACCAACGAGCCCTTTTCAAGGGCGTACTTGACCGCTTCGGTCAACTGCGGAGTGGCCATGCCGCCACTCATGGAGACGTTGATGACCTGGGCTCCGGAGTCAGCCGCGTAGCGGATGGCTTTGCTGAAATACGAAGGCACGGCGAAAGGGCTTACGTCGTCCACGTCGGGCATCCGGACAGGCAGAATGTCCGCCCCGCGTGCAAGCCCGAACGCGCCGTCTCCGCCTCCGTACGCGCCCGTACCGGCGATAAGCCCTGCCATCCCCGTGCCGTGGCCGTCGTAGTCGGTGTGCTCGTCGCCGGCACGGCTTGCGGGCGCGAAGTCTTTCCCTTCGAGTACCCGACCCTTCAGGTCAGGATTGTCCGGATCGACTCCGGTGTCGATCACGGCGACGGTTATTCCCTTGCCCGTGCTGGTCCGCCACATCTCATCGGCGTGCATGGCGTCCAGATACCACTGCTGGGAGCGGGTGGAGTCGGCATGAGTCCGAGTGGCCGTCCCTCCCACCAGCAGGAGGCCGATGGCAGCTGAGGCCACGGCTCGGAAAGCTGTGTGCCGGTTTGTGCCGACGGGCATGCGCATCCCTCTGTTCTCCCTTGGCCTCAGTCGGCGATGGGCGGTTCGCCGGGTTGGCCGGCCCGCTTCTTCTGTTGACCCTGCCGGAGATCGCCGGGGCGCCCTCCCGTAGGAGCGCCGCGAACGCCGGGCGGAGTCCCGGCCGTGCTGGGAGTACCGCCGGAGACACCTCCTCGCGTCGGTGCAGACGGTACGGGTGCACCAGGACGAGTCGGCGGGCGGCCCGTCTGTTGTGGTGTGCCCCCGACGATTCCGGTCGCGGGCGTGGGAACCGAGCGCCCAGCGCTCGAACGGCTCGGAGGGGCGGCCGACCTCCCGCCCTGTCCAGTGGACGGCGCTCGGCCAGTCGAGCCACGACTACCTTCCTGTCCACCGCCGACGACCGTCGCTCCAGATGTCCGTCCCGTCGCCCTGCCGTTGGTTGGCATTGCAGTCGGACGTCCACCGGCGATCCCCGAATTGGCCGGAACTCCCCGACCGGACACCTGGCCTTGGCCCGGGACAGTGCGGCCGGAGGCCGTATCCGAACCGGAGATGCTCCGGCTCGGCATACGGCTGGTCCCGGGAACCTCACGACCGCGAGCAGAGCCGACAGGCTTCTGGGCCGGGGAGCCGGGGGTGCGACCGCCGAGTGCAGCCCGGCCCTGTCCACCGGCACCAGGAGGCATGCGTGAGCCACCGTCTGGCATCGGGGGAACCATCCCCCTCGCGACCGGAGGAATTCCTGTGTCCGGGCGAGGTGTCGGCGGCTCGCCGCCAGTGCCTCCCGTGGATGGCTGCCGGACCTCGGGGAGCGCCGTCACCGTGTCGATACCGACATGGACGGCAGGTTTGGTCTCCCGCGACCGCGGATCATCGGATGGCATGCCGCCGCTTGTGGCGGACTCCTCCTTGGACTGCCTTGAGGGGGCGCCATTGACCGGCGTCTCCTCCCGGCCACCGGCGCTACCAGAAGCGACAGTTTCACCGCTTGTTCCACCAGAAGCAGAAGCCTGTGGGCGTGCCAGGTCAGTCCCCTTCTCGCTGACATCGCGGGGAACTATCGCGTCCGGCGGCGGCGGAAACCGAGGCCTCTCCAGCCCCTCCATCTGCGCAGCCGACAGCTGATACGCCTGGCCAAGTTTCGTCATCTCCGCGGCTGCCTCCTGCCGCACCTTCTCCTTGTTCGCCGCCAGGGCCGCGAGCTCGCTCGTGGACTTGGCGCTGATCGTCGCCGCGTCCGGGTCGTTGTGCGCGGACTTCGCGGCGGCCAGGTTCGCCTGTGCGCCGGCGGCGTCCCGGGGGATCGCGGCCTGCGCCTGGGCGATCGCGTCGGAGGCGCGGCCGAGCCACGTCGCCGAGTCCTCACTGAAGTCGCCCAGGCGCAGCGTGGAGTTGGCCAGATCCGCGCTCCACGTGCGGAACGCGTCCGCGCCCTCGCCCTTCCACTCCACCCACTGCGGGCGGATCTTGAGCTCCTCCGCGATCTTGCGGATCTCCCGGGCGGCGGCGACGAGCCGGTCGGCGGCCGCCTGCACCGTGCCGGAGTTCGCCTGGTCGAGCCACTGGAGCATCTGCTCGTGGCTCATGCCGTCGAACGAGGTCGCCCCGCCCTTTCCTCCGCCACCCATCAGAGCGTTCCTCCCGCGTCGCCGCCCGTCGGCGGCTGGTCCGGCTTGGCCTCACTGCCGTCGTGGTGCCGCTCGGGGAGCTGGGGATCGTAACTGCCGCCGTAGTGCTCGGTGGTCTCCGCGCTGATCGCCTGCATACGGTCGCGGATGTCCAGGTCGATGTTCCCGTAGCCTTGGTGCGAGGCCAGCACCGCGATGTTCATGCCCTCCATCGAGTCGGAGAGCAACTTGGACAGGCTCTCCAGCTCGGCGATCACCGTCTCGTACGCGCCGAACAGCCCGGACGCCTCCCCCCACGCGTCATGGCCGCCGCCGAACTCCGTGCGGGCCAAAGGCTCTTGACCCACCTCGCGCGGACCGGCGGCCGACCCCTTGAGGTCACGGATCAGGTCGTCGACCCGCTTGCGGAACGCCGTGAACGACGACAACTCGGTGACCACGTCACCGACCGCCTCACGGGCCGCGTCGAACATGCCCGTCACCCACGACGGCCCTGAAGACGCCCCACCCTCACTCGGCAACACAACCGGCTCCCCCGTACGGCCCCGCAACTGAAGTCCCGACAGCAACTCTAACTACCAGCAGTGACAAGCCATATACGCCCCCGCGCCGGCGGCTGGATCCAGCCCAAGCCTCTCCGGTCGAGCCGGGGCGACGCATGAGCGCTCGTACTCAGGTCTGAAATGCGGTTACCCAAGAGGCCGGCGGCGCGGACGAGGTGAGAGAGGGGGACCCCCAGCGCCACGTCCGGGTGAACGACACATGTCCGCGCATGGAACCCGACTCCCCCGACGACCCTCTCCTCAAGTGATCGACTGAGCGACTGAGCGACAGAGATCACCGAGAACGTCGAGAACACAGCACAGCAGCGCTCCACCGCTGCGGGCAGCGGACGGAGTACGACACGTGCGATTCGGATTCGTGCGGAGCGAGCGACGAATAACGGGTGGCCTCAACGGCGCCCCCCTTCGGAGTCACCCACCGAGCGACCAACAGAGTCACCCGAAGGCTCACCCGCCGGGTCACCCGCAGAGTGACCCGCAGGGTGACCCGCAGAGCCATCCACAGCCTCACCCCCACGGTGCCGAACAGAGCCACCCACAGACTCACCCCCACGGTGCCCAACAGAGCCACCCACAGACTCACCCCCACGGCGCCCCCCAGAGCCACCCACAGAACGACCCCCCAGACCAGCCACCCCCCGCCTCCCCCCGCCCCACCTCCCCCCGCCGCCGCACCCTCCTCCTCGGCGGCTCCCTCACCGCCGTCGCCGCAGCCGCGGCGGCCACCGCAGCGACCACGCTGAGGCGGGGCTCCGGGCCCCGTCCGCCCACCGCGCTCCCCTCCCCCGCCTCCGGCAAACCGGCGGTCCAGGGGCATCAGGCCCTGCTGCTCCAGGTCCTCGCGCATCCCGACGACGACCTGTACTTCATGAATCCGGACACCCAGCACGCCGTCACCGCCGGTGTCCCCCTGGTCTGTGTCTACGTCACGGCGGGCGAGGCCGACGGCGTCAACAGGGTGCCGGGGCAGCCGCATCCGCCCGCCGACAAGGCCGGGTACTCCTCGGCCCGCCACCAGGGCCTTCGGCAGAGTTACGCCGCCCAGCTCGGGCTGTCCGTCTTCACCCGGTGGCGTACATCCGTCGCGACGCTGGCGGGCGGCCGGCTCGCCGAGGTGAACACACTGGAGCACGAGGGCCGCAGCGTCGAGCTCGTCCACCTCAACCTGGCCATGCACACGCCCTTCGGGCACATGGGCGTACCGGCGCTGTGGCGGGAGCGGAGTACGGCGCTGAGTACCGTCGTCGCCGACGGGTCACCGCTGCGCACGGTACAGACGTACGACTACGACGGCCTGCTGGGCGTCCTGGTCGGGCTCTTCGAGCGGTACCGGCCGACGCTCGTCCATACGCTCGATCCCGATCCGGACATCCAGGTCAGCGACCGGCGGACGCAGATCCGCGACAGCGAGCAGCCCGGCTACTCGGACCACGCCGACCACACCGCGGTCGCGTCCTTCACCTGGGCGGCGCTGGCCCGCTGGGCCGAGCTGACCCCGGCCAGCCCGCCGCCCTTCACCACCGTCGCGTTCCGCGGCTACTACAACCACCACTGGCCGGACAATCTCCCGCCCGCCGTGCTGCGCGAGAAGGCCGCCCACCTCGTCCCCTACGGCGGTGACCGCGACTGGCGATGCGGCAACGCCGGCGGCTGCGGTGACTACAACGTCGGCGGCGGCCGCCCCCTCACCAACCGCAAGGGCTGGGTCCGCTCGACGCACTACCGCTACCCGGGCCCCCGGCTCGCCCTGACCGAGGGACCCGACGGCCGGCTCACCGCGTACGGGGTGCTCGGCATGCGGGCGGTGCGCTGGCGCGAGACGAACGGTTCCTTCGGCGACCCGGTGGACCTGGGCGGCGGCCCCCTGGCACCGGTCCTGGGCGCGGCCGCGCTCGCCGACGGCAGACAACTGCTGTTCGGCCTGCGCCTGGCGTCGGTGACGGGCCGGGGCGGAGCGAACCTGCGCGAGGTCGTGCTCCTCGAACAGCTCGCCCCCGACGGGGAGTTCCGCGCCTGGAGCGGCCTCGGCAACCCCGAGCGGGACCCGGTACGCGGCCGCCGCATCGGCGTTCCCGTCGCCGTCACGGCCCGCGACGGCCGGGTCCACCTCTTCGTCCGCAACGCCGGGCAGGGGATCAGCACGCGCGTACGCGACCTGGACGGCAGCTGGTCCCCCTGGCGCGACCTGGCCGGCGGCCCCGTCCAGGACGGTCTGACAGCCACGGTCGGCATGAGCATCACGGACCGCACCGGCAAAACGGCGGGCACAGACGGCGAGATCCACGTCTACGCCCCCGGTCGCGACGCCGTCCACCACTGGACCGCGGACGGGCCCCAGCCGCCAACAGGCCTGCCCGTTCCCGCCGACGCCCTAGCCGTGGCGGGCGACCGGCTCTACTACCGCCCGCCCGCGTCGACGAGCCTGATCGCCACCAGCGGCCCCGCCGTGTCCTTCCCGGGCTACGGGCCCGTGGCCGCCGACGGGCCCTATCTGCTGGGCCGCGCCCCCGACGGCTCGCTCCAGCTCCTGCACGGCGGCCGTCTCACCCGCGCCGCCTCCAGCCAGGCCACGCTGGACGGCCCGGCCCTCCGCTCCACGCGTCGCGGTCCCGCGGCCGCGGGCCTCTCCCCCGACGCCCGGCCCTGGCTGTGGCGGCCCCGTCTGCCCCGCGGGACCGACGGCCCGGACAGTGCCGACGGGTCCGCCCGGAAAGTCTGAGCCGCACACCCGGCAGTCATCGGCGCCGGGACAGCAAAAGGGCCCGTACGACCGAAGTCGTACGGGCCCTTCTCGGAGCTCTTGAAGGAGCTACCAGGCGTTCAAGCCAACAAGAACTACTTGTTGATCTTGGTGACCTGGCCGGCGCCCACGGTCCGGCCACCCTCGCGGATGGCGAACTTCAGGCCCTCCTCCATGGCGACGGGCTGGATGAGCTCAACGGTCATCTCAGTGTTGTCGCCCGGCATGACCATCTCCGTGCCCTCGGGGAGGGTCACAACACCGGTCACGTCAGTCGTACGGAAGTAGAACTGCGGACGGTAGTTGTTGAAGAACGGCGTGTGGCGGCCACCCTCGTCCTTGGACAGGATGTAGGCCTGGGCCTCGAACTCGGTGTGCGGCGTGACCGAACCGGGCTTGATGATGACCTGGCCGCGCTCGACGTCCTCACGCTTGATGCCACGGAGGAGCAGACCGACGTTCTCACCGGCCTGGCCCTCGTCGAGCAGCTTGCGGAACATCTCGATGCCGGTGACCGTGGTGGTGGTCTTCTCGGTCTTGATGCCGACGATGTCGACGGTCTCGTTGACCTTGAGGACACCACGCTCGATACGACCGGTGACGACGGTGCCACGACCGGTGATCGTGAAGACGTCCTCGATCGGCATCAGGAACGGCTTGTCGACGTCACGCTCGGGCTGCGGGATGTTCTCGTCGACGGCCTTCATCAGGTCGAGGACGGACTGGCCCCACTCCTTGTCGCCCTCAAGGGCCTTGAGCGCCGAGACCTTGACGACCGGAAGGTCGTCGCCCGGGAACTCGTACTCGGAGAGAAGCTCACGAACCTCGAGCTCGACGAGCTCCAGGATCTCCTCGTCGTCCACCATGTCAGCCTTGTTCAGGGCGACGACGATGTAGGGAACACCGACCTGGCGGGCCAGGAGCACGTGCTCCTTGGTCTGCGGCATCGGGCCGTCGGTGGCGGCGACCACGAGGATGGCGCCGTCCATCTGCGCCGCACCCGTGATCATGTTCTTGATGTAGTCCGCGTGACCGGGGCAGTCGACGTGGGCGTAGTGACGCGTCTCGGTCTGGTACTCGACGTGCGCGATGGAGATGGTGATACCGCGCTGGCGCTCCTCAGGAGCCTTGTCGATCTGGTCGAAGGCCGAGGCCTCGTTCAGGTCCGGGTACGCGTCGTGCAGCACCTTGGTAATGGCGGCCGTGAGGGTCGTCTTACCGTGGTCAATGTGACCGATGGTGCCGATGTTGACGTGCGGCTTAGTCCGCTCGAACTTCGCCTTCGCCACTGGGTCCTCCTGTGGAGTGGTTCTGGTACGCCTTACTCATCGGCGCCAGGTGATCTTTGCTGGGATGCCGCCCGCCGGGGTTCTGCCCGGACCGGAACGATCTCTCGTCCCTGTGCCGGTTCGAGGCCCCGGCGGTCGGTGTCAAGCCTAAAGCGTGTAAACGGGGTGTGTTACTCGCCCTTGGCCTTCGCGATGATCTCCTCGGCGACGTTCCGGGGAACCTCGGCGTAGGAGTCGAACTGCATCGAGTAGCTTGCGCGACCCGAGGTCTTGCTGCGGAGGTCGCCGACGTAGCCGAACATCTCCGAGAGGGGCACGAGGCCCTTCACGACGCGGGCGCCGCTGCGCTCCTCCATGGCCTGGATCTGGCCACGGCGGGAGTTGAGGTCGCCGATGACATCGCCCATCGACTCCTCGGGCGTGGTGACCTCGACGGCCATCATCGGCTCGAGCAGCACGGGGCTGGCCTTGCGCGCGGCCTCCTTGAAGGCCTGCGATCCGGCGATCTTGAACGCGAGCTCGGAGGAGTCGACCTCGTGGTAGGCACCGTCGAGAAGCGTGACGCGGACGCCCGTCATCTCGTAGCCCGCGAGGATGCCGAACTGCATGGCCTCCTGCGCACCGGCGTCCACCGACGGGATGTACTCCCGCGGGATACGGCCACCGGTGACCTTGTTCACGAACTCGTACGCCGGACCATCGGTCTCGGTGATGGGCTCGATCGCGATCTGCACCTTGGCGAACTGACCGGTACCACCGGTCTGCTTCTTGTGGGTGTAGTCCACGCGCTCGACGGTCTTGCGGATCGTCTCACGGTAGGCGACCTGCGGCTTACCGACGTTGGCCTCGACCTTGAACTCACGGCGCATACGGTCGACCAGCACCTCGAGGTGCAGCTCGCCCATACCGCCGATGATGGTCTGGCCGGTCTCCTCGTCCGAGTGAACCTGGAAGGAGGGGTCCTCCTCCGCGAGACGCTGGATGGCTACACCCAGCTTCTCCTGGTCACCCTTGGACTTGGGCTCGATCGCGACCTGAATGACCGGCGCCGGGAAGTCCATGGACTCCAGGATCACCGGGTTCTTGTCATCGGCCAGCGTCTCACCGGTGGTGGTCTGCTTCAGGCCCATGACGGCGACGATGTCACCGGCGCCCACCGACGCGATCTCCTCACGCTTGTTCGCGTGCATGCGGTAGATCTTGCCGATGCGCTCCTTCTTGCCCTTGACGGAGTTCAGCACCGCAGTGCCGGTCTCCAGGCGGCCCGAGTACACCCGGACGAAGGTGAGCTTGCCCAGGTGCGGGTCGCTCATGATCTTGAACGCGAGGGCGGCCAGCGGCTCGTCCTCCGACGGCTTGCGCTTGACGACCAGCTCGGGGTCCTTCACGTCGTGGCCTTCGATGGCCTCGACGTCGAGCGGGGTCGGCAGGTAGCGAACGACCGCGTCGAGCAGGGGCTGAACGCCCTTGTTCTTGAACGCGGTGCCACAGAACACCGGGGTGACCGTGACGCCGCCACCCTTGCCGGACGTGATGGTGATGCGACGGATCGCGGCGTACAGCTGCTCCTCGGTGGGCTCCTGGCCCTCCAGGAACAGCTCCATGATCTCGTCGTCGTTCTCGGCGACGGTCTCGACCAGCTTGCCGCGGTACTCCTCGGCAGCCTCGGCGTGCGTGGCCGGGATGTCGACGACGTCGTACATCTCGCCCTTGGCGGCCTCGGCGGACCACACGAGCGCCTTCATGCGGACCAGGTCCACAACGCCCTTGAAGTCCATCTCGGCACCGATCGGCAGCTGCATGATGATCGGAACGGCACCGAGCCGGTCCTTGATCATGTCCACACAGCGGTGGAACTCGGCGCCGGTACGGTCCAGCTTGTTCACGAAGCAGATGCGCGGCACGCCGTAACGGTCGGCCTGACGCCACACCGTCTCGGACTGCGGCTCAACGCCGGCGACACCGTCGAACACCGTGACGGCACCGTCGAGGACGCGCAGCGAGCGCTCCACCTCGACCGTGAAGTCGACGTGGCCCGGGGTGTCGATGATGTTGATCGTGTAGTCGTTGTCCTCAAGCGGCCAGTGACAGGTGGTGGCAGCAGAGGTGATCGTGATGCCACGCTCCTGCTCCTGCTCCATCCAGTCCATGGTGGCGGCGCCGTCGTGGACTTCACCGATCTTGTAGCTGACGCCGGTGTAGAAGAGGATCCGCTCAGTGGTGGTCGTCTTGCCCGCGTCGATGTGAGCCATGATCCCGATGTTGCGGACCTTGGCCAGGTCAAGTGAAGTGGTAGCCATAAGGCTTCAGTCTTCTCTCGGTCTCGATGGGGTCTGCGACTACCAGCGGTAGTGCGCGAAGGCCTTGTTGGACTCGGCCATCTTGTGGGTGTCCTCGCGCTTCTTCACGGCCGCACCGAGGCCGTTCGAGGCGTCGAGAAGCTCGTTGAGCAGACGCTCGGTCATGGTCTTCTCGCGACGGGCGCGGGAGTAACCGACCAGCCAGCGCAGCGCCAGGGTGCTGGCGCGGCCGGGCTTGACCTCGACCGGCACCTGGTAGGTGGCGCCACCGACACGGCGGGACTTGACCTCGAGGGTCGGCTTGATGTTCTCGAGAGCGCGCTTCAGCGTGATGACCGGGTCGTTGCCGGTCTTCTCGCGCAGGCCCTCCATGGCGCCGTAGACGATGCGCTCGGCGGTGGAGCGCTTGCCGTTCAGCAGCACCTTGTTGATGAGGGAGGTGACAAGAGGAGAACCGTAGACCGGGTCGATGATGACCGGGCGCTTCGGGGCGGGGCCCTTACGAGGCATTCTTACTTCTCCTTCTTGGCGCCGTAGCGGCTGCGGGCCTGCTTGCGGTTCTTGACACCCTGGGTGTCCAGGGAACCTCGGATGATCTTGTAGCGAACACCCGGCAGGTCCTTCACACGGCCACCACGCACGAGCACGATGGAGTGCTCCTGCAGGTTGTGTCCCTCACCCGGAATGTAAGCGGTGACCTCGATCCCGCTGGTCAGACGCACACGCGCGACCTTACGCAGGGCCGAGTTCGGCTTCTTCGGGGTGGTCGTGAACACACGCGTGCAGACGCCGCGACGCTGGGGCGAACCCTCGAGTGCGGGCGTCTTGTTCTTCTCGACCTTGTCCTGCCGGCCCTTCCGGACCAGCTGCTGGATCGTAGGCACTACTTCTCCGGTTTCTGTGTGCCGAATGGTGAAGCTAACCTGGAACGTCGCCGACCCACGCGGTCGGGTGTGTCGAATACTGCAGACTTCCGCCGCAAGGCGAAAAGGGCGCAGATTACGGTGGCCGCTTACGACTCCCCATGCGGTTTGAAGGCACGCACGGGAGCCAGGGCACACCCCAGGCACAAGGTCTGAGCGTACCTATCGCATCCACTCCGGTCAAAACAAATGCCTGGGCAGGGGACACGCCGGTCCCGCTGCGGCCCTCCCAGGCCCTTGCTGTGCACGGGATACGGCCGCCCGCACCCCGTTTTCAGATCCTTTGACGATGTTTCCGTCCCGCACCGGCGCCGGCTCCCCCGCCGTCGTACCCCCTGAGCGTCCCTGACGGCACGCTGGACGCCCGGGCAGCCCTCCCCGGCATCCCAGGGAGCCCCCGGCCCTCCCCACGCTTCCTGTCTCGTGCCGAAGCCCGCGCACGTCCTCGTACCGAGCCCCTCGCACGCCGAAGGGCGGCCACCCCGTACGCAACGGAGTGGCCGCCCTTCAGCAGACGTACGCCTTACTGGTTGTACGGACCGTAGTCGTAGTCCTCCAGCGGAACGGCCTGGCCGGAGCCCGTGCCGAACGGCGAGTAGTCGATGTCGTCGTAGCCGACGGCCGAGTACATCGCGGCCTTGGCTTCCTCGGTCGGCTCGACCCGGATGTTGCGGTAGCGGGACAGGCCCGTACCGGCCGGGATGAGCTTACCGATGATGACGTTCTCCTTGAGGCCGATCAGGGAGTCGGACTTGGCGTTGATCGCCGCGTCCGTCAGAACCCTGGTCGTCTCCTGGAAGGACGCCGCCGACAGCCACGACTCGGTGGCGAGCGAGGCCTTGGTGATACCCATCAGCTGCGGACGGCCGGAGGCCGGGTGGCCGCCTTCCTGGACCACACGACGGTTCTCGGTCTCGAACTTGCCGCGCTCGACCAGCTCGCCCGGCAGCAGCTCCGCGTCGCCGGACTCGATGATCGTCACTCGGCGCAGCATCTGCCGGATGATGATCTCGATGTGCTTGTCGTGGATCGACACACCCTGCGAGTTGTAGACCTTCTGGACCTCGCCGACCAGGTGGACCTGGACCGCGCGCTGACCGAGGATCCGCAGCACGTCGTGCGGGTTGGTGGCACCCACGGTGAGCTTCTGGCCCACCCCGACGTGGTCGCCCTCGCCCACCAGCAGACGGGCGCGCTTCGAGATCGGGAACGCCGTCTCGTCGCTGCCGTCGTCGGGGGTGATGACGATCTTCTTGGTCTTCTCGGTCTCCTCGATACGGACACGGCCGTCCGCCTCGGAGATCGGGGCGACACCCTTCGGCGTACGAGCCTCGAAGAGCTCGACGACACGGGGCAGACCCTGGGTGATGTCGTCACCGGCCACACCACCGGTGTGGAAGGTACGCATCGTCAGCTGCGTGCCGGGCTCACCGATGGACTGGGCGGCGATGATGCCGACCGCCTCACCGATGTCGACCAGCTTGCCGGTGGCCAGCGAGCGGCCGTAGCACATGGCGCAGGTACCGACGGCGGACTCGCAGGTCAGGACCGAGCGGGTCTTGACCTCCTCGATGCCGTGCTTGACGAGCTCGTCGATGAGGACGTCGCCCAGGTCGGTGTTGGCCGGGGCCAGCACCACACCGTCGACGACGATGTCCTCGGCCAGCGCACGTGCGTACACGCTGGTCTCGACGTTCTCCGACATCCGCAGGACGCCGTCCGCACCACGCTCGGCGATCGCCAGACGCAGGCCGCGGTCGGTGCCGCAGTCCTCCTCGCGAATGATGACGTCCTGGGAGACGTCGACCAGACGACGGGTGAGGTAACCCGAGTCGGCGGTACGCAGGGCGGTGTCCGCCAGACCCTTACGGGCACCGTGCGTGGAGATGAAGTACTCCAGCACGGACAGGCCCTCACGGAAGGACGCCTTGATGGGACGCGGGATCGTCTCGTTCTTGGCGTTCGACACCAGACCACGCATACCGGCGATCTGACGCATCTGCATCATGTTTCCTCGGGCACCCGAGTCAACCATCATGAAGATGGGGTTCGTCTTCGGGAAGTTCGCGTTCATCGCCTCGGCAACCTCGTTGGTCGCCTTGGTCCAGATCGCGATGAGCTCCTGCGTGCGCTCGTCCTTGGTGATCAGACCGCGCTCGTACTGCTTCTGGACCTTCTCGTCCTGCGCCTCGTAGCCCTTGACGATCTCCTTCTTCGCCTCGGGAACGACGATGTCGGAGATGGCCACGGTGACGCCGGAGCGGGTCGCCCAGTAGAAGCCGGCCGCCTTCAGGTTGTCGAGCGTCGCCGCCACGATGACCTTGGGGTAGCGCTCGGCGAGGTCGTTGACGATCTCGGAGAGCTGCTTCTTGCCGACCTCGTAGTCGACGAACGGGTAGTCCTCGGGCAGCAGCTCGTTGAAGAGCGCGCGGCCCAGGGTCGTCCGCAGACGGAAGGTGTCACCCTGCTGCCACTCCGGCTCGCCCTCTTCGCGCTCCGGCGGGGTCCAGCCGCGCGGCGGGATGGTGCCCACCGGGAAGCGGATGTCCACGCGGGACTGCAGCGAGAGCTCGCCGGCGTCGAACGCCATGATCGCCTCGGCGACGGACGCGAAGGAGCGGTCCTCGCCCTTGACGTCGCGCAGCGCGCCGTCCGTGGTCAGGAAGAACAGACCGAGGACCATGTCCTGGGTCGGCATCGTGACCGGGCGGCCGTCGGCGGGCTTCAGGATGTTGTTCGAGGACAGCATCAGGATGCGGGCCTCGGCCTGCGCCTCCGCGGAGAGCGGCAGGTGCACGGCCATCTGGTCACCGTCGAAGTCCGCGTTGAACGCGGTGCAGACGAGCGGGTGGATCTGGATGGCCTTGCCCTCGACCAGCTGCGGCTCGAAGGCCTGGATGCCGAGGCGGTGCAGCGTCGGCGCACGGTTCAGCAGAACCGGGTGCTCGGCGATGACCTCTTCCAGGACGTCGTACACGACCGTGCGGCCGCGCTCGACCATGCGCTTGGCGCTCTTGATGTTCTGCGCGTGGTTCAGGTCGACCAGGCGCTTCATCACGAACGGCTTGAAGAGCTCCAGTGCCATGGCCTTGGGCAGACCGCACTGGTGCAGCTTCAGCTGCGGGCCGACGACGATGACGGAACGCGCCGAGTAGTCGACTCGCTTGCCGAGCAGGTTCTGACGGAATCGGCCCTGCTTGCCCTTGAGCATGTCGGACAGCGACTTCAGCGGACGGTTGCCGGGGCCCGTGACCGGGCGACCACGACGGCCGTTGTCGAAGAGCGCGTCGACGGCCTCCTGAAGCATGCGCTTCTCGTTGTTCACGATGATCTCGGGGGCGCCGAGGTCAAGGAGTCGCTTCAGGCGGTTGTTGCGGTTGATCACGCGGCGGTACAGGTCGTTCAGGTCGGAGGTCGCGAAGCGGCCACCGTCCAGCTGCACCATCGGACGCAGGTCCGGCGGGATGACCGGCACGCAGTCGAGCACCATGCCCTTGGGGCTGTTGCTCGTCTGCAGGAACGCGGAGACGACCTTGAGGCGCTTGAGCGCACGGGTCTTCTTCTGGCCCTTGCCGGTGCGGATGATCTCGCGGAGGCGCTCGGCCTCCTCGTCCAGGTCGAAGGACTCCAGGCGCTTCTGCAGCGCCGCGGCACCCATCGAACCGTCGAAGTACGTGCCGAAGCGGTCACGCAGCTCGCGGTAGAGGAGCTCGTCGCCCTCCAGGTCCTGGACCTTGAGGTTCTTGAAGCGGGTCCACACCTCGTCGAGACGGTCGATCTCGCGCTGCGCACGGTCGCGCAGCTGCTTCATCTCCCGCTCGGCACCTTCGCGCACCTTGCGGCGTACGTCGGCCTTGGCGCCCTCGGCCTCGAGCTCGGCCAGGTCGGTCTCGAGCTTCTTGGCGCGGGTCTCCAGGTCGGAGTCGCGACGGTTCTCGACCTGCTGACGCTCGACGGAGACGTGCGCCTCCAGCGAGGGCAGGTCGCGGGTGCGGCGCTCCTCGTCGACGTACGTGATCATGTACGCCGCGAAGTAGATGACCTTCTCGAGGTCCTTCGGGGCGAGGTCGAGCAGGTAGCCGAGGCGCGACGGGACGCCCTTGAAGTACCAGATGTGGGTGACGGGAGCGGCCAGCTCGATGTGGCCCATCCGCTCACGACGCACCTTGGCGCGAGTGACCTCGACGCCGCAGCGCTCACAGATGATGCCCTTGAAGCGGACGCGCTTGTACTTGCCGCAGTAGCACTCCCAGTCCCGGGTCGGACCGAAGATCTTCTCGCAGAAGAGTCCGTCCTTTTCGGGCTTGAGGGTGCGGTAGTTGATGGTCTCGGGCTTCTTGACCTCGCCGTGGCTCCACTGACGGATGTCGTCAGCGGTAGCCAGACCGATCCGGAGCTCGTCGAAGAAGTTGACGTCGAGCACTATGCGTCAATCCCTCTCAGGGTTGTAAGTCATGGGGTCTGATACGGGGGTCCTGGGGCCGGAGGCCTTCATGACGAAGGCCTCCGGACTCCCGTCAGACCTCTTCGACGCTGCTCGGCTCGCGCCGGGACAGGTCGATGCCAAGCTCCTCCGCCGCGCGGAAGACGTCCTCGTCGGTGTCGCGCATCTCGATGGACATGCCGTCCGAGGACAGCACCTCCACGTTGAGGCACAGGGACTGCATCTCCTTGATGAGCACCTTGAAGGACTCGGGGATGCCGGGCTCGGGGATGTTCTCGCCCTTGACGATGGCCTCGTAGACCTTCACGCGGCCGGTCACGTCGTCGGACTTGATGGTCAGCAGCTCCTGGAGGGCGTAAGCGGCGCCATAAGCCTCAAGCGCCCACACCTCCATCTCACCGAAGCGCTGGCCACCGAACTGGGCCTTACCACCCAGCGGCTGCTGGGTGATCATCGAGTACGGACCGGTCGAGCGGGCGTGGAGCTTGTCGTCGACCAGGTGGTGCAGCTTGAGGATGTACATGTAGCCGACCGAGATCGGCTCCGGGAACGGCTCGCCGGAGCGGCCGTCGAACATCCTCGCCTTGCCGGACGGGAGCACCATGCGCTCGCCGTCGCGGTTCGGAATCGTGTGCTGGAGCAGACCCGCGAGCTCGTCCTCACGCGCACCGTCGAAGACGGGGGTGGCGACGTTGGTTCCCGGAGCGACCTGGTCGGCACCGATGGCCTGCAGGCGCTGCGCCCAGTCCTCGCCGAGCCCGGAGACGTCCCAGCCGCGGCTGGCGAGCCAGCCGAGGTGGATCTCCAGGACCTGTCCCGGGTTCATTCGGGACGGGACACCCAGCGGGTTCAGGATGATGTCGACCGGGGTGCCGTCCTCCAGGAACGGCATGTCCTCGATCGGCAGGATCTTCGAGATGACACCCTTGTTGCCGTGGCGGCCGGCGAGCTTGTCACCGTCCGTGATCTTGCGCTTCTGCGCCACGTAGACACGAACCAGCTGGTTCACGCCCGGCGGCAGCTCGTCGCCCTCTTCACGGTCGAAGACGCGGACGCCGATGACCTTGCCGATTTCGCCGTGCGGCACCTTCAGCGAGGTGTCGCGCACTTCGCGCGCCTTCTCACCGAAGATCGCGCGGAGCAGGCGCTCCTCGGGGGTCAGCTCGGTCTCACCCTTGGGCGTGACCTTGCCGACGAGGATGTCGCCGGCGACGACCTCGGCACCGATACGGATGATGCCGCGCTCGTCGAGGTCGGCGAGGACCTCCTCGGAGACGTTCGGGATGTCCCGGGTGATCTCCTCGGGGCCGAGCTTGGTGTCACGGGCGTCGACCTCGTGCTCCTCGATGTGGATCGAGGAGAGGACGTCGTCCTGTACGAGGCGCTGCGACAGGATGATCGCGTCCTCGTAGTTGTGACCCTCCCACGGCATGAACGCCACGAGCAGGTTCTTACCCAGCGCCATCTCGCCGTTCTCGGTCGCCGGACCGTCGGCCAGGACCTGGCCGGCGATGATCCGGGCGCCCTCGTCCACGACAACCTTCTGGTTGACGGACGTGCCCTGGTTCGAGCGGGAGAACTTCGCGAGGCGGTACGTGGTGTACGTGCCGTCGTCGTTGGCGGTGGTGATGTAGTCCGCGGAGACCTCCTGGACCACACCGTCCTTCTCCGACTTCAGGACGTCACCGGCGTCGACCGCACAGCGGTACTCCATGCCGGTGCCGACCAGCGGCGCCTCGGACTTGATGAGCGGCACGGCCTGGCGCATCATGTTCGCGCCCATCAGGGCACGGTTGGCGTCGTCGTGCTCGAGGAACGGGATCATGGCGGTCGCGACCGACACCATCTGGCGCGGCGAGACGTCCATGTAGTCGACGTCGTCGCCGGGGATGTAGTCGATCTCTCCGCCACGACGGCGGACCAGAACGCGGGACTCCTCGAAGCGCATGTCGTCGGAGAGGATCGCGTTCGCCTGGGCGATGACGAATCGGTCCTCTTCGTCGGCCGTCAGGTAGTCGACGTCGTCGGTGACGACGCCTTCGACGACCTTGCGGTACGGCGTCTCGACGAAGCCGAACGCGTTGACCCGGCCGTACGAGGCGAGCGAGCCGATCAGGCCGATGTTCGGGCCTTCAGGGGTCTCGATCGGACACATGCGGCCGTAGTGCGAGGGGTGCACGTCACGGACCTCGAAGCCGGCCCGCTCACGCGA
The DNA here is from genome assembly GCF_042881375.1 of Streptomyces sp. NPDC058274. NCBI lineage: Bacteria > Bacillati > Actinomycetota > Actinomycetes > Kitasatosporales > Streptomycetaceae > Streptomyces > Streptomyces sp. NPDC058274. Next base: position 96,710 of record NZ_JBHVXW010000024.1, read on the forward strand.
CAGACCACCGGGACCCAGCGCCGAGAGACGACGCTTGTGCGTCAGACCCGACAGCGGGTTGTTCTGGTCCATGAACTGCGAGAGCTGGCTGGTGCCGAAGAACTCCTTGATGGAGGCGACGACCGGCCGGATGTTGATCAGGGTCTGCGGCGTGATCGCCTCGACGTCCTGAGTCGTCATGCGCTCGCGGACGACGCGCTCCATACGAGCCAGACCCGTGCGGACCTGGTTCTGGATGAGCTCGCCGACGTTGCGCAGACGACGGTTGCCGAAGTGGTCGATGTCGTCGGTCTCGACGACGATCGAGGTCCCGTTGTCGCCAACGGTCTCGGTCTCACCGGCGTGCAGCTTCACCAGGTACTTGATCGTCGAGATGATGTCCTCGACGGTCAGGACGCCGGCGTTCAGCGGGGCTTCGCCGCCCAGTTTCTTGTTGACCTTGTAGCGGCCGACCTTGGCGAGGTCGTAGCGCTTCGGGTTGAAGTAGAGGTTCTCGAGCAGCGTCTGCGCGGCCTCACGGGTCGGGGGCTCGCCCGGACGCAGCTTGCGGTAGATGTCGAGGAGCGCGTCGTCCTGGCCCTGGGTGTGGTCCTTCTCCAGGGTGGCGCGCATGGACTCGTACTCGCCGAACTCCTCGAGGATCTGCTCGGTCGTCCAGCCGAGAGCCTTCAGGAGAACGGTGACGGACTGCTTGCGCTTGCGGTCGATGCGGACACCGACCATGTCGCGCTTGTCGATCTCCATCTCCAGCCAGGCACCCCGGGACGGGATCACCTTGGACGAGAAGATGTCCTTGTCGGACGTCTTGTCGATGTTGGAGTCGAAGTAGACACCCGGCGAACGGACCAGCTGCGACACGACGACACGCTCGGTGCCGTTGATGACGAAGGTGCCCTTGTTGGTCATGAGCGGGAAGTCGCCCATGAAGACCGTCTGGGACTTGATCTCGCCGGTCTCGTTGTTGGTGAACTCGGCGGTGACGAAGAGCGGAGCCGCGTACGTGAAGTCGCGCTCCTTGCACTCGTCGATGGAGTTCTTAGGCGGCTCGAAACGGTGGTCGCGGAAGGTCAGCGACATCGACCCGGAGAAGTCCTCGATCGGGGAGATCTCCTCGAAGATCTCCTCCAGACCGGACTTGGTGGGGACGTCCTGTCCATTGTCCAGAGCCGCCTCGACACGAGCCTTCCACGCGTCGTTGCCGAGCAGCCAGTCGAAGCTTTCGGTCTGCAGCGCAAGAAGGTTCGGAACCTCGAGGGGCTCCTTGATCTTTGCAAAGGAGATGCGCAGCGGGGCGGTGCTGGCGCCGTTGTTCGTATTCGCGGTCGAGGCAGTGCGCGAGGCGGCCAAGAGGGGGTCCTTCCGAGGGCTCGGACTCACTACGCGCGTACCGGTCCCCAGCAGGTGCACAGAGATGGTCCCTGGCTGACAGGGCCGAAAAGGCCAGGTCAGAGATGGTTCGATCATCGGTGCTCAAGCGAGGGCATGCCCCTGGTGACGGGCAGGAGGCAGCTAACAGGCAGCGCAAAGGGTCAGTGTAGCCACTAGGCCCACTGATGTCCAGTCCCGGTTTTTTGAGACCCTCGTTGTTCTCAACACCTGCGGCAAGCCACGCCCTCAATGCACATCGATACTGCCCTCTTCGCCACCGATCCATGCCTCGGATCCGGATCGTTGTGACGACGCGTCCTGAGAATTGCGCGCTCCGTGCGGTTCGTCAAGGCCCCCCATGCCCCAACTAGGTGCTGCCATCGTCACGTGCAGCTCGTCCCCAGGGGCCGCCGGAGGCACGACGAAGATCACCATACTCGTCGCGACCGCCTCCGCAAGGCAGCCGCCTCGCGGACCCCCTGAACGCCGAAGAGCGACCACCCAACTGGGTGATCGCTCTTCAGTGCGTCAGCGTTACAGCCCTGTGTGAGCGGCCGTATCAGCTTGCGTGAGTCCGCCTGGGACTCGTCGCCACGCCATGCGGCCGTAGCCGCGAGTCGAGACTTACTTGACCTCGACGGAGGCGCCGGCGCCCTTGAGGGACTCGGCAGCCTTCTCGGCGGCCTCCTTGGCGACCTTCTCGAGGACCGGCTTCGGAGCGCCGTCGACGAGGTCCTTGGCCTCCTTCAGACCCAGCGAGGTCAGCTCACGCACGACCTTGATGACCTGGATCTTCTTCTCGCCGGCACCGGTGAGAATGACGTCGAACTCGTCCTGCTCCTCGACGGCCTCAGCGGTGGCGGCGGGGCCGACCGGGGCAGCGGCAACCGCGGCGGCGGCGGTGACGTCGAACTTCTCCTCGAAGGCCTTCACGAACTCGGAGAGCTCGATGAGGGTGAGGTTCTCGAACTGCTCGAGCAGCTCGTCCTGGGACAGCTTCGCCATGATGGCGTCCTTCCACTAATTCGGCAGGTGCCGGTATGTACTGGTGAGGCGGGCGTACGTTCGGCCCGCTACGACCGTCGCCTCAGGCGGCGGTCAATGTGCGAGCCGAATTACTCGGCACCGCCCTGCTCGGCCTTCTTGGCACGAAGCGCCTCCGCGGTGCGGACGAACTTCGAGGGAAGCGCCTGGAAGAGCGTGGCAGCCTGGGACTGCTTGCCCTTGAAGGCACCCGCCAGCTTGGCGAGCAGAACCTCGCGGGACTCGAGGTCCGCAAGCTTCTTGATCTCGTCGGCGGACAGCGCCTTGCCGTCAAGGACACCGCCCTTGATGACGAGGTTCGGGTTGTCCTTGGCGAAGTCACGAAGACCCTTCGCGGACACCACCGGGTCACCGGTGATGAAGGCGACCGCCGTCGGACCGTTGAACAGGTCGTCGAGCGTGTTGATCCCGGCCTCGTTGGCCGCAATCTTGGTCAGCGTGTTCTTCACCACGGCGTACTGGGCGTCTTCACCGAGCGAACGACGCAGCGTCTTGAGCTGCGCCACGGTGAGACCCCGGTACTCGGTCAGCACGGCGGCGTTCGAGCTGCGGAACTGGTCCGCGAGCTCGGCTACCGCGGCAGCCTTGTCGGGCCTTGCCATAAGCGTGGCCTCCTTCCGGGTGATGAGGACCGCTCAGAAGGGGCTGGGCAAAACGAAACGCCCCGGCGCAGGCGCACGGGGCGTAGCTCTACCGGTTTTCGCGAGCGAACTCCGGGAGCACATCCACATTCACCTACGCGGGTCGTCCGCAGTTTCAGCGGATCCTTCGGCCACCGCGCCCTCTTGCAAGCGCACGGCAACGACCAGCGGTCTTTGGCTTCTGTGGAAGAATACGTGAACGGATCGCTCTCGAGCAAATCCGCCCGGAAGCCACCCTCCGGGACGCGCGAACGCCCCGGTCCGGGGGCTCAGCCCTGTTCGGTGTCGCGCAGCGTCTCGGCCAGGTCGACCGTGTCGTCGGCGGGCGGGGCCTTGACCGTCACCGGCTTGTTCAGGTCGAGGAACGTGATGGTCATGTCCAGCGGGCCCTTGTCGGCGGCGGCCCGCATACGGAACTTCTTGGCGTGGTCGTCCCCGTCGATCCACATGTCCATCGTGAGCTTGTCGATGCCCATGTCCTCGTACTGCTTGAGGCTCTTCTCGCGCGTCTCCCGGGTGGTCTTGTCCTCTTTCTTGAGGCCCGCGCGGAATTCGTCGAGGGTGACCGTCCCCTTGTAGTGGGTGGTCCCGACGCCACCGACCTGCTCGGTGCCGACCTTCTTCACGTCCTTGGAGCCGGTCAGGAAGGTGGACTCCTGGGCGGGGTTCTGCTGGACCTGGTCCTGCATCTTGGAGGCGTCGACGCCTCCGCTGCCGCCGTCCTTCCCCGAGATGTCGAACTTGATCCAGTGCTTGCCGTCCATCTCCTTGGCGGCTTCCTCGCCCCCGCCCATGTACAGCGCCCCGTCGACCATGCGGAGCTCGACCTGCCCGCTGTCGGCGCCCGCGTCGAGCGCCGTCATCTTCATGCTCATGGCGATCGGCTTCACGCTCATCGACGCCTCGGCCTCGACGCGGCCCTGCTCCGGGATCTTCCCCGTCATCCGGTAGCGCAGGGACGTGACGTCCTCGGCGTTCTTCGCGGCCTTGGCCACGGCGGCCGCGGGCGTCATCCGCGGGGACCCGTCCGCGGTGCCGCCCTTGGAACAGGAGACCGCACCCCCGGCCAGGACCAGGGCGGCCAGTGCCGCGCCCGTCGCACTGTGGCGCACGGCGCCACGCACAGATATCTCCATGATTCCCCCCAAGGAACATATGGTCGATTCACAGCAAGGCCGCGAGCCTAACGCACGGGAACTCACGGGTCCTGCGAGTTTCAAGTGGGCCATGAGGCCCAGGAGTTCAGAGCGGCCGGAGTCGCGCCTGGTCCAGTGCCTGCCGTGGGTTCGCCCCGGCCGGAGCAGGCGGCGCACCGGCTCCCCCGCGACTCAGGAGGCCTTCGTATTCGCGAGGTCCGAGAAGTCGACCGTGTCCGCGGCGGGCGGCGGCTCGGGTATGCGGACGTGCGTGCCGTAGTCCTTGTAGTACGCCGTGGTGACCGAGGTGCCACCGGCCACCTGGCCGCGCTCGGACCGCTTCACCAGCAGATCCCGGGCATCGACCCAGATGTCGACGCGCTGCTTGGTGATGCCGGCCTGCTTCAGCCATTGCGTCAGCTCGGCCAGCTCGGTGTCGGTGAGGCCCGGGCGCGAGATGCCCAGCCGGGCTACGTCCACCGTGCCCGAGTAGTGCGTGGTGCGGACGCCGCGGACCGTCGCCGTACCCACCTCGCGGGTGTCGGGGGCGGCCAGCAGGAGCTCGACCGACTGGGCCGGGGTGAAGGTCGCCGAGGCTTCGTAGTCGTACTTGATCCAGTGCCTGCCGTGCCCGGAGACGGCGGCGAACTTGTCGCTCATCTTCGCGTAGTAGGCGTCGGAGACGAAGCGGGCCGGCGTGGAGACGTTGCCCAGCTCTCGCATGGTCTTGGCCCAACTGCCGCCGGTGTAGGTGATGGTGAGGGTGCCGGAGAGGCCGCCGGCCCAGCCGATGGCTCCCGTCGATCGCGTCGCCACCGTGTCTCCCACGGACATGGTGCAGTCGACCCGGGCCGAGCCCGCCTTCTCGGTCTTCTCGCGGACCCCGCTCAGCGCCTTGCCGACTCGTGTGGCCGCCGCTGTGCCGCGAGCGTCGTCCGTGGCCTCCGCCCCGCCCGCGGACGCGCCGGACGGACCGCAGGCCGCCAGTCCCCCGGCCACCGCGCCGATCACGGCCAGCGACAGCCACGCGCGCCGCATCACGGTGCTGATCATGTCCCCCCACCCCTGAGTGATGACTCCGGTCTGCACGCTAGCGCAGGCCACTGACACAAGCGGCGGGAAAAGGGACGGGCCCCGCACCTCGAAAGGTGCGGGGCCCGTCCTGGGTTCGCGTGCGCGACGCGGCTACCGAGGTGAGCGGAGGGCTCAGACGGCGGCCGGGTCCTCCTCGACGAGGAGGTTGCGGGTGCGGTTCGGGTCGATCGGAACGCCGGGGCCGATCGTGGTGCTGATCGCGGCCTTCTTGATGTAACGACCCTTGGCGGCCGACGGCTTCAGACGAAGGATCTCGTCCAGCGCGGCGCCGTAGTTCTCCACCAGCTTGGTGTCGTCGAACGACGCCTTGCCGATGATGAAGTGCAGGTTCGAGTGCTTGTCGACGCGGAACTCGATCTTGCCGCCCTTGATCTCGGTCACGGCCTTGGCCACGTCCGGGGTCACGGTGCCGGTCTTCGGGTTCGGCATCAGACCACGCGGGCCGAGGACACGGCCCAGGCGGCCGACCTTGCCCATGAGGTCCGGGGTGGCGACGACGGCGTCGAAGTCCAGCCGGCCCTTCGCCACCTCGTCGATGAGCTCGTCGGAGCCGACGATGTCGGCGCCCGCGGCAGTCGCGGCCTCGGCACGGTCACCGGTCGCGAAGACCAGGACCCGGGCGGTCTTACCGGTGCCGTGCGGGAGGTTCACGGTGCCACGGACCATCTGGTCGGCCTTGCGCGGGTCGACACCCAGACGGAAGGCGACCTCGACGGTGCCGTCGAACTTGGACGTGGAGGTCTCCTTGGCGAGACGGACGGCCTCGAGCGGGGCGTAGAGCTTGTCCCGGTCGATCTTCGCGTCCGCAGCGCGGAGAGACTTGCTGCGCTTGCTCACTACTGCTCCTGTGTGTTCTGAGGAGTCGTGGTACGGGCCGAGCAGGCCCCACCACGGTTCAAGGCGTACGAGGTGGGCTTCAGCCCTCGACCGTGATGCCCATGGAACGGGCGGTGCCGGCGATGATCTTCGCGGCGGCGTCCAGGTCGTTGGCGTTCAGGTCGGGCATCTTGGTGGTGGCGATCTCGCGGACCTGCGCCTGGGTGATCTTGGCGACCTTGGTCTTGTGCGGCTCGCCGGAGCCCTTCTCCACACCCGCGGCCTTGAGGATCATCTTCGCGGCCGGCGGGGTCTTGGTGATGAAGGTGAACGAGCGGTCTTCGTAGACCGTGATCTCCACCGGGATGACCCAACCGCGCTGCGACTCGGTCGCGGCGTTGTAGGCCTTGCAGAACTCCATGATGTTGACGCCGTGCTGGCCCAGCGCGGGACCGACCGGCGGAGCCGGGTTGGCCGCGCCGGCCTGGATCTGGAGCTTGATAAGCCCCGTGACCTTCTTCTTCTTGGGAGGCATGTGCTCTCTCCGGGTCCTAGTGAGAGTTTTCAGCCGTCCGGTCCGGATCATCCGGATGGAGGCATACCGCACAACGATAACGGGTATCCATGCGCGGCCAAAAACCGAGCAGGTCAGACGGGCTGCGAGAGCCTGTCTGACCTGTTCGGAGGCATGTGGTCCAGAAGGGCCCGAAGGCTAGTTCTTCTGGATCTGGTCGAAGGAGAGCTCGACCGGCGTCTCGCGGCCGAAGATCTCGACGAGACCCTTGACCTTCTTCGAGTCGGCGTTGATCTCGTTGATGGTCGCCTGCAGCGTCGCGAACGGGCCGTCGGTGACGGTGACCGAGTCGCCGACCTCGAAGTCCAGCACCTGGACCTCGAGCTTGCGCTGCGGAGCGGGCTTGCCCTCGGCCTCGGCGGCCTCACGGGCGGCCTTCTCCTCGGCCTCCGGGGCGAGCATCTTGACGATCTCGTCCAGCGTCAGCGGGTAGGGGTCGTAGGCGTTGCCCACGAAGCCGGTGACACCAGGCGTGTTGCGAACGACACCCCAGGACTCGTTCGTCAGGTCCATGCGGACCAGGACGTAGCCCGGGAGCTTGTTCTGCTTGATGGTCTTGCGCTCGCCGTTCTTGATCTGCGCGACCTCTTCTTGCGGCACCTCGGCCGCGAAGATGAAGTCCTCGACGTTCAGCGAGACGGCGCGCTGCTCGAGGTTGGTCTTCACGCGGTTCTCGTAACCGGCGTACGTGTGGATGACGTACCACTCGCCGGGGAGAGTGCGGAGTTCCTCGCGCAGGGCGGTGACGGGGTCGACGGGCTCGGCCTCTTCTTCGGCCTCGGCCTCGGTGTCGTCCTCTACGGCGACGGCGTCCTCGGAGGCCGGCTCGTCCTCGACGTCTCCACCGGACTCGTCCGCACCGGACTCGTCCTCGACGTGCAGAGCCGTCTCTTCGGCCGGCTCACCGGCAGCGGCGTCGGCAGCCTCGACCTCGTCCTCGACGTCCGCGCCCTCGACGATGTCGAGTTCGTCGTCTACGGACTCGACCGACTCGGTGGCGTCGTTCAGGTTCGGGTCAGACACGGTGGCTGCTTCTTCCTGGATACATGGGGGTGGAACATGCGAAAGGGGCGCCGAGTACGGCGCCCTTCGCTTCTTGCTCAGCCGAAGACGTACTTGGCGGCGTGATCGAGCCCATAGTCAATCACGGTCACCAGGCCGATCATGATGATGACGAAGACAATCACCACGGTCGTGTACGTCGTCAGCTGGTTGCGAGTCGGCCAGACGACCTTGCGGAGTTCCGCGACGATCTGGCGGTAGAAGAGGGCAAGGCGCTTCAGCGGGCCCTTCTTGGCACGCTTGCCGCCCTTGCGGGTCTTCTTGGACTCCGGCGCCTCATCCTGGGCATCAGGCATGTCGATGGAGCCCACGGCGTCCGTCACTCGTCCTCACCTGATTCCGGGTCGTGGCCGTGCCGCGCCCGGTTGAGCCGCACGGCGGTGCAAAGCAGTACGTACATGCGCACACATTTCCTGGCGAAGGATTGTGCAGCAGGGCCGGAGGGACTTGAACCCCCAACCGCTGGTTTTGGAGACCAGTGCTCTACCAATTGAGCTACGACCCTTTGGTTCACCCCAACGTACCGCATCCGCCCGGATGCTCGGTGTGCACCGGATGAGTGCGGCCCGTGAAGGCCAACGAGGTGAGAGTGTACGTGCTCCGCGGCCGGTCGTCGAACAGAAAGTGTCCGTACGGGCTTTGTCCGCCGAAGATCGACCGGCGTGCCGTCCGGATCCGGACGGTTGTTCAGGAGGTGTTCAGTCTGTGAAACCCGCGTGCCGGGGAAGTTTCCGGTCTGAAACGATGGGGTCCATGAGCGCTGCAACCCCTCCCACCGAGCGCCGGGTCTCCGCCCGAGTCGGCGCGATCTCCGAGTCCGCCACTCTCGCCGTGGACGCCAAGGCCAAGGCCCTCAAGGCCGCGGGACGTCCGGTGATCGGCTTCGGCGCCGGTGAGCCCGACTTCCCGACCCCTGACTACATCGTGCAGGCCGCCATCGAGGCCTGCTCGAACCCGAAGTACCACCGCTACACGCCGGCCGGCGGTCTGCCCGAGCTGAAGGCCGCGATCGCCGCGAAGACGCTGCGCGACTCCGGCTACGAGGTGGACGCCTCGCAGGTCCTCGTCACCAACGGCGGCAAGCAGGCGATCTACGAGGCCTTCGCCGCGATCCTCGACCCGGGCGACGAGGTGATCGTTCCGGCGCCGTACTGGACCACGTACCCGGAGTCGATCCGTCTCGCCGGCGGTGTCCCGGTCGACGTGGTCGCCGACGAGACCACGGGCTACCGGGTCACCGTCGAGCAGCTCGAGGCGGCCCGCACGGAGAACACCAAGGTCGTCCTGTTCGTCTCGCCCTCCAACCCGACCGGCGCGGTCTACACCGAGGCCGAGACCGAGGCCATCGGCCGCTGGGCCGTCGAGCACGGCCTGTGGGTGCTGACCGATGAGATCTACGAGCACCTGGTGTACGGCGACGCGGTCTCCGTCTCGCTGCCGGCCGTGCTGCCCGAGCTGCGCGACAAGTGCATCGTCGTCAACGGCGTGGCCAAGACGTACGCCATGACGGGCTGGCGGGTGGGCTGGATCATCGGCCCGAAGGACGTCGTCAAGGCCGCGACCAACCTCCAGTCGCACGCCACGTCGAACGTCTCCAACGTGGCCCAGATCGCTGCGCTCGCCGCCGTCTCCGGTGGCCTGGAGGCCGTCGCCACGATGCGCGAGGCCTTCGACCGCCGCCGCAAGACGATCGTGCGCATGCTGAACGAGATCGACGGCGTGCTCTGCCCGGAGCCCGAGGGCGCCTTCTACGCGTACCCCTCGGTGAAGGCCCTGCTCGGCAAGGAGATCCGCGGCAAGCGCCCCCAGGACACGGTCGAGCTGGCCGCGCTCATCCTGGAGGAGGCCGAGGTCGCGGTCGTCCCGGGTGAGGCCTTCGGCACGCCGGGCTATCTGCGGCTGTCGTACGCCCTGGGCGACGAGGACCTGATCGAGGGTGTCTCGCGGCTCCAGAAGCTGCTGGCCGAAGCGCGCGACTGACCTTTTCGGACACCCCACGGGTGCACGTTTTCGTACGCCCCTGGGGTGCCGTTTCCGTTTTCGTGCCCCACGCGTGCGTGCGGGAGGGCACCGCCTCACGTGAGGCGGTGCCCTCCCGCTTCTTCGTTCGGGCAAGACCACGATCAGGGAAAGCGCTACCGGCACCACATTCCCGTACGGCAGGATCCTGGGATGGAGCGTGTACGTGATGTCTCTGAGCTGCCGAAGGCCCATCTGCACCTGCACTTCACCGGGTCGATGCGGCACACCACCCTGCTGGACCTGGCCGACAAGCACGGGATCCATCTGCCCGACGCGCTGACCGGCGCGGAGCCACCGAAGCTGCGGGCGACGGACGAGCGGGGCTGGTTCCGCTTCCAGCGGCTCTACGACGCCGCCCGGTCGTGCCTCAGGGATCCCGAGGACATTCAGCGCCTGGTGCGCGAGGCCGCCGAGGAGGATCTCAAGGACGGCTCGGGGTGGCTGGAGATCCAGGTCGACCCGACCTCGTACGCGCCTCGGCTGGGCGGTCTGATCCCGGCGCTGGAGGTCATCCTGGACGCGGTGGACACGACCTCGCGCGAGACCGGCCTCGGCATGCGGGTCCTCGTGGCGGCGAACCGCATGAAACACCCGCTGGACGCCCGCACGCTGGCCCGGCTGGCCGTGCGGTACGCGGACCGGGGCATCGTCGGCTTCGGGCTCTCCAACGACGAACGCCGGGGCATGGCACGGGACTTCGACCGGGCCTTCGCCATCGCCCGCGAGGGCGGGCTGCTGGCCGCGCCGCACGGCGGTGAGCTCGCCGGACCGTCGTCCGTACGCGACTGCCTGGACGATCTGCACGCCTCGCGGATCGGGCACGGCGTACGGGCGGCCGATGACCCGCGGCTGATGAAGCGGCTGGCGGACCGGGGGGTGACCTGCGAGGTCTGCCCGGCGTCCAATGTCGCCCTGGGCGTCTACGAGAAGCCCGAGGACGTCCCCCTGAGGACTCTGTTCGAAGCCGGGGTCCCGCTGGCGCTCGGCGCGGACGACCCGCTGCTGTTCGGCTCGCGGCTGGCCGCGCAGTACGAGATCGCGCGCCGTCACCACGGCTTCACGGACGCCGAACTGGCCGAGCTGGCCCGGCAGTCCATCCGGGGTTCGGCCGCCCCGGAGGACGTGCGCACGAAGCTGCTGTCCGGCGTCGACGACTGGCTCGCCGGGCCGGCCTCCTGAAGCGGCGGAAGCAGGCCGAAAAGAGTCCCCGGCAGACCTGCTAGAGGCTGACGCCCACCGTCACCGGTTCGTTGACCAAGGTGATTCCGAAGGCCTCGCGGACTCCGGCCACGACCTCGCGGGCCAGCGCGAGGAGGTCCTCGGTGGTGGCCTCGCCCCGGTTGGTGAGGGCCAGCGTGTGCTTGGTGGAGATCCGGGCCGGCCCGCTGCCGTAGCCCTTGGTGAAGCCCGACTTGTCGATCAGCCAGGCCGCGGAGGTCTTGGTGTGGCTGTCGCCCGCCGGGTACGCGGGGGGCACCACGCCGTCCCCGAGCCGCTCCTGCACGCGCGCGTGGAACGCGACGAACTCCTCGTCCGTGAGGATCGGGTTGGTGAAGAACGACCCGGCCGACCAGGTGTCGTGGTCCTCGGGGTCGAGGACCATGCCCTTGCCGGAGCGCAGCTCGAGCACCGTCTCGCGGGCGGCGGCGAGGGGCACGCGGTCGCCGGGTTCGACACCGAGGACGCGCGCCGTCTCGGCGTACTTGACCGGCGCGCTCAGTCCCGCGGCGTCCTCCAGCTCGAAGCGCACGCGCAGCACGACATAGCGCTCGGGGTCGGCCTTGAAGCGGCTGTGGCGGTACGAGAAGGAGCAGTCGGCGTTGGCCAGCGTGACCGTGTCGCCGGTCCTCCGGTCGTAGGCGACCACTTCGGTGATGGTCGAGGAGACTTCCTGGCCGTACGCGCCCACGTTCTGGATGGGGGTGGCGCCCGCCGAGCCGGGGATACCGGCGAGGCACTCGACGCCGGCGAGCCCGGCCTCGACCGTGCGGGCGACCGCGTCGGTCCACACCTCGCCGGCCGCCAGCTCCAGCTTCGTACCGTCGAGCGCGAAGCCGCTCGTCGCGATGCGCAGGGCGGTTCCGGCGAAGCCCTTGTCGCCGATGACCAGGTTCGATCCGCCGCCGATGAGCAGCAGTGGCGTACCGCTGTCGTCGGCCTCGCGGACGGCGGCGATCACCTCGGCGTCGGTGGTCGCGGTGATCAGCCGGGTGGCGGGACCGCCGAGGCGGAAGGTGGTCAGCGGGGCGAGCGGAGCGTCGTGGAGTTCCTGCACGGGCTCAAGAGTACGAGAAGGGGCGGGATCGTCCGGCCACCGGTGCGCCACGAGCACGGGAACGGCCCCGCCGGTGGGGCGGGGCCGTTCCGGTGCCGTATGCGTGGTGGGTCGTGGGTGGTGGGTCTGCGCGGGCGGTGCCGTCAGCTGCAGGCCGTCTCCAGGGCCGGCGCCTCGGCGGAGGCGGTCGCGTCGGTCCCGGTGCGGACGGCACGGCGCGCGCTCGGGATGATCAGGGCCGCGATCGCCGCCACGGCCACCACCGCGGCGCCCACCCACAGTGCGGGCCGCAGGCCGTCCACGAAGGTCTGCGCGGACTCGTAGCCGCCCTGGGCGGAGAAGATCGAGCCCATCACCGCGATACCGAGCGCACCGCCGACCTCGCGCAGTGCGTTGTTGGCGCCGGAGGCGATGCCCTGCTCCTTGGGGTGGACGCTGGACATGACCAGGTTGGCGGCGGGGGCGAAGTACAGGGCCATTCCGATGCCGTTGACGATCAGGGCGGGCAGCTGCGCGGCGTACGAAACGTCGGCGGCGAGCACCCAGGCGTAGTAGGCGAGCCCGACCGCCTGCAGGAAGAGCCCGGTGGCGACCACGGGACGGCCGCCGATGCGGTCGGAGAGGTAACCGGCGATCGGCGCGACGAGCATAGGCATACCGGTCCAGGGCAGCATCCGCAGCCCCGCCTCGGTGGGCGAGTAGCCGAGGACGCCCTGCATGTACTGGCTGAGCAGGAAGATCGAGCCGAACATCCCGAGGAACATCAGCAGGCTCGCGGCATTGATCCCGGCGAAGGCCCGGGAGCGGAAGAGCCGCATCGGCAGCATCGGGTTCTTGGCGCGGATGCCGTGGAAGACGAAGCCGGTGAGCAGCGCGGTGCCCGCGAAGAGGCCGGTCAGGACGATCGGGCTGGTCCAGCCGTCGGCGGGCCCGCGGACCAGTCCGTACACGATCCCGAAGAGGCCGCTGCTGGCGAGCAGGGTGCCGGGGATGTCGAGCGGAGCGTCGGAGCCGTACGACTCGGAGAGGCGCAGCCGGGCCAGCGGCAGCAGGGCGAGACCCAGCGGGACGTTCAGCCAGAAGATCCAGTGCCAGGACACGTGTTCGGTGAGGCTGCCGCCGATGAGAGGCCCGGACGCCACGGCGAGACCGTTCACGGCGCCCCATATCCCGTACGCCATCCCGCGCTTGGCCACCGGAACCGCCGCCGTCAGCAGGGTCAGCGTCAGCGGCATCATGATGGCCGCGCCGACCCCCTGGACCGCGCGGGCCGCGATCAGTGAGTCGATGCCGGGCGCCATGGCCGCGGCGGCTGAAGCGCCGGTGAAGACGGTGACACCGACGAGGAAGAGCCGGCGCCGGCCGAACCGGTCGCCCAGTGCCGCGCCGAACATCAGCAGCACGGCGAAGGTGAGCGTGTACGCGCTCACGGTCCACTCGAGGTCGTCCATCGCTCCCCCGAGATCCTTGCGGATCGACGGCAGGGCGGTGGTGACGACCAGGTTGTCGAGGGCCGCCATGAAGCCGGCGACGCTGGTGATGACGAGGGCCCAGGCGGCTCCCCCGCGACGTGCTGTCTGCTGTGACATCGCTCCCCCAGTGGGTGGTTCGCACTGACGATTAGTTATTACTGACTAACTTTGCCGGGCAGGGAAAGGCGCACGCGGCCCCCTTCGCCCCCGCCTACTTCTCCGGCCGGGCCTCGAGCCGCCCGTCGACCCGCACCGACGGATACAGCCCTTCCCAGACCCGGTGTTCGGGCGGAAAGCCCATGGCCACCAGGCAGTTGACGAGCATTCCGTAGGCCATGAAGGTCGTGGTCTCGTTGACGTCGGCGCCGAGCGGCAGGTGGACCGTGTCCCACAGGCGCATCCAGCCGGCCCGTGCCGCCTCACCGAGTTCGTGATCGCCGGCCTCCTCGGCCGCCGCCGCCGCGACGTACATCTGCATCTGCATGAGCAGCCGCTCGGGATGCTCCGCGATGACCCGCGTGTACGCGTTCGCCATGGCGTGCAGGGCCTCCTCGCCCTCCAGCCCCATGGAGGACTCCGCGAAGGTGCGCCGCCAGTCCTCCATGCAGCGCTCGGCCGCCGCGAGGAAGATCGCCTTCTTGCCCGGGAAGAGCCGGAAGAGATACGGCTGCGAGACACCCACGCGCTTGGCGATCGCCTCGGTGGAGGTGCCGTGATAGCCGCCGCGGGCGAACTCGCTCATCGCCGCGCGGATGACGCTCTCGCGCCTCTCTTCTGCGCTCATCCTGACCATGCGAGTAAGTTAGTACTCAATCACTAACTACGTCAAGGGGGTCGCCGCCCCGTACGAAGGCGGTCGCCGCCCCGTACGCGTAAGGGGCGCCCGCAATGGCCGGCGCCCCTTACCCAGTGCTGCTGATTGCCCGCCCAAGGCCGCTGACTACCTGCCCGGGACGGCGGATGCCCCGCCCTCAGGCCAGCCGTACGACAGCCCGGGACATGCCCAGGACCTTCTGGCCCGCGCTCGTCGCGACGAGGTCGACGCGGACGGTGTTGTCGTCGAGCTTGGCCGCGACCTTGCCACTGACCTCGATGACCGCTCCCTTGTCGTCGTTCGGGACGACGACGGGCTTGGTGAAGCGGACCCCGTACTCGACGACCGCGCCCGGGTCGCCTGCCCAGTCGGTGACGACACGGACGGCTTCGGCCATGGTGAACATGCCGTGCGCGATGACGTCGGGGAGACCGACCTCGACCGCGAACTTCTCGTTCCAGTGGATCGGGTTGAAGTCCCCGGAGGCACCCGCGTACTGCACGAGCGTGGCCCGGGTCACGGGGAAGGTTCCCGCCGGCAGTTCGGTGCCGACCTCGACGTCCGCGTAAGAGATCTTCGCCGTCATGTCAGCCCTCCTCCGCCGCGCGCGCCACGAGCTTGGTGACGGCCGTGACGACGTGCTCGCCGGCCTCGTCGTGAACTTCCCCGCGGATGTCCAGGATGTCGTTGCCCGCGAGGGACTTGATCGACTCGATGGTCGAGGTGACCGTGAGCCGGTCACCCGCGCGCACCGGCCGGGTGTAGGCGAACTTCTGGTCGCCGTGCACCACGCGGTTGTAGTCGAGGCCCAGCTGCGGGTCCCGGACGACCTGGCCTGCCGCCTTGTAGGTGATCGTGAAGACGAAGGTCGGCGGGGCGATCACATCGGAGTGCCCGAGCGCCCTGGCGGCCTCCGGGTCCGTGTACGCCGGGTTGGTGTCCCCCACCGCCTCCGCGAACTCGCGGATCTTCTCCCGGCCGACCTCGTAGGGGTCGGAGGGCGGGTAGGACCGCCCCACGAAGGACTGGTCGAGCGCCATGGGCTCGGCACCTCCTGGTTCTCTCACCTCGGACAACGACGTACGGGAACAACGACGCGAGGCCGCCCCCCGCAAAGGGGACGGCCTCGTGTACGAGCCTGAAACTATCGCGTTTCGCGGTGCGCGGTGTGCGCATTGCAACGCGGGCAGTGCTTCTTCATCTCCAGTCGGTCCGGGTCGTTACGCCGGTTCTTCTTGGTGATGTAGTTCCGCTCCTTGCACTCCACGCAGGCCAGCGTGATCTTCGGGCGGACGTCGGTGGCAGCCACAGGAGTGCTCCTTGACGAACGGATGGGACGATGAACGCATAAAAGAGTAGCCGATCGAAGGACCGACCCCACAATCGGCTACTGTCAGTAGCGGTGACCGGACTTGAACCGGTGACACAGCGATTATGAGCCGCTTGCTCTACCGACTGAGCTACACCGCTGAGATGTGATCAGTTCCCGCCTAGCGACGGGAACCTCCCACACCAGAGCCCCAATACGGAATCGAACCGTAGACCTTCTCCTTACCATGGAGACGCTCTACCGACTGAGCTATTGGGGCGAGCGATGAAGACATTACACGGTCGGCCGCCGATCGCCCAAATCCGTTTCGCGGCACCTGCCCCGGGGTGTTCCCCGCCCTTCCCCGGACGTTGTCCGGGCCCCCATACGCCCCACGAACCACAGCTGCGAACCACCGCACTTCAGGGCCCGTGAACCGCTCCCGCGCGTGCCGTCGACACACACGCGCGGCATCGATCCCGCCCTCCCGGGCACCCCGGCCCGCCCTCCTGGCCGCACCGGAATGCCGGCGCGCGACGACGGTCGTGAGCCGCCCGGACCACACCGGTACGACTATTCCGCTCCTCCCGGATGCGAGGCGGTCACGACCCTAGGCTCGACTCACTCTGCGTGATCAGCGTCCCTCCGCGCGGAGCCCCGAGCCACAGGAGCGCGATGCCCGACAGTCAGCCGCGACAGCCCCACTCCTCGTCGGGACACGCCGACGCTGCCGCCCTTCTGCTGTGCGGGGCACGGCTCACCGACGGCCGGACCGTGGACGTGCGGCTGGGCGGCGGACGTATCGAAGCCGTGGGCACCGCCGGCAGCCTGGCACCGAGCGCGGCCGGCAACCCGGCCCCCGGCACGCGCGTGGACCTCAGCGGCTATCTCCTCCTGCCGGCTCCCGCCGAACCGCACGCCCACGGCGACACCGCCTTCTCCGCCGAGGGCGACGGACCGGCCTCGTACGAGCCCGAAGAGGTCCAGCGCCGGACGACGGAAGCGGCGCTGCTCCAACTCGGCCACGGAGCCACGGCGCTGCGCTCGCACGTACGCGTCGGCGATGTGCAGGGCCTCGGCGCACTGGCGGCGGTGCTCCAGGCACGGCGGGCGCTGCGCGGGCTCGCCGAACTGTCGACGGTGGCGATGCCCCGGCTGCTGACCGGCGTCGCCGGGGCCGACGGGCTCGCGATACTGCGGGACGCGCTGAAAATGGGCGCCTCCGTAGTGGGCGGCTGCCCCGACGCCGATCCCGACCCGACGGGGTACGTGGAGGCGGTTCTGGAGATCGCCTCCGAGCACGGCTGCCCGGTCGACCTGCACACGGACGCCGACGATCCGGCCCGGCTGGCCCGGCTCGCGGCGATGGCGGGCGGGTTGCGGCCCGGCGTCACGCTCGGCCCCTGCGGCGGCCTGGAGCGCCTGCCGGCCGACGCGGCCGCCCGTGCGGCGGACCAGCTCGCGGCGGCCGGCGTGAGCGTGGTGTGCCTTCCGCAGGGCGGCTGCGGAAGCGCCGACCGGCGCGGCACCGCTCCGGTACGGCTGCTGCGGTCGGCCGGGGTCCGGGTCGCGGCGGGCAGCGGAGCCCTCCGTGACGTGTCGAACCCGGTGGGCCGCGGCGACCCGCTCGAGGCGGCGTACCTGCTGGCCTCGCGGTACGCGCTGCGGCCGGAGGACGCCTACGACGCGGTGAGTTCCGCGGCCCGCGCCGCCCTCGGTCTCTCCGAAGTGCGCGTCGAGGCCGGTTTCCCGGCCGAACTCCTCGCCGTACGCGGCGACCGTCTCGCCGGTGCGCTGTCGCTCGCGTACAGCCGGATCGTCGTACACAGGGGGCGTGTTGTGGCGCGGACGAGCGCGGTGCGGGAGTACTGCAGCTCGGCGGCCACGGCGGCCCTGGACCTGCCGCGCCAGGGGCGGGGAGAGCCGTCGTGAACGGCCTCCGCGCGGGCGCGAGTTGACCGCGTTGGGGGCTGGGGCGGTCTCCACGCGC
Organism: Streptomyces sp. NPDC058274; assembly: GCF_042881375.1. Lineage (NCBI taxonomy): Bacteria > Bacillati > Actinomycetota > Actinomycetes > Kitasatosporales > Streptomycetaceae > Streptomyces > Streptomyces sp. NPDC058274. The sequence continues at coordinate 114,328 of NZ_JBHVXW010000024.1, forward strand.
GCGTGGAGGTGCGTTCTGCGCGGCGGCCGACGGGGCGTTTCGCGAGGACGGCCGCGGCATACGTCCGGGAGGGCCGCGGTGATCGCCGGCCACCGGGGTGCTGGCTCACGGTCTCCGTTCCGGTGATGGCTCGGGAGGTGCGCGAGTTGTCCACAGGGTTGTGGGGCGAAGGAGGCCGTCCGGGCGTACGGTCGGAAACATGCGCATTGTCATTGCTGGAGGTCATGGTCAGATCGCGCTGCGGCTCGAGCGGCTGCTCGCCGGGCGCGGTAACGAGGTCGCGGGGATCATCCGCCGCGCGGAACAGGGCGACGACCTGCGCGAAGCCGGCGCCGAACCGATCGTGTGCGATCTGGAGACGGCGACCCTTGACGAGGTCTCCGGCCATCTGGAGGGCGCGGACGCGGCCGTCTTCGCGGCGGGCGCGGGCCCCGGCAGCAGCGTGTCCCGCAAGGACACCGTGGACCGGGCCGCCGCGGTCCTGTTCGCCGACGCGGCGGAACAGGCGGGCGTACGGCGGTACATCGTCGTGTCGTCCATGGGCGCGGACCCGGCCCACCACGGCGACGGGGTCTTCGACGCGTATCTCCGCGCCAAGGGCGAGGCCGACGCGTACGTGAGCGGCCGTACGGCGCTGGACTGGACGATCCTGCGCCCCGGTTCCCTCACGGACGACCCCGGCACGGGACTCGTCCGCCTGGAGGCCTCCACGGGCCGCGGCTCGATCCCGCGGGACGACGTCGCGGCGGTGCTGGCCGAGTTGGTGGAGACACCGGCGACGGCGGGCCTGACCCTTGAGTTGATCAGCGGCTCGACACCGGTCTCTGTGGCAGCGAAGTCGGTGGCCGGGAACTGAGAGAGCCGGCCATGGTGACGACGGGCGTACCCGCCGCGCAGGAGGCCCTGCTGCGCCGCATGTACGAGGTCTTCAGCACCGACGAGCGCGACGACTTCATGGAGATCTGCCTGTCCTCGGACGTGGACTGGCCGAACGTCCTCGACGGCGTCCGCCTCCACGGCCGAGACGAGGTACGCGCCTACTGGACCCGGCAGTTCGCCTCCGGTCACCCGCTCGTACGTCTGGAGGGGCTGCGCCTCGACGAGGACGGCGAGCGGGTGGCGGTCACCGTACGGCCGGGCCTGCGGGACGAGACGGGCGAGCACTGGGCACCGGAGACCTTGGAGCACGTGTACCGCTTCGCCGGGGACGGCCTGGTGAGCCGGATGGACGTACGCCAGCCCTGACCGCGGTCAGAACAGCGGTAGCTGCCCCGGGAACTCGGGCACGACATAGCCGTCGAGGGCGGGCTGGGCGGCGGCGCCGAGCTCTGCGTGCCTGCGCGACCCCGGGCACGACACCAGCTCGCCACTCCCCCGCGCCCCCGGCGGGTCGTGCCGCGCGAACCGCCCCGCGACCACAGCGATCTCGCGACGGCACTCGGGGCAGTTCCTGCGGCGCGACGACATGAACCCAAGTGTGCCCGGCGACCACCGAAACTCAACGAGGACGGCCGCCGGGGCCGGAATGAGGGTGCGTGCGGGGTACGGGGAAATGAGGTGGTGCGGAGCACAGGGCAATGCGGTGGTGTGCAAGCGCGGAGCGCTGAGCAATGAAGGTGCGTGCGGAGCAGAGAGCGCGAGCGCATGACAGAGGGCCCGTGACCTGCGTAGAGGGCAGGTCACGGGCCCTTTGTTCCCGTGTGGCGGCGCCAGGATTCGAACCTGGGAAGGCTAAGCCGGCAGATTTACAGACCGCGCGTGTGCAACCGACTGACCAGGCAAGAGGCCAGTTCAAGGCCGATCCGCCCCACGCTGACCCCACAAGGTGTCCGGGCCTGCATCGCAGGACCACCACCATGGCGCGAGGACCCACTGTCAGTGCGGCCACCTACCATCTCGCCATGACGCTACGGGAGTTCTTGCATACGGTCGCCTCTACCTACGACCGCATGGCCGGCACCGGGTCCGCGGCCGGCAAGCTGTTGAGGTCGGCTCCCACAGTCTTTGAGCCCCACATCCCTGCGAGTTACATCATCAAGGGAAGCGCGGGGAACGGGGCAGGGGCGTACTGCCCTTGGGTGTCGTTCTTTGACCCCGACGAGACGACCACTGCGACACGTGGCATGTACCTGGTCTACCTGTTCTCTGAGGACATGAAGACAGTCTCACTCAGCCTTAACCAGGGGGTCACGGAGCTGCGTGAGACGTTCGGAGCTCGGGAGGCAGAGAAGCGACTCCGAGGTGAGGCCGCGGCCATCCGCGACGCGTTCCCGGACAACATGGCCAGCGGGCTCGATGACGTCATAGACCTTGGCGGGAGGTCTGGCCTGCCACGGGCTTACGAGGCCGGGAACATCCTTGGCCGCGCGTATGCCATCGAATCGTTGCCCCCCGAAGAGACGCTGAAAACTGATCTCCGCAGGATGATCCAGCTCTACCAGGACGCCTTGGTCTTGCGTGAGGATCTGCGAAGCACGACGCGAGAATTGATCACCACGATCAAGCCGAAGGTGACTGGCGACCAGGACCCCCTCCTCTACTTCGCTCCGAAGAACGATGCCGAGTACGTCCAAAAGATCACAGCCCGCGAGATCAAGAAGAGCCGCAAGCACGAGACGCTGGTAAAGCGCTACGGAGCATTCCTCGCCGATGCCGGATTCACCGCCGGTACGAACGTTCACCCTCGGGACCTTGTCGCCAGGCGCGATGGCGATGACTGGCTCATCGAGGCCAAGGTAGTTCGACGTGGAAACGTCAGCCACGCCGTCCGTGAGGCAATCGGTCAGCTCGCCACCTACGCTTTCCTGCTCTACCCCGCGGAGACTCAGCCGCGCCGCATGGCGCTGTTCACCGAAGCCATCGGCGAGGTGTACGTGCGCCTGCTCAGTCATCAAGGAATCGCGTCCGTCTGGCCCACCGAGGACGGCTGGGCTGGATCACCGGAGGCCGTCAACGCCGGCCTAGCCCAGAAGGAAGCGTAGACAGCAGCGCTCGCAGCGCGCCGCCTTGATGAATCAGAGAGAGCTGACCTCAATGGAGGGCGCGACGTAAAGACTCACGGCCGTAACCGTCAAATCTTGACTGCCGTCCTCCTTAAGACCGCGAAGGCATCGCACATAGCCTTCGAGAGCTCCACCGGTAGTCATTGAAGGCACTTGTCGCGCGCGATCCGGAAGCCCACCAGGAGCCGTCGGCGTACCGGTTGGGCCGGAGCGCACCTCCCGGTCCGCGGGATGGTTGATGCCGAAGGTGGGTAAAGTGTGACTCTCGTGGCAGCGCGGCCCGTGGTGGGCTGGCAAGGAGAGGGGGCTGCCATCCTCCAGCTCACCCCGGATGGGCGGCTTCCTGCGGGGAGACACCCTGCGACCCTGGATGAGATGCATGATCTTTTCGTGGCGGGCGCACCCCATCGCGAGGCGCGGCAGTTCATCTTCGAGGCGTTCAAGATCCACTACTCGCTAGTGCGGCAGCTCTTTTCGCGCGGCACACTGTGGGTGGATGGTGGGTTCTGCACGCACAAGCCGGAGGCGCCGAAGGACATCGACATGGTGATCATCGTCGATCCGAGTGAGGTGCAGGCCTTCAACTCCGAGAAGGAGGAGCGCCTACTTCAGCTGCTCACCTTGCAGGGTGTACAGGTAGCTCAACCTGGAGCCACAACCCCCAGGGTTCAGCCCATGGGCGGCCTGATTGACTGCTTCTTTGCCTTGTCGACGGATGTGGACGCGCTCAAGATGTGGGACCTGACTTGGTCCGGCGTCAAGGGAACAGACGGAAAGATTGTGCCCGGCCTTACTAAGGGGTATTTGGAGGTGACATGGTAGCCAACGACCTCCGTCACTTGCATGCCAGGGCTCTCGAAAACGCCCAGCGAGGTGGCCCCCTTTCTGCGATTCGCCAAGCTTCCCTCATGGCGGCTACGCAAAAGATTTCTGAGCTTTCGCATATTGAACCTGCGAGGGTTACTGACTTTGAGATTTATCTCTGCGACGAAAAATCTCCCGATCATGCTGTATCCGCGAATGATGCTGGTGACTTTTTGCGGCGCATTCAGCGAGCAGTGGCGCGGCTAGCTAAATCTAGGCGTTCTCGTCTTGCAGACGTCGTTAGGCTGTTCCCTGAAGATATTCAACTTGCACGCTTCAACGTGGCGTCGGCTACTTTCGGATCCCTCTCCGTCAAGTTGACTCCCGAAGTCGAAGTGGAGCAAGAAGGCGCGATCTCATTGCCGGGTCCCGGTTGGGCTGAAATTGGCATGGCAGAGCTAATTAGAGCACTTCCCGAAAACGGGGAAGACGAGGACTCCATCGACTCCCTCATGGGTGCATCTCCTGTAGTCCGCAGAGCAGTCTCCGACCTTGTCACTGGGTTCAATGCTGAAGTTAGTGTCGGGTTGAGCCTGACTCGCCTTGGGGGTGAAACGCTTAAATCGCAACTCACCCCTAGGATGACGCGTGAAATTCGGAGACGACTGGAGGTCGCCCGAGAGGAGCGCTTTACAGCAAGGATGCACGGGCGTCTTGACGGCCTTCGAACTAGACGACAAATCTTCTATTTCGAAACTAAGGCCGGAACAGAGATTCACGGTTATGTTGATGACTCTTTGATTCCGACCGTTAAGGACAATCTCGATCGCGATGTAGAGATCACGCTAGAGGTGACGGTTCAGAAGTCTCAGTCTGGAAAGGTTGGGCAGCGGCATTACCGTCTCCTTTCCGTTGCTGGGAAGCATTCGGAAATCCCACAGGCTGTACAGGAATAATCGTCTTCCCGATTGCACCTGTACGTGACCGTCCCGACCACGGAGCAACGCACCGCACTCGCTTTCGAGGTCTGTTCGTGCTGGTCAGCGCATGATCCGCAGTCGTTCAACCTCGTTCATTCCCGTCCACTCAGCCGGAGCCCGTACCGTCGTGAACGGCTCCGGACGGGGGTGAATGAGACGGAAACTGAGACGGAACGGCCCTTGTCCTGTCAGGTCTGATCTGCGGTTTCCGGTGCGAGTCGGCTCGTGAAGCCGCTGTCTCGGAGCCGCTCGAACGCGGCCCGAACGTCGTCGGGAATCTCCTGCTCGATCATGAACCCCTGTCGGGGGTAGATCATGAGACGTTGCTGAGCGCCGACCATCATGTCGAGAACAAGGCGCGCGTCCCCGATCGAGTCAATGTATTCGGGGAGCGTCATCGAGGTGGACGCACACACCCACTCGACGCCCGGCCACAGCTTCCGGGCCGTCGCGTACGAACGCCGTTCCTCGTATGGCTTGCTGACCAGTAGGACAGACGAGACGGGTACCTGTCGCTCTTCGAGGACCGCGCGTGAGAAGCGGATGTTGTCCCCGGTGTTCCGCGCGTTCGGCTCGACGAGGATGGCGTGCTCCGGAACCCCCAGCTCTACGGCGCGCTCGCGGTAGTGCTCGGCTTCGCCGCGCGGCATCCGCTCCTGAGTCGTACGGCTGGTCGCTCCGGTGAAGACGACGAACGGGAACAAGCCCCGGTGGTACAGCTCCGCCGTGGTGTCGGCCACGCCTAGATCGTGACTGCCGAGACCGACAGCCACGGAGCATGGGCGGGGTTCATGACCCATCTGCTGAAAGTCCCACAGCGTCTGAGCGTCCGCCCACGCCTGAGCCGAGATCACGTTCTCTCGCCCTCCACCAGTGTCTTTGCCGAGTCGGGCACCTTGAAGTCATACGACCAGGCGAACCGTGTAGCCGCGTGCACCCCGATGGCGAACTCAACCACGGTTCCGTCAGCCGTGCGCGTGGTCCGGTGGAGCTCCACCACCCATTCACCCGGTGAGAGCTGGAGCAACTGAGCCTCTTCGGCTGTGGGTACCCGCGCGAACAGTTCCTCGGTCATGTGGTCGATTTCGTATCCGGCGTCGTAGAGGACGCGGAACCCACCACCGCGCCCAGCGGGACCCGGCTCCGGGTTCACGATGCGGGTTCCTTCCACGTGCTCAGGCCGGTAGTAGCTCGTCAGGGTGTGAGTCGGCTGCGCGCCTTCCTTCACCAGTCGCGCCCGCGCGTACACGTCCGCTCCTTCTGGCAGGCCGTGAGCGGCGGCTACGACGGCCGGCGCCTTCACGCGGCTGACCGTCTGAGTCTGCTCGTTCCGGTCGTACGAGCGCCCGGACGCCACACGGTCAGCGATGAACGCGACCTCGTCACCATCGCGCCATTTGGCCTTGTCGTAGCGAGCGATGCCGAGCCGTTTCAGGGGAGTGTGCGGACGCACGACGGTTCCGCGGCCGCGCGTCGAGGTCACCAGACCCTCGGTCTCCAAGGCTTTGTAGGCCTGATTGACCGTGGCCTTTGAGCCCTCGCCAGACTCGACCAACTCTCTGATCTGGGGCAATTGGTCGCCCGGTGCGTACTCACCGTTCCTGATCTGCTCCGCGAGCCTGTCCGCCAGGTCGCGCCATTTAGGTGCCACGCCGAACTCCTCTCAATAGGTGTCCAGTGAAGCACAGTCCTAGGACTGTTGACTGTCCTAGGACTGCGTGCCATTCTCGTCTCAGGCCACTCGCAGTCCTAGGACAGTGAGCCGAAAGGGTCTTCTTTGGGCTCCCTTCGGTGGCTAGTCGGTTCGGGATTGCTCGAGCAGGTGGGGCCCCGCGTCGGTCGTTCCTTGAGAACTGAACAGCGTGCCTGGGAGGCCGTCCCTCCCCTGCCAGTAAGAGGACGGATGCGTACGGGTTCCCCCCGTACGCAGTACAGCGCGACTTGACCTCCCGCAGTTCAACGCTGCGGCCGGTTGCCTCCGCTGCTCGTCTCGTACGAGCAGCGCTGAGGGGAGCCGGATCTACCGACTTCAACGGCGCGCGGCCCCGGTGCTCGAACACCGGGGCCGCTGTTCGGGCCGTTCCACCTGCAAGGGAGAACACGACCCAATGAGCCACATCGTCACTGTTCAGGATGCTGTTACCGCGTTCGCCGACTTCATGGAGCCGACGGATGCGGATCTGGAGGCCATCGAGCGCGAGATGCCCGTCATCCGCGCGGAGCTGGACCTTCTGGACGCGCAGATCATCGTCATCGACCGCACCCCGACCGAGCTGGACGAGCGGCGTATCCGCCGGGCCCGCCGCCGGGTGTTGGCCGCCCACCGTGACCAGTTCAACGGCACGGCCGGGCAGTCGGGCGGTGCCGCATGATCCGCCTCACCACCACCGCCCGACTGGCCCGGCTGGAAGCCGAGGCAGGCGCGGCAGCCGAGTCTGCCCGGGAAGCCTGCGGTGCGGCGGCCGAGGCGTTCGGCCGGAGCGTGCGGGAGCTCTACGCAGCCACGGACCGCGCGGAGCGTGCCGAGGCCACCACCACCGAAGTGGGCGCGACCCTCACGCAGGCCATGCGGGAGCTGTCCGCCGCGCAACAGGAACTCCTGTTGAAGGACATCGAACTCCGGCGGCTGCGCGAGGAACAGCGGCGTGGCCTGGTGGACGGCGAGACGCTCACGGTGCTGCTGCACCACGGCGAGCCGCACGCCGTCTACGCCTCCCGCGAGGACGCGCACGCCGACACCGCCACCCACGGATTCCCGGCGGATCACGCGTGGAAGCGGTGCGATGAACGCCCGCCCGCCGCGTTCACCTGGCGCTGCGAAGCGTTCATCTACAACGCCGCCTCCAACGGATTCCACCGCGCCGGCACCGCCGTTCCGAGGGCGTTGGGGGGTGCAGCGTGAACAGTGTTCAGACGCGTTCAGCGGAGCGCGCTCTGTCGGGCGGCACGTGGTTGATCGTGTTCGGCGCGATGCTGTATTCGATCCTCACGGTCACGCCGCTGATGGCGGAGCACACGGCGAATGAGTGGGACTGGACGGCACCGATCCTCCCGCTCGTGGTGGACGCTGCCGTGGTCATCGTGGTCAAGCTCGATGATGTGCTCGCTCGCCTCGGTGGGCACGGCGGACGCTGGCCCATCGTGCTGCGGTGGATGACCGGGCTCATGACGCTCGCCCTCAACACCGCCGACTCCGCACTGGAGAAAGACCTGGTCGGCGTGGCCGTCCACTCGGTCGCACCGCTGCTGCTGATCGTCACGGCAGAGACCAGCCTCGCCTACCGGCGCGCCATCGCCGCAGCCGTGGCCGCGCTGGAAGCCGACCAGCGGGCCGAGCGGGAGCGGCGGGAGCAGGCGGCCCGCGAGCGCGAGCAGCGGGCCCGTGCCGAGGCTCGGGAGGAACGCGAGCACGCCGCCGCGCTGGTGCGTGAACAGCGTGAGCACGAAGCCCGCATGGCCCGTGAACAGAGCGAGCGGGAAGCTGCCGCACGGCGTGAGGAACGCGAGCGCGAGCAGGCCCGCGAGCAAGCCGAGCGGGAGCGCCGTGAACGCATCGAGCGTGAGCGTGAACAGCGTGAGCGGGAGCGTGAACACCGTGAACGCGAGGCCGCCGAACGTGCCGAACGTGAGCGGCGGGCGCGGGAGGAGCGGGCCGCCCGTGAACGCGCCGCGCTGCTGTCCGCCGGGCCCGTGGACGAGAAGCTGCCCGAGGACGACGCGCGCGCCATCGTGGCCGCCGCTCACGCGGAGGGCATGTCCGTTCGCACGGCAGCTGAGTTGTGCGGGTGGTCGGTGGGCTGGGTCTCCACCCGGTACGCCGAACTCCGTGGGCCCGTCAACGGCGTGCCAGTCGAACTGGCCGGCATGGGCCACTGATGACCACCGCACCCACCACCGGGACGCTGCCCGTCTACCAGTGGCGGCTCGCCCCGGACGGTCTGGCCACCCGCCGGCAACTCCGCGCCATCGGGCTGCGGCCCGGTGGCCAGGACGTGGCCGCCGAACTCCAGCGCCCCCGCCGACGACGCGGCCCGCTCATCGCCTACCTCTACCGCATCGAGGCGGCGAAGCCCGTCCGGCCGATGACCCCGGCCCGGCGGGCGGCGCTCGCCCGCGCGAACCGCGCCCGGCGTATCTGCCCCGCCTGCCGGCGTGATGCCGGATACGTCATCCCCACCTCGCTCGGCGCGTGCGTCCCCTGCGCCGACTCCACTGTCCCGAGGGAGAAGCCCTGATGGCACACCGTGACCCGCCGGGGATCATCGCCCCGCACATACCCGCCGACGCCTACCGCCGCGCCGAAGCCACCGGACAACCGGTCGTCATCGTCGTCCACACCACCGACCACGACGGCCGCCCCATACGGCACTACCTGCTCCCGTTGGTCGTTGCAGGGGCCGCCGCGATGGGCTGCTGGGGACTGGTCGCCGCGCTGTGTGCGCTGCTCGACGCCGCCGCCCACACCGCCACCGTCATCGCTCAGACCGCCGGTCCCATCGGCATCGGGGGCGTCACCCTCAAACTGGCCCGCCCCAAGGGCTGAACCGGCCTCCCGCCCGCCCCGGACGGACGGGAAGCCGTAGACGTCCCGGAGAGCGTCCGACCCCCCTCGCGCGTGGGGTGAGAACCCCGGGCTCGCGAACGGCCGTTCAGGGGCCCGCGAGGGGGTTGCACGGACCTGTTTTCCGGCGCTCTACGCGCGCGTGCGCGTAGGGCCCCCACCCTCCCCACTGCTCAACTCTGCAACTTCGCAGGTCACAGGCAGTTGCAGGGGTTCAACCGGTGCCCTCGGTGCAACCGACGGCGCTGCTCCCTGCAACTCGGGCGGGCCGGTGCGCCATGCGACGGCGCACCGGCCCTCATCCACGGTCTTGGAGGACCCTTTCGTGGACTGGAAGCAAGCATGGTCGACCACCGCCAACACCACCAATAGCGCGCTGGATTCGCTCGCGCCCGTCTGTGTTCCGTTCGCGGTCCGCTGGGACCTGGAAGCGGATCGGCGGAACAAGCTGCGTACCCCCGAGCACTTGAAGGCGCTCATGGCCGCGCAGAAGGAGCACAACGCCGCCCGGTCTACGAGCGCCACGGCCAAGTCGCAGCAGCTCACGGCGCGCGCCGCGTCGAACAATCCGTTTGCGGCCGGTCGTCGGGCGGCGCGGGTGGCGAGCAAGGCAGCCGCGCGGCACGAGCGGGACACGCGCGCCAAGCTCAAGGCGGCGCGGGTGAACTACCCGAGCACGCTCAAAGCCCGCGCGATTCAGGCGCACACGGTGCACGCCGTGCCCACGGTCATCACGTCCGTGGTCATGTCCGCCTCCAACTTGACGCTGTGGCCGGCCGCCACGTCGGCCGCGCTGATCGGCGCGAACATCGCCGGTCTCGCCCTCGGTCGGCGCAAACTGCGGGTGCCGGTCGATGAGTCGGTCTCGCTGGAAGAGCGGCAGCTCATGGAACGGCTCGACCCGTCGTACTGGGTCGAGCACGCCCCCGACCGTGGCCTGTCCGGCACGGTGACAACGCCCCCGGCCATGGAGGCGGGCGGAATCCGGTGCGAGGTCCGGCTGGACGGGACGTGGACGGTCAAGACGCTCGCGGACAAGGTCGACTCCATCCGTGCGCTGCTCGGTGCCCGTACCGCGCTGCGGATACGGATCACGTCCGCCTCGCGCGGAGGGTGGGCCGTCATCACGCTGGCCACCCGGTCGGCAGCCGCGGGCGTTTCCTCGCTCTGGACCCCGGACCGCATCCCGGCCGATCCCACCGTGATGAGCCTCGCTCTGGACACCGAGACCGGGGATGAGGTCCTGATCCCGTTCGATGAGCGCTTGTTGGTGTCCGGCGCGTCCGGCACCGGCAAGTCCTGGTCCTTCCGCCCGCTCATGGCCACCGCCCACCTGCGCGGGGACCTGCTGCTCATCGACGGCAAGGGCGAAGAGGCAAACATCTGGGAGCACGCGTGCCGCGTCGCCGTGGAGCGGGAGGAGATCACGGACGCGGTGGACGACGCGCACGCGGAGATGACCCGCCGCAAGGCCGACATGAAGCAGCGCGGCATCAGCGTGTGGGACGGACGTCAGCTCACCGTCGTCGTGGACGAGGGGCAGGTGATCCTTGCCCTGATCAGCAAGGACAAAGACCGGCTGCAACGCCTGATCGAGCTGTCCTCACTCGGCCGCTCGCGCGGAGTCGTCCTGTGGTGGGCGACCCAATACCCGCTCACCGACGGCGGGGCGCCGGGCGTGCACAAGCTGATCGCACCGAACCTCCTCACCAGGTTCTCGCTGCGAGTGGCCGGCACGACACAAGCCCAGGTCGCGCTCGATGACTGCGCGCACTACGCACCGCACCAGATCCCCGAGGGCCGCGAATACCGGGGCCACGGATACCTCAAGGGCTACGGGCCGCGCATGCTCCGCACCTGGACCCTGGACGACGCGGGCGTCCGCGCACTGCCCAAATCGATCTGGACTCCGGACCAGACGGCCGGCGGACAAGCGCCGCGCTCGCTGCACCTGGTCAAAGACACCGCCCCACCGTCCGGGGCGCTGAGCAACCGGGACAAGGTGCTGGCAGCCGTACAGGCGGGAGCGCGGACGGCCAAGGACGTGGCCGACCGGACCGGCCTGAACAAAGGCACCGTCTCCCGCGAGATCCGCGCCCTGACCGCCGACGGAGCCATCCACCGGACCGCAGACGGTCGGCTCCTGCCCGGCCAGCAAGCGGCCTGACCACCCCCAACGCACGACAACGGCGGCCCCCATCCGACCAAGAACCGGGGCCGCCGCCAATCCAGCACACCTACGAACTGGAGACCTCCAGCATGACCCAACCAACCGACATCCGGCGAGACCATCTCGCCACGGCTCTCTGCCTTGCAGCCTCCGGCGTGCCCGTGCTGCCGTTACGGGCAGGGAAGGTGCCGTTCGGCAACTGCCCCACCTGCGCCAAGAACGCCTGCGGTGGCCGGCCGAACATGAAGACCCCCGGCCCCTGCACCTGCCCAAACCCATGCCACGGCTGGGCCGCCGCCACCACCGACCCGAACGTCATCAACTCGACGCCGTGGACACGGGCGTGGCGGGAAACGGCGGGCGTGGCCTACCACCCCGGAGGCGCCCGCCTCACCGTCGTGGACCTCGACAACCACGAAGCCATCACGTGGGCACGCGCGAACCTGTCCGCCACGCGGACCATGCCGACGACCCGGGGAGAGCACTGGATCTACCGGGGCGCCATGCAGTCCGCCAACGCCGTACGGCCCGGCGTCGACATCAAGTCGACCATGGCCTACGCCCGGTGGCTCGGACCCGGCACCGGCACCATGACGGCCCTGCCGGACGCCGTGCGCGCGTTGACCGTCAAGGAGCCGGCCCCGGCCCGGCCGGTGGCCGTCACGGTGCCCGCGTCGAGCACGAGCGGGGTGTGCCCTCACCGCACGCCGACCTACCTGGACCGTGGGATTGCCATGGCGGAGCAGCGCATCACTGAGGCCGGGGAGGCGGTGCACGCGACCGTCTACCGGACGTTCCTTGCCGTGCTGTCCACGCACGGCCGGTGCGGCTGCCTCACCGAGACCCACACCGCGCGGCTGTTCACCGCAGCGCAGGCCAAGGGCGAATCGCCCCGGCACTGCACGGACGCGTGGACCAACGCCCGCACCAGGTTGGGACTGTAGCCATGGCTGAGGACGACAAGACTCCCGCCCGTGAAGTCATCGCGGACTACGCGCAAGAACACTTCCGCTACTTCCGCACCGCCGACGGAACCGTGTACGCGCAGAAGAAGGGCCACCCCGTGGCCCGCCCGATCCGCTCCCAGGGCACGACGGGCAGCCACAGGCAGGAACTCATGGTCGGCCTGTACCGGGACGGTCGGGGCGCGTTCAACGGGTCTGCGCTCAAAGAGGCGTTGGACCTGATTGAAGCGCTCGCGCTCACCGAGGACGTGCAGCCCGTGCATATCCGCGTGGCCCCCGGGTTCGACGGGGCGACGTGGCTGGACCTGGGACGCGACGACGGGAAGTCCGCCCGCATCCACCCTGCGGGCTGGGACATCCTCACCCCCGACCCGCGCGAAGTGTGCTGGCGGCGCACCCAGCTCACCGGGGAACTGCCGCTGCCGGTCAAGGACACCGATGGCAAGGGCATTGACCTGCTGATGCGGCTGTGCAACTTCGCCAACGCGGAAACCGAGTGCCTGGCCATCGTGTGGCTGATCGGCTGCCTCGGACCCTCCGTGCCCGTGCCCGCGCCGTTCCTCACCGGCCCGCAGGGCGCGGGCAAGTCCACCGGGGGACGGATGCTCACCCGGATCATCGAGGGGATGAGCGGTGACCTGCGCCGGGCGCCGAAGGATGAGGAAAGCCTGATCGCAGCGGTGGCGGCGGGATGGGTCACCGCGCTGGACAACCTCTCCCACGTCACGCCGGACCTGTCGGACGCGATGTGCTGCATCGTGACCGGAGCCGAGAGCGTCAAGCGGGCTCTGTTCACCGACGGGGACGTCTTCCGCGTCGGCTACCGCCGCCCGCTGCTCCTCACCGGCATCGACGTCGGCGTCATCCGCCCCGACCTCGCGGACCGTCTCCTGCCGCTGCGATTGGAGCGTCCCAAGGTCCGGCGCACCGAGGCCGAACTGTGGGCCGACTACGCGGAAGTCCTGCCGGTCGTCCTCGGCTCGCTCCTCGACCTCACGGTCAAGGTCCGCGCCGTGGAGGCGGAAACACCTACCGACCTGCGGATGGCGGACTTCGCCCACCTGTGCGCGCAGTTCGACGCCGCGACCGGGCTCGGGGCTCTGCCGGCGTACCGGGCGAGTCTGGACGACTTGAACGACGACGTGATCGAGGGTGACCTCCTCGCACAGACCGTCCTACTGCACGCCGAGACCATCGAGCCGGGTGGGGTGCAGCGGATGACGTCCACGGAGTGGCTCGCGTGCCTCAGCAGCCTCTACAGCGGCGAAGGTTGCCGTCCCCTGCCCAAGGGGTGGCCGACCACCGGCAAAGTCCTCTCGGACCGCCTCAAGCGCCTCCAGCCCACCCTGGCAGCTCGCCGCGTCGTCGTTGAAGCGGGCCGCACCAAGGCCGGCCGATACCTCGAAATGACCCGCACACTCCCCCCGACCTCGACCCCGGACGAACAGACCCGGGCGTTCTGACCCACGCTCCGCAGGCACAAGCGAACAGCAAGAGGAGCACGTGCTCCTCTTGCTGTTCGGCGGAACGCCGCCCCAAGGTCGCGCCGCGCAGCGGCTCCTTCTTCACGCTCTGAGCCGCACCCAAGTACTACAGGCAGCTCCTTCTTTGTCCTAAGTAGGAAGACGCTGCGTCACCCGCGTCACCACGGCCGGAAAGCGGCCACTGACCTGCGCCAGCAATGGTGACGCAGACGGATTTCTCTGCGTCATTCCGCGTCACCTGCGTCACCCGGTGACGCAACCGATGACGAACCGGTGACGCAGCCCCGATCCGCCGTGTCACCCAAAACCGCAGGTCACAGCACCAAATGACGCTGATGGCGCGGGTGACGCAGAAATCCGGGCTTGGGACACATCCACCCAATCCACGACCAGCCCCAGCGAGGAGTAGCAACGATGGCCCGCCCCCAGATGCTCAAGCTCCCCGAAGTCCTCACCGAGATCGGCATGAGCCGCGCCGCCTTCTATCGCATGCGCGCCCGCGGGCAGGCACCGCGACTCGTGAAGCTGCCCAACGGCCACCTGCGGGTCCGCCGCAACGACCTGGACGACTGGCTCAGCAACCTGGACTCCCCCGCCTACTGATCGCACCGACTGTCCCACCCACCCCTGGGGCCCGGCTCTTGCCGGGCCCCGTTCGCAGGAAGGCCCCCGATGGGGAAGACGTACGACGTTCGCATCTGGTCCGTCCGGCAGCGTAAGGACCGTGGACAGACCTCTGCGGAACTGCGCTGGAAGACGGGCGAGACTCCGCACTCTCAGACGTTCCGCACCAAGACCCTGGCAGAGGGCCGACGCGCTGAGCTGTTGCGAGCGGCGCACGCTGGCGAGCCGTTCGATGAGTCCACAGGGGTACCCCTTTCCGAGTTGCGACAGCGCAACGACGTCAGTTGGTATCAGCACGCCCGCGAGTACATCGAGATGAAGTGGCAGCACTCCCCCGGCTCCACCCGTCGGACGCTCGCGGAAGCCATGGCCACCGTTACGCCCGCTCTCGTCAGAGACACCAAGGGAATGGCCGATGCCCAGACGGTACGAACAGCCCTCTATAGCTGGGCATTCAACGTGAGCCGCCGCGACCAGGACCCGCCCGACGAGGTGACCGAAGTGCTGGCATGGTTCGAGCGGAAATCCCTGCCCACGTCGGCGCTGGCGGACCGTATGCAGGTACGCGCCGCTCTGGACGCGCTGACCAAGAAATTGGACGGCACCACGGCGGCAGCGTCGACCATCCGCCGGAAGCGGGCCATCTTTCACAACGCTCTCGGTTACGCCGTTGACGCCGGACGGTTGACGGACAACCCCCTGCCACAGGTGCAGTGGAAGTCCCCGGAACAGGTGGCGGAGGAACTGGACCCCGCCTCAGTGCCGGACCCCCGGCAGGCTCTCGCCCTGCTCGATGCCGTGCGTAGGCAGAGCCCCCGTGGGCGGCGCCTGGTCGCGTTCTTCGGCTGCATGTACTACGCGGCAGCACGGCCGGCGGAAGTCATCGGCCTGCGCCTCCAGGACTGCGACCTGCCCCGCCGGGGATGGGGCACTCTACGGCTCCGGGAGACCCGCCCGCGCTCCGGGTCGGCCTGGACGGACAGCGGCGAGGCACACGACCGGAGAGGGCTCAAGCACAGGCCACGGAAGGCAGTCCGTACGGTGCCGATCCCGCCCGACCTCGTGAGCCTGCTGCGGTGGCACGTCACGGCGTACGGCGTCGCCCCCGACGGGCGACTGTTCCGAACGCAGCGCGGCGGACTCATCCAGGACACCGGATACGGCGAAGTGTGGGCGGAAGCCCGTGCGCGCGCTCTCACGCCCGCTCAATGCGCGTCGCTGCTGGCGAAGCGTCCATATGACCTTCGCCACGCCGCCGTGTCCACGTGGCTCAGTTCAGGCGTGGAACCGCAGGAGGTGGCCGCACGGGCAGGCCACAGTGTGGCCGTGCTGTTCCGGGTCTACGCGAAGTGCCTGGACGGCGGCGCCGCCACGGCGAACGCCCGGATCGAACGCGCATTGAAGAACGGCAGCTAGGCGAGCCGAAAGCTGCCCCACACCTGCCCCACACGGGCTGGTCAGCACCCGAATCAGGGTGAGACACACTGGGAAAAAGCACCCATAACGATCTCGCCGTGTCCGCGAACGACGAAAGGGCCTGTGATCAGCATTGCTGCTGTTCACAGACCCTTTCGGTCGTGTGGCGGCGCCAGGATTCGAACCTGGGAAGGCTGAGCCGGCAGATTTACAGTCTGCTCCCTTTGGCCGCTCGGGCACACCGCCGGGGTTGCTGCCGTGAGGACCGCTTTGGGCGGCGCTCCGTGGCAACGACGTAAACGATACCTGATGCCCGGGGGTGCTTCGCCACCCGATTGATCAGGCCTCGGCGGGTAGGGGGTGGCTAGGCTTGTGCGGGTGCGGCCCGGGCCCGATGCCGGGCTCGACGGCCGCCCCTGCATCCCTATGCACCCCGATCCGCACCCCGATACAAGGAGCCACAGGACATGGCCGACTCCAGTTTCGACATCGTCTCGAAGGTCGAGCGGCAGGAGGTCGACAACGCCCTCAACCAGGCCGCCAAGGAGATCTCGCAGCGCTACGACTTCAAGAACGTGGGCGCCTCCATCTCCTGGTCCGGCGAGAAGATCCTGATGGAGGCGAACTCCGAGGAGCGGGTGAAGGCCATCCTCGATGTGTTCGAGACCAAGCTGGTCAAGCGCGGGATCTCGCTGAAGGCGCTGGACGCCGGCGAGCCCCAGCTGTCCGGCAAGGAGTACAAGATCTTCGCGTCCATCGAGGAAGGCATCTCCCAGGAGAATGCCAAGAAGGTGGCGAAGATCATTCGCGATGAGGGCCCGAAGGGCGTGAAGGCGCAGGTCCAGGGCGACGAGCTGCGCGTCAGCTCGAAGAGCCGTGACGACCTGCAGGCCGTCCAGGCCCTGGTCAAGGGCAAGGACCTCGACTTCGCGCTGCAGTTCGTGAACTACCGGTAGTCCGCCAACCGCGGTCGGCGGCTGGTTCGTTGCACGTACGAGGAGGGCGGGCGCCCTGGGTGCCCGCCTTCCTCGTCTGCCGGCTGCGGGTTCGCGCTCAGCGGCGCGAGTCGCCGAACAGGATGCGGTAGACGATCAGCAGGACGAGCGAGCCGCCGATCGCGGCGGCCCAGGTGGCGCCGTCGTAGAACTGCTTGCTGATCGGGTGGTCCAGCCAGCGTGCTGATATCCAGCCACCGATGAAGGCGCCCGCGACCCCGATGAGGGTCGTACCGATGAACCCGCCCGGGTCGCGTCCCGGCAGCAGGAACTTGGCGATGGCTCCGGCCAACAGCCCGAGAATGATCCAGCTGATGATGGTCATGCCGTGAACCTGCCTCTCCGTACTGTGCCTGCGCTGTACTCCTGCTCCGGCCAGTCTGTGTTCATGCGCGCAAACCGCTGGTCGCGCCGGTGTTGGTCTCTTGTTGCGAGGGAGGACGTCTCCTCGGCGCCGGTCGGTTGCACTGATCAGTAGGGTGCGGCCCATGACACAGTCCGGTTCGGGACAGCACGGAGGGCGACTGCCCGGTGAAGGGCAGGCGGCCGGCCCGCAGGGCTCTGGTACGCCGGCGGCCGGGCGCAGCGCCGAGGGTGCTGAGCTGCGTCGGACGCTCGGGGTCGGCGACGCGGTCGTCATCGGGCTCGGGTCGATGGTCGGTGCGGGGATCTTCGCGGCCCTGGGTCCCGCGGGGCGGGCGGCCGGCTCCGGACTGCTGCTCGGGCTCGCCGTCGCCGCCGTGGTCGCCTACTGCAACGCGATGTCCTCGGCGCGGCTGGCAGCCCTGTATCCCGCATCGGGCGGCACCTATGTCTACGGTCGCGAGCGGCTCGGGCCCTTCTGGGGATATCTGGCGGGCTGGTCGTTCGTCGTCGGGAAGACGGCCTCCTGTGCGGCGATGGCACTCACCGTGGGCGCCTATGTCTGGCCGGGTCAGGCGCATGCGGTGGCGGTCGGGGCCGTGGTCGTCCTGACCGTCGTGAACTACGGCGGCGTCCAGAAGTCGGCCTGGCTGACCCGGGTGATCGTGGCATTGGTCCTCGCAGCCCTCGCTTCCGTGGTGGTCGTGTGTCTGGGCTCCGGCGCCTCGGACGCCGGGCGGCTGGGCATCGGGCTCTCCCATGGGATGGGCGGGGTGCTTCAGGCGGCCGGTCTGCTGTTCTTCGCCTTCGCCGGGTACGCGCGGATCGCGACCCTGGGTGAAGAGGTACGGGAGCCGGCGCGCACCATCCCGCGTGCGATCCCGTTGGCCCTCGGTATCGCACTGGTGGTGTACGCGGCCGTGGCCGTGGCGGTGCTCTCCGTGCTGGGTGCCGACGGTCTCGGGCGGGCCTCGGCGCCGCTGGCCGGTGCCGTACGGGCGGCTGGTGTGCCCGGGCTCGTGCCGGTGGTGCGGGTGGGCGCGGCCGTGGCCGCTCTCGGCTCACTCCTGGCTCTGATCCTGGGTGTCTCCAGGACAACCCTGGCCATGGCGCGTGACCGGCATCTGCCGGGCGCCCTGGCCGCCGTGCACCCGCGCTTCCAGGTGCCCCATCGGGCGGAACTGGCCGTGGGTCTGGTGGTCGCGGTGCTGGCCGCGACGGTGGATGTGCGGGGTGCCATCGGTTTCTCCTCCTTCGGGGTGCTGGCGTACTACGCGGTGGCCAACGCGTCCGCCTGGACGCTCCGTTCGGCTCCGGTCTCCCGGGTCCTGCCGGCCTTGGGGCTCGTCGGGTGCGTGACTCTGGCGTTCGCGCTGCCGGGGGTGTCGGTGGTCGTGGGGGCGGCTGTGCTGGCGGCGGGTGCGGCTGCGTACGGCATTCGGAAGTGGGCGGCTTTGCGGTAGGCGAGTCCGGGCGACCTACCTTGCGGTAGCCGAGTCGCGGAGTACGAGGAGCTGGGTGCTGGTGCCGGGTGCCGGGTGCCGGGTGCCGGGAACCCTGGCCCGGGAACCGGACCCGGGGGTGAGCAGCGGGCGGCCTCGAGCGGGCTCGTGCCTGGCACTGGGCTGAAAGTGCCGGGCAGCGGGTTCCGGCCGGCGGGCTACGGGCCCGTCAAAGGGGCGAGAGTGACGAGTCGCCGGATGCGGCAGCCAGCCGCGGCCCGTCGGCTACTGGGACGCCGTAGCCGTACGTATGCGGAAGTCGGGCCACGGGGACACCACAGGGCCCGCGTGTGGGGGT
The DNA here is from genome assembly GCF_042881375.1 of Streptomyces sp. NPDC058274. Lineage (NCBI taxonomy): Bacteria > Bacillati > Actinomycetota > Actinomycetes > Kitasatosporales > Streptomycetaceae > Streptomyces > Streptomyces sp. NPDC058274. The sequence goes on from NZ_JBHVXW010000024.1 coordinate 133,492, forward strand.
TCTCCAGGGCGTCGTGGAACGCGGCTTCCCGGGCGGACGCCACCGGAGCGTACTTCGGCGGCCGCGCCCCCGACGGCCTCAGCGCGTCGCGAACGGCTCGTCCGTGGGCACGATTTCGCGGCCCAGCGGGAGCAAGGAGACCGGGATGAGCTTGAAGTTGGCGATGCCGAACGGGATGCCGATAATCGTGATGCACAGGGCGATGCCGGTCACGATGTGCGCGATGGCGAGCCACCAGCCCGCGAGGACCAGCCACAGCACGTTGCCCACGCAGGAGGGCGCGCCCGCGTCGCGGCGCTCGACCGTCGTATAGCCGAACGGCCACAGGGCGTAGACGCCGATGCGGAACGCGGCGATGCCGAACGGGATGCCGATAATCGTGATGCACAGCAGCACGCCCGCGAGCAGATACCCGAGGAACAGCCAGAAGCCACTCAGGACGAGCCAGATGACGTTCAGGATTGTCTTCACTGGGGGCGACCTGCCATCTTTTCGAGCCGGGCGATGCGCTCCGCCATGGGCGGATGCGTGGAGTACATCTTCGACAGTCCCTGACCCGGGCGGAAGGGGTTCGCGATCATCATGTGGCTCGCCGTCTCGATGCGCGGCTCCGGGGGCAGCGGCAGCTGCTTGGTGCCGATCTCGAGCTTGCGCAGGGCACTGGCGAGGGCGAGCGGGTCTCCGGTGAGCTGGGCGCCGGACGCGTCCGCCTCGTACTCCCTGGAACGGCTGATCGCGAGCTGGATGAGGGACGCGGCGAGCGGGCCGAGGATCATGATCAACAGCAGGCCCAGGATGCCCGGGCCCTCGTCATCGTTCGAACGGCCGATCGGGATCAGCCAGGCGAAGTTGACCAGGAACATGATCACGGAGGCGAGGGCGCCGGCGACGGACGAGATCAGGATGTCGCGGTTGTAGACATGGCTGAGTTCGTGGCCGATGACTCCGCGCAGCTCGCGCTCGTCCAGCAGGCGGAGGATGCCTTCGGTGCAGCACACCGCCGCGTTGCGAGGGTTGCGGCCCGTCGCGAACGCGTTCGGCGCCTCGGTCGGTGAGATGTACAGGCGCGGCATGGGCTGACGGGCCTGCGTCGAGAGATCACGGACCATGCGGTACAGGGCCGGGGCCTCGAACTCGCTCACCGGACGGGCGCGCATCGCGCGTAGCGCCAGCTTGTCGCTGTTCCAGTACGCGTACGCGTTCGTGCCGATCGCGATCACGAGGGCGATGATCAGGCCCGTACGCCCGAAGAAGCTGCCGATGACGATGATGAGTGCGGACAGTCCCCCGAGGAGTACGGCGGTCCTGAGCCCGTTGTGCCGGCGGTGCACGGTACGCCCTCCTAGTGGTGCGGCAGGGGGACCCTTGTCTGCTGATGCGCTGCGTCCACTCTTCAGTGGACCCTCCCGTACTGGTCAACGCCAGGCGGAGAGCACTAGTTCCCTTGTGCGCGCGACCGCGGGCGTGGGCTGTCCGGGTGATGGCGGACGGCTGCCACGCGCGCGTGCGGGCCGTTTCAGGCGGACGCGGTCAGGAGAAGTGCGGGCGCGGTCAGAAGAGTCCGGTGTCCGAGAAGCGCAGGACCAGCTGGGGTGCTCCGGAGAGGGCGATGCCCAGGACCGCCGTCAGGGCGATCGCCGCCGTGAGCGGGGCCGGGATCCGGTGGGTGGCGGTCTCGCCCTCGGGGGCGCGGAACAGCAGGGTCGTCCACTGGAGGTAGTAGAAGAGCGCGATCACGACGTTGACGGCCATGACGACGGCCAGCCAGCCGAGTCCCGCGTCGACCGCCGCCGAGAAGACCGTGACCTTGGCGAAGAGGCCGATGATGCCCGGTGGCAGCCCCGCGAGACAGAGCAGGAAGAAGCCGAGGAACAGCGCGGAGAGGGGGCTTGCCGCGTACAGGCCCCGGTAGTCGCTGATGCGGTTCAGGGGGCTCGTACGGGCCACGAGGGCGGCCACGGCGAAGGCTCCGAGGTTCACGACGGCGTACATCAGGGCGTACGCGACGGTGGAGCCGATGGCCTTCTCGGCGTCCTTGGAGTAGGCGGCGGACGCGATCGGCACCAGGAGGTAGCCGGCCTGGCCGACGGAGGACCAGGCGAGCAGCCGTACCGCGCTGTACGCGCGCGTGGACTGCTGGCGCAGGGCGCCGACGTTGCCGACGGTCATGGTGAGCGCGGCCAGCACGGCGAGCGCGGGGCCCCAGACGTCCGCGTACGAAGGGAAGGCGACGAAGGTGACGAGGATCAGGCCGGAGAAGCCGACCGCCTTGCCGACGACCGACAAGTAGGCGGCGATCGGCAGGGGCGCCCCTACGTAGGTGTCGGGGACCCAGAAGTGGAAGGGCACCGCGGCCGTCTTGAAGGCGAAGCCGATGAGCGTGAGGACGACGCCTGTCTGGGCGAGGGTGTGGAACTGTCCGTCGACGTGCTGGATCTTGTCCGCGATCTCCGTGAGGTACAGGGAGCCGGTCGTGGCGTACACGAAGCTGACGCCCATGAGGCTGACGGCGGTCGCGGTGACCGAGGACAGGAAGAACTTCAGGGCGGCTTCGGAGGACTTCCTGTCGCCGTGCTTGATGCCGACCAGGGCGAAGGCGGGCAGGGAGGCGACTTCCAGGGCGACGATGAGAGTCGCGAGGTCGCGGGAGGCGGGCAGCAGGGCCGCGCCGGCGGCGGAGGAGAGCAGCAGGAACCAGTACTCCCCTTCGGGGAGTCCCTTGTTGGCGTCCTTGAGGGCCGTGACCGACAGCAGGGCCGCGAGGAGCGCTCCGCCGAGGACCAGGAACTGGATGACGAGCGTGAACCGGTCCGCCGTATAGCTGCAGGCGTTCGCGTCGCCGGTCAGGCAGAAGGTGGCACGGTCGCCGTCCACGAGGGGCAGCAGCATGAGCGCGGACGCGGCGAGTCCCGCGACCGACACCCAGCCGAGCAGCGCCTTCCTGGCGTCGCCGACGAAGAGGTCGGCGACGAGCACGACGAGTCCGACCACCGCGGTAATGGTGGGCGGCGCGATCGCGAGCCAGTCGACGGACTGGACCAGGGAGCTCATCGGGTGCCTCCTGCGAGGAGCTGCTGCACGGCCGGATCGGTGAGGCCGAGCAGGGCCTTGGGCCAGAGCCCGGCGACGACGGTGAGGGCGACGAGCGGGGTCCAGGCCGCGAACTCGTAGCTCTGGACGTCGGCGAGGCGCGGGGCGTCCTGCTGCGGCACGGCGCCCATGCAGACCCGGCGCACGACGGCGAGCATGTACGCGGCGGTGAGCAGGGTGCCGAAGGCGGCGATCGCCATGAAGGTCAGATACGCGGGGCGGCTGAGGTCGTCCGCGGGCTTGAACGCGCCGAACAGGGCCAGCATTTCGCCCCAGAACCCGGCGAGGCCCGGCAGCCCGAGCGAGGCGACCGCGCCGAAGGCGAGCAGGCCGCCGAGGCGCGGTGCCTTGCCGTAGAGGGCCGCGCCGGTCTCCTGCGCGAGGGTGTCGAGGTCGGTGCTGCCCGTGCGGTCCTTGAGCGCGCCGACCAGGAAGAACAGCAGGCCGGTGATGAGGCCGTGGGCGATGTTGGCGAACAGCGCGCCGTTCACGCCGGTTGGGGTCATCGTCGAGATGCCGAGCAGGACGAAGCCCATGTGGCCGACGGAGGAGTACGCGATGAGGCGCTTGAGATCGCCCTTCGCACCCTGCTTGGCGAGGGCGAGACAGGCCAGGGATCCGTAGATGATGCCGACCACCGCGAGCGCCGCGAGGTAGGGCGCGAAGGTGTGCATGCCCTCCGGCGCGACAGGGAGAAGGATTCGGACGAAACCGTATGTGCCCATCTTCAGCATGACCCCGGCCAGCAGGACCGAGCCGACCGTGGGCGCGGCGGTGTGGGCGTCCGGCAGCCAGCTGTGCAAAGGCCACATCGGCGTCTTGACCGCGAGCCCGATTCCGATCGCCAAAACGGCGATGACCTGCACGGATGTGGTCAGTCCTCGGCCGTTGTCAGTGGCGAGTGCCACCATGTCGAATGTGCCCGCCTTGATTCCGATCAGGAGCAGGCCCAGCAGCATCACGACGGATCCGAGCAGTGTGAAGAGGATGAACTTCCAAGCGGCCTCGTGCCGTTGCGCACCGCCCCAGCGGGCGATGAGGAAGTACATCGGAATGAGCACCATCTCGAACGCGAGGAAGAACAGCAGCAGATCGAGGACGGCGAAGGTCGCGAGGGTGCCGGACTCGAGGACGAGCACGAGTGCGACGAACGCCTTCGGGGTGGGGCCCGCGGGCATCTTGAAGTAGCTGTACAGCGCGCAGAGGAAGGTCAGCAGCGCGGTAAGGACCAGGAGGGGGAGGGAAATGCCGTCGACACCGAGGTGGATGCGCACGTCCAGTGCGGGAATCCAGCTGATGTCCGTCGTGGCCTGCATCTTTGACGGATGGTCGTGGTCGAAGCCGAGCGCGAGGACGATCGCGGCGATGAGCACCACGCCGGTGACGACCACCCCGTGCCGCAGCACGGCCTGGTCGGGCGACTTCCCCTTCAGCCCGGGCGGAGCCGGCAGCAGGGCCAGTGCGGCGCCGATGAGCGGGCCGACGACGATGAATGCCAGAAGGATCTGCATCACGGATTCGCTGATATCGATCACGCCTGCTCACGCTCCCGTGGCGACGAGGAGAACGGCGACCGTCAGGACGACGGTGCCTGCGAGCAGCGCGCTCACATAGGTCTGCACATTGCCGGTCTGGGCGCGCCGCACGGCCGAGCCGAGCCAGCGCGGCAGGGCACTCGCGCCCCGTACGTAGGTGTCGACGACCTCGCGGTCGAGGAACCGGACGAGTGTGGCGCCGGCCTGGACCGGGCGGACGAACAGCGCCGAGTACACGGCGTCCAGGTGGAAGCCGACGGCCGCGTGGCGGTGCAGCGGGCCGAGGAGGAGCCGTCCGGGGTCCGCCGGGTCGGCCGCGTAGGCCACGTCGCCGAACACCGGCGCGTGGGCCGCGATGGCCTCGGCCTCGACCTGGCCCGCGTCGGCATCGGGGTGGGCCACGACCGCACCGAGCGGGACGCGGGCCGCGAGTGACGTGGTGTGCCGCCAGGCGCCGTAGGTGACGATTCCGCCGACCAGGGCCAGCCCGGTACCGAGGACGGAGGTGGTGAGGACCGGAGTCAGGTCACGGCCGTCGAACCAGTCGGGCAGTGGGCCGTAGAGCAGACCGAAGACGAGTGACGGGACGGCCAGGACCCACAGGACGACGGTCATGGTGAGGGGCTGCCTGCCGTGGTCGGGGGCTTCGGCTCCGTGTCCGTGGAAGGCGAGCAGCCAGAGGCGGGTGGCGTACGCGGCGGTGAGCACGGCCGTGACCAGGCCGGCGACGAGGACGATCCAGCCCGCGGCGCCGGGGGCGTGTTCGGTGTGGCCGGTGGCGACGTGCTCGGCCGCTCCGAGCACGGCTTCCTTGGAGAAGAAGCCGCTGAAGGGCGGGATCGCGGTGAGCGCGAGGAGCGCCACGGTCATCGTCCAGTAGGCGTCGGGGACGCGGGCGCGCAGGTCCTTCATCCGGGACATGACGGCCAGCGAGTTGGTGCCGGAGGCGTGGATGATCACGCCCGCGGCGAGGAACAGCAGCGCCTTGAAGGCGCCGTGCGACAGGAGGTGGAAGACGGCGGCACCACGGTCGCCGACGGCGAGGGCGCCGGTCATGTAGCCGAGCTGGCCGATCGTCGAGTACGCGAGGACGCGCTTGATGTCGTCCTGGGCGAGCGCGGCGAGGGCGGAGCCCGCCATCGTGACCGCGGCCATGACGGCGAGCACGACCATGGCGGCCGACGAGGCCTGGAAGACGGGGAGGAGCCGGGCGACGAAGTAGACACCGGCGGCGACCATCGTCGCGGCGTGGATCAGCGCGGAGACGGGCGTGGGGCCCGCCATCGCGTCGGGCAGCCAGGTGTGCAGCGGGAACTGCGCCGACTTGCCCGCCACGCCGGCGAGGAGCAGCAGGGCGATCAGCGTCGGATGGTGCAGTCCGCCGCTCGCGACGGTGCCGAGGACCGTGGTGATGCGGAAGGACCCGGCGTCGGTGGCGAGCGCGAACAGACCGATGAGGAAGGGGACGTCGCCGAGCTTGGTGACCAGGAAGGCCTTGATCGAGGCGGCACGGGCCTCGGGGGTCTCCCAGTGGTGGCCGACCAGGAAGTACGAGCAGATGCCCATGATCTCCCAGCCGACCAGGAGCACGATCAGGTCGCCGGAGTAGACGACGAGCAGCATCGCGGAGGTGAAGAGGGAGACGAGAGCGGCGTACGAGGGGTAGCGCGGGTCGTCGCGCAGATAACCCGTCGAGTAGATCTGCACGCAGGACGCCACCAGGGTGACCAGGACGGCGACGAGGGCGGCGAAGCCGTCGATGTGCAGGGCGAGTTCGACCGGGACCGAGCCGGTGGGCGTCAGCTCGGTGGCGGCGTCGACGGCCTGGTCGCCGCCCTGGCGTACGGCGACCAGCACGGCGAGGACGAGCGAGGTGAGGGTGGGGAGTACGGCGAGGGGGCGGACGTAGCCGGCGGCGGTGCGGCCCAGGAGCAGGCCGGCCGCGGCGCCCAGGAACGGAAGGAGGGGGACGAGGACGGCGAGGGTGGTCGTGGTCACGCGGTGGCCTCAGCCTTCTCGGCCGTGGCGGGCGCGGCGGGCCCTGGGCTGTCGCCGTCGGGGCCGCTGCCGGTCTCGGCGGTGTCGCGGAGCTTGTCGATGTCCGAGGTGCCGCGGTTGCGGTACACGGCGAGGACGATCGCCAGTCCGATGCCGATCTCGGCGGCGGCGATGGCGATGGTGAAGAGGGTCAGTGCCTGGCCGGAGTGGAGTGTGTCGCGGGCGGCCTTGGAGAGCCAGATGTCGAAGGCGACGAGGTTCAGGTTGACGGCGTTGAGCATCAGCTCGACGGACATCAGGACCAGGATCGCGTTGCGGCGCGCGAGGACTCCGTACAGGCCCGTGCAGAACAGGAGGGCGGAGAGCACGGCGGGATAGGCGAGGTGCATCAGCGGGTCCCTTCCTTGGCCGGGGGCTGCTCGTCCGGTGCCGTCGGGCCGGGGCCGGTGCGGCTGGGGGGCAGCTTGCCCGAGGGCGCGCCCGGTGCCGTACGGGCCGGTTCGGCCTTGTCGGCGGCCGTCTTGCGGGACAGCACGATCGCGCCGACGAGGGCGGCGAGGAGCAGGACCGAGAGGGCCTCGAAGGGGAGCACCCAGTTCTGGAAGAGGCTCTCGCCGGCCACGGCGGTGGAGCCGCCGGCGGCGCCGTCCAGGTCGATCCAGGTCGCCCGGAAGGCGTCGATGACCACCCACACCAGGGCAGCGGCCGCGGCGACGGCCACCGTCAGTGCGGCCCAGCGGTTGGCGGAGTCGGCGTCCGGGGAGCGGCCGATGGGCGCTCTGGTGAGCATCAGACCGAACAACAGGAGGACGACGACGGAACCGACGTAGATGAGGACCTGCACCCAGGCGATGAACTCGGCGGTGAGCAGGAGGTATTCGACGGCGAGTCCGCCGAGCGCGACCACCAGCCACAGGGCGGCGTGCACCAGCTGCTTGGTGGTGACGGTCACGATCGCGGCCCCGAAGGTGACGAGGCCGACGAGGAGGAAGGCGATCTCGACGCCGGTCGGGGAGAGGAAGCCGTGGCTGTCGGCGGCGGTGGTCGTGGCACGCGCCGCGGCGGCCGTGGCTGCTGCGAGGCTCACGACTCGCCCTCCTGCGGCTCGGTGGACTCGGGCTGCGCGGTGGGCCGGGGCTGCTCGGTGGGTCCGGGCTGCCCGGTGGACTCGGACCGCCCGGTGGGCCGGGGTTGCTCGGTGGGTCCGGGCTGCTCGGTGGGCGCCGGTTGAGCGGCCGCGCGTTCGGCTTGAGCGGCCGCGTGTTCGGCTTGGGCGGCTGCGTGTTCGGCGGCGAGCTTCTCGGCGGTCTTGCGGGCGGCGGCGATCTCCTTGGGCTCCTCGGCGCCGGGGTCGAGGGCGGGCGGTGCGGGGACCGTCCACATCCACTCGCGGAGCTTGTCGCGCTCGTGGGTGAGTTCGCGGATGTCGGTCTCGGCGTACTCGAACTCCGGGGACCAGAAGAGCGCGTCGAAGGGACACACCTCGATGCAGATACCGCAGTACATGCAGAGGGAGAAGTCGATGGCGAAGCGGTCGAGGACGTTGCGGCTGCGCTCGCGGCCGCCCGGGGCGGCGGGCGGGACCGTCTCCTTGTGGGAGTCGATGTAGATGCACCAGTCCGGGCACTCGCGGGCGCACAGCATGCAGACCGTGCAGTTCTCCTCGAAGAGGCCGATGACGCCGCGGGTGCGGGGCGGGAGGTCGGGCTGGACGTTCGGGTACTGCTCGGTGACGGTCTTCTTCGTCATCGTGCGCAGGGTGACGGCCAGGCCCTTGGCGAGGCCGGAGCCGGGAATGGGGGCCACTAGGAGATCACCACCTTGACGATGCCGGTGAGGGCGATCTGGGCGAGGGAGAGCGGGACGAGGAGGGTCCAGGAGAGTTTCTGGAGCTGGTCCTCGCGCAGTCGGGGATAGGTGACGCGCAGCCAGATCACGACGAAGGCGAGGATCGCGGTCTTCAGCAGGGTCCAGACCCAGCCGAGGCCGTCGGCACCCCAGGGGCCGTGCCAGCCGCCCAGGAAGAGGACGGTGGTCAGGCCGCACAGGACGACGATTCCGGCGTACTCGGCGAGCAGGAACAGGGCGAAGCGGAGACCCGTGTACTCGGTGTACGCGCCGAAGATGATCTCGGAGTCGGCGACGGGCATGTCGAAGGGCGGGCGCTGGAGTTCGGCGAGTCCGGCCACGAAGAAGACGATCGCGCCGACGATCTGCCAGGGCAGCCACCACCACTCGAAGGCGTCGACGATGCCCGGGAGGGAGACGGTGCCGGCCGCCATCGCGACGGAGGCGGCGGTCAGGAGCATCGGGAGTTCGTACGCGAGGAGTTGGGCGGCGGTGCGGAGGCCGCCGAGGAGGGAGAACTTGTTGGCCGACGCCCAGCCCGCCATGAGTGAGCCGAGGACGCCCACGCCCATGACGGCGAGTACGAAGAAGATGCCCGCGTCGACGACCTCGCCGACGGCGCCCTCGCCCGGGCCGATGGGAATGGCGAGGAGGACCAGGAGGTACGGGAGGAGGGCTACGGCGGGGGCGAGTTGGAAGATACGGCGGTCCGCCCCTGCCGGGACGATGTCCTCCTTCTGCGCGAACTTGACGCCGTCGGCGACGAGTTGGGCCCAGCCGTGGAAGCCGCCCGCGTACATCGGGCCCAGGCGGCCCTGCATGTGCGCCATCACCTTGTGCTCGGTCTGACCCACGATCAGCGGGAAGGTCAGGAACACGACGAAGACGACGAGGAGTCGCAGGGCGACGTCCAGAGCGTCGTTCACTGCGTGCCTCCTGTGGGGTCTTCGGGGGTGGGAGTGGGGTCGGGGGCGGGCCCACGTTCGGAGTCGGGCTTGGGCCGTGGCCCACGTTCAGATTCGGCCTTGGGCTCGGCCTTGGGCTCCGGCTTCGTCCCAGGCTCCGGCTCCGGCTCCGGCTCAGTCAGAGTCTCCGACTCAGTCCGAGTTTCCGGCTCGTCGAAGGCCGGGCGCGCGTGGTGCCACGGGGCGTCCGAACTCTCCCGAGCGGACTCCGCCGCAGTGTCGTTCACCTCGGGAGACACCGCCGTACCGGCCTCGGTCCCCTGGCTCGCTGAGCCCTCGCTCGCGCTGCGCGCCCGGCGCGGTGCAGCCGCCGTACCGGCTGCCACGTCCCCCTGGCCGGCCGAACCCTCCCCCGCGCTGCGGGCGCGGCGGGGGGTGGTCGGGGTTGGGGTGGCCGCGGGTGTGGCCGCCGGTGCCGTCGGGGCCTGGCTTGCGGAGCCGTCGCCGGCTGTGCGGGCGCGGCGGGCCGGGCGGTCGCCCGCGGTGGCACGGCCGGCGCCTCGGGCCGGGCGGGCCGGGGCGGGCGGGAGCTGGCCCTTGAGGGGGCCCCACTCGTTCGGGTCGGGGACGCCAGGCGGGAGCATCTGGCGACGCTTCGGACCGCCGTGTTCCGACTCGCCGGGCTCCTTCGCACCGGGCCAGGCCTTCGCCACCCGGGCGGCGAGGACGAAGTCCTTGCGCAGGGGGTGACCTTCGAAGCCGTCGGGCAGCAGGAGCGGGTCGAGGCCGGGGTGGCCCTCGAAGGTCACGCCGAACATTTCGTGGGTCTCGCGCTCGTGCCAGGCGGCGCCCGCGTAGACGTCGACGGCCGACGCCAGGACGGGGGCGGAGTGCGGGACGGTCGTCCGGACGAGCAGGCGTCGTACCGGGGAGAGCGCCACGACGTGGGCCGAGACGTGGAAGCCCGTGCCCGGTTCGTCGACCGCGCTGAGCCAGTCGAAGTAGGTGCAGTGGAGCGCGTCGCGTGCCGTCTCCAGGGCGGTGGTCCAGGACGCCGGCGGTACGTCGACGGTGAGGACCTCGTACGACTCCTCGGCGGTGGCCTCCGGGCCGAAGAGTTCCTCGACGGGGGCGGGGAGCCAGCCGGTGGTCATCGGCCCTCCCCCTCGGCCGGCGGCTGCCCCGGAGCGGCCGCCTCACCGGCACCCGCACCCGCACTGGCACCCGCACCCGCACCCGCACCCGGAGTGACCGCACCCGCCGCACCCGTCTCGGCCGGCGGCTGCCCCGGCGCAGGTGGCCGCACCAGACCGCTCTGGAGCGCGGCGACGGAGGGCCGATCCGACCCGTACCGCTCGCTCAGCGACTCGCGGGCGATCTTCTCCTGGAGCTTCAGGATTCCCTGGAGGAGGGCTTCCGGGCGGGGCGGGCAGCCCGGTACGTAGACGTCGACCGGGATGATCTGGTCGACACCCTTGGTCACGGAGTAGGAATCCCAGTACGGGCCGCCGCAGTTGGAGCAGGCGCCGAAGGAGATGACGTACTTGGGCTCGGGCATCTGCTCGTACAGGCGCTTCACGGCCGGGGCCATCTTGTCCGTGACCGTGCCGGAGACGACCATCAGGTCGGCCTGGCGCGGGCCGGGCGCGAAGGGGATCACGCCGAGGCGGATGAAGTCGTGCCGGGCCATCGACGCGGCGATGAACTCGATCGCGCAGCAGGCGAGACCGAAGTTGAAGACCCAGAGGCTGTAGCGGCGGCCCCAGTTGAGGACCACCTTCATCGGCTCGGGGGCCAGGCGGCTGAGCACGCCCAGCCGCTGCGGCTCGGGGAGCGGTACCGGCTGCCGGGCCGGCTCCGGGGTCACGTCCATGTGAGGACGCCCTTCTTGTATGCGTACAGCAGGCCCACGGTCAGGAAGCCGAGGAAGATGAACATCTCCACGAGCGTCGTCGCGCCGTAGCCGGTCCGGGCGAAGACGGTCGCCCACGGGAACAGGAAGATCGAGTCCACGGCGAAGATCACGTACAGAAACGCGTACACGTAGTAGCGGACCTGGGTGTGGGCCCAGCCCTCGCCCACGGGGTCGACGCCGCACTCGTAGGTCAGGAGTTTCTCGGGCGTCGGGACGACGGGGCGCAGCAGGCGGCCGGCGCCGAAGGCGACGGCGACGAACAGCACACCGACCAGGGCGAGCAGTCCGACGACGGAATACGACTGGAAGTAGTCCGCCGCGACCACCGCCCCGGTGGCCCCGGGGTCCACGGATCCGGTCTCCGCGACAACGGTCGGTTCCGGCACGTCCGCCCCCTCGCTCTCTGACCTCGTGGTCCTCAGGAACCTCGTTCGACGATCTGTACGCACGGGAGTCTAGGGCCTGCTAAAGAAACGGTAAGCAGCCCGTCACGCCTCGGCACGGGCGGGGGCGCCGGGGCGGAGCGCGCGACGACGAGCCCGGGGGACCGGACCGGGTGCCTCCGGGAACGCCGCGGGTTCGGTTCCGGGAACCGCTCGGGGTGGGGTTTTCCCCAGGGGATCCGGGCGGCCCACCTCATGGCGCGGGGGCGCCGCGACGGGCACGCTGGCGGATATGACCGAACGTATGACGATCACTGGCCCTTCGGACGGGACGTCCGACAGCGAGCGGCTGCCGCCCGCGCGCCTCGCCCTGGACCGGCAGACCTGGAAGGAGATCGCACATCTCCTCGCCAATCTGCCGGTCGCGATCATCGGCTTCGTGTACGTCGTGACACTGATGGCCACCGGAGCGGGCCTCTCCGTGACGGTCATCGGGCTGCCGCTCCTCGCGGGCGGGCTGATGGGCGCGCGGCTGCTGGGCAAGGCCGAGCGGGCGCGGGCACGCAAGCTGCTGGGCGTACGGATCGACGAGCCGAGTCCGCTGCCGGTGCGCCGGACCGGCTTCTTCGGCTGGCTCTGGTCGACCCTGAAGGACCCGGTGGGCTGGCGGACGACGCTGTACGAGTTCATCCGGCTGCCCTGGGGCATCGCGACGTTCACGATCACGCTGGTCTCCTTGTTCGTGCTGTGGCCGGTGCTGCCGTTCCTCGCGCGTGGGCTGACCAACGCGGACCGGGCGATGGTGCGCGGGCTGCTGTCCCCCTCGGACGAGCTGGAACGGCGCATCGCCGAGCTGGAGTCGGACCGCGGGGTGGTGGTCGACACGGCCGCGGCCGACCTGCGGCGCATCGAGCGGGATCTGCACGACGGGGCACAGGCCCGGCTGGTCAACCTCGCGATGGGGCTCGGGCTGGCCAAGGAGAAGCTGCTGGAGGGCCAGGCCGACGACACCGTCGCGGTGATGGTCGAGGAGGCGCACGGCGAGGTGAAGCTCGCCCTGCAGGAACTGCGCGACCTGGCCCGCGGCATCCACCCGGCGGTGCTGACGGACCGCGGGCTCGACGCCGCCCTCTCCGCGATCGCCTCCCGCTGCACGGTGCCGGTGAAGGTGACGGCCGATCTGGACACGCGGCCGGCGGCGGCCATCGAGGGCATCGCGTACTTCACGGTCTCCGAGCTGCTGCAGAACGTGAGCAAGCACAGTGGGGCGCGTTCGGCGTCGGTCGAGGTGTGGCGGACGGACGAGCGGCTGCTCATCCAGGTCTGGGACGACGGTCGCGGCGGGGCCGCTCTCGACGGCGGTACGGGGATGGCGGGCCTCGCGGACCGCCTGGGCGCGGTCGACGGACTGTTCGTCATCGACTCGCCGGCGGGCGGGCCGACCACGATCACGGCGGAACTGCCGTGGCGCGACCGGCAGCCCGGGGAGCAACGGCAGGGACAGCATTAGCCGCGGCGACCGTGCCCCTCGGGGCAGCCACCGCGGTGCGTGCCTCCGAGGCAGCCACCGCGGAGGCACGCGCTCGCCAACCACCGTGGCCCGTAACGGCGTTGGCGCGGTGAACGACGGGCCACGCCCTCCGGAGCAGCCACCCCGGTGACACCCGCTCGCAACCACCTTCGCCCGTACCGGCGCAGGCGCGGTGAACGACGGTCCGCACCCTCCGGAGCAGCCACCCCGGTGACACCCGCTCGCCAACCGCCATCGCCCGTACCGGCGCAGGCGCGGTGAACGACGGTCCGCACCCTCCGGAGCAGCCACCCCGGTGACACCCGCTCGCCAACCGCCGTCGCCCGCACCGGCGTTGGCGCGGCGGACGACCCAGGCCGTGGACGGGACCGTGCCGTTCCTGCTGGACGGCATGGCCGCCGCGGAACCCGTCGCGGTGGCCGCGCCCCCCGACCGGCTGGCGGTGATCCGGGCGGGGCTCGGTGCGGCCGCACCGGCATTGGCGCGGCGAACGCCCCAGGCCGAACCGCGCCCGCGCCCCGCACGGGACCGAGGACCCGAACCCCGCCCCACGAAGCCAAGGTAGGGAAAACCCCCGGTTCAAGACGCCGATGGACTCCATGGTCCGTGGAGCGGCGGGCGCGCAGGGTGGAGGTACGACAGCGGACCTCCGGATGAGCAGAGCCGGACGAAGAGAAACGGACGACGCCGATGGCCACGGAGTACGGACAGGGGTACGGGCGGCAGACCGAGCCCGGATTCCACGGGGCGGGTGCCGGGGAGCGGCGGCACCGGCTGCCGGCCGCGCTGCGGGCGCCGGTCGAGGCGCGCAGCTGGCGGGAGCTGGGCTATCTGATGCTGAGCCTGCCGATCAGCATCGTCACCTTCACCTACGCGGTCACGATGGTGACGCTGGGCGCGGGCCTGCTGGTCACGTTCCTGGGGGTCCCGGTGCTCGCGGCGGCCCTGGCGGGGTGCCGGGGGTTCGGCTCGCTGGAGCGGGCGCGGGCGCGGGGGCTGCTCGGCCTCGACGTCCCCGAGCCGGAGCCGCTGCGCCGCAAGGGGCACGGCGCGATGGCGTGGATGGGGGCGACGCTCAAGAGCGGCACGTCCTGGCGCCACCTGCTGTTCGCGGTACTGCAGATGCCGTGGGCGGTGTTCGCCTTCTCGGTGGCGGTGTCCTTCTGGGCGTACGGCTGGGCGATGCTGACGTATCCGCTGTGGTTCTGGGTCTTCCCGATGTACGGCGGGCAGGGCGGCATTCAGCTCTACGGCGACGAGGCGCACCGCATCTACCTCGACAACCCCTTCGAGATCGCGGTCACCGCGCTGGTGGGGCTGTTGTTCACGATGGCGACGCCGTGGATCGTGCGGGCGCTGACGACGGTGGACCGGCTGATGGTGCACGGGCTGCTGGGCCCGTCGACGCTCGCGACCCGGGTGGTCGAGCTGGAGTCGGACCGCGGGGTGGTCGTGGACACGGCGGCCGCCGACCTGCGGCGCATCGAGCGCGATCTGCACGACGGGGCGCAGGCCCGGCTGGTCAACCTCGCGATGGGCCTCGGGCTGGCCAAGGAGAAGCTGTCGGAGGATCCGCAGGAGGCGGCGCGGATGGTGGACGAGGCGCACGGCGAGGTGAAGACGGCGCTTCAGGAGCTGCGGGATCTGGCGCGCGGCATCCACCCGGCGGTGCTGACGGACCGGGGCCTCGACGCCGCCCTGTCCGCGGTCGCGTCGCGCTGCACGGTCCCGGTGCGGGTGGAGGTGGATCTGCCGTCCCGGCCGGCCCCCGCGATCGAGGGGATCGCCTACTTCACGGTGTCGGAGCTGCTGCAGAACATCAGCAAGCACTCGCGGGCGACCCGCGCCACGGTGGATGTGTGGCGGG
Source organism: Streptomyces sp. NPDC058274 (assembly GCF_042881375.1). Classification (NCBI taxonomy): domain Bacteria; kingdom Bacillati; phylum Actinomycetota; class Actinomycetes; order Kitasatosporales; family Streptomycetaceae; genus Streptomyces; species Streptomyces sp. NPDC058274. Next base: position 148,564 of record NZ_JBHVXW010000024.1, read on the forward strand.
TCGAGAACCGGCTGATGCTCCAGGTCACGGACAACGGCATGGGCGGGGCCTCGGTGTCCGGCGGCTCCGGTCTCGCCGGGCTCGCGGAACGGCTCGACGCGGTGGACGGGATCCTGGTGGTCGACTCCCCCGCGGCCGGCCCGACCCGCGTCACGGCGGAACTGCCGTGGCGGGGATGAGACCCCGTCCCGCGTGCGGATCGGCGCCGAAGACGGCCCGGACGACCTCCGTCCGTCCCGGTGACTCGCGAACTGTGGTTCGTGAAGTGTGAGTTGCGCTCCGGAGCTCCCCGGGAGATACGCCCCGGGGAGCTCCGGAGATTTCAGGTGCCCGTGGTCGGCCCGCCCCCCGGGCCGGCCGTGGTCGGCCGCCCCCGGCTGCCCGCCTGCGATCCGTTTCGCCCGGATCGCCGGCCCGGACCGGACGCCCCCGGACGTCGCCCCGGGCGCCGCTCCCGGGGCTCATTCCCGTCGGTCGGGCGCGGCCGGGTCCCGATGCTGGAATGCTGGGGCCGGATACCGGCACACGCCGGAACGGGGCTGTGGGGGGCCGAAGATCGTGGAGGACAGGGTGCGGGTGGTCATCGCCGAGGATTCAGTGCTGCTCAGGGAGGGCCTGACCCGGTTGCTGACCGACCGAGGACATGACGTCGTGGCCGGTGTCGGTGACGGCGAGGCGCTGATCAAGACCATCACGGGGCTGGCGGGCCAGGGCGAGCTGCCGGACGTCGTCGTGGCCGACGTGCGGATGCCGCCGACGCACACCGACGAGGGGGTCAGGGCCGCGGTGCAGCTGCGCAAGGCGCACCCCGGGCTCGGTGTGCTGGTGCTGTCGCAGTACGTGGAGGAGCAGTACGCCACCGAACTGCTGGCCGGTTCCAGCCGTGGTGTCGGCTATCTGCTCAAGGACCGGGTGGCCGAGGTGCGGGAGTTCGTGGACGCCGTGGTGCGGGTGGCCCAGGGGGGTACCGCGCTGGACCCGGAAGTGGTGGCGCAGCTGCTCGGGCGCAGCCGCAAACAGGACGTTCTCGCCGGGCTCACCCCACGCGAGCGCGAGGTCCTCGGGCTGATGGCGGAGGGACGGACGAACTCGGCGATCGCACGGCAGCTGGTGGTCAGTGACGGCGCCGTCGAGAAGCACGTCAGCAATATCTTCCTGAAGCTCGGGCTCTCCCCGAGCGACGGAGATCACCGGCGTGTTCTCGCGGTCCTCACCTACCTCAATTCGTGAGTACCTGACACTGTGTCAGTTGTCCAGCACGCATCGAGGCGGCGGGTGTCCAGTACGTATCCGGACGCCCGCGCCTCACATCGCGTACGAAACCGAAGGATGAACCGGGAGCGTCTTCACGCAAAGCGCCGGGGGGCGAGCACATCATGGCGAATCAGGGCGTACAGCCGTCTCAAATCGGCATCCATCATGCGAACGGCCGAAGGAAGGCGACCCTTACCGACGTAGGGTTGATCCTGGGGAGGCCGGCGGGACGCCCGCTCCCCGACAGCCGCCTCGAAGGAGGTCCAGTTCAGTGACCAGCCAGGTCAGCAGTCCAGCGGAACAGGCCGACGGAGCCGTCGTAGGAGAGCAGCGCAAACCGGCGGGCGCGAAGGACGTGAGGCGCCTCGACCGGGTCATCATCCGGTTCGCGGGGGACTCCGGTGACGGTATGCAGCTCACCGGTGACCGCTTCACGTCCGAGACGGCATCCTTCGGAAACGATCTCTCGACCCTGCCGAACTTCCCCGCCGAGATCCGCGCCCCCGCAGGCACGCTGCCGGGCGTCTCGTCCTTCCAGCTGCACTTCGCCGACCACGACATCCTCACGCCCGGGGACGCGCCGAACGTGCTGGTCGCCATGAACCCGGCCGCCCTGAAGGCGAACATCGCCGATGTGCCGCGCGGCGCGGAGATCATCGTCAACACGGACGAGTTCACCAAACGGGCGATGGCGAAGGTCGGCTATGCCGCGAATCCGCTGGAGGACGGCTCCCTGGACGGCTTCAGCGTCCACCCCGTCCCGCTGACGACGCTCACCGTCGAGGCGCTCAAGGAGTTCGACCTCTCCCGCAAGGAGGCCGAGCGATCGAAGAACATGTTCGCGCTGGGCCTGCTGAGCTGGATGTACCACCGGCCGACCGAGGGCACGGAGAAGTTCCTCGCCGCCAAGTTCGCCAAGAAGCCGGACATCGCGGCGGCCAACCTCGCCGCGTTCCGGGCGGGCTGGAACTTCGGCGAGACGACCGAGGACTTCGCGGTCAGTTACGAGGTCGCACCGGCCGCGCAGGCGTTCCCGCCGGGCACCTACCGGAACATCTCCGGGAACCTGGCGCTGTCGTACGGCCTGATCGCGGCGAGCCGGCAGGCCGATCTGCCGCTGTATCTCGGCTCGTACCCGATCACGCCGGCCTCCGACATCCTGCACGAGCTGAGCCGGCACAAGAACTTCGGCGTCCGCACCTTCCAGGCCGAGGACGAGATCGCGGGTATCGGGGCGGCGCTCGGCGCGGCCTTCGGGGGCTCGCTGGCGGTGACGACCACGTCCGGACCGGGGGTGGCACTGAAGTCCGAGACGATCGGTCTTGCGGTGTCGCTGGAACTGCCGTTGCTGGTCATCGACATCCAGCGCGGCGGGCCGTCGACCGGTCTGCCGACCAAGACGGAACAGGCCGACCTGCTCCAGGCGATGTACGGCCGCAACGGCGAGGCCCCGGTCCCGATCGTCGCGCCGCGCACCCCCGG
>NZ_JBHVXW010000025.1:0-73081 GCF_042881375.1 Streptomyces sp. NPDC058274
AGGAACGGACGCTTCCTTTGTACTCACCCTCTCGGGCTTTCCTCCGGGCGCTTCCCTTCGGTCTTGCGTTTCCGACTCTATCAGACCGTTTCCGGTTCCGATTTCCTCGGTGCTTTCCAGGTTTCCGCTTCCGCGTTTCCCTTTCCGGCGGCTCCGACATTATCAGAAGATTTGGGCCGGACTGACCGGCATCCATTTCTGAATCATCAGGAGTGGCTTCTCGGAAATCGATTGTCTCCGGAAGCAGATAGAAACTAGCCGCTGCCACCGGACGTGTCCAGTTCTAGGCAACTGTTCGAATCTACCTCCCCGTTGGGTCCGTGTCAACGACTCCCTTGGGGCGAAGAGGAGACTAGCAGGTCAGCGAGGGTGGACGCACATCAGGCTGCGGTGGGGACAGTGGCGCTGCGCTCAGCCGCTTCGACGTCGCCCGTCTCGCCGGAGCGGGCCGCGCGACCGCCCAGGACATAGACGTACGCGAGGAATGCCAGTTCAGCGGCGATGCCTATCCCTATTCGGGCCCAGGTGGGGAGGCCTGAAGGGGTGACGAAGCCTTCGATGGCGCCGGAGATGAACAGGACCAGGGCGAGCCCGATGGCCATGCCGAGGGCGGCGCGGCCTTCCTCGGCGAGGGCGGTACGGCGGGAGCGGGGCCCCGGATCGATCAGTGTCCAGCCGAGGCGCAGGCCCGTGCCGGCCGCGACAAAGACAGCGGTCAGCTCCAGGAGGCCGTGCGGAAGGATGAGTCCGAGGAAGGTGTCGAAGCGGCCCGCGGACGACATGAGGCCGAAGCCCACTCCCAGGTTGAGCATGTTCTGGAAGAGGATCCAGATGACCGGGAGCCCCAGGAAGATCCCGAGGACCAGGCACATCGCGGCGGCCTGGGCGTTGTTCGTCCAGACCTGGGCGGCGAAGGAGGCAGCGGGGTGGCTGGAGTAGTACGTCTCGTACTCTCCACCGGGGCGGGTGAGGTCGCGCAGCTCGCTGGGGGCCGCGATCGACGACTGGACCTCGGGATGCGTACCGATCCACCACCCCAGGAGGGTCGCTACCGCGATGGAGACAAGGGCTGTCGGTACCCACCAGTGGCGCGAGCGGTAGACCGCGGCGGGAAAGCCGTGGGCGAGGAAGCGCGTGACATCGCGCCAGGAGGCCCGGCGGGTGCCTGTCACGGCACTACGCGCGCGTGCCACCAGTTGACTCAGGCGTCCGGTCAGTTGCGGGTCCGGGGCGCTGGACTGGATCAGGGAGAGGTGGGTGGCGGTGCGTTGGTAGAGGGCGACGAGCTCGTCGGCCTCGGCACCGTTGAGGCGGCGCTGGCGGTGCAACAGGGCGTCGAGGCGGTCCCACTCGGCGCGGTGGGCGGACACGAAGACGTCGAGGTCCATCGGTTCTGCTGCTCCTCGTCCTCTCGTACTGCGTGTCAGCTTGTCGTACCGCGGCGCGATGTGCCCTCAGCTTGGCAGACTGGCGGTCTTCGGGGCAGCTCAGGGGAAGGACGGCAGGCGTGAGTGAGCTAGTGACGGGCGAGGCGGTGGCGCTGGAGTTGCGCCCCGCGAAACTGCCGAGCCGAGCTCTGGCGGTGTTGCTCGACCTGGCCGTGGCCATGGTCGTCTACCTGTTCGTGAGCATCGTCCTGGTGTATTCGACAGGCAGCTTGGACGACGCGGCAAAGATCGCGGTCACGATCGCGGCTTCCCTGTTGGTGCTGGTGGGTGGGCCGATCGCGGTGGAGACGCTCAGCCATGGGCGCTCCCTGGGGAAGCTGGCCTGCGGACTGCGGGTGGTGCGGGACGACGGCGGGCCGATCCGGTTCCGGCACGCGCTGGTCCGGGGTGCGGTCGGCATGGTGGAGATCCTGACGACGTTCGGGATCGTGGCGTGCATCGCCTCGCTGCTCTCCGAGCGCGGAAGACGGCTCGGCGACGTGTTCGCGGGAACGCTCGTCGTACGGGAGCGGGTGCCCGCCGGGCGCGCGCACTTCGTGCCTCCGCCGCCGCCCTGGCTGGCGGGACGGTTCTCCGGTCTTGATCTGTCGGCGGTTCCGGACGGGCTGTGGCTGGCCATCCGCCAGTACCTGACGCGGATGCAGCAGTTGGATCCACGGGTCGGCTGGGAGATGGCGCAGCGCCTCGCCGGCGATCTCGCGGCGTGCACGGGGACTCCGGCACCTCAGGGGGTTCCGGCGGCCGCGTATCTGGCGGCCGTGGTGCAGGAACGGCAGGCGCGCGAGGTACGGCGTACGTCCGGTGGCCGGCAGCTGACGGGCAGCGGCCCGATTGCGGGTGGGGTTCCCGCCGGGGAGTACCGAGGTGCGGGCGGGGCGTATCCGGGCTCGTCACCCGCTTCGAGTTGGCCGAACGGGACGCCGGGTGGTGGCGGGTCCGCTGCGGTCCCGCCGGGCGGATCCCCCTATCCGTCGGCACCTGCCTATTCTCCGCCGGGAGCTGAGGGCGCCGGGCAGGGCCCGGCCGCGGGTCGGTTCGACGCGGCCAGGCCGACGCCACCGGCCGACGCGAGCCTCCCGGACCACCAGCAGCAGTCGCCGAACCGGCAGGACCCGCAACTGCAGGACCGGCAGGCTCAGCCCATGCAGCCCGAGCACCCTAAGCAGCCCGATCGGCCCGCCACCGGTTTCGCACCGCCCGCCTGAACGCAAGGCACCTTCGGGCGCCGGGCCTCTGGCGTCGCGCTCAGTGAGCCGTGAGCGGGATCGGTCCGCGTGCGGTGGGTGATCGCGTGTCAGGCGAGCGTCGACGGCGGCGACTCCAGGTCCTCCAGCTCGATGCCGGGAGCCGCCAGGATCACGTCGCCCGCGATGTGAACGGCGTTCTGCTCACCGGTGTCCAGCGCTGTGACCTGGTATTCGTCCACGGTCAGCGGACCGTTGTCAGTGGCGTGTGTTTCTCTCGTCATCAGGGCCCAGGACTGGTCGAGGGTGCGGGGGGCGAGGACCGGGTCCGTGAAGGCGACGAGGCGTACGCGGGTCGCGGAGGCATCGGGGGTGAGGCGCAGAAGACGAGCGGTGGCGACGAGGAACGCCGGTGAGGTGCCGGTGAAGGCGTGGGCGTGGACATTGCCTTCCGTGGCCTCCGTGCCGGTGGGGTCGGTGCGGACCCACGTGACGCCGTCGAGAGCCGCGCCGCGGACCTGCCAGCTCGCGGCGTGGAGCTCGAGGCGGATGGGGCGGCCGAGTTCGTCGAGCGCGAGGTCGACGGAGCCGGCGTGCTCGCCGGAGGGGGTGGTGAGTTGGGAGACGTAGCGCCAGCCGGAGGGGCCCGGCGCGCAGTGGAAGTGTTCGTCGGCGAGGGGGGTGTGGTCGTGCGGATCGTGGAGCGAATATCGGCCGCGGGGCATAGGGGTCCTGGGTCTTCCGAGGTCGGTCCGGCAAGGGGCAGGCCCCCGGCACGGGGGTGCGGGGGCCTGCCTGGGACCTGCTGCTGAGGAGCGCGTCAGTGCACGGACGCGCTCGCCTGCGCTGCGTGCTGCGTGCCGGTCCCGCTCACCCGGTGCTGGGTTAGCGGGCAGCCACGCCCACCACGTACTCGGTGAACCGGCAGCCACGCCCACCACGTACTCGGTGAACCGGCAGTCGCACTCACCACGTACTCGGTGAGCCGACCGCCACGCCCACCACGTACTCGGTGAGGCAGCACCTGCGGGTGCGCTCACCTCGTGACGGAGGTGAGCGCCCAGCAGCGGATCAGTAGCGGTAGTGGTCCGACTTGTACGGGCCCTCGACCTCGACGCCGATGTACGAGGCCTGCTCGGGGCGGAGCGTCGTCAGCTTCACGCCGAGGGCGTCGAGGTGGAGGCGGGCGACCTTCTCGTCGAGGTGCTTGGGCAGCACGTACACGTCGGTCGGGTACTCGTCGGGCTTGGTGAACAGCTCGATCTGGGCCAGGGTCTGGTCCGCGAACGAGTTGGACATCACGAACGACGGGTGACCGGTCGCGTTGCCCAGGTTCAGGAGGCGGCCCTCGGACAGCACGATCAGGACCTTCCCGTCGGGGAACGTCCACGTGTGGACCTGCGGCTTGACCTCGTCCTTGACGATGCCCGGCAGCTGCGCCAGGCCGGCCATGTCGATCTCGTTGTCGAAGTGACCGATGTTGCCCACGATCGCCTGGTGCTTCATCCTGGCCATGTCCGAGGCCATGATGATGTCCTTGTTGCCGGTCGTGGTGACGAAGATGTCGGCCTTGTCGACGACCTCGTCCAGCGTCGTGACCTGGTAGCCGTCCATCGCCGCCTGCAGGGCGCAGATCGGGTCGATCTCGGTGATGATCACCCGGGCACCCTGCCCGCGCAGAGACTCCGCGCAGCCCTTGCCCACATCGCCGTAGCCGCAGACGACCGCGGTCTTGCCGCCGATGAGGACGTCGGTGGCACGGTTGATGCCGTCGATCAGCGAGTGCCGGCAGCCGTACTTGTTGTCGAACTTCGACTTCGTCACGGCGTCGTTCACGTTGATCGCCGGGAACAGCAGGGTGCCGTCGCGGTGCATCTCGTACAGGCGGTGGACGCCGGTCGTGGTCTCCTCGGTCACGCCGCGGATCTCCGAGGCGAGCTGGGTCCACTTCTGCGAGCCGTCGGTGATGCTGCGGGCCAGGAGCTCGAGGACCACACGGTGCTCGTCGGACTCGGCGGTGTCGACCGAGGGGACCTTGCCGTCCTTCTCGTACTCGACGCCCTTGTGGACGAGCATGGTGGCGTCACCACCGTCGTCCAGGATCATGTTCGGGCCGCCGGTCGGAGTGTTCGGCCAGGTCAGCGCCTGCTCCGTGCACCACCAGTACTCCTCCAGGCTCTCGCCCTTCCAGGCGAAGACCGGGACACCCTGGGGGTTGTCGGGAGTGCCGTTCGGGCCGACCGCGATGGCCGCGGCCGCGTGGTCCTGGGTGGAGAAGATGTTGCAGGACGCCCAGCGCACCTCGGCGCCCAGGGCGACCAGGGTCTCGATCAGCACGGCGGTCTGCACCGTCATGTGCAGCGAACCGGTGACGCGGGCGCCGGCCAGCGGCTGCGCCTCGGCGTACTCCCTGCGGATCGACATCAGACCGGGCATCTCATGCTCGGCGAGAGTGATTTCCTTGCGACCGAACGCGGCCAGAGAAAGATCGGCGACCTTGAAATCCTGGCCGGTGGCGACAGTCGACATTCGAGCTGCTCCTCGGGGTTGGGGCGAGGTGGATACGGCTGGTCTGCGCGGCGGCGGCACACGCCTGCCCGGACGGGGCACGGGCATGCCGCGGTGCGCGCAGCGCAGTCCGTCGGAGGCCCTCTCTCCCTCGGCCGGCCCCCGGAAGGGCCGCCCGACCGCCATCAGCAGCGACGTCTGGCTCTTCCCCAAGCTACACCGGTGAGCCTGTCGACCCCAGCCCGCCTCCGCTCCCGCCGGCCCAGGACGAGGGCCCCGCCAGGTCAGGACGAGGGGTGCGCCGAGGTCGTATCGGATCGGTGTCCGGTCCACGCCGTCAGCCCGTGGAAGGGAAACGCCTCAGGCCATGGAAGGGACGCTTCAGGCCATGCGAAGGGAAGCTTCAAGCCATGGGCGAGGCGCCTCACGCCGTGGAAAGGGCGCGTCGGGATGCGGAAAAGGGCGCGCCGTCGGAGGTCGGGCCGATAACGGAACGTCATGGGGATCGGTAACAGGGAGCGAACGAGACGGGCAACAGGAGCCATCAGACCTGGACAAACCGGGACTTCCGAGCCTTTCGATCGCTGGACACCTGTTGCACTATGCGAGGAGATCGGGAGCAGGAGAGCGATCTGCGGGACGTCCGGGACGTCGTTCCGCGTGCCAAAGGCGTTAGGAGATCCACGTGACCAATCCAGCCAGCCCTCCCCCCACGGGCGGCGACGGTGAGCAGAAGCGATTGAAGCTGCTCGCGGTTACCGCATGCCCGACCGGCATCGCCCACACGTACATGGCGGCCGAGAAGCTCTCGCAGGCGGCGGAGCGACTCGGGATCGACATGAAGGTGGAGACCCAGGGATCCATCGGTGCCGAAAATGTGCTCGATGACAACGATGTCAACACCGCTGACGGCGTCATCGTCGCGGCCGACAAGGACGTGGACCTGAGCCGGTTCGCGGGAAAGCGGGTCATCACCGTCGGGGTGGCCGAGGGAATCCACCATCCTGAGCGGCTGATCGAACAGGTGCAGTCGGCGCCCGTGCACACGGCCGACGCCACGGTCGCCTCGACGAGCGGCGGTGGCAAGGAGCGGAGCGTGGCGTACAAGGCCCTGATGAACGGGGTCAGTTACATGATCCCGTTCGTCGTGGTCGGCGGGCTGCTGATCGCGATATCGCTCTCGCTCGGCGGGCACACGGACCCGTCCGGCGGCCTGGTCATCCCGAAGGACTCCTTCTGGATGGACGTGAACAACATCGGCGTCATCGGCTTCACGCTGATGGTGCCGATCCTGTCCGGCTACATCGCGTACGCGATCGGGGACCGGCCCGCTCTGGTGCCCGGAATGATCGGCGGCTGGATCGCCAACACCGGTTCGCTGTACGACTCCAAGGCGGGGGCGGGCTTCATCGGGGCCATCGTGACCGGCTTCCTCGCCGGTTATCTGGTGCTGTGGATCAAGAAGGTCAAGGTCCCGAAGTTCGCGCAGCCGATCATGCCGATCATCGTGATCCCGATCGTGGCGACCACCGCACTCGGCATGTTCTTCATCTACGTGATCGGGAAGCCGATCTCGTGGGTCTTCGAGCATCTGACCAGCTGGCTCAGCGGCATGACCGGGACCAGCGCGGTGCTGCTCGGCGCGATTCTCGGGCTCATGATCGCGTTCGACATGGGCGGGCCGGTCAACAAGACGGCGTTCCTCTTCGGCGCGGGGCTCATCGCGACCGGCAACCAGACGGTCATGGGCATGTGCGCGGCGGCGATTCCGGTCATGCCGCTCGGTCAGGGCGTGGCCACGCTGATCCGCAAGCGCCTCTACACCGAGCAGGAACGCGAGACCGGTCTGGCTTCGCTGTTCATGGGCTGCTTCGGGATCTCCGAAGGCGCGATCCCCTTCGCGGCGGCACGGCCCGCTCAGGTCATCCCCGCGAACATGCTCGGCGGTGCGGTGGCCGGCGCGGTCGCCGGACTCGCCGGGGTCGAGGACGCGGTGCCCCACGGCGGGCCGATCGTGGCGCTGCTGGGTGCCGTGGGCGGCGTACCGATGTTCTTCGTGGCCGTGGCGATCGGTACCGCGGTGACGGCACTGACGACGGTGACACTCGTGGACCTCGCCGAACGCCGGCGCCGGGGCGAGCCGCTCGTGGACGTGCCGTCCCCCCGGTCCGAGCCCGTGCTCGTCGGTGCGGGCGCCCTGACCGGCGGCGGTACGGTCTCCGCGCCGAAGGCGCCCCAGGCCACCACGGGCGGGGCGACCCCTGCGACCACGTCGAAGGCGAGCACGGCCACCAAGGCTGAGGCGCCGTCGAAGGCGAGCCCGGCCGCGGCCACGACGCCGCCGCCCGCTTCCGAGGACCGCGTCCTCTCCGGCCACCTCACCGAGCAGACCGTGAAGGTGCAACTCGACGCCGGGGACAAGGAGTCCGCGATCCGTGAGATGGCCGGGCTGCTGGCCGCGAGCGGCAGGGTCGACGACGTGGAGGAGCTCGTGCGGACCGCGCTGCGGCGTGAGGCGCAGGGCACCACCGGTCTCGGCGAGGAGATCGCGATCCCGCACGCCAAGACGGACGCGGTGAGCGCGCCGGTCGTCGGGTTCGCCCGGTCCGCCGAGGGCATCGAGTGGGGTGCGCTCGACGACACCAGGGCCAAGCTGGTCTTCATGATCGCCGTACCGGAGGCGGCCGCGGGTGACGAGCATCTGCGGATCCTGGCGCTGCTGTCGCGGAAGCTGATGGATCCCGCCTTCCGTGAGCGGCTCACGGCGGCCGGGGACACGGCGGCGATCCTCGACGTACTGCGCGAGATCCAGTAGCCGGAAGGCGAGTGGCGGCGGGGCCCCCCGCCCCCAAAGCGCGGGGCCCCGAGCCCGGCGGCCCCCCCCGCCACCCCGCCGCCCCCCCGCCCCCCCCCCCACTTCTGTGTCACAGGGCCGCGCCTCCCGGCCTCGGCAGGGGCTTGCCGTACCAGAGTTCGATCAGGCGGGCCGCGATCGAGATGCCGAACGGGGGCAGCACCTCTCCGGACTCGAAGGCGGTCCGCAGGTCCTCGCGGGAGAACCAGCGCGCTTCCTGGATCTCCTCGCCGTCGACGTTGATCTCCGACGAGGTGGCGCGGGCCATGAAGCCGAGCATGAGGCTGGAGGGGAAGGGCCAGGGCTGGCTGGCGACGTACTCCACCTCACCGACCGTGACGCCTGCCTCCTCGAAGACCTCCCGGCGCACCGACTGCTCGATGGACTCGCCCGGCTCGACGAAGCCGGCGAGCGTGGAGAAGCGGCCTTCGGGCCAGTGCATCTGGCGGCCGAGCAGGATGCGGTCGTGGTCGTCCGTGACCGCCATGATCACTGCCGGGTCGGTACGCGGGTAGTGCTCGGCTCCGCAGGCCGGGCAGCGGCGGATGTGGCCGGCGGCCGCGATGACCGTGCGCTCCCCGCAGCGCGAGCAGAAGCGGTGCAGCCGCTGCCAGTTCTCCAGCGCGACCGCGTGCACCATCAGGCCCGCGTCGCGCGGCGACAGGAGCAGCCCCGCCTCGCGCAGCCCGGCCGCGCGCGCGGACTGGTCGATACGGCCGGGAAGCGCGTCCTTCTGGAGCGCGAAGTAGCTGACGCCGTCGTCGTCGGTGCCCAGGAAGTAGCGGTGGGCTTCGGTGAGGGGGGCCTCGAAGGACGGGGTCATGAGGAGTTCGGTGGTGCCGTCCGCCGTCTCGTCGATGAGCACCTGGCCGCCGGAGACCACGAACACTCGGGTCGAGGGGTGGCTCCACGCCGCCGCGAGCCAGGCCTCGTCGAGCCGGTGGTGGGCGGCCCGGTCGATGCCACTCGGGGCGGTGAGCGAGATGGGACGGTCGGCGGTGTGGTCGGTCCAGGTGGTCACGGGTGCTTCCAACTCCCCCGGTGGAACGGTTATTTCGACGGGCGGTTCAGCGGGATGTACGGCGGGACGGGTGCGGAGGTCGTTCTTCAGCTCGTGACCGGCCTTCTTCAGTGTGCCTCGCCCCAGGTCTCGGCCAGGTCGCCCCACAGGTAGGCGGTGGTCTCGACGCCTTTCAGGAGGAGATCGAGTTCGACCTTCTCGTTCGGGGCGTGCCAGCCGTCCGAGGGGACGGAGATGCCCAGGAACAGCACGGGTGCGCCGAGCACTTCCTGAAGGTCCGCGGCGGGTCCTGAGCCGCCCTCGCGCGTGAAGCGGATCGGCTGCCCGAAGGCACGGCCCATGGCCCGTACGACGGACTGCAGGGCCGGGTGGTCCAGGGGCGTCAGACACGGGCGCGTGGCCGCGCCGAAGGTGATCTCGCACCGGATCCCGGCGGGCAGCTGGTCGGCCGCCCAGGCGCGCACCGCCTTCTCGATGTGGTCCGGGTCCTGTCCCGCGACCAGCCGGAAGGAGAGCTTGACCTGGGCCGAGGACGGGATGATCGTCTTGCTGCCGGGGCCTTGGTAACCGCCGCCGATGCCGTTGACCTCCGCGGTCGGGCGGGCCCAGATGCGCTCCAGGGTGGTGTGCCCGGCCTCCCCGTACGCCGCGGAGGACTTGGCCGTGCGCAGCCACTGCCCCTCGTCGAAGGGCAGTTCCGCGAAGAGCTCGCGCTCACGGCCGGTGAGCTCGGTGATGCCGTCGTAGAAGCCGGGTACCGCTACGCGCGCGTGCTCGTCGTGCAGCGCGGCGACCAGGCGGGCGGCCGCGGTGGCGGGGTTCGGCACCGCGCCGCCGAAGGAGCCCGAGTGGATGTCCTGGTCGGGTCCGCGCAGCTCGATCTCGCACTCGGCGAGGCCTCGCATGCCCGTGCACACCGTCGGGGTGTCCTCGGACCACATGCCCGTGTCGGAGACGATCACCGCGTCGGCGGCGAGCCGGCCCGCGTGCTCCTCGACGAGGGCGCGGAAGTGTGGCGAGCCGGACTCCTCCTCACCCTCGATGAGCAGCTTCAGGTTGACCGCCGGGGCGGTGCGCCCGGTGGCGGCGAGGTGGGCGCGGACGCCGAGTGTGTGGAAGAACACCTGGCCCTTGTCGTCAGCCGCCCCGCGCGCGTGGAGACGGTTCCCCTGGATCACGGGCTCGAAGGGCTCGGAATCCCAGCCGTCGTCGAGGGCGGCCGGCTGCACGTCGTGGTGGCCGTAGACCAGGACGGTGGGCGCCTGCGGGTCACCGGAGGGCCACTCGGCGAAGACGGCGGGGGCTCCCGGGGTCGCCCAGACCTCGCTGGTCGGGAAGCCGGTCTCCTTGAGTTTGGCGGCGAGCCAGTCGGCGCTGCGCCGTACGTCCGCGGCATGCGCGGGCTGGGCCGACACCGAGGGGATTCTCAGCCATTCCACGAGGTCGTCGAGGAAGGCGGCGCGGTGCGTGCCAATGTACGTGCGGACGGTGCTGACAGCGCTGTCAACGGGCTTGCTCATGGTCACGAGCCTAACGGCCCGCACCGACATGCTCGTCCGGCGGTTCCTCCGCGGACTCCTCCGGAGGCTCGTCCAGAAGCAGTCGCTCCAGCGCGGCCCGGTCGGGAAGGCCGGCGGGACGGACGACCTCGCCGCTGCGCACGTACAGGAACGCGGCCTTGACGGACTCCAGCGGCACGCCTTGCTGCTCGGCCCAGGCGAGCCGGTAGACCGCGAGCTGAAGGGGGTCCGCGGTGCGCGTGCGACTCGTCTTCCAGTCGACGATCTCGTACGTCGTGCCGTCGCCGTCGGCCTCCCGGTAGACGGCGTCGATACGGCCGCGTACGACGCGTCCCGCGATGGCGAGCTGGAAGGGGGTCTCGACGCGGTACGGCGTCCGCTGCGCGTACGGGGACCGCTCGAAGGCGTCCTTGAGGGTCTCCAGGTCGCGCTCGTCGGCGATCTCCGCGTCACTGCCCGGCAGCTCCTCCGGTTCCAGCATCGGCAGCCGCAGCTCCTCGAAGCGGGACTCGACCCAGGCATGGAAGCGGGTGCCGCGGCGGGCCGCCGGCTGCGGCGGGCGGGGCATGGGACGGGCCAGCTCCTGCGCGAAGCCGTCCGGGTCGGCGGCCAGGCGCATCAGCTGCGAGGCGGTGAGCGACGGCGGCAGAGGTACGTCCGTGACGCTCGCGCGGGCACGCAGGAGCTCACCGGTGAGGGCGTCCAGGTCGCGGTCCCAGGAGTCGATGGTGCGCGCCTCCTCCGGGGTGAGGGGGGCGCGCCCGGTGTCGTGCTCGCCGGGGTGCGGGCGGGCCTGCGGGGCCGGTGCCTGGTGCGCGCGGGTGTCCGGGGCCGGTGCCTGGTGCGGGACGGCCGGGCGTTCCACCGTCCAGGCTTCCCAGTCCGAGGAGTCCTCTTCGGGAGGCTCGGGGACGTCGGAGGGTTCCGGGAAGTCGCCTTCCCCGTACGGGGCTTCGTCGTCCTCGGGCGGAGGCGGCCAGTCGGGATCCTCGTGCGAGGACGGGTCGTGCCGGGCCCCGGGGTGGGCGTCCTCATGGGACGCGACCCGCTCCAGGTGGGCCAGCACGGTCTCCGCGGCCGCGCGGCGCCTGGCCAGGGCCGCGTCGTCCAGCGGAAGCGGCCACGCGTGGTCGGCGGACGCCTCGTGCAGGGCCGGGTTCTCCTCGTCCTCCGCGGGTTCGTCGGTCCAGACCTCGATCTCGCCGTAGCCGGACGCGCAGTGCTCGTACAGGGCGTGCAGGAAGTCGGAGGGGCCCCGCGGCCGCTTCTGGGACGGGCCCCACCAGTGACCTGAGCCGAGCAGCAGGGAGCGCGGCCGGGTGAAGGTGACGTAGCCGAGGCGGAGTTCCTCGGTGTGCTGGTGGTCCTTCATCGCCTCGTGGAAGGCCTTCATGCTCCTGGCGTCCCAGGCAGCGATGTCGGGCAGGGTGTCGGCGTCACCGCGCAGTTCGTGCGGCAGGACCTTGCCCTGTGCGGTCCACTTCTCGCGGCCCTGAGTGCTCGGGAAGGTCCCGGTGACCAGCCCGGGAACCGCGACGACATCCCATTCCAGGCCCTTGGACTTGTGGGCGGTCAGCACCTTCACGGTGTTCTCGCCGCCCGGCAGGGCGTTGTCGAGGCCCTTCTCGTACTGCGCCGCCGTCCGCAGGAAGCCGAGGAAGGCGAGCAGTGTCGCCTCGCCGTCGCCCGCCGCGAAGGACGCGGCGACGTCCAGGAAGTTGGACAGCGTTTCGCGGCGGCGGGCGGCGAGCGCGTGCGGGGACGCGGAGAGCTCGACCTCCAGGCCGGTGACGGCGAGCACGCGGTGCAGGACGTCCATCAGGGGGTCGGCCAGCGAGCGGCGCAGGTCGCGCAGTTCGGCGGCGAGCCGCGCGAAGCGCACCCGTGCATCCGGCGAGAACGGCAGGCCGTCGTCCGCCGCCTCCGACCCGAGCGGCATCTCCAGGAATGTGTCGAGAGCGTCCGCGAGCGATATCACCTCGGCCGGGTCGACCCCTTCGACGGCCGCGGCCAGCCTGCGGTCCGGGTCGTCGTCGGCCCCTACGCGCGCGTGGGACACGAGAAGGCGCGCGCGCCTGCCCAGCAGCGCCAGGTCGCGGGGACCGATCCGCCAGCGCGGCCCGGTGAGCAGACGGACGAGGAAGGCGTTGGCCCCGGGGTCCTGGAGCACCTCGCAGACGGCGACCAGATCGGCCACTTCGGGGAGGTGCAGCAGGCCGGACAGGCCGACCACCTCGACCGGGATGTCACGGGCGACGAGCGCGCCCTGGATCTCCGCGAAATCGGTCGCCGTACGGCAGAGCACGGCGATCTCCCCCGGGGCCTTTCCGGTGCGCACGAGGTGGGCGATCGAGTCCGCGAGCCAGTCCATCTCCTCGGCGTGGGTGCGCAGCAGCGCGCAGCGGACCAGGCCGTCCCGCTCGGCTCCGGGGGCCGGCCGCAGGGCCTCCACGCCCGCGTGGAGGGCGCGCAGGGGCTCCGCCAGACTGTTGGCGAGGTCGAGGAGGCGGCCGCCGCTGCGGCGGTTCTCGCTGAGCGACTGGCGCGTGGCGAGACGGCCGTCGGCATGCCCGAAGTGCTCGGGGAAGTCGTCGAGGTTGGCGACGGAGGCGCCGCGCCATCCGTAGATCGCCTGGCAGGGGTCGCCGACGGCGGTCACCGGATGCCCCGTGCCGGCGCCGAACAGCCCTGCGAGCAGGACGCGTTGTGCCACCGAAGTGTCCTGGTACTCATCGAGCAGGACCACCCGGAACTCGTCCCGCAGGATGGCACCGACCTCCGGGCGGGTGCGGGCCAGGGTCGCCGAGAGGGCGATCTGGTCGCCGAAGTCGAGCAGATCGCGCTCGCGCTTGGCCGCGCGGTAGCGGCCCACCAGTTCGGTGAGCTCGCGCCGTGCGGCGGCCGCGTCGGGGACCTTGCGGAGCTCGGCGTTGGTGAGTTTGGCGCCCTCCAGGGACCGCAGCAGCTCGCCGTCGTACGTCCGCAGGTCCTCGGGCCGGACCAGGTGCTCGGCGAGCTCGGAGTCGAGCGTGAGGAGGTCGCTGACGAGGTCGGGGAAGGAGCGGGTCAGCGCGGGGTACGGGCCCGGCGCCTCGCGCAGCACGCGCGCGGCGAGCTGGTAGCGGGTGGCGTCGGCGAGCAGACGCGCCGTGGGTTCGAGCCCTATGCGCAGGCCGTGGTCGGTGAGCAGGCGGCCGGCGAAGGCGTGGTACGTGGAGATCACGGGCTCGCCGGGCGGGTTGTCCGGGTCGATCACGTCGGGGTCGGTGACGCCCGCCTTGATCAGCGCCCTGCGGACCCGCTCGGCGAGTTCTCCGGCGGCCTTGTTGGTGAACGTCAGGCCCAGCACCTGCTCGGGGGCGACCTGTCCGGTGCCGACGAGCCACACCACGCGGGCGGCCATCACCGTCGTCTTGCCCGATCCGGCTCCGGCCACGATCACCTGCGGCGCGGGCGGCGCGGTGATGCAGGCCGTCTGCTCCGGGGTGAACGGGATGCCGAGGAGCTCCTTGAGCTGCTCGGGGTCGGTGATACGGGCTGGCACGTCAGAGAGGCTAGCGGCGCCCACTGACAGCGGTGACCGCTTTCGGCTGTCGCGACGGAAGAAGAGCTGGTCAGCACACGTGGTGCGGTACGTCACTCAGGCCGCGTCACCCCCGGGGGTCCGCCGGTCAGTCGATGACCTGCCGGCCCTCCGGCCGCGCGCTGCACGACGCCCGGAACGCGCAGTGCGTGCAGTGCTGTCCCGTCGTCGGCGTGAACCGTTCGTCGAGGACCTTGCCCGCGGCGGTGGCGAGGAGGTCGCCGACCCACTCCCCGGAGAGGGGCTCCTGGGCCTGCACCTTGGGGAGGGTCTCTCCGCCGTTCTTCTGGGCGGCGCCCTGC
Source organism: Streptomyces sp. NPDC058274 (assembly GCF_042881375.1). Taxonomy (NCBI): domain Bacteria; kingdom Bacillati; phylum Actinomycetota; class Actinomycetes; order Kitasatosporales; family Streptomycetaceae; genus Streptomyces; species Streptomyces sp. NPDC058274. The sequence goes on from NZ_JBHVXW010000025.1 coordinate 14,421, forward strand.
CGCAGCTGGACGAGTTCCGCGCCGCCGGGTTCGGGGCGTACGCCGTCGAAGGCATCGTCGACGGCACCCTCGGCGACGGCCAGTTGGTAGACGGCGAGCTGGGGGTGACGGGCCACGTCGGCGGCGCTGGGCGCCTGCTTGCCGGTCTTGAAGTCGACCACGTAGGCACGGCCCTCGGCGTCCGCCTCGACGCGGTCCATGGAGCCGCGGATGCGTACTTCGTAGGAGCCCGCTTCGAGGGTCACGTCGAAGTCGTGCTCGCTGGCGACCGGCGTGCGGCCGGTGCGGTCCATGACGTGCCAATTGAGGAAGCGTTCGAGCGCCACGCGCGCGTGCTCCTTCTCCTGCGCCGACTTCCACGGCGCGTCGAAGGCGAGCGCGTTCCACACGGAGTCGAGCCGCTCCATGAGGACGGCGAGGTCGGCCGGGGTGTGCCCGGAGGCGACCTCGTCGGCGAGGACGTGCACCACGTTGCCGAAGCCCTGGGCGGCCGTCGCCGGCGCGTCGGCCTTCACCTCGCGGCCCAGGAACCACTGCAGGGCGCAGGTGTTGGCGAGCTGGTCGAGGGCGCTTCCGGAGAGCACGAGGGGCTGGTCGCGGTTGCGCAGCGGGATCTTGCTCTCGGTCGGCTCGTACATGCCCCACCAGCGGTAGGGGTGCGCGGACGGCACCAAGGGGCGGCCGTCCTCGTCGCCGAGCGCGGCGAGCCGGGCGAGGCGACGGGCCGCGGCCTCCCGGAGGGTGTCCGAGACGCGCGGGTCGACGGTGGTCGCGCGCAGCTCGGCGACCAGGGCGGCGACGGACAGGGGGCGGCGCGGGCGGCCCGTCACGTCCTTGGGTTCGACTCCGAGTTCGGTCAGGAAGCGGGAGGGCTGGTCGCCGTCGTCCGCGGGAGCCTTCACCGCGGTGACGACGAGGCGTTCACGCGCGCGCGTGGCGGCCACGTAGAACAAACGGCGCTCTTCGGAGAGGAGCGCTCCGGGCGTGAGGGGTTCGGCCAGGCCGTCGTGTCCGATGCGGTCGGCCTCCAGCAGGGAGCCGCGCCGGCGCAGGTCCGGCCACAGGCCCTCCTGGACGCCCGCGACGACCACCAGCCGCCATTCCAGGCCCTTGGAGCGGTGCGCGGTCATCAGGCGTACCGCGTCCGGCCGTACGGCCCGGCCGGTGAGCGTGTCGGCGGCGATGTCCTGGGCTTCGATTTCCTCCAGGAAGTTGAGGGCACCGCGGCCGCCGGTGCGCTCCTCGGCGCGGGCCGCCGTCGCGAACAGCGCGCACACGGCGTCGAGGTCCCGGTCGGCGTTGCGCCCGGCCGCGCCGCCGCGCCGGGCGGCCCGCTCCAGGCGCCGCGGCCACGGCGTGCCCTCCCACAGGTCCCAGAGCGCCTCCTCGGCCGTCCCGCCGCCCGCGAGACGCTCCCGCGCCTTGCGCAGCAGCGCACCGAGGCGCTGGGCTCCGCGGGCGTACGCGGGGTCGTGGGCGACCAGCCGCTCCGGTTCGGCCAGCGCCCGCGCCAGGAGTTCGTCCGAGGGCGGCGGGACGAGGTTCCCCGCGGCGCGCTCCTCCTCGCGCAGGGCGCGGCCGAGCCTGCGCAGGTCCGCGGCGTCCATGCCGGCGAGGGGGGAGGCGAGCAGGGTGAGCGCGGTCTCGGTGTCGAGCCAGCAGGCGTCCCGCGCGGGGGGCGCGTCCGAGGCTGTTTCCGTTGCGGGTGCCTCGCCGTCCGGCGCGGAGTCGGACGGTTCGGGGTCCGCGCCCGACGGCGGCCCTTCGGGCGTCTGTACGTCGGTCTCCGCCCCGGAAACGCCCGCATCGGACTCGCCCGCGTCGGACGCGGGTGCCTCCGGTGCCGTCCCGGCCGCGCCGGCCTCGGCTGCATCCGAACCCGGGGCCTCCGCCGCCGCCGCCCCGGAGTCCGCCGCTCCCGACGCGGCCCCGGACGGCTCCGGACCCGCGGACACGGACTCCGCCTCCGCCGTCGCCACCGCCCGCAGCGCCGTCAACAGGGGCGTCACCGCCGGTTCGTGGCGCAGCGGCAGATCGTCGCCGTCGATGTCCAGGGGGACCCCCGCCGCCGTCAGAGCGCGGCGGACGGACGGGATGGTGCGGGCTCCGGCGCGGACGAGAACGGCCATGTCGCTCCAGGGGACCCCGTCCTCCAGGTGCGCCCGGCGGAGGATGTCCGCGATGTTGTCCAGCTCCGTGCCCGGCGTCGGGTACGTGTAGACCTCGACGCGCCCGCCGTCCCGTACCGGCGCGAGCCCGCGATGGGCGCGGACCTTCTCCGCGGGGAGACGGGTCAGGGGCATGCGCTGGGTGAGCAGCCGCGTGGCGGTCAGCAGGGCGGCGCCCGAGCGGCGTGACGTACCCAGGACCTCGACCGGTGCCGGACGGCCGTCCACGCGCGGGAAGGCGTCCGGGAAGTCCAGGATGCCGTTCACGTCGGCGCCCCGGAAGGTGTAGATCGACTGGTCGGGGTCGCCGAAGGCCACCAGGTTCCGGCCCCCGCCCGCGAGGGCGTGCAGCAGCCGTACCTGTGCGGGATCGGTGTCCTGGTACTCGTCCACGTAGACGGCGTCGTACTGGAGGGCGAGCTGTTCGGCGACGCCCGGCCGCCGGGCCAGCAGCACCGCGCGGTGCACGAGTTCCGCGTAGTCGAGCACTCCCTGCATGTCGAGAACGTCCAGGTACTCGGCGAGGAAGGCGGCCGCCGCACGCCAGTCCGGGCGGCCGATACGGGAGGCGAAGGCGTCCAGCGCGTCGGGGCCAAGACCCAGTTCACGGCTGCGGGCCAGCACCGCGCGGACCTCGTCGGCGAAGCCGCGCGTGGTCAGACAGGCCCGCAGTTCGTCGGGCCAGCGCACATGCGCGAGGCCGAGCCGCTCCAGGCCGGGCTGGCCCCCGAGCAGCTCACGCACCGCCACGTCCTGCTCGGGACCCGACAGCAGCCGCAGCGGCTCGACGAACAGGTCGCTGTCCTGATGGGCGCGGACCAGGGCGTAGCAGAACGAGTGGAAGGTGGTCGCCTGCGGGGCACGCGCGGCCCCTATGCGCAGTGCCATGCGGTCGCGCAGTTCGACGGCCGCCTTGCGGCTGAACGTCAGCACCAGGATCCGCCGGGGGTCCCCTCCGCGGGCGATCCGCGCCGCCACGGACTCGACGAGTGTGGTCGTCTTGCCCGTGCCCGGACCTGCGAGAACGAGCAGCGGGCCGCCCTTGTGGTCAACCACCGAGCGCTGCGCCGCGTCCAGACGAGGGGGGTCCGGCCGCGCAGGCGGGGTACGCACCAGTCGGTAAGCGCCACGGGTTCCCTGTCGCACGGAGGGGGGCGACAGGTGCCTGGTGGAAGAAGAGGAGCTCACGTGGTTCGCCGGTCCTGGTGGTTGTGCGGGATGACACTGCCGGCGCGGAGCGCCGTCGCTGAGGGGCGGTGGTCGGGTGACGGGTGGGCGGACCACCGCGGGTGGAGGGCGGTGGCCACGAGGTGAGGGGGACGCGCGTCGTCGACGCCACGCCGCTGGGGACCGTGGGAGACGGTACGCCGGTGCGCACCGCGGAAGGAGGGCTTCCCCTTCTTCCCCCGGGCCACGTGCGTCCCTCGCTGCTCGAACGTACGGCATGCGACGGGTGTGCCCGGTTTCCCCCGTACGGGCCACAGGTTCCCCTTTCACCCGCCCGATGGCGGAAGCTGTCAGGTGTGACCCTCCGTGCGCTCGCCCCCGTCCCATCGCGCCCGTCTCATGTCGACGCGCGGCTGATGGCCTTCGGAGGCCCTGCTCGCCTCCTTGAGGGGCGTGCCCTCCGCGCGATAGTGGTTCATGGCCCGCAGTTCGTGGCCGGGGAGCAGGACGCCGTCCGCGCGCACGACACGCCACCACGGAACCGCTCCTCCGTAGAGGGCCATCACGCGGCCCACCTGCCGCGGCCCGCCCTCCTCCAGCCACTCGGCGACGTCCCCGTACGTCATGACGCGCCCCGGCGGGATCAGCTCGGCGACCTCAAGGACCCGCTCCGCGTACTCCGGCAGGGCGTCCGCCGGAAGGCTCTCCTCGCTCATCCGACCCATCCTGCCCCACCCCACCGACACTGTGACGCGGCGGCGACGGTGCGTATCCCTCACCCGGCACCGGCCCTTCGGAGAGGTGGTCCGGCCCCCGTATTGCACCCTCATGCCCCCGTGTGTCGGTCGGGCATGCCACCATCATCCGGGCGGTGACTGGTGATACGAGATCAAGAAGAGACGATGAAACAGCAGGGTGTGCACCCCGAAGACGCGGAGGGCACCTCTGAGGCGTCGTCGCGCCCGGACACCGCCGCCGCGGACGACAACGGGGACAAGGACGTGCCGGACAGCACGGATCAGCGCGGATCCGGACAGGACGGGGACTGCGCCGAGGAGGCGCACAACGACGAGGTCGAGGGCGACGAACCGCTGCTCCCCGCGCGCGTGCACCGTCCCTCGGACCTGATGCGGCTGCTGGTCGGCGTCCTCGCGATCGCGGTGCTGCTCGCCGTCGCCGCGTTCGCGCACGGCACCACCTCGGGTCTCGAACAGGACATCAACAAGGGCACCGGCCAGGCCCCCGATCTGCTGATCAAGATCGCGGGTCTGGCGTCGAGCATCGCGATCCTCCTGGTGCCGGTCGCCTTCGCCATCGAGCGGCTGATCAAGCGGGACGGTCTGCGCATCGCCGACGGCGTGCTCGCCGCGGTCCTCGCGCACGGTGTGACACTCGCCACCGACCTGTGGGTCGCCAAGGCCGCCCCGAGCTCCATCCAGGAAGCGCTCACCCAGCCCTCACCCGGCGACATCCACGCCCTCACCGACCCGGTGCACGGCTATCTCGCACCCGTCATCGCGTACATGACCGCGGTCGGCATGTCGCGTCGGCCGCGGTGGCGTGGGGTGCTGTGGGTGGTGCTGCTCCTCGACGCCTTCTCGATGCTGGTCACCGGCTACACGACTCCGTTCTCGATCATCCTGACCGTGCTGATCGGTTGGACGGTCGCCTACGGGACGCTGTACGCCGTCGGCTCCCCCAACGTGCGCCCCACCGGGCGGACGCTCATGGCGGGTCTGCGGCACGTCGGCTTCCGCCCGGTGAGCGCGGCCCGCGACGAGGCACCGGACACCACGGAGAACGGCGACCGGGGCCGGCGCTACTTCGTCACCCTGGAGGACGGCCCACCACTCGACGTCACCGTCGTCGACCGGGAACAGCAGGCACAGGGGTTCTTCTACCGGGTCTGGCGCCGGCTGACGCTGCGCGGCATCACCACCCGCCGCAGCCTCCAGTCGCTGCGTCAGGCCCTGGAGCAGGAAGCGCTCCTCGCCTACGCCGCCATCGCGGCCGGCGCCAACGCGCCGAAGCTGATCGCGACCTCCGAACTCGGCCCCGACGCCGTCATTCTCGTCTACGAGCACACCGGGGGCCGCACCCTCGACTCACTGCCCGACGACCTGATCACCGACGATCTCCTCAGGGACACCTGGCACCAGGTGCAGGCGCTCCAGTCGCGGCGCATCGCGCATCGCAGGCTCGCCGGTGACGCGATCCTGGTGGATCGTTCCGGCAAGGTGATCCTCACCGATCTGCGCGGTGGTGAGATCGCGGCCGGTGACCTGGTGCTGCGCATGGACATCGCCCAGCTGGTCACCAGTCTCGGACTGCGGGTCGGCGCCGAACGTGCGGTCGCCTCGGCCGTCGGCGTGCTGGGCCCCGACGCGGTCGCCGACTGTCTGCCGCTGCTGCAGCCCATCGCGCTGACGCGCTCCACGCGCGCGACGCTGCGCCGACTGGCCCGGGAGCGCGCCCAGCGCGAGCGGGACGCGGTCCTGGAGGCCTCCCGGCAGGACAAGCTCGCCCGCTCCGAGGAAGCCCACGCGGACGCCGAGCCCGTACCGGAGAGACCCGGCAAGAAGGCCGTACGTGCTGAACAGCGGGCCGAGAAGCGGGCCATCGACGACGCCGTGGAGGAAGCGCGGGAGGAGGATCTGCTCACGCAGATCCGTCACCAGGTGCTGCTCATCAGACCGCAGGCACCGGTCGAGCCGGCCCGGCTGGAGCGCATCCGGCCGCGCACGCTGATCAGTTTCATCGCCGGCGCCATCGGCGCGTACTTCCTGCTGACGCAGCTGACCCACATCGAGTTCGCGACCCTCTTCGACAGCGCCGAGTGGGGCTGGGTCGCCGCGGCCGTGCTGTTCTCGGCCCTGAGCTACTTCGCTGCCGCGATGAGCCTGCTCGGCTTCGTGCCCGAGCGGGTGCCGTTCCTGCGGACCGTGGCCGCACAGGTGGCCGGTTCGTTCGTGAAGATCGTGGCGCCCGCCGCCGTCGGCGGTGTCGCTCTCAACACCCGCTTCCTGCAACGCGCGGGGGTCCGTCCGGGGCTGGCGGTGGCCAGTGTCGGCGCCTCGCAGCTGTTCGGACTCGGCTGCCACATCCTGATGCTGCTGTCGTTCGGCTACTTGACCGGCACCGAGAAGACGCCGTCCCTGTCGCCGTCCCGCACGGTCATCGCGGGTCTGCTGACGGTCGCGGTGCTGGTGCTCGTGGTGACGTCCGTGCCCTTCCTGCGCAAGTTCGTCTCCACGCGCGTGAGGTCGCTGTTCGCGGGTGTCGTGCCGCGCATGCTCGACGTGCTGCAGCGACCGCAGAAGCTGATCACCGGCATCGGCGGCATGCTGCTCCTCACCGCCTGCTTCGTGATGTGCCTGGACGCCTCGATCCGGGCCTTCGGCCACGAGGAGACGACGACCCTGAGCCTCGCCAGCGTCGCCGTCGTCTTCCTCGCCGGCAACGCGCTCGGCTCGGCGGCGCCGACCCCGGGCGGCGTGGGCGCCGTCGAGGCGACGCTCACGGTCGGTCTGATCGCCGTCGGCCTCCCCAAGGAGGTCGCGGCGCCCGCGGTGCTGCTGTACCGGCTTCTGACGCTGTGGCTGCCGGTGCTTCCGGGGTGGCTGTTCTTCAACCACCTGACGCGCAAGGGTGCGCTCTAGAGTCCGCGCGAGGCGCGCCGGATACGAACGGCGCGCTCACCCGCACGGCCCGTGCCCCGAGCGTCCCGTCCGGTGCGACCTCAGGATGGGATCATGCCGAACCAGCCCCGACTGCGCGCCACTGTCCTCACCGCCGCCGCCGTACTGCTGTCCTCCTTGATGACCGGCTGCAGCGACGACTCGAAGGACGACGAGGATCTGACGGCCCAGAAGCTGAGCTGGAAGAACTGTCCGGCGCCGTCCGAGGCCGAGGGCGGCGGCAACGCACCCTCACCACTGCCCGGCGGTGCCGAGTGGCAGTGCGCAACCATGAAGGCCCCGCTCGACTGGGCGAAGCCCAAGGGCGACACGATCGGCATCGCGCTGGTCCGGGCGAAGACCAGCGGCGACCAGAGCCGGCGCATCGGCTCCCTCGTCTTCAACTTCGGCGGTCCCGGAGGCTCCGGCGTCACCACGCTGCCGGCCTTCGGCGACGACTACGCGAAGCTGCGCACGCGCTACGACCTGGTGAGCTTCGACCCGCGCGGAGTCGGGCGCAGCGCCGGCGTGAAGTGCGAGGACGACCAGCAGCTCGACGAGTACTTCCAGCAGGACGCGACGCCCGACAACGCGACCGAGCAGACCACGCTCCTCGACAACACCAAGCAGTTCAACACGGCCTGCGAGAAGAACTCGGGGAAGACCCTTCCGCACGTACGGACCACCGACGCGGCCCGCGACATGGATCTGATGCGGCAGGTACTGGGCGACACCAAGCTGCACTACTTCGGCATCTCGTACGGCACCGAACTGGGCGGCGTGTACGCGCACTTGTACCCCAAGAACGTGGGCCGGGCCGTCTTCGACGGTGTCGTCGACCCGACACAGACGGCCGAACAGAGCTCCCTCGGGCAGGCGAAGGGCTTCCAGCTCGCGCTCGACAACTTCGCCGAGGACTGCACCTCGAAGGTGGACGACTGCCCGGTCGGCGACACCGCACAGGCCGTCAAGGACCGTATCGCCAAGCTGCTGGCCGACCTCGACAGCAAGCCGATCCCCGGCGTCTTCCCGCGACAGCTGACCCAGACCGCCGCGACCAACGGCATTGCACAGGCCCTGTACTCCAAGGACTTCTGGGAGTACCTCACCCAGGGCCTCGAGCAGGCGTACGACGGTGACGGCAAGGTGCTGATGCTGCTGTCCGACTCGATGAACGGACGCAACGAGGACGGTCAGTACAGCAACATCACGGCGGCGAACATCTCCATCAACTGCGCCGACGACAAACCCCGCTACACCGCGGACTACGTGGAGGAAAAGCTCCCCCAGTTCCGGGCCGCCTCACCGCTGTTCGGCGACTATCTGGCCTGGGGCATGGTCAGTTGCACCGACTGGGCGGTGGCCGGCGCCGCCGACCACCCCGACGTGAGTGCGCCGGGGTCGGCCCCGGTCCTGGTCGTCGGCAACACCGGCGACCCGGCCACACCGTACGAGGGCGCGAAGAAGATGGTCGACGCGCTGGGCAGCGGAGTCGGCGTCGAGCTGACGTACAAGGGCCAGGGGCACGGTGCCTACGACAGCGGGAACAAGTGCGTGCACAGCGCGGTGGACGGTTATCTGCTGGACGGGAAGGTGCCGTCCGCCGGAGCCGTCTGCTCCTAGAAACTGCAGGTCAAAGCGTTATCCACAGGCCATAACGGTCGTCGGCCGCGGGCGCCTACTATGGCGTGCAAGTGATCCGCGACTTCGGGCGGGGCACGGGCGAGGGGGGAAGCTCATGACACGTTTCGCACGGTGGACGGCGGTGGCCGCCGCAGCGTTGCTGGTGGCCGGCTGCAGCGACGGCTCGTCGGATGACGCCAAGGACAAGAACAAGGACAGTGCCACCCCGCCGTCCGCGACGTCCCCCTCCGGTGCGTCGTCGGGGCTGCCGGCCGCGCTGACTTCCCAGAAGCTCGACTGGGGCGAGTGCAAGGCCACCGCGGACTCCCCCGCGCCGGGCAGCGTCTGGCAGTGCTCGACCCTCAAGGTGCCGCTGGACTACGCGAAGCCGGAGGGCGAGACGATCGGCCTCGCGTTGATCCGGGCCAGGGCCACCGGCGGCCAGAGCAAGCGGATCGGCTCCCTCCTGTTCAACTTCGGCGGCCCCGGCGCCTCGGGCGTCTCCACAATGCCGTCGTTCGCCGGCACGGCCGCCAAGCTCCAGCAACGCTACGACCTGGTGAGCTGGGATCCGCGCGGAGTCGCCGCCAGCGAAGGCGTGCGCTGTCGCGGCGACAAGGAGATGCAGGCCGCCGAGTCGGTGGACGCCACTCCGGACGACGCCGGTGAGGAGAAGGCATACCTCAAGGACGCGACGGACTTCGGCAAGGGCTGCGAGAAGAGCGCCGGAAAGCTGCTGTCGCACGTCTCGACGACCGACACCGCCCGCGACATGGACCTGATGCGCCAGGTCCTCGGCGACCAGAAGACGCACTACTTCGGCATCTCGTACGGCACGGAGCTCGGCGGTGTGTACGCGCACCTGTTCCCGAAGAACGTGGGGCGCGTGGTGCTGGACGCGGTCGTCGACCCCAGCGCCGACACCGTGGGTCACGCCAAGAACCAGACGCAGGGCTTCCAGCGCGCGCTGGACGACTACCTGAAGTCGACCGGCCAGGACCCGAAGCAGGGCTCTCAGAAGATCGTGGACCTGCTGAAGCGGATCGACGCGAAGCCGCTTGCCACGTCGACCGGCCGCAAGCTCACGCAGACGCTGGCCCTGACCGGCATCGTGCTGCCGCTGTACAGCGAGCAGGGCTGGCCCACCCTGACCAGCGCCCTGAAGGCCGCGGAGAACGGGGACGGTTCGGAGCTGCTGACCCTGGCCGACGGCTACAACGAACGGGACTCCTCGGGGCACTACGGCACGACGACGCATGCACAACGGGTCATATCGTGCCTGGACGACAAGCAGCGGCTGACGCCCGAGGAGTCGAAGAAGCTGCTGCCGGAGTTCGAGAAGATCTCGCCCGTCTTCGGCGACTTCATGGGCTGGGACACGGCGGGCTGGTGCCACGACTGGCCGGTGCCCGGTCAGCACGACACCCCCGAGGTCAGTGCGCCCGGATCGCAGCCCATCCTGCTGGTCGGCAACACCGGGGATCCGGCGACTCCGTACGAGGGTGCCCGCAAGATGGCCGACGAGCTGGGCAAGGGTGTCGGTGTGGAGCTCACCTGGAAGGGCGAGGGCCACGGGGCGTACGGACGTGGCAGCGCCTGCGTCGACTCCACGGTGAACAGCTACCTGTTGGACGCGGCGGTGCCGAAGGACGGGAAGGTCTGCGGCTCGTAGCCACCGCTGCCTGCACGTGGGCGGGCGCGCCCGCGGGTGCGGCTGCGGGCGCGACTGCGGGTGCGGCTGCGGGCACGACTGCGAGTACGGCTGCGGCTGCGGGCAACCGCGGGCTCGCACCCGGGCCGACCCGGGCAACGGAAAGAGGCCCGGCACCCATGGTGCCGAGCCCCTCCGGAGAAAGCGGATGCCTAGTAGACCGGCTTGTCCGGCTCGATCTGGTTGACCCAGCCGATCACACCGCCGCCGACGTGCACGGCGTCGGAGAAGCCCGCCGACTTCAGGACGGCGAGGACTTCCGCACTGCGGACACCCGTCTTGCAGTGCAGGACGATCTTCTTGTCCTGCGGAAGGGTCTCCAGGGCGGTGCCCATCAGGAACTCGTTCTTCGGGATCAGCTTGGCGCCGGGGATCGAGACGATCTCGTACTCGTTGATCTCGCGGACGTCGATGATCTCGATGTTCTCGCCGTCGTCGATCCACTCCTTGAGCTGCTTGGGAGTGATCGTCGAGCCGGCGGCCGCCTCCTGGGCCTCCTCGGACACGACGCCGCAGAAGGCCTCGTAGTCGATGAGCTCGGTGACGGTGGGGTTCTCACCGCAGACGGCGCAGTCCGGGTCCTTGCGGACCTTGACCTGGCGGTACTGCATCTCCAGGGCGTCGTAGATCATCAGGCGGCCGACGAGCGGCTCGCCGATGCCGGTGAGGACCTTGATCGCCTCGGTGACCTGGATGGAGCCGATGGACGCGCACAGCACGCCCAGCACACCGCCCTCGGCGCAGGAGGGGACCATGCCGGGGGGCGGGGGCTCCGGGTAGAGGCAGCGATAGCAGGGGCCGTGCTCGGACCAGAAGACCGAGGCCTGGCCGTCGAAGCGGTAGATCGAACCCCACACGTACGGCTTGTTGAGCAGGACGCACGCGTCGTTGACCAGGTAGCGGGTCGCGAAGTTGTCCGTGCCGTCGACGATCAGGTCGTACTGGCTGAAGATGTCCAGCACGTTCTCGGCTTCGAGCCGCTCTTCGTGAAGGATCACGTTCACGTACGGGTTGATGCCCAGCACCGAGTCACGCGCCGATACGGCCTTGGAACGGCCGATGTCCGCCTGGCTGTGGATGATCTGGCGCTGCAGGTTCGACTCGTCGACCTCGTCGAACTCCACGATGCCGAGGGTGCCCACGCCCGCGGCGGCCAGGTACATCAGCGCCGGCGATCCGAGACCGCCGGCGCCCACACAGAGCACCTTGGCGTTCTTCAGCCGCTTCTGCCCGTCCATGCCCACGTCGGGGATGATCAGGTGGCGGGAGTACCTGCGGACCTCGTCTACGGTGAGCTCAGAAGCGGGCTCGACCAGGGGTGGCAGCGACACGGGGACTCCGTTGGTCGGTCAATCACTACAATTGTTCTCGCTGTAACACTGCCACGCCCTTCTTCATTCCGAGACACCCGTTCCGATCCGCGAGACGATCTCGTCCCAGTAGCCGGGCATGGTCTCCCAGGGGTCGGCCCGGCCCCCGTGATCCGTGCGGTCGGTGAAATAGATCGTCGAGGCCCCCTGCCAGCGCGCGATGCGCAGCGCCTCTTCGAGATGGCCGCGGGGCACCCCGTGGACGAAGTGGCAGAACCGCTCGGGCGGGTAGTCGGCGGTCCACTCGGCCACCTGCGACCAGCGGTAGTCGCTCCAGGGGCCCGAGTAGGTCACCAACTGGTCGGCGTTCTCGGCGTATCCCGGATACGGGTGGGCGCCGTGGCCGAGCACGATGTGGGCGTCGTCGCGCAGCGCGCGCAGGGTGGTGACCGTGCGACGGATCTCGCCGAGTGCGGCGCGTTCGGTCGGGCAGCGGTCCAGGAAGAAGCCGTCCACCCGATACCAGTCGAGATACCGGTGCGCGTCGGAGACCAGTTCCCCGAAAGTGCGGGTGCCGTGGGCGACGTCGAGGTTCCCGAGCACGCGGACCCCCGCGTTGCGCAGTCGCCCGGCCGCCTCCAGGCAGTGCGGGTCGGGTCGCATGCCGGGCCCATGGGCCACATTCAGGACGACCCAGTGCAACGGGGTGCCGGGGCGGGTGAGTTCGCCCCACTCCAGCGGGGCCACGAGGGGGTGTGCATATCCGGGGATGCCGAAGCCGAGCCCTAAGTCCGTGCTCGCGGTGCCCGATGCGGTGCTGGTCAGATACGGCATGCTGCCTCCATCCAGATGTCGGCGAGGGATTCCTCCAGGTTGATCCGCGGTCGCCAGCCGAGCCGGTCGCGCGCGGTGCGCACGTCGGCCTGCTGCCAGCTGCCGCAGCCGTCCGGGTAGGGGTACGCGGCGGGGCCCGAGGGGTCCGGTTCGCTGCGGGGGTGGCCGATGGTCGCCCTGAGCGGGCCGGGCGGTCCGTCGAGTTCGTGCAGCGCGCCGCCGTAGCCGGCCACGCGGGCGAGGACGGCGGCGGCGTCACGGAGGCGGACGGCACGGCCGGAGCCGATGTTGATGACGCCCTGGGCCGCGGAGAGCGAGGCGGCGTGGACGGCGCGGGCGACATCGCGTACGTCGATGAAGTCGCGCTGGACGCCGAGGCCGCCGAGCTTGAGTTCGCCGTCGCCGGACTGCATGGCGCGGCGCATGGCCTCGGCGAGCCGGCCGAGCGGGGATCCGGCGGGGGTGCCGGGCCCCGCGGGGGAGAACACCCGGAGCACGACGGCGTCGAGGCCGGAGCCGAGGACCAGTTCGGTGGCGGCGAGTTTGCTGACGCCGTAGGGGCCGCCGGGGCGCGGTACGGCGTCCTCGGCTGTGGAGGAGCCGGGCTGGCTCGGTCCGTACTCGGCTCCGCAGCCGATCTGCACGAGCCGCGCTCCGCAACCGCTGCGGCGCAGGGCTTCGCAGACGGTGGCGACGGCGACGGTGTTGTGCCGGGTCAGTTCGCGGGCTCCGCCGCGGGTGGCGCCCGCGCAGTTGATGACCACCCCGGGATGCACCGCGTCGAGGAAGCGGGTGAGCGCGCCGGGGCTGCCCGAGGCGAGGTCGAACCGTACGTCGGCGTCGTCGCCGCGGCCGAGCGCGGTGAGCTGCACGGCCGGGTCGGCGAGCAGCCTGTCGGCGACGAAGCGGCCGAGATATCCGTTGGCTCCGATCAGCAGGACCCTCATCGGGCGGCTCCCGGGGCGGACTCTCCGGTTCGGGAGGTGATCATCTGGCGTTCTCCTTCAGGGGTGGTGCCGTGGATCGGGAGGAAGGCCCGCGGTGTCGGCCCCGCGGGAGAAGAGGGGGCTGCTCGGGACGGTTGCTGTGTCCCTCGCGGCCGGCACGGCTCACGACGGTGGGGGACGTCGAGGGCCGAGATTCGGGGTGCGGCTCACGACGGTGAGGGACGTCGAGGGCCGAGATTCGGGGTGCGGCTCACGACGGTGAGGGACGTCGAAGCCGGGGTTCGGGTAACGGCTCACGGCGGTGGGGCCGCCGGGGGCCGGGGTTCGGTCGTGGCTCACCGCGGCGAGGGCCGGAGTCCGCGTCGCCGCTCTCGGCAGTGGGGTGCCGGGGGCCGAGATTCGGTCGTGACTCGCGGCGGCTGGGGCCGGAGTCCGGGTCGCCGCTCACGGCACACGGGATGCCGGGGGCCGAGATTCGGTCGCGGCTCACGGTGTCGCTCCGGAGGTCGTCGCATGGGCCGAGGCGCGGGTCAGAGTGCGGGTGGCGTGGATCAGGAGGACGAGGGCGGCCGTACCGCACACCACGGCCGGGACGGCCCCGGGACCCCACGCGGCGACGAGGGTCTCGACGGGCGTGGCCAGGAACGAGCAGCCCGGGAGGCGGCCGGCGAAGACCGTGGCCAGGGCGGCCCCCTCGGCCACGCCCGCGGCGCCGAGGACCACGGCCGGAGCGTGGCCGAAGCCGTGCACGGTGAGCAGCCGGGCGAGCAGAAGCAGTGCGCCGAGGGATCCGGCGCCGGCATACGCGGCCGGCTCGCCCAGCGCCGCGCCGCACAGGGCGAGCAGCGCGGCCATCGCGCACAGGAACAGCCCGAACACCCCGAAGACCAGGGGCTGTACAGAGGCGGCGAACTCTTCGAGGCCGCGGCTCGCGGTCAGCCTGCGGCGGGCCCGTACGGCGAAGAGCCGGGCGCACCAGGCGGCGGGGGCGCAGGCCAGGGCGAGGGCCAGGACCGACGCGGTGGCCGGCGGCCAGAAGCCGTCGGGTCCGCCGTCCAGACCGGCGCTCAGCAGTCCGTCGCCGAGGAGGGCGTAGGCGAGGAGCCAGCAGGTCGATGTGCGGATGGAGGTTGTCGTACGGTTCGGGGCGCTGAGGGGACCGTGCCGAAGAGCCGCCCGGAGGCCGAGCGCCACGGCGAGGGCACCGGCCGCGGCCACGGCGAGGCGCGGCTGTCCGTCGGTCAGCCGCAGCCCGCTCACGGCTGCCGCGCACAGGGCGCCCGGCAGCAGTGCGAGCACGGCCCAGCGGGCGGACCTTCCTGGCGGACCGGCCTCCGCGGGCGGCGGCGTCGGCTCACCGTCGCGTGCCACGCGCGCGTACATCTCCTCGGCCAGGGAGAAGACGTCCCGGTGCCGGAAGCGCGCGGCGGTCCGGTCGGTGACGCCGTGCGCCTCCAGACCCGCGGCGATCTCCAGTGGGTCCACGGCTCGTTGGCACAGTTCGCGGTGCCGGTGCATCAGGGCTTTCACCGGGTCCGCGGCGCCGCGCCGGCCCGGGGACCTGCGCGCGCCACCGACGCGGCTCGCCTCCGGACCGACCCCGGCGACCCGGCCGGCCTCGACGGTTCCGACGACCCCGCCCGCTCCGCTCACCGCGTCGCGAGCCACACCCGTACCGCTGAAGCCGTCGCGAACCACACCCGTACCGCTGAAGCCATCGCGAACCACACCCGTACCACTCAAGCCGTCGCGAACCACACCCGTACCGCTGAAGCCATCGCGAACCACACCCGTACCACTCAAGCCGTCACGAGCCACACCCTCGCCCCTCCCCCCATCGCGAACCACGCCCGTACCCCTCCCCCCATCGCGGGTTCCGCCCGGACCACCCGCCGTGTCGTCGGCGCTGCCGCCCCGGCCCACCCCCACGTCCACGCCGGCGCTCCCCAAGCCATCCCGTGATCCGTCCGTGTGTGCGTCCGTCTCGCTCACCCCCGCCACAAGCCACTCCTCCGACCGTGTGTCCCAGGAGCCGGGGCTGTTCGGTCTGCCCGGCCGGTCCAGTTCGCCCAGCTCGCTCGTCACGCGCCCTCCCCCGCCGGGATGCGCACCGTGGCGCGTACCGGCGCTCCCGCCGCCCAGCGCGGGCGGCCCGCGGCCATGAGGCGGCCCTCGGTCCAGCGACCGGGCACGTGGGCCTCGGCCGGCACGCCGAAGGGCAGGGGTTCCCCCGCCTCGTCGACGACCATGCGCCGCACCGGGGAGTGCGAGACGATCTCCAGGTAAATGCCGCGAAATGCCGTGATGTTCTGCTCGACGGTGAAGAGTTCAAGGGCTCGCGCGCGGGCGGCGGCGCCGAGGCGCGCACGGCGCTCGGGATCGCGCAGCAGGGCCACGCACGCCTCGGCGAGCGCCCGCGGATTGCGCGGCGGCACCACCAGCCCCGTACCGCCGATGACTTCGACGACCGCGCCGACATCCGTGGAGACGGTCGCTCGGCCGCAGAACATGGCCTCGACCAGGCTGATCGGAAAGCCCTCGACGACGCTGGACAGCACGACGACGGCGCCCGCCGCGTACGCCTCGGGCAGGCTCGGGACCTCCGGGCCGCCGATCTCCTCGAAGGACACGGGGTTGTCGCCGACCGCGTGGACGCCCTCCGCCTCGTCGGGGAAGAGCTGTGCGGCGAGGGCCTTGCAGTGGCCGAGGTAGGCCGTGCCCTCGGCGCCCGCGGCCGCTCCGACGATCCGCAGACGCGTCTTCGGCTCCTCCTTGCGGATCTCCGCGAAGGCGTGGAGGAGGGACATCAGATCCTTGGCCGGTTCGATCCTGCCGACCCAGACCAGCGTGTCCGGGTCGGCGCTTGCGGCGCCCTCCACGCCCTCGCCCACCTCGGCGAAGCGGGCGGCTTCCATGCCCGGGTAGACCGTGCGGAGCTTGGCGCGGTCGGCGCCGCAGCGCTCCTGCCAGCGACGGGCGTGCGTGTTGCCGGGCGTGACGAGGACGGCCCGGCGGTAGACCTCCGCGGCCAGCCTGCCGTGGAAGGCGGCGAGCAGCGCCCGGACCGCGGGGGGCGCCTCACCGGACGCCAGGTAGTGCGCCCGCAGTTGTACGCCGTACTCCGTGACCAGCAGCGGTACGCCGGAGAAGTGCCGCGCGAGCAGGCCGGGCAGGGCCGCCGAGCCGCCGGCCGCCGCGTGGCACAGATCGACCGAGCCGAGCCCGTCGTCCTCGTACCAGTCGAGGGAGAGGGGGCGCAGCGCCCGTTCGAAGTGGGCGGCGACGGCAAGCAGGTCGGGCACGCGGGCGGTGCGGGCGGAGCGGAGTGCGCCGGGAGCACGGCAGGCGCTCTCCAGGGCGCGCACGGCGGCCTCGGAGCGCAGGGCGCCGACCAGTCCGCCCTCGTCGCGGGCGAGTTCGGCGAGTGCGTACAGGGCGTTGCCGAAACGGTCCGCCTCAACGCCGTCAAGGGCTTCCGAAACCCCGCTAGCCCCCTGGGCATCCGCGGTCCCGAGTGCGCCGCCCGCGCTTCCCGGTGAGACGCCTGCGCTCCCGAGTGAGGTGCCCGTGGTCCCGAGTGCGGCGCCCGCGCTCCCCCGCAAGGCGTCCGTCCCCGGCGCCCCCGTCCCGCACACCGCGGCGGCCAGTTCGCCGTACGCCTCCGCGAAGCGCCGGCGCGCCCGCCGCCCGTGCACCACCCCGTCGTCCTCGGCCGTCCACAGCGGTGCCGTACGCACCCGGCTGACCTGCGGCGGCAGTTCGATCCAGCCCTCGTCCTCCTGCCGCTCGCTGCGGCTGAGCGCGTAGATGTCGAACTCATGCTGCTCGAGCCCGCGTACGAGCCGGTCGCACCAGAGCCTGGCATCACCGCTCACATACGGATAGCCACCCTCCGTAAGCAGTCCGATGCGCACGAGTGCACCCCCGATCTCCCGTATGGGGAGCCGCCGTTGACCCGGCGGCTCGCAGCGGGACGAACGTATGCGGACATGACGGTGGCGCGACGGACGGTTGTCCATCGCGCCACCAAAAGGGGTGAACGGTCGTAACTTTCCCGGACGGATCGCGTTCCGTCGCGCTAAGGGATCAAGCAGTTACGTTTCGTGAGGTCACGGGCGTCTCCGGCGAGCGCCGCCGGAAAACCTCCGGCTACACCACCGCCAACTCGCGTCGGACGGTGCGGCGCTCCGCCGCGACCGCCGGATCGAGCGCCGGTACGGCGGCGAGAAGCTGCCTCGTGTACGGGTCCCGCGGGGACTCGTACACCTCGTCGGCGGGTCCGTGCTCGACGACGCGTCCGCGCCGCATGACCGCGACCCGGTCGCTGACCTGGCGCACGACCGCGAGATCGTGTGCCACGAACACCAGGGCGAGCCCCAGTTCGCGCTGCAGCTCGGCGAGCAGGGCGACCACCTGCGCCTGGGTGGTGACATCGAGCGCGGAGACGGGCTCGTCGCACACGATGGCGCGCGGCTCGGCGGCGAGCGCCCGCGCGATGCCGACGCGCTGGCGCTGTCCGCCGCTGAACTCGTGCGGGTACCGGTCGTAGTGCGCCTCTTCGAGCCCCACGCGCTCCAGCAGATCCCGTACGCGCCCCCGGATGCGCTCCTCACTCAGCTCGCCCCGCGCGCGCAGCGGATCGGCGATCGACTCGCCCACGCTGCGCCGGGGGTTGAGGGAGGAGACGGGGTCCTGGAAGACCATCTGCACGGCCGGGTTCACGCCGGACTGCGCACGCCCCTCGTACCGGACCGACCCGGCCGTCGGCTCCAGCAGACCCACCAGCATCCGGCCCAGTGTCGTCTTGCCGCTGCCGCTCTCGCCCACGACGCCCAGGGTCTCGCCCCGGTGAATCACGAGCGACACGTCGTCCACCGCGGCGAACCGCCCCTTGCCACGGCCGAATTCGCGCCGCAGACCGACCGCTTCGAGCACCACTTCGTCCGAAGGCTTCGCGGCTTCGGCCCGCGGCACGTCGACGCGCGGCACCGCACCCAGCAGTTCCCGGGTGTACGACTCCTGCGGCGCGCCGAGCACCGCGGCGACCGGCCCGTGTTCGACCGCACGACCGTGGCGCATGACGAGCACGTCGTCGACGCTCTCGGCGGCGACCCCGACGTCGTGCGTGACCAGCAGCAGTCCCAGTCCGGTCTCCTCCCGCAGGGTGTGCAGGAGGTCGAGGATCTGGGCCTGGACGGTCACGTCGAGCGCGGTGGTCGGCTCGTCCGCGATCAGCAGTTCCGGTTCGCAGGCCAGGGCCATGGCGATCAGGGCCCGTTGGCGCATCCCGCCGCTGAACTCGTGGGGTCGGGAACGGGACCTGCGTGCCGCGTCGGCGATCCCCACCCGGTCGAGCACCTCCACGGCACGCGCGCGTGCGGCCCGCCGGGACGTCCGCGTGTGCACCCGGTACACCTCGGCGATCTGGTCGCCGACGGCGTAGTACGGGTCGAGGGACGACAGCGGGTCCTGGAAGACCATGGCCGCCTTCGCGCCGCGCAGCCGCCGCAGTTCGTCGTCGGAGGCGGCTCCTACGTCCACACCGGCCACCCGCACCGAGCCGTCGACGCGCGCTCCCGTGCCGCGGTGCAGCCCCAGCATGGCGGACGCGACCGTCGACTTGCCGGAGCCGGACTCGCCGACCAGGGCCAGCGCGGCGCCCTTCGCCAGCCGGAAGGAGAGCCCGTCGACGGCACGCAGGCTCCCGAACGCGACCGAGAGACCGGCGACGTCCACCAGGGCGTCGCCGGGACGGTCGCCGCGGCTCCCGCCGACATTCACCGAGCTCATGCGAGTACCACCCGTCGGTCGGCCACCGCGTACAGGACGTCCGCGACGGCGTTGGCGAGAACCACGAAGAAGCCGACGACCAGGACCATGCCGACGACCACCGGCAGGTCGACGACGTTGACGGCGTGCACCAGTTCCTGGCCGATGCCGGGCAGTCCGAAGAGCGTCTCGGTGAGCACCGCGCCGCCGACCGCCGAGCCGACGTTGTTGGCGTTCAGCGCGATGACCGGCGCGAACGCCCCGCGCAGCGCGTGCCGCCCGATGATCGACCGCTCGCCGACGCCGTACGCGCGGAAGGTGCGGATGTGGTCCTCGGCGAGCGTCTCCAGCATCGACGCCCGGGTCAGCCGGGCGAACGCGGCGGCCTCGATGAGGGCGAGCGAGAGCCAGGGCAGCAGCAGGTTCCACGCCCACTGCTCGGGATCGTCGGTGAAATTGACGTACTGCGGGAAGGGCAGCAGTTGCAGCTGGCCGCAGACGACGATCATCAGCACCAGACCGATCACGAACACGGGAGTGGCCACGCCCGCGAGCGTGATGCCGGTCAGCACGCGTTCGGTGAGCCGGCCGCGCCGCCACGCGGAGAGCACGCCGGTGCCGACGCCGAGGACCAGCCACAGCACCATCGAGCCGAACACCAGCGACAGGCTGACCGGCAGCTTCGTCAGGATCAGCTGCGTGACCTGCTGGTCGGTCCGGTACGACAGGCCGAGGCAGGGCGCCGAGCAGTGCTGCACCGACGTACCCGTCGAGTAGTCCTGGCCGGCGAAGATGCCCTGCAGGAAGTGCCAGTAGCGCACGTACAGCGGGTCGCCGAGGTGCAGTTGCTGGGCGACCTGGTGGACCTGGACCGGCGAGCAGCGCGGGCCGCAGGTGATCTGGGCGACGTTGCCGGGGGTGGCGTAGAAGACCACGTAGATGATCACCGAGATGGCCAGCAGGGTGACCACGGTGCCGATGGCGCGGCGCAGCACGAAGCCGCCGAAGCCGTTCACTTCTTGACCTCCGTCGTGGCGCTCGCGTCCGCCGCCGTGTTGCCCGCGACGGCCGTCTCAGTACTCGGATCCGCCGTCCCGATACTCGGATCCGCCGTCGCGGCACCCGCGCCGGCCGACCCGGCTCCCGCACCCACCGTCGCGGCACCCGCGTCGGCCTCCGCGTCCGCCGTAGCGGCGACCGCGACTGCGACCGCGCCCGTGACCGCGCCCGCGTCCGCCTTCGCCTCGCGTTTGCGCCCCGTGCCGACGCGCAGCCGTGAGGCCGCGCGCGGGTCGAGTGCGGTCCGTACGCCGTCGCCCAGCACGGTCAGCGCGAGCACGGTGATCAACAGCGCGCCGGCCGGCAGCAGCAGGTACTGCGGCGCCGCCTGGTACCAGACGTCGGCGGCGGTGAGCATCTGTCCCCACGACGGCGTCGGCGGCTTCACACCGACCCCGAGGAACGACAGGGCGGCCTCGACGGTGATGTTCTGCGGCACGAGAAGGGCGGAGTAGGTGATGACGGGCGCGGCAAGGCCCGGCAGCAGTTCGCGGCGGGCGATCCGCCAGGCGCCCCAGCCGCTGAGCCGGGCGGCGGAGACGTAGTCGAGCCCCTTGAGGGTGAGTGTCTGGGCGCGCACGATCTTCGCGATGCTGCCCCAGGCGATCAGGCCGATGACGAGCGCGACCAGCACGGGCCGCGGGAAACTGCCGGGCACGATGGCCAGCAGCGCCAGCGACATGATCATCAGCGGCATCGCGACGATGATGTCGGTGGCGCGGCTCAACAGTTGATCAACCCATCGGTTCCCGAGCGCGGCCGCGACGCCCACCACGACACCGATGAGGACCTGCACCAGCGTGGCCGCCAGCGCGACCCCCAGGGAGACCCGGGCGCCGTACACCAGCCGTGCGAACAGATCGCGTCCGGTCTGCGGTTCGACGCCGAGCCAGTGGTCGCCGCTGATGCCGCCGAGCGATCCGACGGGGACGCCGCCGCGCGCCGAGTCGATCAGCGAGGGGTGGTACGTGGTCGGGTCCTGCCCCTCGATCGCGGTGAGCAGCGGCGCGCCGAGCGCGACCAGGACGAGAAGCGTGACGACGACTGCCGCGACGAGGGCGGCGCGCTGCGCACGCAGCCGCCGCCAGAACTGTCGGGCCCCCGAGGCGGGGGCGAGCACCAGTTCGGTGCCCGCCCCGGCAGCCTCCGAGGCCACAAGGGCCTCACTCATCGGGCTACTTCACCGCGACCTGGGAGATGTCCAGGACGCCGGTCCAGTCGCTGATCACGATGTCCTTGACGTCCTTGCCGTACAGCCGCTTGTAGACCGGGTGGAACAGCGGCACGGTCAGCGCCTGCTCACCGATCTTCTTGTCCAGTGCACCCCAGCGCTTGGCGGCCTCGTCAAGATCGGTCAACTTGTTGATCGCGTCAATCTCGTCATTGACCGACTTGTCATTGAGGAAGCCGGTGTTGAAGTTGGCGCCGTCCTTGACGATCTGACGGCCGTCGAAGATCGGGGCGAGGAAGGGGCCGCCGGACGGCCAGTCGGCACCCCAGTGCGCGAGGAAGAGGCCGGGCTCGGTCTTGACGCTGTGGATCTTGTCCTTGTAGTCGTTCTCCTCGAGGCCCTGGAGCTTGACGGTGATCCCGGCCTTCTTCAGGGCGTCCTGGACGGCCGTCGCGATCTCCGGGCTGGTCTCGAAGTCCTTCGAGTTGGAATGGGTCAGCGTGATGGTCAGGCCGTTCTTGTAGCCGGCCTCCTTCAGCAGCTCCTTGGCCTTGGCCGGGTCGCCGGACTTGCCCGCCGGGAAGTGGTCGTAGGGCGTGTAGCCGAAGGACTTCTGGTTCGGCAGATACGTCGTCGCGGCCTCGGCGAGCGACGAACCGCCGGCCGCGTTGATCACCGACGAACGGTCGATGGCGTACGAGACCGCCTGCCGCACCTTCGGGTTGTCGAACGGCTTCACCTTCGGGTTGAAGGCCAGGTAGTTGGTGTAGCCGAAGTGCCCGGTGCCGACGCGCGAGGCGAGTTCCTTGTCGCCCGTGACCTTGGCGAGCTCGGCCGGGCCGAGGTTGGTGTCCGTGGTGACGGCGGTGGCGTCTGCTCCCTGGGACGCCGACAGCCGCTGGTTGATCACGGAGGAGTCGAGGCCGGAGCGTACGTCGATCCTGTCGGGGTAGGCCTTGCGCTCCTCGTCGGTGGCGGCCGACCAGTGGGTGTTGCGCTCCAGGGTCAGCCGCTCGCCGTCGTTCTCGTTCTTGACGACCTTGTAGGGACCCGAGGAGACCGGGTGCTCCTCGTACTTGGTGCCGTTGTCCTTGGCCTTCGGGACGGGCGTGAACTGCGTCTGCGTGGCCAGGTAGGGGAACTCGCCCTCGGGCTTGTTGAGGTGGAAGACGATGGTGCGCTCGTCCGGCGTCTCGATCGAGTCGAGCCCCTTGCCCTTGTCCTTGTACGGGCCCTGGTAGTCGGCGCCGCCGATCAGCCAGTCCCTCAAGTAGGGCGCGCCGCCGGAGAGTTCGGCGGCGAAGGAGCGCTCGATGCCGTACTTGATGTCGGCCGTGGTGATCGCGGTGCCGTCCTCGTACTTGAGCCCCTTCTTCAGGGTGTACGTCCACACGGTCGCGTTCTTGCTCGGCCGGCCGGTGTCCGTGGCCAGGTCCGGGACGACCTTGGCGCCCTCGGCGCCGTCCTCGCGATTGCGCGTGGTGAGCGTGCGGAAGACGAGCGAGGGGACGTTGCCGCCGCCGGAGGTGTAGAGCCGCGCCGGGTCGAAGTCCTCCTGGGGGTTGGAGTTCAGAACCGTCAGCGTGCCCCCCTTCTGCGGCTTGGAGTCGCCAGCGGCGCCCTTCGCATCGTTGTCCTCAGGGCCGCAGGCGGCGGCACCCGCTGCCACGACCAGGCTGACGGATGCCGCGGCCACGCGGCGCGCTATGACGGACGGTTGACGCATCGGAAGACGACCTCTCGGAAGGGTGTCTCGCATGGCGAGACCAGACGACACAGGGTGAGACGAAGCTGAGCAGAGCTCGCCCCGGGCGTCGGACAGCACGTCGGGAGACCGCCGTGAAGAACATGCGGAACCCAGAGAGGGAAGAACGCGACGCACACGCCAGGGGCGAGCGTCAGCGACAGTGAATGTCGGCCACGCAGAGCGCGGTCACGCCGATGAGCGCCAGCTCAAGGGCGGCGCATACGGAGGCGTGACGAGGCGACATGCGCAGAAATATGAACGAATTTTCGCCTGGTGTCAACGCGGTTCCGGAGGCGTCCGTCAACTCCCGGGGTAGGCCCAGGGATTGGCCTTGCAGTGGATCCCGTCGTGATCGAGGAACTTCGTCTGCTGCTGCATGACGGGCGCCAGGTCACCGTCCTTGCCGCAGGTGACATGGCCGAATCCGAGCCGGTGGCCCACCTCGTGGTTGATCAGCATCTGCCGGTACGCGTGAATGCGGTCACCGTAGGTCTCGGAGCCCTGCGCCCAACGGTACGCGTTGATCATGACCCGGTCGGTGGCGGCCGAGTCGCACGACACGTTGTCCTCGGTGGTGTCGAGTCCGGACTTGGCGCACCAGGTGGCGGTGGTGCCGGGACTCGCGAGCGTGATCACGAAATCGGGCTTCCCGGAGGAGATCCTCTCGAAGGTACGGCCGCCGTTGTGGGCCCAGCTCCGGTCGTCGTTGAGCGTCTTCTGCACGGCCTGCGCGAAGAGCCCGCCGTCGAGTCCCAGCCCCTGCTCCACGTCGACGCGGTAGGTGTACTTGCGCCCCTTGCCGGGCGCCTTGTCGAAGCCGGCGACCGCCTCGAACTTCCCCGACCCCTTGAGCTGCGCGCCCAGCGCGTACGTCTTGCTCATCTTCTGGTCGTACGTCAGCACGGTCGCGGCCGGCGTGCCGCTCTGCGTCGGTCGCTGGTCTCCGCGCGAGGCGGAGTCCCGGGCGGCCCGGTCACCGCCCCCCGCGGCCTGCGGGCGCACGGCGGCGTCCTCGCGCCCGTCGGCGACCTGCCCGGCGACCACGACGGCCAGCACGGTCGTCACCGCGGCGGCCGCGATCCCGGCGAACGCCCGCCCCTTGCCGCCGCCCTTGGCCGTGCCCGGCGGCCGGCCGGTCGGCGGCTCGACGCCCGGAGCCTGGACCGGGACCGCGGCATACGGCCCGGAGCGAAGGGTTCCGCGGGGCGCGAAGACGTCGTCGTCCGCGCCGAAGACATCGTCGTCCGCGTCGAAGACGTCGTTGTCCGCGTCGAAGGCGTCGAGATAGGCCTGCCGGGGTCCGCCGCGCCGGCCCGGCTCCTGCCGCTGGTGCGGAATGCGGGGTCCCGCGAACCCGGCGGGCCCACCCGCCGGCCCGCCACCGGGCGCACCCTGCCCGGCGTACGGCGCACGGTGCGCGGCCTGCTCCGGCTGCGGTACGCCGTATCCGGCGCCCGTCGCCCGCGGGCCGCCTCTCAACTCGCCCCAGCCGCCCCCGTTCTCGCGCTGCTCGGGGTGTCCGCCCCGCACCTGGGGCACACCGTGAGCAGGGGTGCCGTCGGGAAAACGCGGGACGCCGTGCGCCGGCGTCCCGTCCGGAAAGCGGGGCACCGTGCCGGCCGGCGCCCCGGCGGGGGGCACCGCCGCCCCCGAAGCACCCTGCTTGTCGCCGGCATCGCCCTTGTCTGCCCGCCCCCGACGGCTGTGACGTCCCACCCCCGGCCTCAGCTCTCCGTGTTCGTGTGGTCGGCATGGTCGGCCGCGTCCCTCGCGGCCGACGCGCCCCCGGCAGCCGGTCCGCTCAACTCGCCCGTGTCCGCGAGGAGTTCACGGAAGGCGGTGGCGACCGTCTCGGGGTATTCCATCATCGCGACATGCCCCGCGTCCGGCAGGGTCAGCAACCGGGCGTCGCGGAAGGCGCGGGCGGCGCGCTGCGCCATGCGGTAGCCGACGAGCTGGTCGCGGCCGCCGTAGATGAGGAGGGTCGGCGCGAGGACGCGTTCGGCCTGGCGCCACAGCGAGTGCTGCCCGCCCAGGGTGTACGCGTTGACGATGCCGCGGGCCGAGCGCGCCATGGCGTCCCAGAAGTAGGGGAGGGCGAGCCGCCGCTCCATCTCCTCGACCGCGTTCCGGAACGCTTCGGGCGTGACGATGGTGGGGTCCCCGTAGCAGAGCGCCGTGACTCCGCGGACGCGTTGCTCGGCGCTCCAGTCCCTGGTGAACCTCGTGAACAGCCGCGCCACCCCGGGCAGCGCGAGCAGCGCGGTCGGCCACGCCGTGCGCTGGGCCCGGATCTCCGGCAGCGCGGGCGAGACCAGCGTGAGCGTACGGACGAGGTCGGGGCGTACGGCCGCGACGCGCGTCGTGACCGCTCCGCCCAGCGAGTTCCCGAAGAGGTGCACGGGGCCGCGCCCCGAGGCGTCGAGGTAGCGGATGACCGCGCGCGCGTGCCCGTTGACCGAGTAGTCCCCGTCGTCCGGTGGCGGCGAGTCCCCGAAGCCCGGCAGATCGAGCGCCTCGCTGTCGACGAGTCCGTCCAGCCGTGGCATCAGTGCCGACCAGTTCTGCGAGGAGCCACCGAGGCCGTGCACGTACAGGGCCGGGGGCAGGCCGTCCCGCTCCGGCGGTCTCGACCGCACCGTCAGCGTGATCCCGGGCAGGCCTACGGAGCGCAGCCGCTCGCCCTCCGCGACCTTGACCGTGCCCACCTTGGGTGTGACGGAGGTGGCCAGCACGGACGGCAGCTCGGTCGAAGACATGCGGCAATGTTACGAGACGATCACGCAGTGGTTCATGTGTTCGCCATCACAGGTCGTGCTCATTCCGCCCCGGGATCGCATAGCGCCCCTCTGACGTGTCTCCTAGGCTCGAAACAGGGCACCCAAGTGGCCCGGGCTTCTTTTTCCGGAGGCTCAGGGAAGTTCTAGGAAGGGAGCCCACCATGGCCATCGACCCCACCGACCCCGGGACGTTCGAGGACGAGGAGACCGTCGACCTCGCCGAGGAGACCCCCGAGGCCGACGCCGCCGAGCAGCACACCGACGTGGCTCCGGACCGTGACGACTCGCTGACCAGCGCGGACCCGGCCACCGCCAACGAGGCCGACCTGGCGGAACAGGCCCGCGTCGTCCCCCTCGACGAGGACGACTACCGCTGACGGCCGTGGCCGCCCCGGCAGACCGCCAGGGACCCCGGAAGCGGCGGGAAGGCGCCCCCGCGACCGCCCCGCCCCTGCCTGACGCGCTCTGTGGGGCTATCGCCGTTGTCCGGTCCGTGAAATTCTGCGCTCGCAGCGCGCACATCACGGTTACCGAAAAGTACGATGGCGGCGCGGCGCACACCGCATGTGGACGACATTGGGAGGCGGCGTGACAGCCATCGAGCAGACAGAGGCGGCACGCCCGCGGGGCACACGCCTGCCGCGCCGTGCCCGACGCAACCAGCTCCTCGGCGCGGCCCAGGAAGTCTTCGTTGCCCAGGGGTACCACTCGGCCGCGATGGACGACATCGCCGAACGTGCGGGTGTCAGCAAGCCGGTGCTCTACCAGCACTTCCCGGGCAAGCTCGACCTCTACCTCGCCCTCCTGGACCAGCACTGCGAGTCCCTGCTGGAATCCCTGCGCAAGGCGCTGGCCTCCACCACGGACAACAAGCTGCGCGTACGGGCCACGATGGACGCGTACTTCGCGTACGTCGAGGACGACGGCGGCGCCTTCCGGCTGGTCTTCGAGTCCGACCTGACGAACGAGCCCGCCGTGCGCGAGCGCGTCGACCGGGTCACGGTCCAGTGCGCGGAAGCCATCTGCGAGGTGATCGCCGAGGACACCGGCCTGTCCCGGGCCGAGTCGATGCTGCTCGCGTCCGGCCTGGGCGGACTCGCCCAGGTGGTGGCGCGTTCCTGGCTGCACAGCGACCGCAGCGTCCCGCGCGAACAGGCGGTCCAGCTGCTGACCTCCCTGGCCTGGCGGGGCATCGCCGGCTTCCCGCTGCACGGCAGCGAGACCCACTGACATACGGCTGTCATACGGCGCGGACGGCGCCCGTCACCGGAGTACAGCCCGGCGGCGCGGCACGTCCGCGTCCTTGTTCCCGTCGCGTGTTCGCTGTTGGCGTTCTTGGACGGAACGTACGGGTCCCCTCACCGGGCTAATGTGTGCTGCGTACGGCGCGGAGGAACGCGCACATCACTGACCGTCGGAGGGACATAGCCGTGGAGGTCAAGATCGGCGTGCAGCACGCGCCCCGCGAGATCGTTCTGGAGAGCGGTCAGACCGCCGAGGAGGTCGAGCACGCGGTGTCCGAGGCGCTGGCCGGCAAGTCGGCACTGCTGAGCCTCGTGGACGACCACGGCCGCAAGGTCCTGGTCCCGGCCGACCGTCTCGCGTACGTGGAGCTCGGCGAGCCCACCACGCGCAAGGTGGGCTTCAGCGCGCTGTAGCAGACAGCGGGGAAGGGGCCTGGCGGCATGCGTCGCCGGGTCCCTTTCTCATGACCTGAACTGCACAGACGGAACACATCTCCCGCACAGAGGAGGATTGCGTTCCGCAGCTCAGGGGTACACCGGCTACGACCGATTTGCCCCAGCCGTGCGGGAGGGACCACACCATGTTCTTGGAAGCGCTCGGCTCCGCGATCCTCGGTTTCGCGTTGGCCTGGGCGGCGGTTCACCGCCTGTCCCACCGCCTGCCCGCGCGCACTCTGGTGCTTCCGACGGGCATCGCCGGGGCCCTCTTCGGCGCCTTCCTCACCCACAGCGCGCTGGGACCGGGCCACTTCGCACTCACCCTCGTCGGCGCGGTCGCCGTGGCCGCCGCCTCGCTGTCCCTGCTGCTCCGCCCGGCGGAGCGATTTCGCCGCCACTCGGCGCCGGCGTAGGGACCGCCGCAAGGACACCGGCGACCCGGCGCGCCCATAGCCCGCCGGGGGGCCCGTGGCCTGTCCTAGGCGGCCAGGCCCAGCGCGGCCATCCGCTTCGTGTGGGCCTCGGTGATCCGGGAGAACATCCGGCCGACCTCCGCGAGGTCGAAGCCGTCCGCGACTCCGCCGACGAGCATGGTCGACAGGGCGTCACGGTCGGCGACCACCCGCTGCGACTGGGAGAGGGCCTCGCCCATCAGACGCCGCGCCCACAGCGCGAGCCGCCCGCCCACCCGCGGGTCCGCGTCGATCGCCGCGCGCACCTTCTCGATGGCGAAGCTCGCGTGCCCGGTGTCGTCCAGCACGGCCAGCACCAGGCTGCGGCTGTCCGTGTCGAGGCGGGCCGCGACCTCCCGGTAGAAGTCACTCGCGATCGAGTCGCCGACGTAGGCCTTGACGAGCCCCTCCAGCCAGTCCGAGGGGGCGGTCTGCCGGTGGAAGCCGTCGAGGGCGGCGACGAACGGCTGCATGGCGTCGGTCGGCTCCGCGCCGATCGCGGCCAGCCGGGCCCGCAGCTGCTCGAAGTGGTGGAATTCCGCCGACGCCATCTTCGCCAGCTCCGCCTTGTCGAGGAGCGTCGGCGCCAGCTTGGCGTCCTCGGCGAGCCGCTCGAACGCCGCCAGCTCCCCGTACGCGAGCGCTCCGAGGAGGTCCACGACCGCGGCGCGGTACTGGGGGTCCGCGGAGGCCGTGTCCCAGTCCTGGGCGGCGACTCCGGTGGCCGTGGGAGCGGTCTCGGCGGGGGTGTCAGCGGCGTTGTCAGGCGTCGTCATGAAGCGCACAATAGCCCGCTCGTCGCGACACGGAAGTCCCTGGTCAATCAGTGTGACGACGACCATGTGACCAAACCGGCCAACGCATGTGCGCGATTCCGGGGTATGGTGGTAATGCGCCCGCCGAGTATCTGACGGGCCGCACGAATGAGGATGCCCGGTCGGAGGCCCGATCGGCTCCGACCCGACAGCCCTCCACGTCGGTACGGCACCTTGCGTACGACACCCGGAGGGACCCTCAGCGGTACGAGCGCTCGAGCGTCGGCTGTGGTCCCATGCCACTCGGCCCGCCCGACAAGCGGCCGACGTCCCCGGCACGGTCCCGACACGACCCCCGCGCTCGCCTCGCACCGCGTACACAGAAGAGGCAGCACCCTGACTACGACTTTCCGAGACCTCGGAATCCTTCCCGAGACGGCCGAGGCACTTGAGGCCGTCGGCATCGTCACCCCCTTCCCCATCCAGGAGATGACGCTCCCCGTCGCCCTCACGGGCACCGACGTCATCGGCCAGGCCAAGACCGGCACCGGCAAGACGCTGGGCTTCGGCCTCCCCCTCCTGGAGCGCGTCACCGTTCCCGCGGATGTCGAGGCGGGCCGGGCGCAGCCCGAGCAGCTCACCGACGCCCCGCAGGCGCTCGTCGTCGTCCCGACGCGCGAGCTGTGCACGCAGGTCACCAATGACCTCCTCACCGCGGGCAAGGTCCGCAACGTGCGCGTGCTCGCCATCTACGGCGGCCGGGCGTACGAGCCCCAGGTCGAGGCCCTCAAGAAGGGCGTCGACGTGATCGTCGGCACCCCGGGCCGGCTGCTGGACCTCGCGGGCCAGAAGAAGCTGAACCTGAAGCACATCAAGTCGCTCGTCCTCGACGAGGCCGACGAGATGCTCGACCTGGGCTTCCTGCCCGACGTCGAGAAGATCATCAACATGCTGCCGGCCCGCCGTCAGACGATGCTGTTCTCGGCCACGATGCCGGGCGCCGTGATCGGCCTGGCCCGCCGTTACATGTCGCAGCCCACGCACATCCGCGCCACGGCGCCGGACGACGAGGGCGCGACGGTCCGCAACACCGCGCAGCACATCTACCGCGCGCACAACATGGACAAGCCGGAGATCGTCTCGCGGATACTGCAGGCCGACGGCCGCGGTCTCGCGATGGTCTTCTGCCGCACCAAGCGGACGGCGGCGGACCTCGCCGACCAGCTCCAGCAGCGCGGTTTCGCCTCCGGCGCGGTCCACGGCGACCTCGGCCAGGGCGCCCGTGAGCAGGCGCTGCGCGCCTTCCGCAACGGCAAGGTCGACGTCCTCGTCTGCACCGACGTCGCCGCCCGCGGCATCGACGTCGAAGGCGTCACGCACGTCATCAACTACCAGTCCCCCGAGGACGAGAAGACGTACCTGCACCGCATCGGCCGTACGGGCCGCGCGGGCGCCAAGGGCATCGCCGTCACGCTCGTCGACTGGGACGACATCCCGCGCTGGCAGCTGATCAACAAGGCGCTGGACCTCGGTTTCCCGGACCCGCCGGAGACGTACTCCACGTCCCCGCACCTCTTCGAGGAAATGAACATCCCGGCCGGCACCAAGGGTGTCCTGCCGCGTGCCGAGCGCACGCGCGCCGGTCTCGCGGCCGAGCAGGTCGAGGACCTCGGTGAGACCGGTGGCCGTGGTGGTCCGCGTGGCCGCGGTGGCCGCTCGGCCGGTCCGGCCCCCGAGCGCGAGCGTGAGCGCCCGGCGCGTACGCCGCGCAGCCGTCGCCGTACGCGCAATGGGACGCCGCTCGACGAGTCGTCTGCGGCTCCGGCGCCGGAGGCGACGACCGAGTCCGTCGACGCCGTCGAGGCCACCGAGCCGCGCACCCCACGCACCCCGCGCCGTCGTCGCCGTACCCGCGGCGGAGCGGCCGGGGAGTCGCCCGCGGTGACCGAGGCTGTCGCCGAGCCGTCTGCCGAGGCCGCCGTGGCCACGGCCGAGGGCGTCACCGACGAGCCCGCGAAGTCGCGTCGTCGTCGCACCCGCAAGGCCGCGGAGCCGGTCGAGACGGCGGTCGTCGAGACCCCCGTCGTGGAGACCCCCGTCGCCGAGGTCCCCGAGGCCGAGACCAAGCCGCGTCGTCGCACCCGCAAGGCCGCGGAGACCGTGGTCGACACGGTCGAGGGCGTGAGCGAGGTCCCGGCCGCGCCGAAGCGCACCCGCAAGGCCGCGGCTCCCGCCGCTGCCGAGGCCGTCGTCGACACCGCCGAGGGTGAGGCCGTCGAGACCAAGCCCCGCCGTCGTACCCGCAAGGCCGCGGTCCCGGCCGTCGACGCCGACATCCCGGCCCAGACGGCCGACGAGCCCGTCGCCACCACGCCGCGGCGCCGCACCCGCAAGGCCGCGGAGACCGTGGTCGACACGGTCGAGGGCGTGAGCGAGGCCCCGGCCGCGCCCAAGCGCACCCCCAAGGCCGCGGCTCCCGCCGCTGCCGAGGCCACGGAGGTGTCCGAGGCCAAGCCGCGGCGCACCCGCGCCAAGGCCGCGGCGCCTGTCGCCGTCGTCGACACCGCCGAGGGCGAGGCCGTCGAGACCAAGCCCCGCCGCCGCACCCGCAAGGCCGCGGTCCCGGCCGTCGACGCCGACATCCCGGCCCAGACGGCCGACGAGCCCAAGGCCACCACGCCGCGGCGCCGCACCCGCAAGGTTGTCGCCGCCGCGGAGCCTGCGGAGAGCTGATCCCATCCCGATGGCCCGGTCCCACACCCTGTGGGACCGGGCCATCGGCATCTCCCCGCCCTGGCCGGCGCCGCCACCTGAGCGCATCTCGGACCCTGCCGGGCCCCTCGGGTGGGCCAAGGTCCCCTTCCCTGCCTGGACCGGCGTCAGGGTGCATCGACGGACCCGGCGCCTACGGGGTGCCGCCCGCGTGAGCCCACTCCCGTACCCCCATTGCCACCCGGCGTGAGTGCTGGCGCAGGGGTGGGTCGGCGAGCCCGGCGCCTACGGGGTGCCGCTGCGCCCACCCGTGCCGCCCCTAGCGGCACGCATGCCCGCAGCTATGACCGTACGGCCCCACCGCGTGCCCGCAGCCCCGCAGCAAGAGCGGCTCCGCCGCCCCCCCGGAGTGCCCGCTGCCCGCAGCCATGCGGCTTCGCCGCCACCCGAGTGCCCGCTGCCCGCAGCCATGCGGCTTCGCCGCCACCCCGTGCCCGCAGCCCGCAGCCCGCAGCCCGCTGCGAAGACAGGTGCCGCCGCTGCCCGCAGCGCAAGACAGCGACGGCGGGCCGCCCCAGCCCGCAACCCCCACGCACCCGCAGTCGCGAGCCGGCCGAAGGGGCCGTGCCGGTACATCAAATGCCCGTCGCCATGCGTGAGGACGGGCAACCGAGCGCCCCCAGAGGACAGCACAGCCGGTAGGGCGACGGGCGGATGTACCGGCACGGACCCGACCCACCCCCCGCCGGACGGCGAACCACCCACCCACCGCCGGACGGCGACCGACGCCCACCACCGGACAGCACCCAGCACCCAGCACCCAGCGGCAGCGAACCCGCACCCGTCCAAGCCACCCCCGCCCGGTAGCCTCCCCCCATGAGCAGGCCTCCCAGCTTTGTCCCGCCCGTCGGTGTGCGTGCGTACCGGCTGACGACCACGCGCGGTGAGTTCGCCGTGCTCGACGCGGCACCCGGGTCGAGCAAACAGACGAGAGGGACGGTCCTGCTGCTGCCGGGGTTCACCGGCAGCAAGGAGGACTTCATCGCGCTGCACGGGCCGCTGGCCGACGCGGGCTATCGCACCGTCGCGGTGGACGGCCGCGGCCAGTACGAGACACCGGGCCCGAGGGACGACGAAGCACCGTACGCGCAGGGCGAGTTGGCGCGGGACGTCCTCGCGCAGGCGGCAGCCGTGGGCACCAGGGTGCACCTCGTGGGCCACTCCCTAGGCGGCCTGATCGCCCGCGCGGCGGTCCTGCTGGACGCGACCCCGTTCGCGTCACTCACCCTCATGTCCTCCGGCCCGGCCCAGATCTCCGTCTCCCAGCAGCAGCGCGTGAAGCTGCTGAGGGACGCGCTCGCCGTGATGAGCATGGCGGACGTGTGGGACGCGATCCAGGCGATGGAGCCCCCCGAGGAGACCGACACCGGCGAGCCGGGGCACGACGGCACGGGTGAGCTGGACGCGGGCCTGGACGCGGGCCTGGACGCCGGTCTGGACGACCGCGCCGACCTGCGCCGCCGCTGGCTGGCCACCAGCCCCGCGCAGCTCATCGCGACGGGCCGTCAGCTGTGCACGGAGCCGGACCGCGTGGCGGAGCTGGCCGCCGTACCCCTGGGGATGCACGTGGTGTCGGGCGCGCGCGACGACACCTGGCCGGTGCCGCTGCTGGACGACATGGCCGCGCGGCTCAAGGCCCACCGCACGGTCGTACGGGATGCGGAGCACTCCCCGAACACGGACCAGCCACGGGCAACGGCCCGCGCCCTGGCGGCCTTCTGGGACGAGCTGTAGCGCACCACGATCAGGAGCAGCGCCACCGCACGTAACGCGGCGCCGAGACCAGGACCGGTTGGCACCTAGTACTGCGCCCGCACGTGCTCCCAGAAGCCGTCCCGCAGCGCGCGACGCAGATCCGCCTGACCGCGCAGCGAGTACTGCAGCAGCCCCTCGGCCTCGACGAGCAGATCCTGGTCGACGGAGCCGGGCAGATACGGATGGCCGGGCAGCAGCTCCGCCAACGCTTCGCGCCCGCGCGCCGCCAGCCACTTCGCGGCGATCTGGGCGCCCACGAACCGCACGTCGTCCCGGGTCGGCCGGGGCGCCGCCGACACGTCGTAGGCGGCGCCGGTCCGCCGGGACACGTACGGCTTGAAGAAGTCGAGGTCGAAGGTCCGCTGGCTGTCGACCTCCCAGAGCAGCGGCTCGGCCTGGTTGCGCCCCTCGGGCGCCTCGATCCCCCACAGGTGGACCCGCGCGCCGTACCCCTGCGCGGCCTCGACCGCGGAGACCAGGTCCTCGTCGCCGCCGAGCAGCGCGGCGTCACTGATCGCACGGTGCCGGGCGAGGGACTCCAGATCGGACCTGATGATGGAATCGACGCCCTTCTGCTGGTTGTTGGCGTTGAGGTTGCCGAGCCGCACCTTGACGTCGGGGAGCTCGGCGATGGACTGCTGCTCGGCGGTGTGGATGCGGCGCCGCGCGCCGTCGTACCAGTAGACGCGCAGGAGCCGGCTGTCCGCGAAGATCGTGCGGGCGCGGTCGATGAGCGCCTCGATGAGGCCCTCCGCGTCGAGGTCGAAGGCCCGGCGGTCCTCGGTGCCGGCGACGAGCCGTCCCGCGGCGGCGTACAGATAGCCGGCGTCGACGAAGATCGCGTGCGTGGAGGGTGTCTTCGCCACTTCGGCGAGCATGCGCTGCAGCAGCTCGTTCGTACGGTCGATGCGGCCGCCGAGCGCCGCGAGGTCGTCGTTCATCGCCTCCATTGTCCCGGCGGTCACGCTGTGAACACAACCGGTCCCGATCGGTCGATGCCCATCCCTTACTCGTCAGTAATTAGGTTCTCGAAAAATTTCCTTAGCGTAGGGAATGTTTGTAACACGCATCCCGTTGAATCCGTAGAGAGCAAGGGGCACTGACGCCTCCTGCGCCACTCATCAGTAGTTCTCCTCAGGAGGATGACCAGACGAAGGGAGAAGCCCATGCGCTTCGAAATCATGCGACTCGACGACGTCGACGGAACCCCCGTTGACACCACCGTCGTGGACGCCGCCTCCGTCAACCGGATCGTTCAGCAGGCCGCGGCCATAGGCCAGCGCCTCTGGATCCGCCCGGCCGACTCGACTGCCTCGTAACCCGCGGAAGATGTACACGTAACCCGCAGACGCTTTGCAGACTCCGGAGCCCCGTACGGCACATGCCGTGCGGGGCTCTGTCCGTCAGCTCCCCCTGATCACCTGCGTGATCCCGTTGATGATCTGCTGCACGGCGATCGCGGACAGCATCATGCCCGCGAGCCGGGTCACCAGCACCACACCGCCGTCCTTGATGACACGGATGATCAGCAGCGAGTAACGCATCACGACCCACAGCACGACATGGATCGCCAGGATCGCGGCCCACACGGACACCTGCGTCGCCACGCTGTCCGCCTTCTGGACGGCCAGGATCACCGACACGATCGCGCCGGGGCCGGCCAGCAGCGGCATGCCCAGCGGGACGAGCGCGACGTTGACATCCTTGGTCTGCTTGGGCTCGTCG
Organism: Streptomyces sp. NPDC058274; assembly: GCF_042881375.1. NCBI lineage: Bacteria > Bacillati > Actinomycetota > Actinomycetes > Kitasatosporales > Streptomycetaceae > Streptomyces > Streptomyces sp. NPDC058274. The sequence goes on from NZ_JBHVXW010000025.1 coordinate 49,525, forward strand.
GTCTTGCCGGTCAGCAGGTCGAGGGCGATCAGCAGCAGAAGGAGCCCGCCCGCGATCATCAGCGCGGGCACGGAGACATGCAGGTAGTTCAGGATCTGGTGCCCGAGCAGACCGAAGACGGCGATGACTGAGCCGGCCACACAGACAGCCTGGAAGGCCATGCGCTTCTGCACCTTGCCGGGGCGGCCGGCGGTGAGCGCGAGGAAGATCGGGGTGATCCCGGGGGGATCCATGATCACGAAGAGGGTCAGGAAGAGGGAGCCGAAGACGGCGACGTCGAACACGGTGAGTGGCCTTGCGAAGGTGGTGGGTGGAACAGGGGCGCCCGCGCGGCACGGCAGCCGGTACGGGCAGGCGTTCCGCACGGCGACACGGCCGGCGGGACGGACGGCACGGGCGGTCGACGCCGCATGCGGTGAATACAGAGCGAGTCAGGGGCGGTCAGGGACTGCCGGAGCCAAGGGCGGCCGCGGACCCGTACACCCGGGACGACGGCGAAAGTGCCGCACCGAAGGTCCGGCGCAGAGGCGCCCGAAGGCGGTCAGGCAGCGCGGCCCCCACCCGTACCGGGCACCGGGAACGCCCCGGTCGCCCGACGCGTGATCTCCCCGTACACCTCGGGGTCGGTCGTGAACTCCCCGAGCACGCAGGTCTTGCGGCTGCCGTGGTAGTCGGAGGAGCCGGTGGTGAGCAGCCCGAGTTCCGCCGCCAGTCCACGCAGTCGCGCCCGCGTCGCCGGCTCGTGGTCCATGTGGTCGACCTCGATGCCGTCGAGGCCGGCGGCGGCGAGCTCCGCTATCGCGGACTCGGGCACCGTGCGGCCCCGCTTGGCCGCGGCCGGGTGCGCGAAGACGGCGACCCCGCCCGCGCCCTTGATCAGCCGGATCGCCTCGAAGGGGTCGGTCTCGTGCTTCGGCATGTACACCCGGCCGCCGTCGGCCAGCCAGTCCTCGGTGAAGGCGTCGTTCACCGTTCTCACGACACCGAGCTCGACCAGGGCGGAGGCGACATGGGGGCGGCCCACGGAGCCGTCGCCCGCGATGCGCGCGACCTGTTCCCAGGTGATGGGCACGCCCATCCCCTGGAGCCTGGCGACCATGCCCTGGGCGCGCGGCACCCGGTCGTCCCGGACCAGCTCGCGCTCGGCGAGCAGGTGGGGCTCCTCGGGGTCGAAGAGATAGGCCAGCATGTGCAGGCTGATGCCGTCGAGGCGGCAGGAGAGTTCGGCGCCGGTGACCAGGGTCAGCCCGTCGGGGAGGGCGGCGAGCGCCTCCGCGTACCCGCGGGTGGTGTCGTGGTCGGTCAGCGCGACGACGTCCAGACCGGCGGCGGCCGCGTTGCGGACCAGCTCGGCCGGGGTGTCCGTGCCGTCGGACGCGGTGGAGTGGGTGTGCAGATCGATGCGCACGACGCGGACTCCAGGCGGTGACGGTACGGAAGGGGACGCTCAAGGATAACGGGAGTCCCACCCCTCCCTGTCACACCCGCCCCGGGGATGCACCCCCTACGCCCGCGCCGCCCTACGGCTCGAGAATCCGCGGCGACAGCGCCCCGCACGGCAGCAGATCCACTTCCGCGCCGGCGTCCCGCAGATCCGTCAGCACCAGCTCGTCGTACATCAGCAGCCCCGACTGCTCCGGCCAGACGACCGCCCACAGCCACAGCCCGAGCGCCTCGCCCGCGAAGACGGCACGGTCGTCCGGGGAACCGGAGACGAGCCACAGCGGGGTCGGCCGGCCGGCCGCCAGGACCTTCGCCTGGGGCGGCTTCTCGACGTTCATGTACGGGCCGGGGTCGGGTCCGTCGATGCCCGCGTACCGCGCGCCGAGGCCGACGCCGAGCTCCTCGGCGACGAGGACCAGCTCACCTATGCCGCCGAGCGGTCCGGGTCCGGAGCAGGCCACGGCAGTCGCCCGGCCGCCACTGCGGTCGTCGCCGGCGCAGGCCACGCCCGTGAACAGCCAGCCGACCGGCAGGGGCCACGGCATCCACACCGGGACCTGCGTGCGGTGCACCACGACACCGAGGGCCTCGACGCTGGGCGGGATCACGGGCTGCAGTGGATGCACGGTCCCGTGCACATCGCACTGCCAGGAGTCGGAGAAGAGTCCGGGAGCCCTGACCCGGCCACCACACTTCGGGCAACTGGGTTCGCCCCTCATAGAGCCCAACGGTCCTCCCCGTCCTTCGCCGCGTCAAGGACGATCACCCGTCCGGCGCGCGCCCGCTCTTCCGGGAAACTGGATGACCGACACAGTAGTTAGCCCTGCTAATTACTACGTGCATACGTCAACGATCGCGACGATCCCGGCCGAGGACGGCGTCACGTCATCGCCGACCGACCGGCTCCGGGTCCGGCTCCGGCTCCGGGTCCGGTTTCGGGTCCGGTTTCGGGTCCGGTTTCGGGTCCGGGTTTCGGGTCCGGTTTCGGCTCCGGCCCACGACCGGGCCAACCAGCGGGCAGCGACCGTGAACTGACCGGAGATCAGTCGAGGGACACGGACTTGCGCTGCGGATCGCGCAGGTCCGTTCCGCCGCTCAGCCAGCGCTCCTGGAGGGCGCCCGCGCCGTGCACCCGCTTCCACGCGGCCTCGTTCGCAGTCATCGGCAGCAGCGGCAGGAAACGTACGGGATCGGCGGGCGGGTCCAGGTCGAGATCCTCGACCAGACCGCCCGACTCGGCGACCAGCACGGAGGTGAACGGGGCGCCGGGCCACAGGGGTTCACCCACGTCGAGAGAGGCGCCGGGGGCCACGACCAGCCCCTCGACCTGCGGTGAGGCGGCCAGTACGGCGAGCGGGCGGAGCACCTTGTCGGTGTCGGTGCCGCTCGCGCGTACCGACAGCACCAGCTCGGCGCGCGGGCCCTTGACCGGGTCGGCGAGGGCCGCGGTGGGGTCGGTCATCGGCTGCGCCGACATGCCGAGGGTCGCGTAGCGGACGACGTCGCCCTCTGTGAAGCGCAGCACTTCGATGCGGTCGGTGCCCAGGAAGGTGACCGCGGCGCGCGCGTCGGGTTCGCCCAGCGCGGCGCGCAACCGGGCTTCGACCAGCGGAAGAACGTCTGCCATACGCCGAGCATAGGCGGCGCTTTTTCCGTCCCGGACCGCCGCACCCGCGGTCAACAACCGGCAAAGCGGCATGTTGACGCTTCGGTGCGCTGATAGTCTTGGCCGCTGGTCGGGGCAGCACGCAGAAGCGTCGCTCTCAAGCCTCGACGCGTGAGACTCCCCTGCGGGGGCTCCCTGCGGGGAATGGATCGTCCCTCACGGGGGACCGGCCGGAGGAGGTGGGGCTGCAATGGACCGAAGTCGACCGTGCAGTACCACCCGCTCTTCCTGCCGTTGACGTAGCTCTGGCTCTGCCGGCTGCCACCTCTCGCACTCGCATCTCGTCTGTCCGGTGCACCGACGGAAGAGCACTTCGTTTCCGCCTGATCCATCTGACTGATCCGTCTGATCTGAATCAGTAGCGAAGCCGCCACCGTGACGGTGCGGTGCTCCCCGCTTTGTGGACGTGCCAAACATCCGCAGTCAGGACGTCCCCATTCCGGGCAGTTCCAACCGTTGCCGGCCGCCTCCGTTGCGAAGGAGCCTGCCATGTCGATGATCCGTGACCTCCGCGCCGCGGTCCGTCCCCGTCCCTCGCTGCGCAAGGACAGTGGCACGTACGACACGACCCGTGACCCCGGTACGCCGTCGGCCGTGGTGGACTGCGCCGTCTACCGCGACGGCGCCCGCGTGGTGACGCCGGACCAGCTGACGCCCCATGAGGCGATGCGCCAGGTGCGCCGCGACGGCGGGTTCGTCTGGATCGGCCTGCACGAGCCCACCGAGGCCGAATTCGCCGGTATCGCCAGCGAGTTCGGGCTGCACCCGCTGGCCGTGGAGGACGCCGTCCAGGCCCACCAGCGGCCCAAGCTGGAGCGCTACGACGACACGCTGTTCACCGTCTTCAAGACCATCCACTACGTCGACCACGCCCAACTGACCGCCACCAGCGAGGTGGTGGAGACCGGCGAGGTGATGTGCTTCACCGGGCGGGACTTCTTCATCACCGTCCGGCACGGCGGGCAGGGCTCGTTGCGGGCGCTGCGGCACCGGCTCCAGGACGACCCCGAGCTGCTCGCCAGGGGCCCCTCGGCGGTGCTGCACGCGATCGCCGACCACGTCGTCGACGGGTACATCGCGGTCGCCGACGCCGTGCAGGACGACATCGACGAGGTCGAGACGGAGGTGTTCTCACCGGGGCGCAAGGGCACCCCGCGCGGCACCGACGCGGGGCGCATCTACCAGCTCAAGCGTGAGGTGCTGGAGTTCAAGCGGGCGGTGTCGCCGCTGCTGCGCCCCATGCAGCTGCTCAGCGAGCGGCCGATGCGGCTGATCGACCCCGACATCCAGAAGTACTTCCGGGACGTCGCCGACCACCTCGCCCGGGTGCAGGAGCAGGTGCTCGGCTTCGACGAGCTGCTGAACTCGATCCTCCAGGCCAACCTCGCGCAGGCGTCCGTCGCGCAGAACGAGGACATGCGCAAGATCACGTCCTGGGCGGCGATCATCGCCGTACCGACCATGGTGTGCGGCGTGTACGGCATGAACTTCAAGCACATGCCGGAGCTGCACTGGCGCTACGGCTACCCCGTGATCATGGGGATCACGGTGGTCATCTGCCTCGGCATCCACCGCACCCTGAAGCGCAACGGCTGGCTCTGAGCGGGCCGGTCACCGCGCGTGGGCCGCTGGATAGTCTTGCCCCCATGACGGAACAGCTGCTCGACCAGGCCCTCGTCGAGGAGGCCACCAAGAAGTCCGGGCTGATCTGGGTGACGGGCAGCCGGGTGCCGACGCTCGACGGCCGGCGGGACCAGGAGCCGGCCTCGCGCCCGCTGTGGCACGTCTGGCACGACGGCGCGGTGTGCCTGGTCGGCGACGGAACCGGCGAGCAGCCGCTGCCGGGGCTGGTCGACGGCGGCGACGCCGTGGTCACCGTGCGCAGCAAGGACAAGGGCGGGCGCCTGGTCTCCTGGGCCGCGAAGGTCGTCGAACTGGCGCCCCGGTCCCCCGAGTGGGAGGCGGCGGTCGCCGAGCTCAAGGGCAAGCGGCTGAACGCGCCCGACGGGGAGGCGATGCCCGACCGGTGGGCGCGGGAGTGCCGGCTGCTCCGCCTGGAGCCGCAGGGCACGACGTCGGCGCTCCCCGACGGCTCCCTCGCCGCGCCGCCGCTGCCGACCCCGGCCACGACCCGCCGGCCGGCGCCCGCCGGGCTCCCGCGGCTCCTCTTCAAGAAGCGCAAGCGCGGCTGACGCCGGCGGGGGCGCCGTCCTTCGTCAGGACGCGGGCAGTTGCTGCCCGTAGTCCACCGTTTCCTTCTTGGAGGGCTCGGCCAGGGCGAAGTCCTTGCCCCAGTCCGTGAGGCTGAGGGTGCCGGCGTCCGCGGCGCGGACCAGGCGCAGCGGATACGGCTCGCCCTCCAGGGAGACGTCGAGGCTGCCGCCGGAGCCCTTGTCGCCGGTGATGCGGATGGTGCGGGTGCCGTTCTGCTCGTGGTGGCCGTCGGTGGCGAGCGTGCCGTGCAGGGTGAGCAGGCCGTCGAGGAGGACGTTCTTGTCGGTGAAGCCGCTGAAGCGCTTGTAGGCCGGGTCGCCGGTCGGGACCTTCACGTACATGCCCTCCAGCTTGTCGGCGGCCGCCGCGTCCGACCCCGCGTCGTCGCCCTTGCCGTCCTGATGGCTCCAGAACTCCGCGTCGGCCTTCAGGAAGAGGTGCTCACCGACCCGCAGCAGCCGGAAGGTCGCCCCCTGCGAGGTGACCGACCCCGAGCCGCCGTCGCCCTTGAGGCGCATGTCGAGCGTGTACGTACGTCCGTTGGTCACGACAGTGCCCGACAGCCGTACCGTCTTCGCCGACTCCGCCGCCGTACGCGTCCGGCTCTGGATCTTCGCGGCGGACAGCTTGCCGACCCCGTTGGTGCCCGCGTCCGGGTCCTCACTACTGCACCCCGTCAGCCCCGTCCCCGTCACGACCAGGGCGCACATCGCGCTCACCAGTGCGGTCCTGTGGGTACGATCCAGGGGCTTCGCGGTCACAGGCGGGGCTACCTCTCGTGCGGGTGTCCTCAGCGGCGTACGGCAGCGTACCGGGGTCTCCCATGTCTCCCGGAGGCAGTCCGTCCGGACCGCTCACCAGGGCGTATCCGACCGGGACGGGCTAGCCTGAAGCCGACCCGAGCGGACATGGCGACACAAAGCGGCACGGCACGGACGGCCGGTGGCACCAGGACGAGAAGGAGGCGCGGGCATGGCGGCAGGCGCCCCCAGGATCTTCGTCTCGCACCTCGCCGGCACGGCCGTCTTCGACCCCAGCGGCGACCAGGTGGGCCGGGTGCGCGACCTGGTGGCCATGCTGCGTGTCGGACGGCGGCCGCCCCGGCTGCTCGGCCTGGTCGTCGAGCTGTCGACACGGCGCCGCATCTTCCTGCCCATGACCCGCGTGACCGGCATCGAGACCGGACAGGTCATCACGACCGGTGTCCTGAACGTGCGCCGCTTCGAGCAGCGGCCCACCGAGCGGCTCGTCTTCGGCGAGATGCTCGACCGGCGGGTCCGCCTCGTCGACTCGGACGAGGAGGTCACCGTGCTCGACGTGTCGATCCAGCAGCTGCCCGCCCGGCGGGACTGGGAGCTCGACCGGGTGTTCGTCAGAAAGGGGAAGGGGGGCGCGTTCCGGCGTTCCAAGGGCGAGACGCTGACCGTCGAGTGGTCGGCCGTCACCGGCTTCTCGCTGGAGGAGCACGGTCAGGGCGCCGAGAACCTGCTCGCCACCTTCGAGCAGCTGCGCCCCGCCGACCTCGCGAACGTCCTGCACCACCTGTCCCCCAAGCGGCGCGGAGAGGTGGCCGCCGCGCTGGACGACGACCGGCTCGCCGACGTCCTCGAAGAGCTCCCCGAGGACGACCAGATCGAGATCCTCGGCAAGCTCAAGGAGGAGCGCGCCGCGGACGTCCTGGAGGCGATGGACCCGGACGACGCGGCCGACCTGCTCGCCGAGCTGCCCGAGGAGGACGTGGAGCGGCTGCTGACGCTGATGCGGCCCAACGAGGCGGCGGACGTACGGCGGTTGATGGCGTACGCCGAGCGGACCGCGGGCGGTCTGATGACGACCGAGCCGATCGTGCTGCGCCCCGACGCGACGGTCGCCGACGCCCTCGCCCGGGTCCGCAATCCCGACCTCTCCCCCGCGCTCGCCGCCCAGGTCTATGTGTGCCGGCCCCCGGACGAGACGCCGACCGGCAAGTACCTGGGCACGGTGCACTTCCAGCGGCTGCTGCGCGACCCGCCGTTCACACTGGTCGGCTCGCTCGTGGACGACGACCTGATGCCGCTGGACCCGGAGGCGGCGCTGCCCGTGGTGGCCGGCTTCTTCGCCACGTACGACATGGTCGCGGCGCCGGTGGTCGACGAGAGCGGCTCGCTGCTCGGCGCGGTGACCGTGGACGACGTACTGGACCACATGCTGCCCGACGACTGGCGCGAGACGGAGTTCCACCTCGACGAGGAACCCGCCGGTGCGGCCCCGGACGGCACGGGGGACCGTCATGGCTCCTGAGCGCGACGGCCGGGAGCGGACCCCCATCGGGGCCACCGCGACGACGCGGCCGCGCAACCGGCTCGACCAGCCGATGCCGCCGCGCCGCCGGCTGCTGCCCGAGTGGGACCCGGAGGCCTTCGGCCGGCTCTCCGAGCGGATCGCCCGGTTCCTGGGCACCGGACGGTTCATCGTCTGGATGACCTTCGTCATCATCCTGTGGGTGGTGTGGAACGTCTCCGCACCGCGCGACCTGCGCTTCGACAACTATCCGTTCATCTTCCTGACGCTGATGCTGTCGCTGCAGGCCTCGTACGCCGCCCCGCTGATCCTGCTCGCGCAGAACCGCCAGGACGACCGGGACCGGGTCAATCTCGAACAGGACCGCAAGCAGAACGAGCGGTCGATCGCGGACACCGAGTACCTGACCCGCGAGATCGCGTCCCTGCGCGTCGGCCTCGGCGAGGTGGCCACCCGCGACTGGATCCGCTCCGAACTCCAGGACCTGGTCAAGGAGCTGGAGGAACGCTACGCGGAGGGCGCCGGGGACGACGCCCCGTATTCCCGTCCGAGCTCCCGCGGGGACGTGACGTAGGCGACCGGTGACAGGGCTTTCCCGGCCCCCGGTCCGGCGCCGTACCATCGTGCGTATGGCTATGGAAGACGCGGTGCGCGAAGCGCTGGCGACGGTGAACGACCCCGAGATCCAGCGACCCATCACCGAACTGGGGATGGTCAAGTCGGTGGAGATCGGTGCGGACGGCGCGGTCGCGGTCGCCGTGTATCTCACCGTCTCCGGCTGCCCGATGCGCGAGACCATCACGAAGAACGTGACGGAGGCGGTCTCGGCGGTCGAGGGCGTCACTCGCGTCGAGGTCGAGCTGGACGTGATGAGTGACGAGCAGCGCCGCGAGCTGGCGGGCGCGCTGCGCGGCGGCCAGGCCGAGCGCGAGATCCCCTTCGCCAAGCCCGGCTCGCTGACCCGGGTGTACGCGGTCGCCTCCGGCAAGGGCGGCGTCGGCAAGTCGTCGGTGACCGTGAACCTGGCGGCGGCGATGGCGGCCGACGGCATGAAGGTCGGTGTCGTCGACGCCGACATCTACGGCCACTCCGTGCCGCGCATGCTCGGTGCCGACGGCAAGCCCACCCAGGTCGAGAACATGATCATGCCGCCGTCCGCGCACGGCGTGAAGGTCATCTCGATCGGCATGTTCACCCCGGGCAACGCCCCGGTGGTCTGGCGCGGCCCGATGCTGCACCGCGCGCTCCAGCAGTTCCTCGCGGACGTGTACTGGGGCGACCTGGACGTCCTGCTCCTGGACCTGCCCCCGGGCACCGGCGACATCGCGATCTCGGTCGCGCAGCTGGTCCCGAACGCGGAGATCCTCGTCGTCACGACCCCGCAGCAGGCGGCGGCCGAGGTCGCCGAGCGGGCCGGCTCCATCGCGGTCCAGACGCACCAGAAGATCGTCGGCGTCGTCGAGAACATGGCCGGCCTTCCGTGCCCGCACTGCGACGAGATGGTCGACGTCTTCGGCACGGGCGGCGGCCAGAGCGTCGCCGACGGCCTGACCCGCACGACCGGCGCGACCGTCCCGGTCCTCGGCTCCATCCCGATCGACGTCCGCCTGCGCGAGGGCGGCGACGACGGCAAGCCGGTGGTCCTCACCGACCCCGACTCCCCCGCCGGCTCCGCACTGCGCGCCATCGCCGGCAAGCTCGGCGGCCGTCAGCGCGGCCTGTCGGGCATGTCGCTGGGAATCACCCCGGCCAACAAGTTCTAGGACTCGTACGAGGAAGGGGGCGCCGTCGCGGCGACGGCGCCCCCTTTCCCCTACGGTCTCTCCGCTAGGCGTACGACGCGATGTCCTTGATCATCGAGAAGCCCAGCCCGTACGCGCTCATCCCCCGCCCGTACGCGCCCACGTGCACGCCCTCCTGGGTGGAGCCCGCGAGGACCCAGCCGAACTCGGACTCGCGGTAGTGGAAGGGCGTGGGGACCCCGTCCACGGGCAGGGACAGCGTGGACCATTCGGAGCCCGTCAGATCGTCCGCGAGCACCCACGCCGTCTCGGTCTGCTGCTCCAGCCAGTCGTCCCGCAGCGAGTGGTCCATCTGGCCGGGCCAGGTGAGGGACAGCAGCCCCACACCGGCCAGCCAGGCCGCCGAGGAGACCGAGGTGGCCTCGAGCAGCCCGGTGCCGTCGGCGCTGCGCCGTACGGGGCTTGCCGCGACGGTGACCACCACCGCGAACCGTTCCTTGTCCTCGGTGGACTCACTGCGCACCGTGGGTTCTTCGCCGTGTCCGATCGAGCCGTGCTCGACGGCACCGTCCGCCGACGTGCCCACCTGCATCAGCCAGCGCGGACCCGTGAACGCCTCGTCGAGGCCGTACCACGGGAAGGGCGCCAGCAGGTAGCCGTCGACCGTGCGCCGGGCGGAGGGAACCTGTTGTCCGCCCTCCGCGGCCGGCGCCTGCGCGCCTACCCGACTTGTCGTCTCCATCTGCCCGGACGCCTCCTCGCTCTTGTTGGACCCGAGCGGCCCGCCCCCCGCGGGCGTCCTCGCTCACCTGTGGTCCGCACAACAACTGGGCAGCATAGCCACACCGCTCCGAGCAGCCGGGAAACCGCCCGGCGCGTGGGTCGCGTACGCGCCCTGTTCAGGCCGTGGAAGGGGGCATCCGGGTATGACTCACATCACGTCCGAGGTATGCCGGTACGGCCTAGCGGTACGGCCCGCACGGCATCGGGACGGGGCCGCGACGAGGTCGTCGCACGTCGTGGGCGTACGGCTCAGGTGGCGTCCGCGTCGAAGGGCGGGCGCTCCTCCGGGTCGAGCTTCTCGCGCTTCTTCGTCATGTCGACGGAGCCGCCGGTGCTGCCGTTGGCGGAGCCGCCGGGCTCGGACTCGCGGCCGTGGACCGCGTCCGTGACCTCGGCCATCTCCTTCTTCAGGTCGAAGCCGTTGCGGATCTCCTTGAGGCCCAGCTCGTCGTTGTCCAGCTGCTTGCGCAGGAACGTCTTGGGGTTGAGGTCCTCGAACTCGAAGTCCTTGAACTCCGGGCCGAGTTCCTCGCGGATGTCCGCCTTGGCGCTCTCCGAGAACTCACGGATCTTGCGGATGGTGCGCGTGACGTCCTGGATCATCTTCGGGAGCTTCTCCGGGCCGAAGACGAGCACGGCAAGGACAACGAGCGTCACCAGCTCGAGCGGTCCTATGTCATTGAACACCTGAAGCTCCTTGCGATGTCCTCGGCCCCCGGCAGGTCTTCCGTGGTCCGGGCCGTGTCCACGGTACCCGGCCATCCCGTCCGACCGGTACTGTCCCGGGCCCTCCGGTCGGTGTACACGGCCGGTTTTCCGTGAAGTTTGCCGAGGGCCGCCGGCGGCCGAGCCGTCAGTCGCCGTCGGCGGAGCCGAGGACGAGGGTGAGCCGCTTCGGCTTGCCGTCGCGTTCCAGGGTCAGCTGCAGGCGGTCGCCGGGGCGGTGGGCACGGGTCTTGACGATGAGTTCCTCCCCGGAGTGGACCGGCTGGCCGTCGACCTTGGTGATGATGTCGCCGGCCTTGATCCCGGCCTTGGCGCCGGGGCCGCCGCGGGTGACCGGGGGGCCGCCGTCGTTGCCCTTGGTGCCGACGCGGGCGCCGTCTCCGGTGTACTGCATGTCGAGCGTGACACCGATCACGGGGTGCGTGGCCCTGCCCGTGTTGATCAGCTCCTCGGCGACGCGCTTGCCCTGGTTGATGGGGATGGCGAAGCCGAGCCCGATGGACCCGGCCTGACCGCTCTCCGGGTCGGAGCCGCTGTCGGCGGAACGGATCGCGCTGTTGATGCCGACGACCCGGGCCTTGGCGTCGAGCAGCGGGCCACCGGAGTTGCCCGGGTTGATGGGCGCGTCGGTCTGCAGGGCGTCGACGTACGAGACGTCGCTGCCGTCGCCCTTCTCGCCGCCCGCCGTGATGGGCCGCTCCTTGGCGCTGATGATCCCGGAGGTGACGGTGTTGGCCAGGTCGAAGGGTGCGCCGATGGCGACGACGGGGTCGCCGACCTGTACGTTGTCGGAATTCCCCAGCCGCATGGGCTTGAGGCCGCGCACCCCGTTGACCTTGACGACGGCGAGGTCGTATCCGGTGTCCCGGCCGACGACCTCGGCCTTGACGGTCTCGCCCCCGCTGAAGGCCACGGATATCTCACCGCCGGATCCGGCGGGCTCCACGACGTGGTTGTTGGTGAGGATGTGACCGGCGTCGTCCAGCACGAACCCGGTCCCGGTCCCCTGCGCGTCCGAACCGCTCACATGCAGGGTGACGACGCTGGGCAGCGCGGTGGCCGCGATCCCGGCCACGCTGTCCGGGTCGCGTCCGCTCGGCTCCTTGCCCGCCTGCGGCAGCACGACGTCCGCGACCCCGCCGTTGCGCTCCAGATACGCCCCCACGACCCCGCCGATGCCGCCGGCCACGAGCGCGACCAGCACGGCACCGCCGACGAGAATCCGCTTCCCGCGCCGACGGCGCTGCGCCCTCGACTCGACGACCGCACCGGTCTGCTGCAACGGCCCCTGAGCGGCCCACGGGTCGTACCTCTGCCAGGGAGCGCCGGCGGGTGCCTGGGCAGGGAGCGGGGCCTCGGGGGCGGGCGGGTGCGGCGCGATCGGGTGCGGCGCGGATGTCTCGGGCGCGGGCGGCTGGGACGCGGGTGTCTCGGGCGCGGGCGGCTGAGACGCGGGTGCGGGTACGGGTGCGGGCGGCTGGGACGCGGGTGCGGGTACGGGCGCGGCAGCTGGGGGTACGGACGTCCCTGGTGGGCCTGCCGGTGCCGGCAGGTGAGTGCCGTGCGCCGGGGTGGTCGCCGGGTGCTGGACCGGCGGAGCGGGCGCCCAGGGGCCCGGGTGACCGTACGGCGGGGTGCCGTAGGGATCGGGAGCGTGCAGCGGCTTGGGGCGCTCGGAGGGAGCCTCTAGCGGGACACCGGCGTCGACGGAGGCACTGGCTGGTGCGGGTGTGGGTGTGGGTGCCGGCGGGGGCGTGGGTGCCGGATCCGGGCGGCGGAGCTCGAAGTCCCCGTCGGCGGCGGCCACTTCCACGGCAGGCGTCCCGAGCGGACGGCTCGACGGATCACTGGACGGACGGCTCAAGTTGAAGTCACCGTCACTGTCGGAATCGGAACCGGAATCGGAACCGGAATCGGAATCGGAGCCTGAGTCGGAAGCCGAGTGGGAATCGGAACGGGAGCCAGAACCAGAACCAGAGCCGGCAACGAAACCGGGACCGGCCCCCGAGCCCGCTCCACCCTCGCCGTTGCCCTCGCCCTCACCGCGGAGAGAACCCCCCGCAGGCCGCTCCAACTCGAAGTCGTCGCCACCGCGGTGGGGTGACTTCCCATCGCGGGGCTCGGGTATCGCCCCGCTGTCCACGCCCGCATCCCGCGGCCCCGAGACCGGAACCGCAGTCGCCGCCGACGCGGACACCGCGTCCCGCGGCTCAGGCACCGCGTCCCGATGCTCAGGCACCGCATCCCGTGGCTCGGACGGGACCGTCCCGGCGTACTCCGGAGGAGCCGGCTCCGCAGGGTGGTCCGGGGTCGGACCGGCCTCCGGATCATGCGCCCGCGGCCGGCTCCACCATGTCGCCTTCGCCGGCTTCCCCTCGTCCATGCTCTCCCCACACCTGGCCCGCGGCACGACGGCGCCTGCGGTCGCCGCAGATTGTCGACCCCGCGCCCGGATCCCTCCCACGGGCGCGGCCCACCCAGGATTCAACCAGGTTCATGGGCCGGCGCGCAGAGATCGGCGGTCAGCGGAGGGAGCGGGAGGTGGGGAGAGAGGAGGAGGGGGACGCAGTGGGCAGCGGGGCGCTCAGCAGGCCCGGTGTGGCGACGCCCGGGTCGCCCGGCCAGGACGCGGACAGCTCGGTCGGCTGGATCGAGGTGAGCGGACGTATGAGAGGGGACATCGCTGCGGCACCGGCCACGATGGGGGTGGTCAGCGTGTGCATGATCTCCGGCGCCGGTCCGGCCGGAGTGGGGACTCCGGGCAGCAGGGGCGCGGACACGGACGTCGGCACCACCGGTGTGTCGCCCGGCGACCGCTGGCCCTGGGCGAGCAGCGGGCCGACGGACCGCCGACGCTGGGAGTCGGGGGTCGTCGCACCGCCGGTGCCCTGCGAACGCGTCGGCGTCACATTGCTTCCGGCACCCGTACCGCCCCGGGCGTCCAGGGTGTCTGAGGGCACGCCGGTGGAGACACCGCCGAGCGCGACCGCGGCCAGCGAGACCGCCCCGGCGGCGGCGAAGGCGAACCGCAGCCCGCGTGAGGCCGACCGCTCGGCCTCCTGCCGGCCGACGTCATGGATACGGAAGCCGCGGCCCGCGGAGGGGGCCAGCGCGTCGGCATGGTGCCGCGCGGGCACGTAGCCGAAGGGGTCACCCTTGATCCCGAAGACGCCGGCGGCTCCTGACGCCCTGTCGGCGCCGGGGAGTCTTCCGCCGAACGCTCCGCCACCGAACGGCGAGTCGTCGTCGTCCGAGTCGTCTCCCGCGGGCAGGCCCTGGAGACGGGCCAGGAAGCTCTCGGAGGGCGGCGGCGGGGCCATCTCCGCGAACACGTTCTTCAGGCGTCGCTGCGCGTCGGCCTCTGCCTTGCACTTCGCGCAGGTGGCGAGGTGGGCGAGGACGCGCTCACGCGAGTCATGACCGAGCTCTCCGTCCACCAGGGCGGAGAGCCGGTCCCCAAGATGCTGGTCCGCTACGCGTCGTCCGGCGGCGGGGTTGGGCCGTGATCCACTCACGCGGTCGCGCCCCCTCCTCCCAGCGCGGGCGCTCCCGTGACCGCGAAGCCGCGTCGCTCTGCACGGGCCTCGGGAGACCGGTGCGCGAGGGCCTTGCGCAGTTGGGAGCGGCCACGGTGGATCCGGCTGCGGACCGTACCGAGCTTGACGCCGAGGGTGGCGGCGATTTCCTCGTACGAGAGTCCCTCGATGTCGCAGAGGACGACCGCGGCGCGGAACTCGGGCGCGAGGGTGTCCAGCGCCTGCTGGACGTCCGCGTCGAAGTGCGCGTCGTTGAAGACCTGTTGCGGGGACGGCTCGCGGCTGGGGAGGCGCTCGGCCGCGTCGTCGCCGAGGGCGTCGAAGCGGATGCGCTGCTTGCGGCGCACCATGTCCAGGAAGAGATTCGTGGTGATGCGGTGCAGCCAGCCCTCGAAGGTGCCCGGCGTGTAGGTCGACAGGGAGCGGAAGACGCGGACGAAGACTTCCTGTGTGAGGTCCTCGGCGTCGTGCTGGTTACCGGTCAGGCGGTAGGCGAGACGGTAGACCCGGCCGCTGTGCGTGCTGACGATCTCCTCCCAGGTGGGCGGAGTCCACGCCTGCGAATCCGCGTCGGTGGCGAAAGTCGCGGTCTGCGCGGAGTCAGTGGTGTGGAAACGGTCAGCAGTGTCAATCACGGATTTCGGCTCACCCGCCGACCTGAGAAAGCGCCGCAGCACTCCTCCCCGATCCACAGGCGCAGCCGCACCTCCCCTGTCGGCTCTGGTGGTGTCCAGCGGAGCCCCTACCATAGCCACCTCGCCCGTTAGCTCCGGATAAGCGGTTTTACGAGAAATTGATATGTGCTTCTGCGGCTGCGTCAGCACTTGCTCGGTGTCCTGATCCATCCGTGTCCCCCCGCTGCGTTCCCCACCCTTCTAAACGCCCGGTCCCATCTGCGGGTTCCCGGCGGCAACGGATACAGTCACGGCCAGGCAACTACGGGGACAGGAGAGGGTCATTACCGGCAACCGGCAGACGAGCTGGGCGTTCGCCGACGCCTTTGTCGCCGAGGACGAGGCGCTGCGCTGGGCCCGTGACCGGGCCCGGGAGGCAGGGCTGCGCTCGGTGTCGCCCGGCACGGGCGCCGCGCTGCGGTTGCTCGCCGCCACCGTGGACGCGAAAGCGGTGGCGGAGATCGGAACCGGAACCGGAGTCTCCGGAATTCATCTGCTGCACGGCATGCGGCCGGACGGGGTACTGACCACCGTGGATCCGGAGCCGGAGCGCCAGCAGTTCGCCCGCCAGGCCTTCCGCGCCGCCGGTTTCGCCAGCAACCGGGCCCGCTTCATCCCCGGCCGTGCCCTCGATGTGCTGCCCCGCCTTGCGGACAGCGGATACGACCTCGTCTTCTGTGACGGCGACCGGCTGGAGTGCCTGGACTACTTCGCTGAATCGTTGCGCCTGCTGCGCCAGGGCGGGCTCGTCGTATTCGAGGGCGTTTTCGCGGACGGCCGCACGGTGGACTCGGGACCGCAGCCCGCGGAGGTCGGGCGCCTGCGGGAGCTGCTGCGCGCGGTGCGCGAGAGCCAGGAACTGGTGCCCTCACTGCTGCCGGTGGGCGACGGACTGCTCTGCGCCGTCAAGCGCTGAGCCGACGCTCCCGCAGGACCCGACCGACCGCACCCAAGCCTGTGACCAGGCGATATTCCGATGCCGTAGGCCTGAGAACAGCAATACCCCGGCACCGCGTACGGTGCCGGGGCAGCTGAAAAGGGTAGGGTCGCGTTCCGCGTCAGCCGACGACCTTCTTGAGGGCGTCGCCAAGGGCGTCGGCCTCATCAGGGGTCAGCTCGACGACGAGCCGACCGCCGCCTTCGAGCGGAACGCGCATGACGATGCCCCGCCCCTCCTTGGTCACCTCGAGCGGGCCATCGCCCGTCCGCGGCTTCATGGCCGCCATGCTCGTTCCCCTTCCTGAAACCAGCTCATCGTCGCCGACGGCCCCTTGGAGGGCACGCACGTCCCCTCATAGGACACACGTCACCGGCATCGAACACATTGCTTCCAGGTCATTATCCCGCATCTCAGGACCCGATGACCAACATCAGTCGGCATCGCTTGCGCAACGCGCTTGAGCAAAACCACTCAATTCGGCGATGTGACTGCGATACTGCGCCGCCGCATGGACTTCCACGGCTCGGAATTCTTTGACGCAGGTCACATGTCCGGCCCGCGCCACCGTCGGTCATCTCCGCCATGCTGTCCTCGGAAGCAGCCGTACCCAGCGGTACGGCCGAGCCGCGACACCGGAGGGGACCCATCATGGCCGACACCGTGCTCTACGAGGTGAGCGACGGACTCGCGACGATCACGCTGAACCGCCCCGAGGCGATGAACGCGATGAACAACGAGACCAAAGCCGCCTTCCGGGACGCGGCACAGGCGGCCGCGGCGGACGGCTCCGTACGAGCCGTGCTGCTCACCGCCGCGGGCGACCGGGCGTTCTGCGTGGGCCAGGACCTCAAGGAACACGTGGGCGGTCTGCTCTCGGCGCACGAGTCGGGCGCGACCGAGGGCGTCATGAGCACGGTGCACGAGCACTACAACCCGATCGTGCGCGCCCTGGCCGGCGCGGCGAAGCCGGTCGTCGCGGCCGTCAACGGCATCGCGGCCGGGGCCGGCTTCGGCTTCGCGCTGGCCGCGGACTACCGGATCGTCGCGGACACGGCGGCCTTCAACACGTCCTTCGCGGGCGTCGCGCTGACCGCCGACTCGGGCGTCTCCTGGACCCTCCCGCGGGTCGTCGGCCCCGGCCGCGCCGCCGACCTGCTGCTCTTCCCGCGCAGCATCACCGCCCAGGAGGCGTACGACCTGGGCATCGCCAACCGGATCGTGCCCGCCGCGGATCTGGCCGCCGAGGCCCTGAAGGTGGCCCGCGCGCTGGCCGACGGCCCGACGCTCGCGTATGCCGCCCTCAAGGAGTCCCTCGCCTACGGTCTCTCCCACTCGCTGGACGAGACCCTGGAGAAGGAGGACGAGCTGCAGAGCCGGGCGGGCCAGTCCGAGGACCACACGATCGCGGTGCAGGCCTTCGTCAACAAGGAGAAGCCGAAGTACCTGGGGCGGTAGCCCGCCACGGGTGGCCCGGGGTCAGCGGCCCCGGGCCGCGCAGTCGACCAGGTGATCGTCGACCAGACCGCAGGCCTGCATCAGCGCGTACGCCGTGGTCGGGCCGACGAAGCGGATGCCGCGCTTCTTGAGCGCCTTGGACAGGGCCGTCGACTCGTCGGTGACGGCGGGCACGTCGGCGAGGGTCCTCGGGGCCGGGCGGCCGGCCGGGTCGGGGGCGTACGACCAGATCAGCTCGTCCAGCTCGCCCGGGGACCAGTCGGCCAGCACCCGCGCGTTGGCGAGCGTGGCCTCGATCTTGAGGCGGTTGCGGATGATGCCCGGGTCGGCGAGCAGACGCTCGGCGTCGGCCTCCGTGAAGGTCGCCACCTTGGCGATGTCGAAGCCGGCGAAGGCGGCCCGGAAGCCGGGGCGCCGGCGCAGGATCGTGATCCAGGACAGGCCGGACTGGAAGGCCTCCAGGCACAGCCGCTCGAACAGCGCGTCGTCGCCGTGGACCGGGCGGCCCCACTCCTCGTCGTGGTACGCCACGTAGTCCTCGGTGGACAGGGCCCAGGGACAGCGCAGCACACCGTCGGGGCCCGCGAGGGCGGCGCTCACCGGTGGTCCTCCTCGGCCGGCTTGGTCAGCGAGGTGACGGCGGTCGCGCGAGCGCCGGCGAGATCGGCCTCCAGGCCGGCGATCCGGGCGTCCCGCTCGGCGATCTCGGCACCGAGCCGGCCCAGGGCGTCGTCGACGTCCGCCATGCGGTAGCCGCGGACGGCGACCGGGAAGCGGAGCAGGTCCACATCGTCGCGCCGCACCGGGCGGTCCAGCGGCAGGGGGTCCGCCAGCCGCTCGGGCGCTGCCTCGGGCAGGGGGCCGCTCTCGCCGCCGCCCACCACGGCCAGGGTCACCGCGGCGACCACGACGGCGAGCGCGACGACCAGGAACAAGAACATGAACATCGCTGAGGTCCCCACGCTCTGGTGCCGACGCGGAGCGCGTCGGCGTGGAAAGTATCGGAAGTGCCAGGGTCCGATCGTGCCATGCGAGTCTGACAGTTAGGGTCGCAGGCGGCCGAACAGCAGAACGTACTAGGAGAGGTCACAGGGGATGCTCAGGCTGGGCAGGCGTGAATTCGACCCGCACGAGCCGGTGATCATGGCGATCGTGAACCGGACCCCGGACTCCTTCTACGACCAGGGCGCGACCTTCCGCGACGAACCTGCGCTCGCCCGCGTGGAGCAGGCGGTGTCCGAGGGCGCCGCCATCATCGACATCGGCGGGGTCAAGGCGGGCCCCGGCGAGGAAGTGACGGCCGACGAGGAGGCCCGGCGGACGGTCGGTTTCGTCGCCGAGGTGCGGCGCCGGTTCCCCGACGTGATCATCAGCGTCGACACCTGGCGGCACGAGGTCGGGGAGGCGGTCTGCGAGGCGGGCGCGGACGTGCTGAACGACGCGTGGGGCGGGGTCGACCCACGGCTGGCGGAGATCGCCGCGCGGTACCGGGTGGGGCTGGTGTGCACGCACGCGGGGCGCGCTGAGCCGCGTACGCGTCCGCACCGCATCGCCTACGACGACGTCATGGCCGACATCCTCCAGGTGACCCTCGGTCTCGCCGAGCGGGCGGTGTCGCTGGGTGTCCCGCGCGAGTCGGTGATGATCGACCCCGGGCACGACTTCGGGAAGAACACGCGGCACAGTCTCGAGGCGACGCGGCGGCTGGGCGAGATGGTCGACACGGGGTGGCCCGTGCTGGTCTCCCTCTCCAACAAGGACTTCGTGGGCGAGACCCTCGACAAGCCCGTCAAGGAGCGGGTGGTGGGGACGTTGGCGACGACCGCGGTGTCCGCGTGGCTGGGGGCGCAGGTGTACCGCGTCCATGAGGTCGCGGAGACCCGGCAGGTTCTCGACATGGTCGCGTCCATCGCCGGGCACCGGGCACCGGCGGTGGCCCGGCGGGGGCTGGCCTAGCCCTCCTCCGCGGGCGGCAGGGGCGTCCGTGACGGGCGGTGTTTCGCCCCCTCCGCCCCTGCCCGTCCCGTACCTGGGGGCTTCGCCCCCAGACCCCCGTATCGCGCTGCGCGCTCGTCCTCAAACGCCGGACGGGCTGAAATGCCCCGGCAGGGGTGAAATCCCCTACCGTCCCGCCTCCTTCGAGACCAGGGACACCGCCTCGTCCACGTCGTCCGTGAGGTGGAACAGGAGGAGGTCCTTCTCGGAGGCCTTGCCCTGGGCGATCAGGGTGTTCCTGAGCCAGTCGACGAGGCCGCCCCAGTACTCCGTGCCGAAGAGCACGATGGGGAAGCGGGTGACCTTCTGGGTCTGGACGAGGGTCAGGGCCTCGAAGAGTTCGTCGAGGGTGCCGAGCCCGCCGGGCAGCACCACGAAGCCCTGCGCGTACTTAACGAACATCATCTTCCGGACGAAGAAGTACCGGAAGTTGAGCCCGATGTCGACGTACTTGTTGAGGCCCTGCTCGAAGGGCAGCTCGATGCCGAGGCCGACGGAGATGCCCTTCGCCTCGCAGGCACCCTTGTTGGCGGCCTCCATGGCGCCCGGGCCGCCGCCCGTGATGACCGCGAAGCCGGCCTCGACCAGCCCGCGGCCGAGTTCGACCCCTGCCGCGTACTCGGGCGAGTCCGCCTTCGTACGGGCCGAGCCGAACACACTGATCGCGGGCGGGAGTTCGGCAAGGGTGCCGAATCCCTCGATGAACTCCGACTGGATGCGCAGGACCCGCCAGGGGTCGGTGTGCACCCAGTCGGAAGGTCCGCCCGCGTCCAGGAGGCGCTGGTCCGTGGTGCTCGCCTGCACCTGGTCCCGCCTGCGCAGCACCGGTCCCAGCCGCTGCTCCTCCGGTGGCCGCTTCTTGCCCTCGGGGTTGCCGGTAGCCATGTCCGCTCCCTCCGCTTGCCGTACTTCCGCCCCAGCGTAGATCTACGCGGGTTACGGAGGGGGGACCTGCGCATGTCCGCCATGAACCGCCCTGGTCCCGCGCGGGGACGTCAGGAGGTCAGCCAGGCCCGCAGCCGCTCCTCGGCCGCCGGGATCAGCGAGGCCTTGACCCGCTCGTCCGTCTTGTGGGCCAGCAACTGGGCGCCGGGGCCGTAGTTCACCGCGGGGACGCCGAGGGCGCTGAAGCGCGCGACGTCCGTCCAGCCGAACTTGGGCCGGGCCTCGCCGCCGACAGCCGCCATGAAGGCCGCCGCTGCCGGGTGGGTCAGACCGGGGCGCGCCCCGCCGGTGTGGTCGTCGACGACGAACTCGTCGACACCGCAGTCCGCGAAGTAGTCGCGCACGAAGGCCTCCGCCTCCGCCTCGCTGCGGTCGGGCGCGTAGCGGAAGTTGACGACGACCGTGCAGGCGTCGGGGATGACGTTGGTGGCGACACCCCCCTCGACGCGGACGGCGTTGAGGCCCTCGTGGAACTGCAGGCCGTCCACGACGGGCTTGCGCGGCACGTAGGCGGCGAGCTTGGTGAGGGCCGGGGCCGCCGCGTGGATCGCGTTCGAGCCCATCCACGCGCGCGCGGAGTGCGCCCGCTCGCCCTTGAACTTCAGGAAGACCCGGAGCGTGCCCTGGCAGCCGCCCTCCACCTGGCCGTCCGTCGGCTCCAGGAGGATGGCGAAGTCGCCCTCCAGCCACTCGGGGTGGGCCTCGGCCACATGCTTCAGACCGTTCAAGTGTGCGGCGACCTCTTCGTTGTCGTAGAAGACGAAGGTGAGGTCCCGGTTGGGGGCGGGGACCGTGGCGGCGAGGCGGAGCTGGACCGCCACGCCCGACTTCATGTCGCAGGTGCCGCAGCCCCACAGGACGCCGTCCTCGTCGAGGCGGGAGGGGACGTTGTCCGCGATGGGGACCGTGTCGATGTGGCCGGCGAGGATCACCCGCTCGGCGCGGCCCAGGTTCGTCCGGGCCACCACGTTGTTTCCGTACCGGTCGACCGTCAGGTGCGGCAGGGCGCGCAGCGCGGTCTCGACGGCGTCCGCGAGCGGCTTCTCGTTGCCGCTCTCCGACGGGAAGTCGACGAGCCGGGCGGTCAGCTCGGCAGCGTCCAGCGTGAGGTCAAGCGGGGTATCGGCCATGCCGTCGACCCTAACGCTCCGGGTGGCGCCCGACCGTCCACAGGCCCGCGCACCACCGTCGGTGGCCTCCAGTACCTTGTACGACGTGCCAGAGCCGTCCCCCACCTCCACCCGGCGCGGCCGTCTCCTCCGTTGCGGAGCGGCGGTCGCCGTGCTGCTCGCGCTCGCGGGCTATCTCGCCGTGCAGTACGTCACGGGCGGCACGGGCGCCCCCCGCTGCAAGGTCGTCTCCGGCAGGGACGACGGCGCCTCCTACGAGTTCACTCCCGAGCAGGCGGCGAACGCGGCGACGATCTCGGCGATCGGCACCTCCCGCGGCATGCCCGAGCGCGCCGTCACGATCGCCCTCGCGACCGCGCTCCAGGAGTCCGGGCTGCGCAACATCGACCACGGCGACCGGGACTCGCTCGGCCTGTTCCAGCAGCGGCCCTCGCAGGGCTGGGGCACGCAGCAGGAGATCCTGGACCCGACGTACGCGTCGGGTGTCTTCTACGAGCATCTGGCCAAGGTGCCGGGCTACTCGCGGCTGCCGCTCACCGTCGCCGCGCAGCGCGTGCAGCGCAGCGGCTATCCGCAGGCGTACGCGAAGCACGAGCCGGACGCCACGCTGCTGGCGGCGGCCCTGACCGGCCGCGCGGCCGCCACGCTGACCTGCGAGGGGCGCCCCGACGCGACCCCCACCGGCGGCCCGAGCGCCGTACGGGCCGCGCTGGTACGGGACTTCGGGCGCACGGTGCTCCAGGAAGCCGGTGCGGAAGTGGGCGCGGTCGAGGAGTCCCCGACCCCGAAGGCGGCCCCCGGAGCGGGCGACTCCCGCACGGTCACCGTCCCCGTGCGCGAGGGGACCACCGCCGAGGGCACGGCCCTCCAGCGCGGCTGGGAGCTGGCGCACTGGGCCGTCGCCAACTCCTCCGCCTTGCACATCGAACAGGTCTCCTACGCCGGACGGGAATGGTCGGCCGGGCGTTCCCGGAGCACGTGGAGTACGAGTGCGGGTTCGGGGGCACAGAAGTCCGCGAAGTCCGCGGCCGAGGTCCGAATCGTCACCGGGCAGTAGTACGGGCCTTCACCCTTTGGGGGCACTCCCCTCGGGGCGAATCCATGGGGTGCGCAGGTTTTCGCGCAGTCACCCGTATAACCGCCAAATCCCTTGAGAACAAAGGGCCGTAAGGATTCAGCAGACTTTCGGACCGGGTGTTCTTTGCCCGTTTTTATCCGCAGCCGATAATGCGACGCATTACCAACTCTTTACATCGGGTCACCGCAACCTTCCCGGGCTTCGAGCGGTAGTCACTGCGTCCGAGCCCGGAACGATCAACCGCCGGACGGTCGACCGCCGGTCCTCCGACAGCCAGTCGGAACTCGGTCGCCGGACGGCAGCACGTCGGTCAACTGCCGGGCGCGGTCGGACACTTCAACGTTCTCTCCCGTCTAAGGAGCATCATGTCCCTCCCCCTGACCCGCCGGATCGCCCGCGCCGCGCTGCTCATCGCAGCGGGAGCGGCGCCCGTGGTCGGTGCGGCCGGCTCCGCCAGCGCGGCAGCCGAACTGCCTGCCACCCCCAGCCTCAGCGGGCTCACCGCCCTGGACGGCGCGCAGGTCGGCAACACCGTCGACGGTGCCGCCGAGCACACCACCGACCTCGCGGGCACCGCGGGCAGCAAGGCGGTCAAGAAGGCCGTGCCCGCCGCGGGCAAGACCGGTGGGAAGGTCGCCAAGACCGCGACGCCCGCCGCCCAGAAGGCGGCCGGGGACGCGGCGGGCTCGGCCGGCGGCCTGCTCGGTGACACCGCGAAGGCGACGGGCGGCGGCCTGCCGACGGACTCCCTGACGAAGGGCGGCCTGCCCACGCAGGGCCTGCCGACGGAGCAGCTGCCGGTGCAGAGCCTGCCGCTCGGCTGACACGCGCGGCCGTACGGCGACGGGGGTGGGGGGGGGGTTGGTAAAACGCACCCCCCGAGGCGTAGGGGGCCGCGCCGGTCGGCAGAAGGAGGAGGACGGCAGGGAACGCCGGGGCGCGGCGGGGCA
>NZ_JBHVXW010000025.1:73091-132753 GCF_042881375.1 Streptomyces sp. NPDC058274
GGGGAGTTCATTCCCCCGGACCCCCGTTCTGCTTGCGCCCGGCGCCTGACGCCTGATGCCTGACGCCTGACGGCAGGGCCTAGGCCAGGCGCTGCACCGCCGCGGCGACGCGTTCGTCCGTGGCCGTCAGGGCGACGCGTACGAACCTGTCGCCCGCGGGGCCGTAGAAGTCACCGGGCGCCACCAGGACGCCCAGGTCGGCGAGGTGGGCGACCGTGTCCCAGCAGGACTCCTCGCGGGTGGCCCACAGATACAGGCTCGCCTCGCTGTGCTCGATGCGGAAGCCGTGCCGCGTCAGGGCGTCCCGCAGAGCCGTGCGCCGGGCCGCGTACCGCTCGCGCTGCTCGCGGACGTGCGCGTCGTCGCCGAGGGCTGCCACCACGGCGGCCTGCGTCGGCGCGGACGTCATCATGCCGCCGTGCTTGCGGATCTGGAGCAGCGGGCCGAGCACGGCCGGGTCACCGGCCAGGAACGCCGCCCGGTAACCGGCCAGGTTCGAGCGCTTCGAGAGCGAGTGGACCGACACGATCCCCTCGTACGAGCCACCGCAGACGTCCGGGTGCAGGACCGAGACCGGGTCGGCCTCCCAGCCCAGCTCGATGTAGCACTCGTCCGAGAAGACCAGGATGCCGTGCTCCCGGGCCCACGCGACGATGCGGGTGAGCTCCGGCTTCGACAGGACGCGGCCCGTGGGGTTCGACGGCGAGTTCAGCCAGAGGAGCTTCAGACCGGCCGGGTCCAGCTCGGTCGGGTCGTCGTAGGCCACGTGGTCCGCCTGGGCCAGGCGGGCGCCGACCTCGTACGTGGGGTACGCGAGACGCGGGTAGGCCACCTTGTCGCCGGGGCCGAGACCCAGCTGGGTCGGCAGCCACGCCACCAGCTCCTTCGAGCCGACGATCGGCAGCACGTGGTGGTGGGTGATCCCGCGCGCACCCAGGCGCCGCTCCACCCAGCCCGTGAGCGCGTCCCGCAGCTCGGGCGTGCCCCAGACCGTGGGATAGCCGGGCGAGTCGGCCGCCGCGACCAGAGCCTTCTGGATCAGCTCGGGCACCGGATCGACCGGGGTACCGACGGACAGGTCGACGATGCCACCCGGGTGAGCGGCGGCCGTCGCCTTGTAGGGCTCCAGCTTGTCCCACGGGAAGGCGGGCAGCCGGTCGGAGACTGCGGACACGGGATCGGGCTCACTTTCTCGTACGGACGACCCGGGAGTCCGGCTCGCCCCTACGGCGTACGTCCGGCTCGGGCGGCAAACGCCTCGGTCCCGTACGGCACCGGTGGGCGCCGGGGGCGGTGCGGGCCACGCGGGGAGCGTGGCCCGGACTTCCCCCGGAGCCTCTTGGGCCGTACGGGACCGAGACGGCGCGAATCCGGGCCGCTTACTGGTTCTGCGGCGGCAGCGCTGCGATGAAGGGGTGGTCCCGCTCGATCAGTCCCAGCTTGCTGGCGCCACCGGGCGAGCCGAGTTCGTCGAAGAACTCGACGTTCGCCTTGTAGTAGTCCTTCCACTCCTCCGGAGTGTCGTCCTCGTAGAAGATCGCCTCGACCGGGCACACCGGCTCACAGGCTCCGCAGTCGACGCATTCGTCCGGGTGGATGTACAAGGACCGGGAGCCCTCGTAGATGCAGTCGACCGGGCACTCCTCGATGCACGCCTTGTCCTTGACGTCGACACAAGGCTGCGCGATGACGTAGGTCACGCTGTCGTTCCTCCTCGATAGGGCGCTGGCGGGCCTCCTCAGGCTCCGCCGCCTGGCGCGCGGGAGCGCGGCGTCGTCGATGCCCGCACCTAGTATCTCCGTTCCGGGGCATGATCCGAACAGGAGGGGTGAACTGACCTGTGGAAATCTCTGCGGCCGGCCGCCTTGAGGTCCGTATCACCGCCGCTGACGTGGGAAAACGTGTCTCTGTGCGGCGCTTGACCGACGCGGGAGACTCGGTGGAGAAGTTCACCGACACGGTGGGTGTTCTCACATCATGGGACGACGGTGTGCTGCTGATCACACGACGCACCGGCGAACGCGTCCGGATTGCGGAATCCGCGCTGGTCGCGGGCAAGGTCGTACCGGCCGCTCCGGCGCGCCGACGCGGTCCCGCGGCGTCCTACGGAGAGCTGGCTCGGGTCGCCGCGCGGGCCTGGCAGCCGATCGAGCACGAGCGGCTCGGGGAGTGGGAGCTGCGGGCCGCCTCCGGGTTCACCCGGCGCGCCAACTCCGTGCTGCCGCTCGGCGATCCCGGTCTCCCCCTGGACGAGGCGCTCGACGCCGTACGCGACTGGTACGCCGCCCGTGGGCTGCCGGCCTACCTCCAGACCGCCACCGGTGCCGAGGGCACGCAGGAACTGCTGTGCGCGGAGCTGGAGGGGCGCGGCTGGACGCGTGAGGTGACGGCCGGGCTGTGGATCGGCGCGCTGGCGCCGCTCGCCGATCCACCGGCGCCGGACGTGGTGCTGTCCCGGCATGCGGACGAGGCGTGGCTCGGCCGCTACCAGCGCAAGGGGCTGAGCGAGGTCGCGCTGAAGGTGCTCGGCAGCGGGCCTTCCGTGTGGTTCGCGTCGGTCCCCGGCGCGGAGGGTGACGCCCCGGCCGCGATCGGGCGCTGCGTGGTGGACGGCCGGTGGGCCGGGTTCGCGGCCGTCGAGGTCGACCCCGCACAGCGTCGCCGCGGCCTCGCGACCACCGTGATGGCCGCGCTGGCCCGGCAGGCCCTGGACGAGGGCGCCTCGGCGGCCTGGCTCCAGGTGGAGGCGGACAACGAAGCGGCACGGTCCCTGTACACGGGCCTGGGCTTCACGACCCACCACGCGTACCACCACTACCGCGCACCACAGGAGCCACTTCCGCCGCAGGGGCCCCGGTCGTCGCGTACGGCAGGGGAAGCGGGCGCGAGGGCCGGGGCAGCGGCTCCCCAGCACGGGGCCCGTCACTCGCGTACGTCAGGGGAAGCGGCCGCGGAACCGGGAGCCGGGAAGGAAGCGGCCTCGCACGAGCCCCAGCCGTCCCGTCCGGCCGAGGATGCGGAGGCGGGCGCCGGGGTGGAAGCACCCCGGCACGAGTGGGTGTCGTCGCGTCCGGCCGAGGAAGCGGAGGCAGGAGTCGAGGCGGAAGCACCCCGGCACGAGCCGGTGCCGGCGCGTCCGGCCGAGGAAGCGGAGGCGGGCGCCGGGGTGGAGGCGGTCCGGCACGAGCCGGTGCCGGCGCGTCCGGCCGAGGGAGCGGAGGCGGGCGCCGGGGTGGAGGCGGACCCGCGCGGGCGTCGGCGGTTGCGTGCGGCGGAGCGAGCGGGTGGTGGAGCGGCGGACGGGGTGGATGCGCCCCGGCCGGTTCGCGGCGACCGCTCTGCGTCGGTGTGAAGGGGCGCGAGGCTGCCATGCGTCTCCCCCATCCCCCGGAGCCGGAGCGGGCCGCCGAGGTGCGGCGGCGGTTCGCCGACGAGGCGCGGTCGGAGCGGCCCGATCTCGCGACGCTGTGTCTGCTGGTGGGGGCCGCCGGGGACGGCGCGCTGGACGACACGGGGATCGACGCGGCGCAGATCGAGCTGGACCGGCTGGCCGGGCAGCTGCCCTTCCAGCCCGGCGGACCGCGCTCCTGGGCCACCGCGCTCGCCGAACTCCTCGGCGGACGGTTCGAATTCCACGGCTCGCCGGGCGCCTACCAGCGGCTGGAGTCCTCCCTGCTGCACGAGGTCCTGCGGCGGCGCCGCGGTCTGCCGATCCTGCTGTCCGTGGTGTGGATGGAGGTCGCGCGGCGGGCCGGGGCGCCGGTGTACGGGGTCGCGCTGCCGGGGCACTTCGTGGTCGGCTTCGGCCCTCCCGAGCAGCAGGTGCTGGCCGATCCGTTCGACGGGGGCCGGGTGCTGACCGGTTCGGACGCCGAGATGCTGGTGGCCGGGGCGACCGGCGCGCCGCTCGATCCGTCGATGCTCACGCCGGCCGATCCCCTCGACGTCGTCCTGCGCATTCTGAACAACATCCGTGCCTGGGCCGCCAGCCGGCCCGAGCGGTCCGACGTCGCCCTGTGGGCCGTCGAGTTGTCGCTGCTGCTGCCCTCGCATCCCGCCCGGCTGCGTTACGAGCGGGCTCAACTCCTCGTCCAGCGGGGCGACTTCGTGGCGGGCGCGACGGAACTCGACGCGTACGCGGAGGTCGTAGCCGCCGTCGACGAACCGGCCGCCGACCGCGTACGAGGGCAGGCCCGGGCGGCCCGGGCGATGCTCAACTGACCGCGGCCGGGCCCCTCATGGGCACGGGCATCGCCCAGCCCTCCGCTGCCACTGCCGCTGCCACTGCCACTGCGGATAGCCGTAATCGGCCTGCGGCGGCTGGACGTACGGGCCCGGCTGCTGGGGCTGGCCGTCGTGCCACTGCCGTGACCGTAGCTCGCCGGCCAGGCCATCTTCTCGGCCGACCATGACGACAGGGCCTAGAGCCAGCCCTTCTCCCGTGCCGTGCGGACCGCCTCCGCGCGGTTGCGCACCGCGAGCTTCTGGATGGCCGTGGAGAGGTAGTTGCGGACCGTGCCCTGGGACAGGTGCAGGGCCTTGGCGAGTTCGGCGTTCGTGGAGCCGTCCGCCGCCGCGCGCAGCACCTCGCGCTCGCGGTCGGTCAGCGGGTTGGCTCCGCCGGCGAGCGCCGCGGCCGCCAGCGTGGGGTCGATGACGCGCTCCCCGGCCAGCACCTTGCGGACCGCTTCCGCGAGTTGGGACGCCGGGGCGTCCTTCACCAGAAACGCATCGGCGCCGGACTCCATGGCACTGCGCAGATAGCCGGGCCGGCCGAAGGTGGTGAGGATGACCAGCTTGAGGGCCGGCAGCTCCTTGTGCAGCTGGGCCGCCGCCTCGATACCGGTGGCACCCGGCATCTCGATGTCGAGGAGAGCCACGTCCACGTCGTGCGCCCGGGCCGCCGCCAGCACCTCGTCCCCGCGGGCCACCTGGGCGACGACCTCGATGTCCGGTTCGAGGCCGAGCAGGGCGGCCAGTGCCTCGCGGACCATCGACTGGTCCTCGGCGAGCAGGACCTTGATCGTACGGCTCATGCCCCGGATCCTACGGTGTCGCCGGTCGCCCCTCCAGGCCGGCCTGCGGCCCCCTCGGCGCCTGCCAGCGGCACCCTGGCGACCAGCCGGAAACCGCGCCGCGTCCGCCCCGCCTCGAGCGCCCCGCCCACCTTCTCCAGCCGCTCCGTCAGTCCCGAGAGGCCATTGCCCGGGCCGTTGCCCGAGCCGCCGGATCCGTCGTCCTCGACGGACAGTTCGAGGTGGGGGCCGTCCAGCGTCTGGCGGCGGATCAGCTCTACCGTGCAGCGGCGGGCCCCGCTGTGCCGTACGACGTTGGTGATCGCCTCGCGCAGCGCCCAGGCCAGCGCGGACTCGTTCTCCTCGGCGACGCCGGCGAGGTCCGGCTCGGTGGGCAGGTCCGCGGTGACATCGGCGGCTGTCAACGCGACCTGCGCGCCCGCCAGTTCACCCGACAGCCGGGGCCGCCGGTAGCCGGTGACCGCCTCGCGCACATCCACGAGTGCCTGGCGGCTGACGTTCTCGATGTCGGTGACCTGCTGGGCCGCCTTGTCGGGGTGGTCGGGCAGCATCCGGCCCGCCAGCTCGCTCTTCAGCGTGATCAGCGAGAGCGAGTGGCCCAGCAGGTCGTGCAGGTCCCTCGCCAGCCGCAGCCGCTCCTCGTTCGCGGCGAGCTGGGCTACGGTGGCCCGCGCCTTGCGCAACTCCACCGTGGTTCGCACCAGTTGCCGTACGCCGGTCATCGCGAAGCCGATGAGGAGGACAAGGAGGACGAGGTTGAGCGCCTCCCGCTCGCCGCCGTGCAGACCGACCAGCAGCATCACGGCGGTGGTCAGCGGGATCGTCCAGTAGGCGATGCGCAGCGGGAACGTCGTCCCGCAGGCGACGGAGAGGTACACGAACAGACCGAGCCAGGCCGAGCCGAGGGTGAGGCACAGCAGCACGGCGAGGACGCCGAGGACGATGACGAGGACGGCGACGACCGGACCGGTGAACGCCTTGCCCATGTTCCGGAAGACCAGCGTCAGATAGATCCCGACGAAGGCCGCCAGGCCCAGCGCACCGGCCGTCGTGCCGCCCGCGGTGTGGTGGCCGGCGGCCAGGTCGTGGACCGGCGAGCTGAGGAACACCAGCCAGATGACGATCCACAGCACCTTGCCCAGGGCCTCGCGCACATTGCGGGGTGACTCCCCTATGCGCATCAGCCGCCGCGCCCTGGACTGTTCGGACAGCGTGTCTTCCGTCATGGCACTCACGCCTTCAGCGTGTCCTTCCGGTACAGCCAGGCCGCGCCGCCCGCGAAGAGGACGAAGGAGACGGCGAGGATGGCGAGGTCCTTCATGTGCGGGGCGTCGCCGAGTTCGACGGCCTGCCCGAGGGCAGCGTACGCGTGCGTGGGCAGCCACTTGGCGATGGACTGCAGCCAGTCCGGGAAGGTCGTCGTCGGCATCCACAGACCGCCGAGCATCGACAGGCCGAAATAGACGATCATCGTGATCGGCCGGACCGCGTCACCGCTCGCCAGATAGCCGATGGCCACGCCGAGCGCGGCGAAGACGAGGCTGCCGACCCAGATGACGCCGGTCAGCGCGAGCCACTGCCAGGCGTCCAGCCGGACGTCCTTGACGACCGCCGCGACCACGAAGACGATCACGATCGACGGCAGGCTGATCACGGCCGCGCTCGCCGTCTTCGCCAGGACATAGCCGCGGCCCGGCAGCGTGGTCAGCCGCAACTGCCGTACCCAGCCGCTCTCCCGCTCCTTGGCGATGCGCTCGCTGTTGCCCATCAGGACGGCCGTCAGGGCGCCGAAGGAGGCCATGGACACCATGAAGAAGGTCGGCAGGGTGAGCCCGGTGCCGTCCACCTCCGTCGTGCTGTCGGCGCTGCCCGCGATCAGCAGGAACAGGGCCGAGGGGTATATCACCGAGAAGAAGAGGAACTTGCGGTTGCGCAGGGCGCGGGTGATCTCCAGCTTGATGAGGCTGTTCACTTGGACCTCGCCTCCTCGGCGGTCGGCGCGGCCTGCACGGCGGCGGTGTTGGCCTCTTCGGCCTCGGTGATGGCGACGAAGGCCTGCTCAAGGCCGAGCCCCGCCACTTCCAGATTGCGCGGGTAGACCCCGAGCCCGTACAGCGCGTGGACGGTCGCGTCCGCGTCGGTGGACTGCATGCGGACCGTGTGGCCGGAGACGTCGAGCGTGGTCAGGAAGGGCAGCGCGCGCAGCGGGACCTCGTCGATCGGGTCCTCCAGGTCGAAGGCGATCCGGCGGGCGCCGGCCTTCGCCTTGATCTCGGCGGCGGTGCCGTCGGCCAGCAGCCGGCCCCGGTGCAGGACCAGCACGCGGTCCGCGATCGCGTCGGCCTCCTCCAGGTAGTGCGTGGCGAACAGGACCGTGCGGCCCTGGTCGGCCTGCTCGCGCATGGTGGCCCAGAAGGCCTGGCGGGCGGAGACGTCCATGCCGGTCGTCGGCTCGTCCAGCACGATCAGGTCGTTGGCTCCGGCGGTGGCCAGGGCGAAGCGGACGCGCTGCTCCTGGCCGCCCGAGAGCTTGTTGACCTTGCGGTCGGCTATCTGGGAGACGCCTGCCCGGGTGAGCACCTCGGCGACCCGGAAGGGCTTGGGGTGCAGATCGCAGGCGAGCTTCACCAGTTCGCCGACCGTCACCTCGTCCATCAGCCCGCCGCTCTGCAGCATGGCGCCGACGCGGCCGGCGACGATGGCCTCGCGCGGGCTGGTGCCGAACACCCGGACCGAGCCGCTGTCGGCGTGCTTGAGGCCGAGCAGGAGGTCGAGCGTCGTCGACTTCCCCG
Source organism: Streptomyces sp. NPDC058274 (assembly GCF_042881375.1). Taxonomy (NCBI): domain Bacteria; kingdom Bacillati; phylum Actinomycetota; class Actinomycetes; order Kitasatosporales; family Streptomycetaceae; genus Streptomyces; species Streptomyces sp. NPDC058274. The sequence continues at coordinate 80,920 of NZ_JBHVXW010000025.1, forward strand.
CGCCGTTGGGGCCCAGCAGGGCCACTGTTTCGCCCGGGTGCAGGTCGAGCGTCAGGCCGTCCACGGCCCGCACTCCCCCGTAGCTCTTGCTCACCTGATCGAACCCGACCACCGAGGTGGTGGTCGCCGCAGTCGTTGTCATGTGATCCATCGTGGCCCGGGAGGGGTCGCCCCCGGCAGTGCGAGGTGTCCTCAGTCCTGGATGACAGATGTCATATCGAGGCACTCGGTCACCGGCACACGCAAAGGCGCCCGGCCAGGGAATCCGTGGCCGGGCGTCCTGCACGAGCGGCGTCCGGCACGGCCGGACGCAAGCCCGACTAGCTCGGGTTGGTGTCGATCACGACGATACGGTCCGCCGGGTTCTTGGAGAACAGCGCCGGACGCAGCGCGCCGATCACGTCCTCCACCGTGACCGCCGTCTTCTTGCCGGTGCCCCGGGTGATGAGGACGCCGTCGAAGGTGTTGCCGTAGAGCTGCGTCAGGGCGGCCTTGTCGTAGAAGTCGACGAGCTTGCCGTTCTGGGCCTTCACTCCGAGGAACTTCCACAGGGAGTTCTGCGGGCTGAACGACACCGTGTGGGTGGCGTCCGTCCTGACCGTGACGATCCCGGACATGGCCGGCTCCGCGAACTTCTTCATCATCCGGTCGACCTCGGCCTTCGAGATCGTCGGCTCCTTGGTGGTCGTCGGCACCTTCACGGGCGTGGACGAGCCGGTCTCCACCTGGGTGCGGTAGGCGTCCTCGACGGCCTGGGTCGAGGCCGCGACGTCGATGCCCTTGCCCGTCTTGCCGTACACGGGGACGGCCTTGCCGGACTGGAACTTGATCGTCCCGTCGCTCGCCGAGCCGGACCCGCCCGCAGCGCGCTGCAGTGCGGCCTGGAGCTTCTCCTCGTCGGGGGGCATCACGGGTTCGACGACGCGGTGCTGCCCGAACAGGGAGCCGATCACCGACATCGGGTTGTAGTCGCTCTTGGCGGCGGCGCTGGCCGTGGCCTTGGTGTCGAACTGGAGGCCCGCCTGATCCGGCTTGAGCGACACCGTGTCGCCGTCGACGGACAACGTCAGTGCCTTGTTCGCATGGGCACCGAAGGCGTCGTCGAGCTTCTTGACGGCCTCGTCCCGGGTGCCGCCGCCGATGTCGGCTCCGAGCACCGTGGTGCCCTTGGGTACGTCCGAGTGGTTCATGAGCAGCCCGGCGCCGTACGCGCCACCGCCGATCACCACGACGGCGACCGTCAGGAGCACCAGCTTGCTGCGCCCCTTCTTCTTCTTGGCGGACTTCGCGGAGGCGGCCGGCTTGGGGGCCGGCTCGGGCAGCTTCGGCGGAGTGTGCGGCAGCGGTCCGTCGGTGTGCGTGCCCGGTCCGAACGGCGAGCCCGGCGCGCCCGGTACGACGGGGATGCCACTGGTGACGGTGTGCCCGGAGACGTTGTCGCCGGGGCCGCCGTACCCCTGGGATCCCGGCTCGGGGTAGCCCGGCTCGGGGTAGCCCGGCTCGGGGGCGTGCCGCTGCGGGGTGAGGATCGCGGTGTCGTCGCTGAGGCCACCGCCGGGGCCCGCGCCGGGACGGCCGGGGCCCATGCCCGGGCCGCCCGGAGTCAGACCGGGACCGCCGGGACCGACACCCGGGCCACGGGGTCCCGCGCCGGGCGGCACGAGGGTTCCGTCGCCGGTGACCGGACCGCCGGTCGGGCCGGAGGGACCGCGCCGGCCGCCCCCACCGCCCTGGCCGTTGTCGGAGAAGTACGGCAGATCGTCGCGTCGCGCGTCGCCGCCGTCGGCCGAGACGGCCGGGAAGGACCCGGTGCTGCCGTTGCCGCCCGGCAGCGCGCCGGAGACGTCGAAGGAGCCGGTGCCGCCGCCGTGGCCCGGTGCCACGGGACCGGCGCCCGCAGCGCCCCCGAGACCCGCGCCGTTCGTGCCGCCGGGACGCATGCCGGCCTGACCGCCGAGCGGCCCGGCACCGTTCGCGCCACCGGATCCGCCCGGTCCACCGGACCGCGCGCCACCGGGCGCACCCGGTCCCTGCGGACCCGAGGACATGCCGGGCGACGTGGGGGGCCCGGCAGGGCCACCGGCGCCGGCGGCGGAACCGCCGGGCAGACCGGCTCCGTTGGTCGACCCGCCACCCGGACCGCCCTTGGGGGCACCGGACTTGCGCGGGGCGAACCAGTCGCTCGTCTTCTCCCCCGGCCCGGCGGGCTCCTCGGAGCCCTCCCCGGAGGGCAGGGACGGCACGGACGCGACCGCGGGCAGGCGCATGGATCCCGTCGTCTCGGCGTCGGAGCCCGCGCCGTTGGTGTCGGCGGGCGGCTCGACGTCCTGCATCGGCGTGCGCACGACGACCGGCGGGATGGGCCGCGATCCGGGAATGTTGATCCGGATCCGCGTCGTCAGCGTGGTCTCGGTCTTGCGTTCCTCCGGCTGCGCGGCCGCGCGGGCCGCGTCGGCGCCGTCTTCGGAAGCCGCGGGCGTGCCGTACGGCGGCGTCCCCGACGGGTACGCGGCTCCACCGCGCCCGTTGGGCCCGGAGGACGAACTGTCAGTTTCACGACTCAAGGCAGGTTCTCCCGGTTGGCTCCGCCGCCCGTTTCCTCGACCTCATCTCGGGCAGCTCGGCGGCGCGCACCACCATACTGGCCGTCTCCCTGGCGCAAACCGCGACCGCGAAGGAAACCCCCACGGGACCCCCACCTGTCCGATACGGCGAATAGGTACGTCATTTGCCAAGTCGGACGGGGGATCCGCCCGGTTGCCGGCCCTGTCCAAGGGTGGCGCACATCACAGCCACAGCCATGCCTCCGAGCAGGAAGAGGTAGGAGCCGAGCCCCGCGCCGAAGAGGAAGTCGCCCTCGGGACGGCTGGCGGTGAGCAGGACCACGGCGACCATCCAGCCGACGGCAGGGGCGACGGCACCGGCCCTGGTGTCCATCGCGCGTGCGCCGCCGAGGAAGAGCCCGGCCGCGCCGGCCAGCGCGAGCAGCAACCCGCCCGGAAACCAGCCCGATTGCACCAGCGCGCCGGCTGCCCCGGCCACGGCGCCCAGCACGAAGAGCACCAGACCTGCGGCGATGCGCCCGCCCGAGGGCCGCTGCAACGGCTGCGCGAGCGCGCTTCCCTGTCGGCCTGTCCCGCTCATCGGGTGCCCGCCTCTCGGGGATCGTTCGTCGTCGCGTCCGCGATGCGGGGCAGCTCCCCGGTCCCCGCGAACAGGTCCGTCTCACGCGTCCCGGCGCTCCCACCGCGCTCCCCGTGCACCAACTCGTAGTACTCGGTGGTGAACAGGGGCTGCGCGAGCTCGTTCGAGAGGACGAACCAGGGCTCGGCCACCTCGATCTGGGTGGCGTGCGCCCGCATCGCCGCGGCCTTGGCGGCGGCGAACGCGGTCCCGTCGATCTCGGTGGTGATGACCGTGTCGTCGACCACGCCCGGCACGTCGTCGACGTCCGCCGTCTTGGAGAAGGGCAGGTCGGGCAGGGCCGAGCGGAGCCGCGCGAACGCCTCTTCGGCGACCGGGCGCGGTACGCGGTTCCAGTAGATCTTGGCGATCCGCCAGGGCTCGCCGAGGTCCGGGCGGAAGCCGGTCTCCGCGGCCAGTTCGGCGGCGCGTGTCGCGACCCGGTGGGCCTGGATGTGGTCCGGGTGTCCGTAGCCGCCGTCGGGGTCATAGGTGACGAGGACCTGTGGACGTACCTCGCGGATCACCTCGACGAGGTGGCCGGCGGCCTCGTCGACGTCCGCGCGCCAGAAGCAGCGCGGATTGTCGTTCTCGGGGCCGCCCATCATCCCGGAGTCCTGGTAGCGGGCGTCGCCGCCGAGCCGGCGGAAGTCCCGGACGCCGAGGGCGCGCATCGCCGTGGCGAGCTCGGCCAGGCGGTACTCGCCGAGGGCGCCGCCCGTCAGATGCGCGAGCCCGGGCGGGATGACCTCGCCCTGCTCACCGAGGGTGCAGGTCACCAGCGTCACCTGGGCGCCCGCGGCCGCGTACGCCGCCATGGTCGCGCCGTTGTTGATCGACTCGTCGTCCGGGTGCGCGTGCACCAGGAGCAGACGCCGGTCGGGCAGTTCCGTCATGGGGTCCACCCTACGAGGCGACCGCCGTGCCTCTCCCGACCGCCTGTCAGTCCGCAGAAGTCATCTCCGAGAAGCCGGCCCGGATCAAGGCGCCCTGTTCCGGCTTCCGGATCACGCCCCTCCGGACGCGGGAGGAACCGTCAAGCCCGGTGAGCTCAAGGCCTGGACTCCTTTGCGGCCCCGTCCCCGTAGCGCGGCAGGTTGTCCGTCGGAATCGTCCAGTCGGCGATGGTGACGTCCTCGCCGTAGACGAAGTCCTTGCGGGTCGCGTAGCGGGGGCCGTCGGGGGTGGCGTGGATGTCGGTGAGGACGGCACCGGTGCCGGTGCGGGGGTCGAAGATCGCGTAGACAGGGACACCGATCAGGGGATAGTCGCGCATCTTGCTGACCCAGTCGTTCTCCGGGTTGGAGCGCGAGACCACTTCGATGGCGGCGATGAGGGTGCGTGGGTCGATGGAGGCTTCTGTGTCCAGGTCGGTCCAGGCGATCACCATCACATCGGGGTGGCGCATGATCCCCTCAGGCTCGTCCTCCACGTCGGGGGTGCCGTTGTGGGCCAGCAGCTCGTCCGGCATGACCCTCTCCAGGCGGCGGCTGATGTGTGCTGCCGTGACCTCGTGCGGCCCTCCCGGCGACATCAAGTCGTGGACGATCCCTTCCTTGGTGATCTCGAATTTCCCGCGGAGGGTGTCATCCATGGACTGAACGACGTCCCGCATGGCCCGGTACTGGTGGGAGGCGCCCTGCTGCGCGTTGTCCGAGGCGATGGTCATGGCGCTCGCTCCTCGTGGTCTGTGCCCAGGGGCAAGGATCGTCCCGTTCATGCTAGGCGGCCTCCGGGAGATCGCACCGGCAGTCGCGGCACCGGCCGGGCTCGGGCGCGCGGAAGGCACGGTCGCAGCCGTCGCAGGTCTGAAGCGGGTGCCGGATGGCCGGTGGTGCTGCGGCGCGGAACGGGGGTGGCGGCGGCAGCTGGGCGGTGAGGCGGTGTGCGAGAAGGGCGGCGGGCCGCCGTAGGCCCTCGGGTGGCAGGTCGGCGGTGAGCGCCTGTCGTACGGCGACGGGGCTGACGTCTCGCTCCAGCCAGGCGGCGACGCCGGGAGCGAGATGAGCCGTGTCGCAGGCGGAGAGAAGCAGACCGGGATCGTGGCGACGGAGGTCCGCGAGGAGGTCGGTGGCGGCCTGGAGGAGGGCGGGGGCGGGGCACGCGGGGCCCGGTACGGCGGGGAGGGGCTTGCGGGGTGCTCGCTGCTTCGGTCGCGTCGGCTGCTTCGGCTGCGTTGGCTGCTTCGGGGTTACCGGGCCGTGGTCCTCGGCTGCCTCGCGTTGGTGGCCGGGCTGGTTGCAGGAGATCGTGCGGGTGACGATGCGGCCGCCGGGGATGCGTCGCCGTTCGCGGCGCAGGTAGCCGTGGGCTTCCAGTTCGCGCAGAGCCGCGGCGATACGGGTCGCGCCCTCGGGGAAGCGGGCGGTGAGGGTCTTGATGTCGACGCGGGCGCCCGCGGGGAGGGACTGGATGTAGACGCCCAGCCCGATCGCGAGACCCGACAGCTCGGGGTGCTGGGCGAGGTGGTTGCCGATCACCGTGAAGCGGGTGGTGTGGCGGGCGTTGTCGTGGGTGAGTCCGCCTTGGCCGGAGTCTCGGGAACCTCCGGAGGCTCCCGGGTGGGAGTGCCGCCGGTTCGGGTGTTTGTCGGCGGCAAGGCGGGACTGGGCGTGCGGGGGCACGCTAGGGTTCTGCGTATCCATCGGGAAGGTGCTTCTTCCTTGGTGGTCAGGCCCTCGCACTGGGATTGCAGTCCCGGCGAGGGCCGTCGTATGTCCGCGGTTGTGTTGTGTCGCGCTGAGCGTAGGGCAGGCAAGGGGCCCGGAATCCAGCCGAGTTGGTGATGTTCACTCGCGCGAGTGAGGGGCGTGCCGACGCGTGCGGGAGGGCGGGGTGGGGCTTGGTGGGGTCCTTTCACCCTCGTGGTTCTTTGGGAAGAGCGCCCCTGCCACCGGAGTACGCGTTTCCGAGTTCCGGTGCCAGGTTCAGTTCCGCCCAGACGGTCTTGCGCGGGCGCGGCCCCTGAGCGACGCCCCACCGGTCGGCGAGCGCCTCGACGAGGACGAGACCACGGCCGGACTCGGCGTCGGGGGTGGGCTCTTGGGCGCGGGGCAGGCGGTCGCCGCAGGTGTCGGTGACCTCGACGCGCAGGGTGTCACCGACGACGTAGAGGGTGAGCCTGAAATCCCGGCCGGGAACGCGACTGTGCGTGGCCGCGTTGGCCGCGAGTTCGGCGACGAGTTGCCGTGCCGGGTCCAACGGGAGTTCCCAGGAACGCAGTTGCTCGGTGGCAAGCAGGCGGGCGAGACGGGCTCCACGTGGCGTGGGAGACAGCTGCACGCTGAAGTTGCGGATGAGGTGGCCGGGTTGAGCCTCGGGGGCGGCGGTTTCGTGGATCACGTCACTCAGAGTGGCCGCCCACGCTTACCGTGAACAGTGACGACTCCGTTGCGTACGGTGATTGTCCGGACGTTGTCCGGTCGTGTCCGGGCTGTCGGCAGCGGGCGTACGGGTATGGGCCGTCGCGGCACGGTCGTACGACGGAGGGGTGCGGGATGCGGCAGGTGGACGGCAACGCGGTGCGGCTCAAGAGCGAGGCGGACGAGCCGGGTTGGGAGGTGGACCCGGACGACGACTGGGGTGTGGCGGTCGTCGCCACCGTCGGGCGGCAGCTGAGGCTGCGGCGGGAGGCGGTGGGGATGCGGGCCGCCGAGTTCGGGGAGGCCGTCGGGTACGGGGAAGACTTGGTCTACAAGATCGAGGGCGGGAAGCGGATTCCCCGGCTTGAGTACCTGGACAAGGCGGACGAGGTGCTGGGGGCCGGTGGGCTCATCTCCGCGATGAAGGAGGACGTGAAGAAGGTCAGTTATCCGAAGAAGGTGCGGGATCTGGCAAAGATGGAGGCGAAGGCAGTTGAGATCGGGGTGTACGAGTGCAACATCATCCCTGGGCTTTTGCAGACGCCGGCACATGCCCGCGCCCTGATCGAGGCAGCGCAGCCTCCGTACTCGCCGAACGATGTGGAACGCATGGTGGCCGCCCGTTTGGCCCGGCGATCAGTCTTCGACCGGGACCCGGCCCCGTCGATCCACTTCGTCCTGGAAGAGGCGCCGCTGCGCAGGCAGGTCGGGGGCACAATGGTCTGGCGACAGCAGCTCGAACACCTGCTGGAGGTAGGGCGGTTGCACCACGTCACACTCCAGGCCATGCCGACGGACACGGACCCTCATCCCGGGCTGGACGGCAGGATCGAGTTGTTGAAGTTCCCGGACGGGACGGCGGCAGGGCGTTCCGACGGTGCCTTTAGTGGTCGGCCGATCACCGATCCAAAGCAGCTTCGCATCCTTGAGCTGCGATATGGCACCATCCGGGCGCAGGCTCTCCCACCACGGGAGTCGCTGGCCTTCGTCGAGCAACTGCTGGGAGAAACATGATCCGCAAGGCCTCCGCAGGGGACGCCTCCGAACTGGCGTGGTTCAAGAGCAGCTACAGCGGCGGCACTGACGGCGAGTCCTGTGTTGAAGTCGCCACCACCCCCAGCGCTATCCACATCCGCGACTCCAAGAACACCGCAGGCCCCCAGCTCGCGCTCACGCCGGAGGCCTGGGCCGACTTCGTGCCCTACGCGTCCGAAGGCTGACCGGACCGTCCACTCGGGCCCGGCCCGGGCCGACAGGTCAGCCGGCGTCGGGCTCCGGGCAGCTGTCTCCCGGAGCCGACCTTCGGCGCGGATCGGAACCGGCGCGGATCAGAGCCGGCGCCGGTCAGAACTTGATGCTCCCGATCATCCCCGCGATGTTCGTGGTCAGCTCATTGATCGTGGGAGCGACCGTCGAGGAGGCGAGATAGAAGCCGAGCAGGACACACACGATCGCGTGTACGGCCTTCAGTCCTGACTTCTTCACCAGGATGAAGACGATGATCGCCAGCAGCACCACCGCCGAAATCGAGAGTGCCACGGCGGCTCACCTCCAAAGGTCCCAGGGACATGGGGGGTCGGACATGGGGGTCGGTAAATCCATACAGCAGCCAGCAGGTTCATACCCACGCAGCGCTAGTGATCATAACTATCCGTACGCGCGCATCGATCGGCGCACGGCCGCACAAGGGGGCGCATGGCCAATATGGTCGGGGCATGACGACCGAGCCCCTTTCCTTCCCGCGCCTGCAGGCGCGCACCCAGCGGTTCACGCTCGGCGCGCCGCGCGCGTTCACCGTGTCCCCCGATGGTTCCCGTGTGGTGTTTCTGCGGTCGCGCTCCGGTACGGACCGGGCGAATCTGCTGTGGGTTCTCGATGTCGCCGACGGCGAGGAACGCGTCGCCGCCGATCCACAGGCGTTGCTCGGGGGCGGCACGGAGCGGCTGTCGGCGCAGGAGCGGGCGCGCCGGGAGCGCAGCCGGGAGGGCGGTGCCGGGATCGTCTCCTACGCCACCGACGCGGCGGGCGAGTTGGCCTCTTTCGCCTTGTCAGGGCGGCTTTTCACGGCGGAGCTGCGGGCCGGCACGGCACGTGAACTCCGCGTCCCGGGACCGGTGATCGACCCTCGCCCCTCCCCCGACGGGCGGTGGGTCGCGTACGTCGCCCAGGGCGCCCTGCGTGTGGTCGGTGCCGAGGGCGGGGACGACCGGGTGGTCGCGGAGCCGGAGCCCGGGGCGGATCCGGCGACCGTTTCCTTCGGCCTTGCCGAGTTCATCGCGGCCGAGGAGATGGGGCGTTCACGCGGCTTCTGGTGGTCGCCGGAGTCGGACCGGCTGCTGGTCGCCCGGGTCGACGACGCGCCGGTGAAGCGCTGGTGGATCTCCGATCCGGCACAGCCGGAGAGCGATCCGCAGCAGGTCGCCTATCCGGCGGCGGGCACCGACAACGCGCACGTACGGCTTTTCGTGATCGGTCTCGACGGGGTGCGCACGGAGGTCGTGTGGGACCGGGCCCGCTATCCGTACCTGGCGCATGTGCACTGGTCAGCGGCGGGAGCGCCGCTGGTGCTCGTGCAGGCCAGGGACCAGCGCAGCCAGCTGTTCCTGGCCGTCGACCCGGACACCGGCTCGACCCGGATGGTGCACGCGGACGAAGATCCACAATGGCTTGATCTTTTCCCCGGTGTGCCGTGCTGGAGCCCCGGCGGACAGCTCGTGCGGATCGCCGACGAGGGCGGCGCGCGCGTGCTCGCCTTCGGTGAACGCCCGCTCACCGGACCGCAGTTGCACGTCCGAGCGGTGCTGGACGTCTCGGCCGACGACGTACTGATCTCGGCGTCGGCCGGCACGAAGGCGGCCTCCCCGGAGATCGGCGAGGTCCATGTGTACCGGGTCAACGAGCTCGGGGTGGAGCGCCTTTCGCAGGAGCCCGGCGTGCACTCGGCGGTTCGCGCCGGACGCGTGACGGTGCTCGTCTCCGCGGTGCCCGGCCGTCCGGGCGCCCAGGTGCAGGTGCTGCGCGAGGGGAAGCGTGCGGCGACCGTGACGTCGTACGCGGAACGTCCCGGTCTGTCCCCGCGCGTGACCCTCACGGAAGGGGGCGCACGGAAAATCCCATGCGCCGTGCTGATGCCTGCCGACTACTCCGATGACACCCCGCTCCCTGTCCTCATGGATCCGTACGGCGGTCCGCACGCCTCCCGGGTGCTGGCCGCGCACAACGCGCACCTCACCTCACAGTGGTTCGCCGACCAGGGCTTCGCGGTGGTGGTGGCCGACGGCCGCGGCACTCCGGGGCGCTCCCCGGCCTGGGAGAAGGCGGTCCGCGACGACTTCACGCTCTCCCTCGACGACCAGGTGGACGCGCTGCACGGGCTCGCCGAGACCCACCCGCTCGACCTCTCCCGGGTGGCGATCCGCGGCTGGTCGTACGGCGGCTGGCTCGCGGGGCTGGCCGTCCTGCGCCGCCCGGACGTCTTCCACGCGGGCATCGCGGGCGCCCCGGTCACCGACTGGCGGCTCTACGACACCCACTACACCGAGCGGTACCTGGGCGACCCGGGGCTCGCCGCGACGGCGTACGCGAAGAGCTCGCTGGTCACCGACGAGGGGCTGTCGGCGCCCGCCCGGCCGCACCGGCCGCTCATGATCGTGCACGGTCTCGCCGACGACAACGTGGTGGTGGCCCACAGTCTGCGGCTGTCCTCCGCGCTGCTGGCGGCGGGTCGCCCGCACGAGGTACTGCCCCTCTCGGGCGTCACCCACATGACCCCGCAGGAACAGGTCGCCGAGAACCTGCTGCTGCTCCAGGTGGACTTCCTGAAGCGCTCGCTCGGCATCACCGGCTGAGCATGCGACAGGCCGGGGCGACATGGCGCGCCCCGGCCCGTCTACGGCACCCGCACGGCCGTACGGTGTTCACCTTGGCGCGTCCGTATATCGGTACCGCTTCCGCCAAGTTGCCTGTGTGTAAACCAAGTTCATGCGCATTTGTGCGGTTATGCCGAGGGCTCGGGCGGCTCTTCGGGCGACGTGCCGGGCGCCTTCCCGGGCGGCTCCTCGGGCGGTGCCAGGGGCTTGTCCACCGGCGGCTTCAGCCGCTTCTCCAGGGGCACCACCGGGCCCCGCTCCGGGACGGCAGGGTCCCGCTCCGGCACTACCGGGTCCCGTTCCGGGACGACCGCGGTGCCCGGCTCCGGCGGCAGCACCCGGTTGTCCTCCGGCGGGACCACGCGCTTCTCCTCCGCGAAGTGGCAGGCGGAGTCGTGCGCGGCGGGCCCCACGGTGAGCCGGAACTCGGCCGGTACCGCGAGCAGCGGCACCTCCAGGGCGCAGCGCTCCTGCGCCTTCCAGCAGCGGGTACGGAAGCGGCACCCGGAGGGGATGTTCGCCGGCGAGGGCACGTCACCGGTGAGGATGATCCGCTCCCGGTGCTCGCGGGCCTCCGGATCGGGCACGGGCACGGCGGAGAGCAGCGCCTGGGTGTAGGGATGCGTCGGATGGTCGTAGATCTCGGCGTCCCTGCCCGTCTCCACGATCCGCCCGAGGTACATCACCCCGACCCGGTCGGAGATGTGCCGCACGATCGACAGGTCGTGCGCGATGAACACGTACGACAGGTTGAACTCGTCCTGGAGCTTGTCGAGCAGGTTGATGACCTGGGCCTGGACGGAGACGTCGAGCGCGGAGACCGGCTCGTCGGCGACGATGATCTCTGGCCGCAGGGCCAGTCCGCGGGCGATGCCGATGCGCTGGCGCTGCCCGCCGGAGAACTGGTGCGGATAGCGGTTGATGTACTCGGGGTTGAGCCCGACCACGTCCAGGAGGTCCTGCACCCGCTTCCTGCGGTCGCCCTTCGGCGCGACCTCGGGATGGATCTCGTACGGCTCCCCGATGATGTCGCCGACGGTCATCCGGGGGTTGAGCGAGGTGTACGGGTCCTGGAAGACCATCTGGATGTTGCGCCGTACGGCTTTGAGGGCCCGGCCGGACAGGGTGGTGATGTCCTCGCCCTTGTACCGGATCGTCCCGGCCGTCGGCTTCTCCAGGTTGACCAGCATCTTGGCCACCGTCGACTTGCCGCACCCGGACTCGCCGACGATGCCGAGGGTCTCGCCGTGGCCGAGCCGGAAGTCGACGCCGTCGACCGCTCTGACCGCGCCGATCTGCTTCCTGAAGAGGATGCCCTGGGTGAGGGGGTAGTGCTTGACCAGGCCGCTGACCTCCAGCAGGGGCTCGGTCGCCGGCTCCACCGCGGTCCCTGCCGTCGTCTCAGCCATGCAGACACTCCCTCCAGAAGTGGCAGGCGCTCCCGCGGTCCTCGGACACCTCGAAGAGCGGCGGCACCTCGGTGCGGCACACGTCCTGGGCCATCGGGCAGCGCGGGTTGAAGGCGCAGCCCGGCGGGATGTGCATCAGGTTCGGCGGCAGGCCCTTGATCGCGTAGAGCTCCTGGCCCTTCTGGTCCAGACGCGGGATCGATTCGAGCAGGCCCTTGGTGTACGGGTGCGCGGGCGCCTTGTAGATGTCGTGGACCGGCGCCGACTCGACGATCCGGCCCGCGTACATGACGGCGATCTTGTCGGCGACGTCCGCGACCACGCCGAGGTCGTGGGTGATGAGGATGAGCCCCATGTTGAGCTCGCGCTGCAACTCGGCCAGCAGATCCATGACCTGGGCCTGGACGGTGACGTCGAGCGCGGTGGTCGGCTCGTCGGCGATGATCAGCGCCGGTTCGAGGGCCAGCGCCATGGCGATCATGATGCGCTGGCGCATACCGCCGGAGAACTGGTGGGGATAGTCGCGCACCCGCTGGGCGGCGCCCGGGATCCGCACCCGTTCCATCAGTTCGACGGCCTTCGCGCGGGCGTCCTTCCGGGACATCCCGCGGTGCACGGTGAACATCTCCCCGAGCTGCTCACCGACGCTGAGCACCGGGTTCAGCGAGGACAGCGCGTCCTGGAAGATCATCGCCATCTCGGCGCCGCGGACCTTGCGCCGCTCCTCCTCCTTGAACGTCAGCAGGTCCTTGCCCCGGAAGAGGATCTCGCCGCCGGTGATCTTCCCCGGGGGCGTGTCGAGGATGCCCATGACCGCCTGTGCCGTCACCGACTTGCCGGAGCCCGACTCGCCGAGGACGGCGAGCGTCTCGCCCTCGTCCACGCTGTAGGTGACCCCGTTGACGGCCTTGGCGACACCGTCCCGGGTCCGGAACTCCACGTGCAGGTCGCGCACTTCGAGCAGCACGTCGGTCACCTCAGCTTCGGGTCGAGGGCGTCGCGCACCGCGTCGCCGAGCATGATGAACGCGAGCACCGTGATCGCGAGGGCGCCGGCGGGCCACAGCAGCATGTGCGGGGCCTGCCGGATGTAGGCGGAGGCCGCGGAGATGTCGATGCCCCAGCTCACCGTCGGCGGCTTCAGCCCGACCCCGAGGTACGAGAGCGTCGCCTCGAGCGCGATGTACGTACCGAGCGCGATGGTCGCGACGACGATCACCGGGGCGACCGCGTTGGGCGTGATGTGGCGGAGCAGCAGCCGCGAGTGGGAGGCGCCGAGGGCGCGGGCCGCCTGGACGTAGTCGTTCTGCTTGGTGGTGATGACCGAGCCGCGGGCGATCCGGGAGATCTGCGGCCAGCCGAGCAGCACCATGAACCCGATGACCGGCCAGACCGTGTTGCTGGTCACCACGGAGAGCAGGACCAGACCGCCGAGCACCACGGGGATCGCGAAGAAGATGTCCGTGATCCGGGACAGGATCGCGTCCCACATCCCGCCGAAGAAGCCGGCGAGCCCGCCGAGGACCGAGCCGAGGATCGCGACGCCGAGCGTGGCGCAGACGCCGACGGTGATGGAGACCCGGGTGCCGTACACGGTCCGCGTGTAGACGTCGCAGCCCTGGCCGTCGAAGCCGAAGGGGTGGCCCGGCTGGGAGCCCTCCTGGGCCTTGGCGAGGTTGCAGTTGAGGGGGTTCTGGGAGGCGATCAGCGAGGGCCAGAGCGAGATGAAGACCAGGAAGAGGATGACGAGCGCGGAGATGATGAAGACGGGGTTGCGCCGCAGGTCCCGCCAGGCGTCGGACCAGAGCGAGCGCGGCTTCTCCTGCGGTCCGGTGCCTTCGGGGCCGCCCGGGGTCTTCTCCAGGGTGGACGCCTCGCTGGTGGCGAGGTCCATCGCGCCGCCCATGCCGGTCGAGGCGATGGCGCCCTCTGGCTCGTACGGCTGCTCAGGCATAGCGGATCCTCGGGTCGAGTACGGCGTAGAGGAGGTCGACGAGCAGGTTGGCGACCAGGAAGACGAGGACCAGGACGGTCACGAAGCCCACGACCGTCTGGGTGTTCTGCCGCAGGATGCCCTGGTAGAGCTGGAAGCCGACGCCGTGGATGTTGAAGATCCGCTCGGTGACGATCGCGCCGCCCATGAGCGCGCCGATGTCCGTGCCGATGAAGGTGACCACGGGGATCAGCGAGTTGCGCAGCAGATGCCGGACGATCACCCGGCGCCGGGGCAGTCCCTTGGCGACGGCCGTACGGACGTAGTCGGACCGCTTGTTCTCCGCGATGGAGGTCCGGGTCAGCCGGGTCACGTAGGCGAGCGACACCGAGGCGAGGACCAGCCCCGGCACGATCAGCTCGCCGAACGCGGCGTCCGAGGACACCGACGGTTTGATCCAGCCCCATTCGACGCCGAGCAGCAGTTGCAGGACCAGGCCGGTGACGAAGGTGGGCACGGAGATGACGACGAGGGTCAGCAGCAGCACCCCGCTGTCGACGGGGCGTCCGCGGCGCAGGCCGGTGATGACGCCCAGCAGGATCCCGATGACGACCTCGAAGAGGATCGCGACGACGGTCAGCCGGATGGTGACGGGGAAGGCGGTCGACATCAGCTCGGTGACCTTCTGCCCGTTGAAGGCGGTGCCGAAGTCGCCGGTGAAGACGTTGCCCATGTAGGTCAGGTATTGCTGCCACACCGGCTTGTCGAGGCCGAACTCCTTCTTGAGCTGGGCGGCCGTCGCGGGGTCGCACTGTCTGTCGCCGCACAGGCCCGCGATGGGATCTCCCATCACGTTCACCATCAGGAAGATCAACAGTGTGGCGCCGATGAAGACCGGGATCATCTGCAGCAGACGCCGGATTACGTACCGTCCCATGAGGGCTCCGGAGATAGTGGGGCGGCCCCGGCCGCGGGCCGCCCGGCGCGGCTCAGCTGACCTTGATCTCGTTGTAGACGGGGACGCTGAACTGGTTGAGCGCCACGTTGGAGATCTTGTCCGAGTAGCCGGCGCTGCCGTTCTGGTACCAGAGCGGGATGGCGGCCATGTTGTCCCGTACGACCTCTTCGGCCTGCTGGAAGAGCTTGACCGCCTTGGCACTGTCGGTCTCGGCGTTCGCCTCGTTGACGAGCTTGTCGAAGTCCTTGTTGGACCACTGGCCGTCGTTGGAGGAGGCGTTGGTGTAGTAGAGCGGCTGCAGGAAGTTCTGGATCAGCGGGTAGTCCATCTGCCAGCCGGCCCGGAACGGACCGGGCATCTTGTGCCGGCCGATCTGGTTGCGGAAGTCGGCGAAGGTGCCGACCGGGTTGCCGACGCAGGCCTTGTCGTTGCCGAGGGCGTTGTTGATGCTGTTGCACACGGCGTCCACCCACTCCTTGTGGGAGCCGGTGTCGGCGTTGTACGAGATCTTGACCTGCCCGCCCGGGAGGCCGCCGCCGTCATCGATCAGCTTCTTGGCCTCACTGGCGTTGTAGTCGCAGGCGTTCCCGCACAGCCCTTCCTTGAAGCCGCCCTCCGCCCCGAGGACCGGCGAGGTCCAGTCGGTGGCCGGGGTGCGGGTGTTCTGGAAGATCGTCTGGGTGATCTGCTTGCGGTTGATCGCCATGGACAGGCCCGTGCGGACCTTCTCCATCCCGCTCTTGTCCCAGTTCTTGTCATAGAACGGGAAAGCCAGCGTCTGGATGATTCCGGCGGGTGTATTGATGTACCGATCCCCGAGGTCGCTCTTCACGTTCTTGAGCTGGGAGGCGGGCACGTCATCGACGAGGTCGAGGTTGCCGGCCATGAGGTCGGTGTAGGCGGTGTTGTTGTCGGTGTAGACCTTCAGGTCCACCCCGCCGTTCTCCGCCTTGTCCGTGCCCGGGTAGGCGTCCCACTTGCGCAGGGACATCTGGGAGCCCTTGGTGTACGAGTCCACGGTGTAGGGGCCGTTGCCGACAGGCTTCTTCAGCCAGGCCGCGTGGTTGTCGAAGAACGCCTTCGGCAGCGGCGAGTAGGCCGCGTAGCCGAGGGTGTCGGGGAAGGTCGAGAACTTCTGGTTGAGCTTGACGGTGAAGGTCTTGGCGTCCTTGACCGCGAGCCCCGACAGCGTGTCCGCGCTCTGGCTGCCGGAGTCGGGGTGGACCTTGTCGTACCCGTCGATGTACCCGAAGAAGTAGGCGTTCTTCTGGTTGTTCTTGAGGCTGGCACCGTAGTTCCAGGCGTCCACGTACGACTGGGCGGTGACGGCCTCGCCGTTGCTGAACTTCCAGCCGTCCTTGATCGTGACGGTGAAGTTCTGCGAGTCCGAGGACTCGATCTTGTCCGCCATCATGTCCTCGGCCTTGCCGGTCTTGGCGTTGTAGCGCTTCAGACCACGGAAGAGCATGTCGAGGACCTTGCCGCCCTGCACCTCGTTGGTGTTGGCCGGCTCCAGCGGGTTCTGCGGGTCGCCCCAGGAGGAACTGAGGATCCCGGAGCCGTCGCCGCCGCCGCTGTCACTTCCCCCGCCTCCGCAGGCGGTCGCCGCGAGGGCTACCGCCGCCGCGCATGCGGCCCATTTGGCGTGCGTGGCTCCACGCATGGAGTGCCTCCTCAGAGTGCGCCGTGCCTCCAGCGCCGGAGCGCTGTGCCTTCCCGCCAATATCAGGCCCTAAGGGATGTACCGCACATTCACCCCACCCGTTCGGGGGGACGCGCCATCCGGATGTACGTATGCCGGGCGCGCGGGGCGGCCGGCCTTCCCGGGTCGCCTCCAGAGCGTCTCGCCGAACCGCGCAATGGATCTTCACGGTTCGATGCGGAACCGTTGGATTACACCCACCCGATGTACGCATTCCGAGACACACCCGTCCGGATATCGAACTCATTGCCCGATAAGCCCGGTTGGACCGTTTCCGGACACGGATCGGCCACAGTGCGCTACACGCGTAGTTACGCCGAGGTCAAGTCGAGGTCAAGAAAGTAAAGAGAAACCCAAGGGGGCCGAGAATTTATTGACCTTGAATGAATTGCGTTGAAAAAGTCCGGCGTAGCCCGTAGGGAGCGCCCTGCGGAGCCCTTGACCCTCGGGCCTGGAGCACCATGACCCCCCCAACTCCTTCCGCGGCCGCCCCGCTTGAGGTGACCGACGAAGCCACCGCGATACCGGCGAAGTCTCCCGCCCCCAAGGGCAGTGAGAGCCGCTCGCCGGGACGGCTCGCATGGAGCAGGTTCAAACGCGACCGATCGGGTGTCATCTCCGCCTATGTGGTGATCTTTTTCTTCGTCGTGGCGATCGGTGCGCCGCTGATCTCCAAGCTGTACGGGAAGAACCCGTACACGACGTACGGCATGAACCAGCCCGGCCTGCTCAACGAGTTCAGCTTCCCGATCAAGCCCAACGGTGGCATCAGCAGCGAGTTCTGGCTCGGCGTCGAACCGATGCTCGGTCGCGACGTCATGACCTTCCTGCTCTACGGCATGCGCAACTCGCTGCTGATCGCCGGTGTGGCCACCCTGCTGACCACCCTGCTCGGTGTCGTCGTGGGCATCACCGCCGGCTATCTCGGCGGGAAGACGGACTACCTCGTGGGCCGGGTCATCGACATCCTGCTGGCCTTCCCCCAGACGCTGTTCTTCATCGCCTTCTGGCCGGTGGTTCTGGCCATCTTCGTCTCTCCGGAGGAGAACACCCCGGACTGGCTGACGGTCACCAGCCTCATCCTCGTGATGACCGCGTTCGGCTGGGCCTCCATCGCCCGCCTGCTGCGCGGTGAGGTACTCGCCCTGCGCGAGCGCGAGTTCGTCGAGGCGGCCAAGGTCACCGGCGCCTCCCCCGCGCGGATCATCTTCAAGGAACTGCTTCCCAACCTGTGGACGCCGATCCTCATCCAGTCGACGCTCCTGCTGCCGGCCTACGTCACGGCCGAAGCCGGCCTCGCGTTCCTCGGCGTCGGCCTCACGGACCCCACTCCGGACTGGGGCGTGATGCTCCAGTTCGGTGCCAAGTACTACCAGGACGACATCACCTTCATGCTCGTCCCGGGCATCTCCATGGTGATCTTCGTCGTCGCCTTCAACCTGCTCGGTGACTCGGTCCGCGACGCACTGGACCCGAAGACCAAGCGCTGAACCACTCCACTCCGGCCAGGGCGACGGGGCTCCGGCCGGGGCGCACAGCACGTCTCCCATCCACAAGAACGGGCCAGGCCACCATGTCTCTTTCCCGCAGAAACTTCGTCATAGCCACGTCTGTCGCGGCAGCGGGCACGACGGTCCTCTCCGCGTGCAGCAGCGGCAACGGCGGGGGCGGCGGCAGCTCTCCCAGCGGCGGCGCCACCGAGTACACCGGCGCCAAGGTCACCGTCGGCACCAAGGCCGACTCGACCGGTCCCGCCCCGGAGATCAGCGGTGCGAAGAAGGGCGGCACGATCTACGGTCTGGCCCCGGACGACTTCTCGCACCTGGACCCGCAGCGCATCTACTACGCGTACAACTCCACGGTCGCGCTGCTCCTCCACCGCTGCCTCACCGGCTACAAGATCGACTCCTCCGGCAAGCAGAAGCTCGTCGGTGACCTGGCCACCGACACCGGCAAGGCCTCCAACGGCAACAAGACCTGGACCTTCACGCTGAAGGACGGTCTGAAGTGGGAGGACGGCAGCGAGCTGACCGTCGAGGACGTCCGCCACGCCTTCGAGCGCTCCTTCGCCAAGTTCATCACCGAGGGCGCCAACTACGCGCAGATGGCGCTGACCGGCGCGGGCGGCAAGTGGCGTGACGCGTACGAGGGCCCCTACGGCGGCAAGCACCTCGACGCGATCGTCATCGACAAGGCGAAGAAGACGATCACCTTCAACCTGAAGGAGGCGAAGCCGGACTTCAACTTCACGCTGGCGATGCACTCCTACGCCGCGGTGCCGGTGAAGCTGGACACCAAGGAGAAGTACGACAAGAACCCGGTCGCGTGTGGCCCGTACAAGATCAAGAACCACACCACCGACAAGTCGATGACGCTGACGCGCAACAAGAACTGGGACCCGGCGACGGACTCGATCCGCAACGCCTACCCGGACGGCTTCGAGTTCACCTTCGGCGTCGAGACGCTGGACGGCACCGACCGGTTCATCGCCGACCAGGGCAACGACCAGTTCGCGGTCTCGATCTACAAGGGCGTGCCCGCCGAGCGCATCCAGAAGGTCCTCACCGACCCGGAGCTGAAGAAGCGCACCTTCAACGGTCTGCTCACCGGCACCTACTACTACGCGATCAACACCAAGCGCGTCACCGACCTCAAGGTCCGCCAGGCGATCATCCACGCCTGGCCGCTGGAGCAGATCCGCAAGATCTACGGCGGTCCGTCCTCCGGTGACTTCGCGTCGACGATCCTCAGCCCCGACATCATCGGCCGCGAGAAGTTCGACGTCTACGGCAAGCTGAAGAAGCCCGCGGGTGACCCGGCGGCCGCCAAGAAGCTGCTGAAGGAAGCCGGCAAGGAAGGCCAGAAGATCGTCTACGCCTTCCCGCAGGACCCGACGTACAACAAGACCAAGGTCGTCATCGAGAACGCGCTCAAGGCGGCCGGCTTCACCCCGGTCATCAAGCCCGTCGACTCGACGTCGTACTACGACCAGATCCAGCAGATCGACAACAACTACGACGTGATGTGGTTCGGCTGGTCCCCGGACTGGCCGACGGCGTACACGATGATCCAGCCGCTGTTCGACGGTGACGCCATCGGCAACGGCATGAACAACGTCTCGCAGACGAACGTCAGCTGGATCAACGAGGGCATCAAGAAGAACGCCGTCATCGCCGACCAGCAGACGGCGGGCAAGGCCTGGGCGGCCCTCGACAAGCGGATCATGACCGAGGTCGCGCCGATCATCCCCGAGATGTACCAGCGCCGTTACTACGTCCACGGCTCGAAGGTCGGCGGCGCGCAGTTCGACCCGAACTTCTCCGCCACCCTGCTCTACAAGACGTTCGTGAAGGCCTGACGACCGGCCTAGGGGCTGTCCGGTGGATCCTGCGGTGCCGTTCTACGGCGCGACCTACCGCATGATCCGCCGGCCAGGCCCTCGGGCGGGGCGGCTCTGAGCCGCCCCGCCTCCTCACCCCCAACGGCATCCGTCAGGAAAACCCACTGCCATGTTCCGCTTCCTTGTCCGCCGAACCCTCGGCGCCGCGGTGATCCTGCTGATCATCAGCGCTTTGGTGTTCGTCCTGTTCTACGCCGCCCCGCGCGACCCCGCCCGCATCGCGTGCGGCAAGGTCTGCACCCCGGAGACCCTGGCCCTGGTGCGGAAGAACCTGGGGATCGCCGACCCGCTCCCGGTGCAGTACTTCGAGTGGCTCAAGGGCCTGTTCGTCGGGCGTGAGTACACGTCCTTCGGCAACTGCCCTGCGCCGTGCCTCGGATACTCGTTCCAGAGCCGTGAGCCGGTCCTCGGCACCATCATGGACCGCTTCCCGACCACGCTCTCGTTGTCGCTCGGCAGCTCGGTGGTCTACCTGACGTTCGGCATCGGCGCGGGCATGCTGGCCGCCGTCAAGCAGGGCAAGGCCGTGGACAAGATCGCCAGCTCGGCCTCGCTGATCGCGTCCTCGATGCAGATCTACGTCGTCGGCGTGCTCGCCACCTACCTCCTGGTCGACCAGTGGCACCTGCTGGACCGCGCCCACTACACGCCCTTCACGGAGAACCCGGCCCTGTGGGCCCAGGGTCTGCTGGTCCCGTGGATCGTGCTCTCCCTGATCTGGACCGCCAACTACACCCGTATGACGCGCTCCCAGATGGTCGAGGCGCTCAGCGAGGACTACGTGCGCACCGCCAAGGCCAAGGGCCTGTCCCGCCGGACGGTGTTCTTCCGGTTCGCCTGGCGCGGTGCCATGGGCCCGATCGTCACGATCTTCGGCCTCGACCTCGGTGTGCTGCTCGGCGGCGCCATCATCACCGAGTCGACCTTCAGCCTGCAGGGCCTCGGCATGCTCTCGGTCAAGGCGGTCGGCACCAACGACCTGCCGATGCTGCTCGGTGTGGTGCTCGTCGCGGCGGGCGCGATCGTCGTCTTCAACATCGTCGTCGACGCCCTGTACGCCCTCATCGACCCCCGCGTGCGCCTCGCTTAAGGAGAGACTCATGAGTACCCCCTTCCTCTCCGTACGCGATCTGCGTGTGCACTTCTCCACCGAAGACGGCGTCGTCAAGGCCGTCGACGGGCTCTCCTTCGACGTGGAGAAGGGCAAGACCCTCGGTATCGTCGGCGAGTCGGGCTCCGGCAAGTCCGTGACGAACATGGCGGTCCTGGGTCTGCACGACCCGCGCAACACCGCGCTCGACGGCGAGATCCTGCTCGACGACAAGGAGCTCATCACCGCCACCGAGCGGGAGATGGAGCAGCTGCGCGGCAACAAGATGTCCATGATCTTCCAGGACGCGCTGGCCTCCCTGTCGCCGTACCACACGATCGGTGCGCAGATCGGCGAGACGTACCGCAAGCACACCGGTGCCTCCAAGAAGGTGGCCCGGGCGCGGTCGATCGAGATGCTCAAGCGCGTCGGGATCCCGCAGCCGGACGTCCGCGTGGACGACTACCCCCACCAGTTCTCCGGCGGTATGCGCCAGCGCGCGATGATCGCCATGGCGCTGGTCTGCGACCCCGAACTGCTGATCGCGGACGAGCCGACCACGGCGCTCGACGTGACGGTCCAGGCCCAGATCATGGACCTGCTCAAGGACCTCCAGCAGGAGTTCGGCACGGCGATCATCTTCATCACCCACGACCTGGGCGTGATCGCCGACATCGCGGACGACGTGCTGGTGATGTACGGCGGCCGCTGTGTGGAGCGGGGCACCAAGAACGAGGTGCTCCGGTCACCGCAGCACCCGTACACGCTCGGGCTGCTCGGCTCGATGCCGAGCCTGGACGGGCCGGTCGACGTGCCGTTGTCCCCGATCCCGGGCTCGCCGCCCTCGCTGCTGAACCCGCCCACCGGCTGCCGCTTCCACCCTCGGTGTGCTTTCGCCGAGAAGGTCGAGGGCGGGCTGTGCGCCTCGCAGCAGCCGGCCCTGGAGGTCGTGGACGGGCGCGGAGCCGCCTGCCACCTCACCCCGGAGCAGAAGGGCGAACTGTTCGCCGACTTCGCCGGTTCCCGGGCCCACTGACGTACAAGAGACGGGACTTCCCCACCATGAGCAGCACCCATCCCCTCCTGGACGTCTCCGGTCTGACGAAGCACTTCCCGATCAAGGGGGGCTTCCCGATCCGGCGGACGATCGGCGCCGTCCAGGCCGTCGACGGACTCGACTTCCAGGTCGCCGAGGGCGAGAGCCTGGGCCTGGTCGGCGAGTCCGGCTGCGGCAAGTCGACCACCGGGCGCCTGATCACGCGTCTGCTGGAGCCGACGGCCGGCAAGATCACGTACCGCGGGCAGGACATCACGCACGCGGGACGCCGGCAACTGGCGCCGGTCCGCTCCGAGATCCAGATGATCTTCCAGGACCCGTACGCGTCGCTCAACCCGCGGCAGACGGTCGGCAAGATCATCTCCGGTCCGATGGAGATCAACGGCATCGACCCGGCGGGCGGCCGCGAGAAGCGCGTGCGCGAGCTGCTGGAGACCGTGGGCCTCAACCCGGAGCACTACAACCGCTTCCCGCACGAGTTCTCCGGCGGTCAGCGCCAGCGCATCGGCGTCGCCCGCGCGCTGGCCCTGGAGCCGAAGCTGATCGTGGCCGACGAGCCGGTCTCCGCGCTGGACGTGTCGATCCAGGCGCAGGTGGTGAACCTGCTCCAGGAGCTGCAGAAGAACCTGGGCATCGCCTTCCTGTTCATCGCCCACGACCTCGCCGTCGTACGGCACTTCTCGCAGCGCGTGGCGGTCATGTACCTCGGCAGGATCGTGGAGATCGCCGACCGGGCGGACCTGTACGAGAACCCGCGCCACCCTTACACGCGCGCGCTGCTGTCCGCCGTGCCCGAGGCGACCGCGGACGACGTGCCGGCCCGGGAGCGGATCCTGCTCACCGGTGACGTCCCCTCACCGATCAACCCGCCGTCCGGCTGCCGCTTCCGCACCCGGTGCTGGAAGGCGACGGACAAGTGCGCGTCCGAGGCGCCGCCGCTGGTGCGGATCGAGGGCGACAACGCCAGTCACCTGACGGCCTGCCACTACCCGGAGACCCAGGCGACCGTCCCCTCGCCCCGTCTCTCCAAGGACCCCGAGGTCGCGGCCTGACACACCCCTTTTCCGTCAGCCCGTGACCGGCGGGACCGACCTTCGCCGGCCCATTGACCCGAGCCCGAACGCCGGTTCCCGGGGACGAAGGCCCGTGCCTCCTCTGGGAGTGCACGGGCCTTCTTCTTGGCGGAAGACCGAGCCTCAGCCCAACTCCCCGCGCTCCACACAGAATTCATTGCCCTCGGGGTCGGCCAGGAGGACCCAGCCGCCGCCGTCCGGCCGGGTGTGGTCCGCGATCAGGCGAGCGCCCAGACCGATCGCCCGCTCCACCTCCTCGGCGCGTGTGCGGCCGTGCGGCTGGAGGTCGAAATGGATCCGGTTCTTGGCCGTCTTGCCCTCGGGAACCCGGACGAAGAGCAGCCTCGGCCCGCCGTCGGGGTCCCGGATCAGCGCCTCCGGATCGCCGGGCTTGTCGTCGTCGTCGAGCGGCCGGCCGAGCAACTCGCTCCAGAAGAGCCCGAGTTCGTAAGGGTCGGCCGTGCAGTCGAAGGTGAGCGAGCGGATGGCGGGGTTCGGCCGGTGCGCCCTAGTCACCGGTCTGCCCGTCGGCGAGTTCGCGCAGGATGTCCAAGTGCCCGTTGTGGCGGGCCGTCTCCTCGATCAGGTGCAGCAGGATCCAGCGGAGGTCGACCTGCAGGCCGTCCCGGATGGGGCGCTTCGCCGCGGCGCCGAGGTCGTGGCCGGTCACCAACTCCCGGTAGCGGGCGGCCTGTTCCTCGTACTGCTGCAGGAGCTCGGTCAGCGGGATGTCGACGGCGATCCGCATCTCCCGGTCGGGGTCCTCGTCCGTCCAGGGCCCTTCGTCCTCCTCGCCGAGGAAGACGACCTGGAACCAGTAGTACTCGACCCAGCGCAGGTGGTTGACCACCCCGCACAGGGTCATCAGCGGGGACCCGGGCAGCGGCGCCTTGCGGGCGTCCTCCTGGGAGGCCCCCTCGCACTTGGCGCGGGCCGTGTCGCGGGCGTAGTCGAGGAAGGTGGTCAGCTGTGAGCGCTCGTCCCAGGCGGGAGGCGTGTCGGTTCGCGTCATCGCGGTGAAGCATCCCCGGTCGCGGACGCGGTGTCGAACGATTAAGTCCCCCGCGCCCCGCGACCGGTCGCGCCCCCGTCAGCCGCCGGCCGCAGGCTTCCCGCCGTCGGCGACATCCTCCTCCAGTGCCACCAGCGCCGGGTCCAGGACGATGTCCTCGCCGCGGGCCTCGATGGTCGGTTCCTCCGGGAAGTGACAGGCCGTCAGATGACCCTCGATGTTGCCCGACAGCTGGATCAGCGGGGGCTCCTCCTGGGCGCACTTGTCCTGCGCCTTCCAGCAGCGCGTGCGGAACCGGCAGCCGGACGGCGGGGAGATGGGGGACGGCACATCGCCCTGGAGCCGGATGCGTTCCTTCTTCTCCGCGTCGATGTCCGCCTCGGGCACGGCCGACAGCAGGGCGTGGGTGTACGGGTGCCGCGGCCCCGCGTACAACGACGCGCGGTCGGCGACCTCCACGATCTTGCCGAGGTACATCACGGCCACCCGGTGCGAGAAGTGCCGTACGACGGCCAGGTCGTGGGCGATGAACACGAACGCGATGCCCATCTCCCGCTGGACCTCCTGGAGCAGGTTCACCACCTGCGCCTGGATCGAGACGTCCAGCGCGGAGACCGGCTCGTCGGCCACGATCAGCTTCGGGGAGAGGGCCAGCGCCCGGGCGACGCCGATGCGCTGGCGCTGACCGCCGGAGAACTCGTGCGGGAAGCGGTTGTAGTGCTCGGGGTTGAGGCCGACGATCTCCAGCAGCTCGCGCACCCGCGCCTCGCGGCCGCCGGGCGGCCGGACGTCGTTGATCTCCATCGGCGAGGAGATGATCGTGCCGACCGTCTGGCGGGGGTTCAGGGAGGCGTACGGGTCCTGGAAGATCATCTGGATCTCGGAGCGGATCGGCGCCAGTTGCCGGCGTCCCGCCCGGGTGATGTCCTGCCCGCGGTAGGTGATCGTGCCCGCGGTCGGCTCGATGAGCCGGGTCAGCAGCCGGCCCGTCGTGGACTTGCCGCAGCCCGACTCGCCCACCAGGCCGAGGCTTTCGCCGGGATGGACGTCGAAGGAGACGCCGTCCACCGCCTGGACCGCGCCCACCGTACGGCGGATCGGGAAGCCTCCCTTGACCGGGAAGTGCTTGGTCAGGTCGGTGACCCGCATCAGCGGTTCGCCGTGCGGCGCGTCCCGCTGCCCGGGAATCGCGTCGGCCGTCACCGCGGTACCGGTGTTCTGCTCGCTCACAGTCAGCCCCCTCAGCCCAGCCGGGGCTGAATCGTCTCGGTGAAGATCCGGTTCTTGCGGTCCGGGGTCAGATGGCAGGCGGAACCCCGGCCCACCGGCAACTCGGGCCGTACGTCCACACAGCGGTCGGATCCCTCGACCTGTTCCATGAAGGCACAGCGCGGATGGAAGGGACACCCCGACGGAGGATTCAGCAGCGAGGGCGGCGCCCCGGGAATCGGGGTCAGCGGCTCGCCCACATCGGCCGACAGCCGGGGCATCGAGCCCAACATCCCCCAGGTGTAGGGATGCTGGGGCGACTTCAGCACCTCGCGGATCGTGCCGCGCTCGACCGCGCGGCCCGCGTACATCACGAGCAGGTCGTCGGCCATGTTCGCGACCACCCCCAGATCGTGGGTGATCATGATGATCGCGGAACCGAACTCCTGCTGGAGGTCTTTCAGCAGGTCCAGGATCTGGGCCTGGACGGTCACGTCGAGGGCGGTGGTCGGCTCGTCGGCGATCAGCAGATCCGGGTCGCAGACCAGGGACATCGCGATCATCACCCGCTGGCGCATACCGCCGGAGAACTGGTGCGGATAGTCGTCCACCCGGTCCTTGGCGCTCGGGATGCCGACCTTGGTCAGCATCTCGATCGCCCGCTGCCGTGCCTCCCGCTTCGAGGCCCCGGTGTGCTTGCGGAACGGCTCGCCGACCTGCCGCCCCACCGTGTGGTACGGCGACAGTGCGGTCAGCGCGTCCTGGAAGATCATCGCCATCTTGTTGCCGCGGAGCCGTTCGAACTCGCTCTCCGTGGCGGTGGTCAACTCCTGTCCGTCCAGGACGATTTCGCCCTCGACGGTCGTCGTCATCGGGTTGTGCAGACCCAGGATGGTCAGGTTGGTGACCGACTTCCCCGACCCGGACTCGCCGACGATGCCGAGGGTCGTACCCCGCTCGATGTCGAAGGACAGCCCGTCGACCGCCTTGACGACGCCGTCCTCCGTGCCGAACCGCACCCGCAGGTCGCGAACCGAGAGGAACGCCCGGGATCCGGTGGGCGCCGGGGTGTCCCCCGGCTTGGTGAGTGTGGTCACTGCGGTTTCTCCCAGGACGACGGCACGGGACTGGCGAGGAGGCGTACGGCGCTCACGACAGGCGCACGCGAGGATCGATGACGGCGTACAGGGCGTCCACGATCACGTTCAGCAGCAGGATGAACGCGGCGCTGACGATCATCACGCCCAGCAGCTTGGGCAGGTCCTTGCCGACCACGGACTCCACGGCCAGGCGCCCGAGGCCGGCGAGCCCGAAGGTGAACTCCGTGACGACCGCGCCGCCGAGCAGGGCGGAGAGGTCGATGCCGAGGATGGTGAGGATGGGGATCAGCGAGCCGCGCCAGGCGTACCGGAAGAACACGTACCGCCCGGCCATGCCCTTCGCGCGGGCCGCCCGCACATGTTCCTCCTGGAGCTGTTCGATCATCGTCGAGCGCGACAGCCGGGTGTAGTTGGCCGTGAAGATGACGGACATCACCAGCCAGGGGATCAGCAGACCCATGAACCACTTCGCCGGATTGTCCGTGAGCGGCACGTACTTGGGCTTGCTCAGCCAGCCGGTGCTGTAGACGAAGAGGCCGAGGACGACCGGGCCGAGGAAGTAGATCTGCATCGAGCTGAGCACCAGCGAGAAGCTGCTGAACATCTTGTCCAGCCAGGTCCCCCGGAAGCGGGCGGCGATCATGCCGGTGCCGAGGCCCACCACCAGGAAGACGACCAGGCCGCCGACGGTGAGGGAGAGGGTCAGCGGGAAGCGGTCCATGATCGTGTCCCAGACCATCTGCTGGTCCCGGAAGGAGACGCCGAAGCAGGGCGCGGGACAGTGCCCGACGGCGAAGTCACGGCCGGCGAAGACACCGACGAGGAACTTCCAGTACTGCACCGGCACCGGCTCGTCCAGGCCCAGGTTCTTGTGGATGATCGCCAGCGCGTCCGGGGTGCAGTTCTTGCCGCACGCCAGCGTCGCCGGGTCCTGGGGGATGGCGTAGTACATGAAGAAGGTGAAGGCGCTGATCAGCAGGAGGATGAGAACCGCGCCGAACGTCCGGCGAATGATGAATCGAAGCATGGCGGAACGCTGCTCTCGGGACGGCGGCCAGGGACAGGAGCGCCCGGGGCGCACTGCGCGCAGTGCGCCCCGGGATCGCGGTCAGCTCTTGAGGTAGACCTGGGTGACGTCGGTGTAGCTCGTCACCGTGGAGTAGCGCAGGCCGCCCACGTTGGAGCCGGCGATCTGGAACACCTTGGTGTAGTAGATCGGCGCCGCCGGGTTGACCTTCTCGCTGATGTACTGGTTGAGAGCGGTCCAGGCCTTGGCCGACTCGGCGGAGTCCGTGATCTGCTGGATGCGCTGGATCTCGGAGTTCACGTGGTCGTCGTTGATGTGCGCGTAGTTCGACGCACCGTCCTGGATCTGCTTGCCGTCGTACAGCGGCGGGAAGACCGTGTTGGCGGACGCCCAGTCCTGGCCCCAGCCGGTCATGTAGATGTCGTAGCCGTTCTTGACCTTGCCGACCTGCTCGTACCAGGTGGCGGAGTCGATCTCCTTCTTCTGGACGTCCAGGCCGATCTTTTCCAGCGCGTTCTCGATGAGGACGGCCTGCTGCTGGCGGACCGGGATGTTGGCGTAGGCGTAGACGATCTTCTTGCCCTTGGCGCCGGCCTCCTCGATCAGCTGCTTGGCCTTGGCGATGTCGCCGTTGGGCTTCTTGGACCGGTTGAAGGGGTCGAAGTCCTTCTGGTAGCCCGGAGTCGTGGGCGACATCAGGCTGTTGGCGACCTCACCGCCGTACGCTCCGCCGTCGGCCTTGTAGACCGAGGTGGCCGGCATGGCGTAGGTGATCGCGTCGCGGATCTTCTTGTCCTTGAGGCGGTCCATGTTGAAGTTCATCTGCCACACGTACGGGGCGTAGCCCTGGATCGTGCGCTTCATCGCGGCGGCGTCGGAGACCACCTTCTGCACCTGCGTGGTGGCGACCTGACCGGTGAACATGACGGCGTTTTTGGCGTCCCCGCGGTCGGCGAGGATCGTCTTGGTCTGGTCCTCGTCGTCGTGGTTGACCTCGATGTCGAAGCCGTCGACGTACTGGTGGCGCATCGGGTCGGTCGCGGCGTCCCAGTTGGCGTTCTTGACGAGCTTCACGCTCTTGCCGGCCTTGAACTCCGAGATCTTGTACGGGCCGACGGCGACCGGCTTGGTGTCGTACTTGGCCTTGGTGTCCGTCTTCTCGGGGACGAGGGAGTAGCCGGCCATGGCCAGGGCCTGCGGCAGGTCGGGCTGCGCGTTCTCGAAGTGGAAGACGATCGTCTTGTCGTCGGGGGTCGACAGGACCGAGTCGGGCAGGTGCTTGCCCTTGAACGGGCCGGCGTAGGCGTCGCGGTAGGTGGTGCCCAGTCCCGAGAGCCACTGCTGGACGTAGCTCGGACCGTCCGTGATGAACGGGTCGTAGAGCCGCTCGATGGTGTGCCGCACGTCGGCCGAGTCGATGACGTGCCCCGTCTCGTCCTTGACCCCGCTCTTCAGCGTGTACGTCCACGTCTTGCCGCCGTCCGACGCCTTGCCGGGGTCGGTGGCGAGGTCGCCGACGACGGTGAGGCCGCCCTTGGCGTCCTCCTTGTACGTCGTCAGGCCGCGGTAGATGAGCTTGGAGAGCAGGCCGCCGTCGCTGACGTATATCTGGCCGGGGTCGAGGTGCGAGAAGTCGGTCTCCTGATAGACCTGCATGGTGCCGCCGGACCGGGCTCCCTTGACCTCGGCGGCCGGTCCCGTGGAGTCCTGCGCGGTGCCCAGCTTCACCGCGGCCGACTGCGCGGCGGCCTCCTTCTTGCTCTTGCTCTTGCCCTGCGTGCCGCTGTTGCCGTTGTCGCTGCAGCCGGCCAGCGCCAGGGCGCCGGCCGCGACCGCGACAACGGCGGTCCGCGCTCTGCGGGATCTGAGGATGCTCATCGAGTCGAGTCCACCTGCCTGTGAGTAGTGATCAGTGATCCACTGGTGCTGCCTGGCAGTGCACGGCCGGACATCGCCGGCTCCCGGGTGGCAGCGCCTCGCGCCCTCGGGTCAGCGGCCGGTCTTGGGATCGAAGGCGTCCCTGACCGAGTCGCCGAGGAGGTTGAACGCCACGACGAAGACGACCATCGCGACACCCGGGAAGAACATGTAGACCGGGTCCTGTTCGTAGATGTCCGCTCCGATGGCGAACATCCGGCCCCAGTCCGGGGTCGGTTCGGAGTAGCCGACACCGACGAAGGAGAGAAAGGCGACCGAGAGAATGGTGCTGGGCAGCATGTATGTGCCCTGCACCAGGATCGGTGTGACGAGGTTGGGCAGCAGTTCCTTGCGGATGATCCGCCACGGGGAGGCCCCCGCGACCTTCGCCGCCTCGACGAACTCCCGCTCGCGCAGTGAGAGGGTGACCGCCCGGATCAGCCGGGCGAGTCCCATCCAGCCGAGGAACCAGAGCACGCCGACGATCGCGAGCGTGTGGATGTAGGTCGGCGTCTCCTCGTCCGGGGCGACGAACACCGTGGTGATCACCGGCATCGCCGCGATCATGAACAGCTGCTGCGGGAAGGCGAGCAGGAAGTCCGTGAGCCGGCCGAGCCAGTAGTCGACCTTGCCGCCGAAGTACCCGCCGACCAGGCCGATCACGATGCCCATGGCCACCATGGCGACGGTCGCCGCGAGCGCCGTGTAGAGCGAGGTGCGCATGCCGTACAGCAGCTGGGTGAACACATCGCGGCCCAGGGTGGGTTCGATCCCGAACCAGAACTGCGTCGTGATGCCGCCGTTGGGTCCGGCGGGCATGTTGAAGTCGTTCAGCAGCAGCGGGTCGTCCTGGCCGTACAGCGTGTACGGGTCCTTGCCGTAGAGCTTCGCGATCAGCGGGGCGAGGGCGGCGACCAGGAAGAAGAAGAACACGATGTACGCCGAGACCACACCGCTGCGGTCCCGTTTGAACCGGCGCCACATCAGCTGGCCGGGCGACCTGCCTTCCGGCTTCTCCGGCTGCTCGACGGACCCCGGTCCCGCCTTCTCGTCCACCTCGGGGAAGGTCTGCGCGCCCTCGATCTCGATCGGACTCGTCATGATTCGTCCATTTCATGGGTACGCCGAGCCGGTGGCCGCCACCGGGTGTGGACGGCCACTGGTCGGACCATGCGGATCAGGAGAGACGGATGCCTATCGAGCGCGGCGCGTGAGCGCGCGAAGTGCGACAACTCGCAGATGAACACGCGTAGTTGGCATTGTGTGCCTCCTCATGACTCAACCGGTGCACGGACAGGAGGGGTCCATGACTGTCCTCCGACACCCCTGACGGAGGGTCAAACACCCCACAGTGCTCGTGAGTCGGCGCTGCCCAGCAGCGCATGACCCATTGACCCGAGCGTTACGCGGCTAACTATCTGGCATGAGCCAGATACCGACCACTGTCTTTAGGTCTCGGTTCAATCACAGCTGACCGGTACATCTTCCAAAATCTGGGCAAACGGATCCGCCGGAGAAGCCCGCGAAACGGACGTGTTACATACGTATCGGGTGTGGGCGTCCGGATTCCGGACACCTGGGCCGGGAAAACCGGTTGCGCGGCGCGGCCGGAACGGCTGGATCAGCGCGCACAAAAAACCCGGGTGCCCCCAAGAAGGGGACACCCGGGTTCAGTTGCGCAGGATCAGCCGTGCTTGGCGCGGCTCGCGGAGCGACCGCGCTCCTTCTGGTCGAGGACGACCTTGCGGATGCGAACGGCCTCCGGGGTCACCTCGACGCACTCGTCGTCGCGGCAGAACTCCAGGGACTGCTCCAGCGAGAGCTTGCGCGGCGGGACGATCGCCTCGAACGAGTCGGCGGCGGCCGACCGCATGTTGGTGAGCTTCTTCTCCTTGGTGATGTTCACGTCCATGTCGTCGGCGCGCGAGTTCTCGCCGACGATCATGCCCTCGTACACCTCGGTGCCGGGGTCGGTGAACAGCACGCCGCGCTCCTGGAGGTTCGTCATCGCGAAGGCGGTGACGGCGCCCGCGCGGTCGGCGACCAGCGAACCGTTGTTACGGGTCGTCAGGGTGCCGAACCACGGCTCGTGGCCCTCGTGGATGGAGTGGGCGATGCCCGTGCCGCGCGTACCGGTCAGGAACTCGGTCCGGAAGCCGATGAGTCCGCGCGAGGGGACGACGAACTCCAGCCGGACCCAGCCCGAGCCGTGGTTCGACATGTTGTCCATGCGGCCCTTGCGGACACCCATGAGCTGCGTGACCGCGCCCATGTGCTCCTCGGGCACGTCGATCGTCATGCGCTCGACCGGCTCGTGCACCTTGCCGTCGATGACCTGGGTGACGACCTGCGGCTTGCCGATGGTCAGCTCGAAGCCCTCGCGGCGCATCTGCTCGACCAGGATGGCGAGCGCCAGCTCACCACGGCCCTGCACCTCCCAGGCGTCCGGGCGCTCGGTGTCGAGCACGCGGAGCGAGACGTTACCGATCAGCTCGCGGTCCAGGCGGTCCTTGACCTGACGGGCGGTGACCTTGCGGTCCTTGACGGCGGCCTTGGCGGAGGCGCCCTTGCCGGTGCCGCCACGGCCGACCAGCGGCGAGGTGTTCGTACCGATGGTCATCGAGATCGCCGGCTCGTCGACCGTGATCAGCGGCAGCGCGATCGGGTTCTCGGGGTCGGCGAGGGTCTCGCCGATCATGATGTCCGGGATACCGGCCACGGCGCAGATGTCACCGGGGCCCGCCATCTCGGCGGGCTTGCGGGTGAGCGCCTCGGTCATCAGCAGCTCGGTGATGCGCACGTTGGACATCGTGCCGTCGCGCTTGATCCACGTGACGGTCTGGCCCTTGCGCAGCTCACCCTGCTCGACGCGGAGCAGCGCGATACGGCCGAGGAAGTTGTCGGCGTCCAGGTTCGTGACGTGCGCCTGGAGCGGGGCGGCCTCGTCGAACTCGGGGGCCGGGACGTGCGAGAGGATCGTGGAGAAGAAGGGCTCCAGGCTGTCGCTGTCGGCCGGGACGGTGCCGTCCTCCGGCTTGGTCAGCGAGGCCACGCCGTCACGCGCACACGCGTAGACGATGGGGAACTCGATCTGCTCCTCGTCCGCGTCCAGGTCCAGGAAGAGGTCGTACGTCTCGTTGACGACCTCGTCGATCCGGGAGTCGGGGCGGTCGGTCTTGTTGATGCACAGGATGACCGGCAGGCGCTGCTGGAGCGCCTTGCGCAGCACGAAGCGGGTCTGCGGCAGCGGACCCTCGGAGGCGTCGACCAGCAGCACGACGGCGTCGACCATCGACAGACCGCGCTCGACCTCACCGCCGAAGTCGGCGTGGCCGGGGGTGTCGATGATGTTGATGGTGATGACGTCGCCGCCATCCTTCGGGTGGTACTTGACCGCCGTGTTCTTGGCCAGGATCGTGATGCCCTTCTCACGCTCCAGGTCGTTCGAGTCCATCATGCGGTCGTCAAGCGACTCGGCGGCGTGCGCGGCGAAGGCACCGGCCTGCTTGAGCATGGCGTCGACCAGGGTGGTCTTGCCATGGTCGACGTGGGCGACGATGGCGACGTTGCGGATGTCGTGGCGCGTGGCCATATTGAGGCGCTTCTCCCGGAGTGAGTGGACGGCCTCCGCAGCGCGGGGCCTGCCGGGCTGAACACGCCACGGCCTTACCCCATGGTACGTGGCCCTGACGGAGGAGGCCTCCGCAGGGCCACGCGGGCCGGTCCAGGAGGGCGCTTCCGGCGCCCCGAGCTCACTTCTGCGACGGGGCCGCCGAGGGCTTCACGCCCTTTTTCAGGAAGCCCATGTCCTCGTAGACAGGGCTCTGGAAGCCGAAGGCGCCGGCGTTGGCGAGGTTCGGCCGGGCCGCCGTCAGCTGGGGGCGCTGGTAGAGGGGAATCGATCCTGCCGAGGCCCAGATCCGGGCGTCGGCCTTGCGCACCAGGGACCGCGACTCGCCCTCGTCGAGCTCGGCGATCGCCTGGTCGAAGAGCTGGTCGACCTGGTCGGTGCCGACCCGGGTGTAGTTCTGCTCGACGTTCAGGGAGCCGTCGGCCGCGGGGACCGGCTTGGCGTAGATGGGCCGGGCGTCGGTGGCGGGGAAGGCGGAGGCGGGCCACGAGTACAGGGCCAGGTCGTACTGGCCGGACGCGATGTGGTCCTTGAAGTAGCTGTCGTCGGAGACCTTCGAGATCTCCGTACGGATCCCGACGCGGTCCAGCATCTTGGCGATCCGGTCGCCGACGGTCCGCAGCGACTCCGAGCCGGGGCCCGAGGGGAGCACGAAACGCAGGGTCAGCGGCTTGCCGTCCTTGGCGAGCGCGCCGGCCGCGGCGTTCGCCGGCGCGGCCGTGCCCTTCGGGGCGTACGCGCCCGGCGCGGCGCCCTGCTCCACGGGCCGGTGCAGGTACTGCTTGCCGGCCTGCTCATCCGCGCGCTGCGGCTTCTCCTTCGCGTGCTCCTTGCGGCCCTTCGAATGGTCCTTGGGGTCCTTCTTCTTCTCCCGGTCGGCCTCGGAGAGCCGGTGCGCGGACTTGTTGTCCTCACCGACGATGTACGTACCGTCGTCGCCCGAGCCGGTGTCGTCGTCGGACTTCTTCCCCTCGGACCCGGCCGCCTTCCCGCCCTTCTTCTCCTCCTTGACCGGGCCGCCGGGCACCCAGCCGGCGTCGGCGAGCAGCGCCTGTGCCTCGGCGGTGTCCTGGCCGCCGAGGGCACCACTGTTGTCGGCGTACGCCCGCTGGCCCGAGAGTGCGAGGTGGCTGCCGACCGGTACGGCGGGCAGGCCCAGCGGCTGGAGCACCAGCCGGGCCAGCTCCTTCCGGTCGATCGCGCGGGCGACGGCACGGCGGACGCGTTCATCGGCGAGCGGGCCCTCGGAGCCGTTGAGCGCGAGCTGGGTGAAGGCCGGTTCGAGTGACTTGCGGACCACGAAATCACGCAGCGCCGACTGCCGGGCCGCGTCCTTCGAGGCCGCCTTCCGCTCCTTCTTGCGGGCGCGGTACTCCTTGGCGGCGGCCTTCTCGTCGGAGCCGTTCGCCACGGCCCACGAGCGCAGCGCCTTGGCGGGGGTGCTGCCTGCGCTGGGGCTCCGCAGCGCGGTACTGCCCTTGGCGCCGCCGGCGACGGTGATCCGCCGGGCCTCCTCCGGGTCGATCTCGGCCAGGTCGACCTTGTCGGCGGCGAGGGCGGCGGCCCGCTGGTCCCGGGGTACGGCGCGCAGCACCAGCTCGGACACCTTGGCCGGACGGCCCCACCAGCGCGGGTTGCGGGTGAGGGTCACATCGCCGTCCTTGCGGTCGACCTTGTCCAGCGCGAAGGGGCCCGCGGTGACCTTCAGCTTGCGGCGGGCGCCGTCGTTGAAGGCGTCCGGGGTGCCGGTGACGTCCTTCGGGTACAGCGGTGAGAACAGCGACTTCCAGTCGGCGTACGGGCGGCTGAAGGTGACTCTGACCTCCAGGTTGTTGGCGCCGCGCTCGATCTTCTCGATGCGGTCGTAGCCGGCGTTGCGCGCCGTCCAGTACGAGGTGTCCTTGCCGGACAGGGCACGCCACTGGGCGACGAAGTCGGCGGCGCCGATCTCGCGGCCGTTGCTCCAGACCGCCTGCTGGTTGAGCTTGTAGAGCACGACCTGCTTGGGGTCGCGGTCGACGACCTTGGCCGACTCCAGGAAGTCGGCGTTGCGCACCGGGCGGCCCATGGCGTCGAGCCGGTACATGGAGGGCAGCACGGCGCCGGCGATCCGGGAGGTCGCGGGGTCGGCGTCCGCCTGGAAGGCGTTCAGCGTCTCCGGTACGGCGTCCACGGCCCAGCGCAGTGTGCCGCCGTCGGCGATCTGGTCACGGCCGGCGGGCGCGATGTCCTGCCCGGCGACGGGCTTGCCCGCCTCGTCCTCCGCGCTGCACGCGGCGAGGGCGGGCACCGCGAGTGCGCCCGCGGTGAGAAACGCGACCGAGCGCATTACCGCGCGCAGTCCGACGCCGTCGTGGGACATCACTGCAACCTCCGGGTCACCGCTCCGCTATGGGGGCAGGGTCGGCTCTGATCACGTTTGGCGGTATATGGAGCTGATCAGATCTATGCAGCCACTGAAGGGGAGGGGCGGCGCCGGGGCGCGGCGACACGGCGGGGACACTCCCCAAGCCCACCCGTGCGGCGCAATGGGCTCCGCCCCCGGACCCGCGTATCGCGCTGACGCGCTCGTCCTCGAACGCCGGACGGGCTGAATCCAGCCCCTCCGTCGATTGAGGAGACCGGCGGCAGCCCCCGCGCACGCGGAGCGTGCGGGAGGCGCGTTCTGAGGGGTGCGAGCCGGGAATCCGTGCAGATCCCTTCACAGGGGCTCGTGTGACGCGCGACACTCGCAGGCGCATGAACGTTGCCGCCTTGGGCCGCAGGGCCCGTGGAAGTGAGGGCAAGTCATGTCCGTGCACGACGACTTGACGTCAGTACAGCGCTGCCTCGACGACCTCCACAGGTCGGTGGGGCGCCTGGAACAGCAGATAGGCGGCGGCCTGGAAATGCGCCGGGTCCGCACCGATGCCGACCACCTGCGGGAAAGCGTCGCGCTGCTGCGCGAGGCCGCACCGGGCCTGGCAGCACCCCGCCGCCCCGACCTGGTCTCGATCCCCGACACCCCGTACGACAGCTCTCTGTGGACCGACTCGGACGACGAGGGACTCGGCGCCCGCGACCGGCATGCCCCCTGACCCCGACCGGAGCAACAGTTGACCACTGGCACGGAACCCCATCCGAACAGCGGCGGCGTACGGGCCGGTACGCGCGCCGCGATCACCGCCCCGCATCTGCGGACCGACCGCTGGTGGCTGGCGCCCGCCGTCACCGCGGCCGGGCTGCTGGCCTTCATCGTCTACTCGACGTGGCGGGCCTTCGCGGACACGGACTACTACTCGGCCCCGTACGTGTCGCCGTTCTACTCGCCGTGTCTGGCCGAGCGGTGCCAGACCATGCACTCCGGGCCCAACGCGGACCTCTTCGGGAGCTGGTGGGGCATCTCCCCCGCCATCCTCATCCTGATCTTCCCGCTCGGCTTCCGGCTGACCTGCTACTACTACCGCAAGGCCTACTACCGCGGTTTCTGGGCGAGCCCGCCGGCCTGCGCGGTCGCGGAGCCGCACAAGAAGTACACCGGCGAGACCCGCTTCCCGCTGGTGCTCCAGAACATCCACCGGTACTTCTTCTACGCGGCCATCGTCGTCGCCGGCATCCTGACGTACGACACCGTGCTCTCCTTCCGCAACGAGGAGTACCAGTGGGGACACATGGGGCTCGGCACCCTGGTCTTCCTGCTCAACATCACGCTGATCTGGCTGTACACCCTCTCGTGCCACTCCTGCCGGCACATCGTCGGCGGGAAGCTGAAGCACTTCTCCAAGCATCCCGTGCGCTACCGGATGTGGCAGTGGGTCGGGAAGCTGAATGCCCGTCACATGCTGCTCGCCTGGGCGTCGTTGGTGAGCGTGGCGCTCGCCGACTTCTACGTGTACCTGGTCGCGTCCGGCGCCTTTGACGATCCGAGGTTTTTCTGATGGCCGTTGTGGACCGCCAGGAGTGGGACGTCGTCGTGGTCGGGGCCGGGGGCGCCGGGCTCAGGGCGGCCATCGAGGCACGGGAACGCGGCGCGCGTACGGCCGTGATCTGCAAGTCGCTGTTCGGCAAGGCGCACACGGTGATGGCCGAGGGCGGCATCGCGGCCGCCATGGGCAACGTCAACTCCGGCGACAACTGGCAGGTGCACTTCCGCGACACCATGCGCGGCGGGAAGTTCCTGAACCAGTGGCGCATGGCCGAGCTGCATGCCCAGGAAGCCCCGGACCGCGTATGGGAGTTGGAGACCTGGGGCGCCCTCTTCGACCGCACCGGGGACGGGCGGATCTCGCAGCGCAACTTCGGCGGGCACGAGTACCCGCGGCTGGCGCATGTCGGCGACCGCACGGGGCTCGAACTGATCCGGACCCTCCAGCAGAAGATCGTGGCCCTCCAGCAGGAGGACATGAAGGAGACGGGTGACTACGAGAGCCGTCTGAAGGTGTATCAGGAGTGCACGGTCACCCGGGTCCTGAAGGACGGCAGCCGGGTCGCCGGCGCGTTCTGCTACGAGCGCGAGTCGGGTCGTTTCTTCGTCCTCGAAGCGCCTTCCGTGGTGATCGCCACCGGTGGCATCGGCAAGTCCTTCAAGGTGACGTCGAACTCGTGGGAGTACACGGGCGACGGACACGCGCTCGCGCTGCTCGCCGGAGCGCCCCTGCTGAACATGGAGTTCGTGCAGTTCCACCCGACGGGCATGGTCTGGCCGCCGTCCGTGAAGGGCATCCTCGTCACCGAGTCGGTGCGCGGCGACGGCGGAGTGCTCAGGAACTCCGACGGAAAACGCTTCATGTTCGACTACATCCCCGACGTCTTCAAGGAGAAGTACGCGCAGTCCGAGGAGGAGGGCGACCGCTGGTACGAGGATCCGGACCGCAACCGGCGTCCCCCCGAACTGCTCCCCCGCGACGAGGTCGCGCGCGCCATCAACTCCGAGGTGAAGGCGGGCCGCGGCTCCCCGCACGGCGGTGTCTTCCTGGACGTCTCGACCCGGATGCCGGCCGAGGTGATCCGGCGCCGGCTCCCGTCCATGTACCACCAGTTCAAGGAGCTGGCGGACGTCGACATCACCGCCGAGGCGATGGAGGTCGGCCCAACCTGTCACTACGTGATGGGCGGCATCGCGGTCGAGTCGGACACGGCGGCCGCGCGCGGGGTGCCGGGGCTGTACGCGGCCGGTGAGGTCGCCGGCGGTATGCACGGCTCCAACCGGCTCGGCGGCAACTCGCTGTCCGACCTGCTGGTCTTCGGGCGCCGGGCGGGCCTGCACGCGGCCGAGCACGCCACCGGGCTCACCGGGGCACGTCCCGCCGTGGACGACGTCCAGATCGACACGGCGGCCGCGGAGGCGCTGCGGCCCTTCTCCGCGGAAGGCCCCGAGCCGGGCCAGGGGAACGGGCGTCCGCCGGAGAACCCGTACACCCTCCATCAGGAGCTCCAGCAGACGATGAACGACCTGGTCGGCATCATCCGGCGCGAGGGCGAGATGGCACAGGCCCTGGAGAAGCTGGCGGATCTGCGGGTGCGCGCCCGCCGGGCGGGGGTGGAGGGGCACCGGCAGTTCAACCCCGGCTGGCACCTCGCCCTGGACCTGCGCAACATGCTCCTCGTCAGCGAGTGCGTCGCCCGGGCCGCGCTGGAGCGCACCGAGTCCCGCGGCGGCCACACCCGCGAGGACCACCCGGCGATGGACCGCACCTGGCGCCGGGTCAACCTGCTGTGCCAACTGACCGATCCGACGGGCGGGCTGGCCGCCACGGATCCGGTACGCGGTCAGATCGACCTCGTCCGCGAGACCACCGAGCCCATCCGTCCCGACCTGCTGGCCCTCTTCGAGAAAGAGGAGCTGGTCAAGTACCTCGCCGAAGAGGAGCTCTACGAGTGAGCAGCTACGAGGCCCGCTTCAAGGTGTGGCGCGGGGACGTGCAGGGCGGCGGCCTGGAGGACTTCGGGGTCGAGGTCAACGACGGTGAGGTGGTGCTGGACATCATCCACCGCCTCCAGGCGACCCAGGCACCCGACCTGGCCGTGCGCTGGAACTGCAAGGCCGGCAAGTGCGGTTCGTGCTCGGCGGAGATCAACGGACGGCCGCGACTGCTGTGCATGACGCGGATGTCGGTGTTCACCCGGGAGGAGACGATCACCGTCACCCCGCTGCGCGCCTTCCCGGTCATCCGCGACCTGGTGACGAACGTCGGCTTCAACTACGCCAAGGCCCGGGAGGTGCCGGCCTTCGTGCCGCCGGCCGGCGTGGGTCCGGGCGAGTACCGGATGCAGCAGGAGGACGTGGACCGCTCCCAGGAGTT
This sequence comes from Streptomyces sp. NPDC058274, assembly GCF_042881375.1. Taxonomy (NCBI): domain Bacteria; kingdom Bacillati; phylum Actinomycetota; class Actinomycetes; order Kitasatosporales; family Streptomycetaceae; genus Streptomyces; species Streptomyces sp. NPDC058274. Next base: position 120,132 of record NZ_JBHVXW010000025.1, read on the forward strand.
CCGCAAGTGCATCGAGTGCTTCCTGTGCCAGGACACCTGCCATGTCGTCCGTGACCACGAGGAGAACAAGCCGGCGTTCGCCGGACCCCGCTTCCTGATGCGGGTCGCCGAACTCGACATGCATCCCCTGGACGCGGCCGCCGACTCCGGCCTGGACCGCAAGCGCACCGCCCAGGACGAACACGGCCTCGGCTACTGCAACATCACCAAGTGCTGCACGGAGGTCTGCCCCGAAGGCATCAAGATCACGGACAACGCCCTGATCCCGCTGAAGGAACGCGCGGTCGACCGCAAGTACGACCCGCTGGTGTGGCTGGGGTCGAAGATCAGGCGGCGGCAGCCGTAGGGCTGGGGCTCAGCGGGAGGCGGGGCCGCTCTGCGCGGGAGGGTCAACGGACGGCCCAGCCCTCCTGGTACGCCGTCCAGTCCTTCTCCCGTGCCGCGAAGTCCACGTACAGGGCGACACCGAAGCGTTCGCGCGTGCGGTCGGTGCGGGACAGGCCCAGGCGCACACCGCGGACCGCTGCCGGGACCGTCTCGGCGCCTCCGTGGTGACTCAGGTTGTCCTCGTAGTAGAAGGGCAGCCCCATCAGCAAGTCCGTTGATTCCGGGGTGACTTCGAGCGCCAGGGACGTCTGCTGGGCGACGTAGCCGCCGTAGAGGCTCTCCAGCGGCATGGCCGTGTCGTACGACATGACGGCGATCTGGTCGACGCGGCGCGCGACTTGGCCGAAGTACGCCTGGGACCACCACTTGGGGTGTCCCGAGAGGGTGCCCCTGATGGAGTGCGCCGCCGGCAACGGGTCGATCTGGTGGGCGGCGACGGAGAGCGGGACGCCCGCGGCCCGGGTGACTCGGTGCAGATCGTCGAGGAGGGCGAGGTAGTTCCGGTCGTCCGAGTGCAGCGGCTCCAGGTCGAAGTGGGCGCCGTCGAAGCCGGCCGCGAGGATCTGCCGGGTGGAACGGACCACTGCGGCCCGGGTGTCCGCGCGCTCAAGACGCAGCCCGACCGGCCCCTCGGTCGCCAGCTCGTCGCCGAGCCAGGCCTGCACGCGTACGCCGGGCAGCTCGCGGTGGACGGCCCCGATCAGCCAACGTGCTTCCGGGTACGCGGACTTGGGCAGCGTTCCATCGTGCTCCAACGGTCCCGCGTGCACGTACAGGTCCCGGATGCCGGTCGCGCGCAGCCGCTCCGCGAGGGCCACGACGTCCGCGTCCCGCTTCCGCCCGTCGACCCAGGCGTGGCCCAGCCAGATCGCGTCCCGGTCTCTGGTCCGGGTGCCGGATGCCGGGTCGCCGGCGTAGTTGACGCGCAGGGCGACACCGGCCGCCAGCGTCGGCAGCACGAGGACCAGGACGAGCGCGAGGGCGATCCGCTTGGGCCACCGCAGTGCGGGCCGCCGCCACGACCGGCGGACGCGACCGACCCACGCGGGCCCGCGCCGCGGTATCGCACCGGGCTCGGCCGCCTCTTCGGGCTCCGGGGACTCCGGGGACTCCGGGGACTCCGGGGACTCCGGGGACTCCGGGGACTCCGGGGACTCCGGGGACTCCGGGGAGCCCACTGCCTCCGGCACCGGCTCACCCCCTCGGTGCTCCGCCGCCGCCCCTTCCCCCTGCTGCCCCGCCTCGGATTCTTCCCGCCCCGTGTTCATCCCCCACGCCCCTCCGGTACCCCTGTGAACCCTCCGTACCTTAGGCGGCGGCCCTTTGGCGCATCCCGGTCGCGCGGGCGTGCATGCGGTCATACGCTCCCAAATGTGACGTCGCCTCCGAACCGCAGCCGCTCGCGCCGAGCGGCGTCGCACATAGGCGTGCGGGTGGCGCATGCCGTGTTCGGGATGCTGGTGGCGGTCGGCTGGCTGGTGGCGCCGATCGCCGCGGCCAGTGCGGACGATCCCGTGAACCGGTCGGCCGACGGGCTGAGGACCTCCATATCCGGTGCGCCCCTGTCACCGCCGGCCGGCGGGACGGACCCGGCCGGACCGGGCGTCCGTACCGACGCCACCCGCGCCGCACCGGCCGAGGACGAGACGTCCACCGGCGACCTCGCGCTGCCCCTGGTGGCGGCCGTGGCCGCGGGCACGCTGGCGGCGTACAGCTATCTGCGACGCAAGCGGCGCGCCCATACGCGTACGACTCCCGGCGGGGCCCCACCCCGGAACGCGACCGCCGACGACTCCGCCGAGCCGACAGAGCCAACAGAGCCAACAGAGGCGACAGAGGCGACAGAGGCGACACAGCCGTCAGGACCGGCAGAACCGAGCGTGCCGGCAGTGGCGGCGGACCCGACCGGCCCGGCACCGGGGCCCGACCGCGGCCGGGATTCCGTCGCCTCCGAGGCCCCGGACGCCCCGGACAGCGTGGAAAGCCCCCACCGCCCCCGTCACCCCCGTCCGGGGGACTGACGTCAGAACAGGCTCAGCAGCGCCTCGGCCGGGTCGGCGAGGCCCGTCTCCCCGTCGGGCAGCGGGAGTTCGAACCAGACCGTCTTGCCGCGAGGCGTACGCCGGGAGCCCCAGGAGGCGGACAGCAGCCCGACGAGCTGGAGGCCCCGCCCGCCCTCGTCCGTGTCGCGCGCCCGGCGCCGGCGCGGCTGCACGAGTCCCGCGTCCCAGACCTCGCACACCAGCGTCCGGTCGAGCAGCAGCCGCAGTCTGATCTCGCCCTCGCCGTAGCGGAGGGCGTTCGTCACCAGTTCACTGACCAGCAGCTCCGCCGTGTCGACCAGCGGTTCCAGGTCCCACGCCTGCAGCTGGACGCGGGCGTACTCACGGGCGCGGCCCACGCTGCGCGGCTCGCGCGGCAGCGTCCAGTCGCCGACGGAATCGGCGGGCAGCCCCTGGACACGGGCCATCAGCAGCGCGATGTCGTCCTCGCCGTGGTGCGTGTCGAGGGTGCTGAGGACGTGGTCGCAGACGTCCTCCAGCGGGCTCGAGGGGTCCGTGAGCGCTCCGACGAACGCCTGGAGGCCCTCGTCGAGGGGATGGTCGCGCGATTCGACCAGTCCATCCGTGTAGAGCGCCAGCAGAGCACCTTCCGGAAGCTCGACCTCGACCTCCTCGAAGGGCTCGCCGCCGACACCGAGCGGCATGCCCGGCGGCACGTCGAGCATCAGCGCGGCCTCGCCGGGTTCGACCAGCACCGGCGGCAGATGGCCCGCGTTGGCGAACGTGCACCGGCGGGTGACGGAGTCGTAGACCGCGTACACGCAGGTGGCGAGGTAGACCTCGGAGAGATCGGCGTCGCGTGGCTGGCGGGCCGCGCGCGTGGCCTGCTGGACCCCGCCGGGCGTACCGAGTCCGCGGGCGATCTCGTCCAACGCCGAGAGCACCTCGGCCGGTTCGAGATCGAGCAGCGCCAAGGTGCGTACGGCGGTGCGGAGTTCACCCATGGCGACGGCGGCGCGCAGACCGCGGCCCATCACGTCGCCGACGACCAGCGCGGTGCGGTGTCCGGGGAGTTCGATGACGTCGAACCAGTCGCCGCCGACCTCGGTGGCCGCGTTGCCCGGGAGATAGCGGCAGGCGATGTCCAGTCCCGAGGCCTCCGGGTCGCCCGGCGGCAGCAGGGACCGCTGCAGGATCAGGGCCCGCTCGTGTTCGCGGCGGTACAGGCGGGCGTTGTCGATACAGACCGCGGCGCGGGCGGCGAGCTCCACCGCGAGAGCCCGGTCGCGTTCGCCGAACGGCTCGCTGCCCTTCGTCCGGGAGAACTGCACCAGGCCCACGACCGTGTCGTGCGCGACCATCGGCACGGCCAGCGTGGACTGGATGAGTCCGCCCTCCTCGGCGGGGAGGTACTGGGGCCGCGCGGTGCGCAGGGCGTCGGCGCACGGCGAGTTGAAGGAGTAGTGGTGGACCGCGCCGACGGCGACGGGCGCGGGCCCGCCGACGAAGGGGGTGTCGGAGACGGCGCTGGAGAAGGCGACCCGGCGCAGCTCGGCGCTTCCGTCGGCCATCCCGGGCGGTGCCTCGTCGCCGGCCAGGAGTCCTTGGTAGAGGTCGACGGTCGCGAGGTCGCAGAAGCCGGGGACGACGACGTCGAGGAGTTCGCGGGCGGTGGTCTCCAGGTCGAGGGAGTTGCCGATGCGGGCGCCGGCCTCGTTCAGGAGGGCCAGGTTGCGCCGGGCGGCGGCGGCTTCGCGGGCGGCGGCGCGGCGGCTGGTGATGTCGGTGCCGAGCCAGGCGATGCCGATGGGCCGGCCGGTGCCGCTGTGCACCCGGTAGAGGTTGATCGACCAGTGGCGGCGCTCGTCGGAGTCCGGCGCCCGGCCCGTGACGTGCATGTCCGTGATGGAGTTGCCGGTCTCCAGGACGCGGCGCAGGGTCGCGGCGACGCGCTCGGCCTCCGCGCGCGGCAGATAGTCGTGGACGGTACGGCCGCGGTGGTCGTCGACCGTCCCGCCGAAGACGGAGGCGAAGCGCTCGTTGGCCCGGCGGATCCGCAGGTCGGTGTCGATCAGCAGGAAACCGAACGGAGATTGACCGAAAATCGCCTGCGAAGCGGCAAGGTCCGTCTCGATCCGGCGCAGGGTGCGGACATCCACGACGATGCACACGGCGGCCCGCTCGCCGTCCTCGGTCGTGGTGGGCATCACATAGACCTCGGCGAGACCCTCGGCCCCGGTGCCGCCCTCCTCGGGCGACGGCATACGGAAGGGGACCACTCCGGTCCACTCCCGGCCGTCCAGGATCTCGGCCATCTTGCGGTGGCCCCGGTCGCGCTGGTCGTCGGCGACGAACGCGTCGATGGGATCCATGCCGACGGCCTGCTCGGCGGTGATGCCGAAGATCAGCTCGGCCCGCTTGCTCCACTGGTCGACGAGCCCGTCAGGGCCGATGGAGAACGACGCGACCTTGATGTAGTCGTAGATCGAGCCGGGTGGGCTGCTCTGCCACATGGCGTCGCCCGCACTCTCCGCGTCGCCCGTGGGCCCCGCGGACACGACGGGCGGAACCGCGCCCACGGCGTCGGCCCTCGGACCGTCCGACGGGTCCTCGGACCCCGTGGCCTTCGCTGGTATCTCGCTCACGCGAACCGTCCCCTCCAGCTCACCGCGTCCGGCACCGGTCACCGGGGGCGGCTGCCCGCAGTATCCAGCACTACGGCGCCGCACAACACGGTGTTCACGATCACAGCACGGTCCCGATGGTTTTTGGACCGGCCGGCACATACTCCCAGTCTTCTAACCAGGTGGGGCGTCGTCGAATCAAAGACTCCAGTCGGAGTCACTGGCCGGATCTTTTCGATCCACCCCAGGTGGGCGTCCCATACGCCCGCGCGCAGGGTCGGGTGCCCGCGCGCAGGACGCCCATGCGCGCCGTAAACGCGCCCGCACTCCCCGCCGCACACCCCGCGTCATCCGGGGACCACCAGCTCGAACCAGACCGTCTTGCCCGAGTCGCCGGGCCGGGTCCCCCAGCGGCGCGAGGAGCCCGCCACCAGCTGGAGGCCGCGGCCGCTCTCGTCGTCCGCGTCGGCGGCGCGCTCCCGGGGCGGGTCGGGGAGCGGGTCGGAGACCTCGACCAGCAGGGCGTCCGGGACGTCGGCGGGGCGCGTCAGACGGACGCCGATGGGGCCCGTGGCATGCCGCAGGGAGTTGGTCACCAGCTCGCTGACCAGCAGCGCGGTGATATCGCTGAGACCGTCGAGGCCCCAGGTGCCGAGCTGGGTCCGGACCAGTGCGCGAGCGGTGCGTACGGCGCCCGGCTCCGCGGGAAAGGTCCACTCGGCGCATTCGCCTTCGGTGTGGAGCACGCCGATCACTTCCCAGGCCAGAAGCCCACCCATGTCCGCTTTCGTGGGGTTAATGGGCACATACCCGATATCCGGGGTCCTTTACCGCCCCCGCGGGCGCACTGTGGCACGAACGGCACGAACGGCGTACGAGACGGCGGCCCCGGACCTCACACGCGCCCCACGCCCCGGCCCCCGCCTCCGCCGCGCCGGACCCGGGCAGCCGGAGGCGTCGAACGCTACGGCCGCCGGCCTGCCGCACCCGGCACGGAATCCGTGCCGCTGCCGGTCCCGGCACCGGCGCCCGTGCCGGCGCCCCACCCCGCGAGGGTGGCGCGCACGGCGGGGACGTCCTGGTCCAGCCAGTCGACGTCCCAGATCTCGCCGGGGGTCAGCCAGCGCAGCTCGTCATGGTCCTGGAGGGGCTCGGGCCGGCCGGAGAGGAGGCGGGCGGTCCAGACCCGCAGCACGTAGCCGGGCTTCAGGGGCCACTCCCCCGGGACGCGCTCGACCGGTTCCGCCTCGACGCCGAGCTCCTCGCGCAGCTCACGCACGAGGGCCGCTTCGGGGGCCTCGCCGGGCTCGACCTTGCCGCCGGGCAGCTCCCAGCGGCCCGCCAGTTCGGGGGGCGCACTGCGGCGCGCGGCGAGGAGGCGTCCGTCGCTCAGGAGGGCGGCTCCGACCACCACGATCCGTTCCGTCATGGACGGGAGCCTACGGGAGCGGTGCGGGGCTGTCGGCGGGCCGGAACGTCCGGTGGCGGGGCCGGATCCGGCGTCGGATCACCTGGTTCCGTTCTGCCCGATCCGCTCGACCCAGTAGAGCTGCTTGTGTCCGCGGTCGTCGAGACTGTCCGCGATTTTCTGGGCCTCGGCGCGGGTCGCGTACCTGCCCACGCGGTAGCGATTGCCGTTGTCGTCCTGCCGGACGACGAGCCAGGGGAGAGTGGTCGTGCCGTCGTTCATCGCGCCCCTCCGCTTCCCGCCCCCGGGCTGCGCTGCGCCCCGCCCACTAAGGAAACCGCAATCCGCATATGCCCGAGCCTACGCCTTACCTTCACGCAGCGAATACGGGATTTCACAAAGAGGTACGCAACCGGCCATGACGCAGGGGGCGCACGACGCCGGACGCGCCGTCGGCACACCAACGCCCGTCCGCCGAACAGGAGGCATGGGACGCGGCAGGGCGCACGGACACAACGTACGAGAACGTCCGGAATCCAACTGCCTTGCACCCGGCGCCACTTCGCGGGCCACGGGCGGCCGGCGCCGCTATTTGACGGGCAGGTGGTACGCCACTCGGTAGCGGTCCGCCGGGACGACCACGTCGGCCGTCTCGACCGGTCGCCCCGAGGCGAAGTACGTCCGCTGGACGACCACGACCACGTGGCCGGGTACGCCGCCCAGCGCGTGGAGTTCCTCGGCGAGGCCGGGGCGGGCGCCGACCTCCTCCGTCACGTTGTCCACGATCACGTCGATGGCCGCCATGCGCTCGACGACGCCCATGCCGCCGAGGGGGCCTTCCTCGGGAAGCATCACCGGCGTACGCCCGGTGACGGCGAGGGGCTCCCAGGAGGTGGAGAGCATCATCGCCTCGCCCGCGTCCCGGAACACGTACTTGGTGCACATCACCCGGTCGCCGGGCCGGATGGCCAGGCGCTCGGCGATCCCGTGACTGGCCTCGGCCTGCTCGCTGTGCGACTCCCAGGTGCCGCGCGCGGAGGCGTCGGCCTGCTCCTGGCGGAACGGGGTCGCGCCGCTGTCCGGGCGGTACCCGGAGCGGGCGACCCGGCGCGGCACCGGCCGCTCCCGCACATAGGTGCCGGACCCGGAACGGCCCTCGACCAGGCCCTCCGCCATCAGCACCTTGCGCGCCTCCAGCGCCACGGTGTCCGAGACGCCGTACTCCTCGCGGATTCTGGCCTGGGACGGGAGCCGGGTGTGCGGTGGCAGCGAACCGTCGACGATCTTCTTGCGGAGATCACCCGCGACGCGCAGGTAGGCCGGCTGCTCACCGAAAGTCACTGGCCACTCCCATCAGGTTGTACAGACAGCAACAGCCTGGCAACCGTGGGTTGTCCCATGCAAGCAAAGGCCAGAGAATCACTCGATGTGATGACTTGTACGGGGCGGGGGCTTTACGCAGGCACTTTCTCCCCGCTATAGCGGCCGTCACACCTCGGCGCCGGTACCGCCTCCCCCGCCGTCCTCGCCGCCGCCGTCCTCGTCGTACGCCGGCGGGGTGGTGGCGAGGCCCAGAGCCTTGCGTGCGGTGACCGCCCGGGCCGGGTCGATGAGCTTCGAGCCCTTCTCGTAGTGGGGGTAGAAGGCGTCCGCGTCCGATGCCTCCGCCGCCGCTGCCCACTCCTTGCGCGCCGCCTCGATGTCCTTGACCAGGGCGGCCACGGGCTTCTCGGCGGCCGGGGCGAAGGAGTGGTCGCGCAGCAGGCCGGCCTGCTCCTCGAGCGCGTCCGACATCCTGGTCGCCCACTCCTTGTGACCCGGCAGGTCGTCCTCGACGTACTCCTCGTCGGGCGCCGTGTCCATCGCCGCGTTCAGGACGTGCGCCGCCTTCAGATAGGCGACCTGGTCCGCGTCGAGCGTCGAGGCGTCGTTGCGCAGGGAACCCTTCAGGCTCGCCGTCTCGTCCGTGTTGCCGAACATGCAGGTGATCTCGCGGTCGCCCAGCTTCCAGCTCTGCCGGGTGGGCGTGAAGTAGTAGACGTCCACGTCGTCCGGGACGGCCCAGTAGTCCATGGCGTACTGGTCCTGGAGGGTGAAGCACTTCGTGTCGGCGACGTCGGTGACCTTGCTGTCGCCGGGGTAACCGCCCGCCGGCATCGAGAAGTTCGCGAACACCTCGGCGTCGTGCTCACCCGCGCACGACACCCGGTCGACGTCGTACGCCATGCCTTCGAGAGAGCCGCCCGGCGTGTTGAAGCACTCGCCCTTGTCGACGGAGAAGGTGACTCCGCCGCCCGCGTCGTCCGCCGCGTCCTGGAATCCGTCCCAGAAGTCGCGGGCGCCGCCGCCGGCGAAGGTGAGCACGAGCAGCAGGACACCGATCGACGACATCACGATGCCGCCCACCGCCATGCCCCTGCCCCGCTCGCCCCGCTTCTTGATCTGCGCCAGCGCGATGACCCCGAGGATCAGCCCGACGGCGGGCAGGAAGCAGAGGATGCCGAGGACGAGAGCCGCGATCGCGAGCCCGTTGACGGGCGACGGGCGGTTGTACGGCGAATAGCCCTGGCCCCACGTCCGGTACGGCCCCTGCACCGGATAGGGCTGCTGGTACGAGCCCTGGGACTGCGGTGCCTGCGGGTACGGCTGCGCGTACGGATCCGGGGACTGCGGTGCTTGCGGGTACGGCTGCCCGTACGGATCCGGGGACTGCTCGGGCCCGGGGGGCGGGGGTATGGCCACTGGCGCCTTGCTCCTCGTCCAGGTGTACGGAACGGCCGTACGGCGGTGTAGGGAACCGGCGTACGGCGCTGCGGACGTCCGTACGACCACCGTACGGACGTCGTACGGCTGGGCGCATCGTAAGCGCGGAGCAGGCGGAGGGGGAACGCGGGCCGCGAAGGCGACGATTCGGGCGCCCTCGCGGCCGGTCCCCGCGGCGGGCCGGGTCACGGCCCGCCGCGAGGACGACGTTCGGCTATTGGCCTTTGGTTACTGGTGGTTACTGGCCCTCGGTTGCCGGCCTTCGGTCAGAACTGCAGCGCCCAGGAGTCGATCTTCCCGGTGTCGACCGCCGCGTTGTCGCTGACCCGCAGCTTCCACGTGCCGTTGGCCACCTCGGAGGAGGCGTTCACGGAGTACGTGGTGTTGATGTTGTCCGAACCGCCGCCGGTCCCGTACGCCTTGAGCGTGTACGCCGAGCCGTCGGGCGCGACCAGCTGGACCTGGAGGTCGCCGATGTACGTGTGCACGATGTGGACCTCGACGGACAGGGCCGCCGGCGCGTTGCCGGTGACACCGCTGACGGTGACCGGCGACTCGACCGTGGCGTTGTCGTTGATCGCGTAGTCACCGGTGTTCTCGAAGCGCGAGCCGGGCGGGGTCGTCGTACCGCTGCCGACGTTCAGGAGGCGGTTGGGCGAGCCGGTGCCGGGGCCGGTGACGACGCCGGTGGAGGCGGCGGCGACCAGGCCGGAGGCGACCTGCGCGGGGGTGGAGCCGGGGTGGTCCGCCAGATAGAGCGCCGCCGCACCGGTCACGTGCGGTGTCGCCATCGACGTACCGGAGATGGTGTTCGTGGCCGTGTCGCTGGTGTTCCACGAGGACGTGATCGAGGAGCCCGGGGCGAAGATGTCCAGGACGGTGCCGAAGTTGGAGAAGCTGGAGCGCGCGTCGGTGGACGTGGTCGAGCCGACGGTGATGGCCTCACTGACGCGGGCGGGCGAGTAGTTGGAGGCATTGGCGTTGTCGTTGCCGGCCGCGACCGCGAAGGTGACGCCGGAGGCGATGGCGTTGCGGACGGCCGTGTCGAGCGCGCTGTCGGCGCCGCCGCCGAGCGACATGTTGGCGACGGACGGGCCGCTGTGGTTCTGGGCGACCCAGTCGATGCCCGCGACGACCTGGGCGGTCGTGCCGGAACCGGAGTTGTCGAGCACCCGGACGGCGACGATCTTCGCCTTCTTGGCGACGCCGTGCAGGGTGCCGGCCACCGTGCCCGCCACATGCGTGCCGTGGCCGTGGCCGTCCTGCGCGGTGTTGTCGTTGTCGATGGCGTCGTAGCCGTAGAAGGCCCGGCCGCCGAAGTCGCTGTGGGTGATGCGTACGCCGGTGTCGACGATGTACGCGGTCACGCCCTGCCCGGCCGAGTCCGGGTAGGTGTACTTGCTGTCCAGCGGCAGGTTCTTCTGGTCGATGCGGTCCAGGCCCCAGGAGGGCGGGCTGGTCTGGGTCGCGGCGAGGTGGAAGGTGCGGTTCTGGACCACGGAGGCGACGGCCGGGTCGGCGGCGAACCGTTTCGCCTCTGTCGGGGTGGCCTCGACCGCGTAGCCGTTCAGGGCCTTCTTGTACGTGCGCTCGATCTTGGCGCCGTACTCCTTGGCCAGGGCCTTGCCCTGGGCCGAGGTCGACTTCGCGGCGCTCGCGTCGAGGGTCACGATGTAGCTGTTCGCGACCGCGTTGGCCGCGCCGGCGTACTGGACGCGGCCCTCGCGGTCGGCCGCCGCGTGCGCGGGGAGTGCGGAGACGAGACCGAGGCCGAGGACGAGGGCCGCGGTTCCTGTTCCGGCCAGTCTTCGGCGGGTATGACGCATCACTGCCATCTGAGGGATCCTCCTCAATCGGTGGTGCGCTGGTGGGGGATGGTGCACGAACCGAGACGACAGGGGCATGCCAAGTGGCTCTGAGTTCGCTGTGGGGCCCCTGTGCGTCAGCCGAAAGATTGAGGCCTCCACAGGAATTGCACAAGGGCCCTGCGGGGGCGTAACGCGAGTGCCATAGGCCCGTCATGACACAACGTCACCAAACCGTCCATCTAACCTGCGGGCATGACTCTCTTGCCGGATTGTTTCTGCCCCGCGGACGGCACGCGCGTCCCCACCGACTCGCTCGCCTGGTGCTGCCCGGCCTGCGGCGGCCCGCTCGATCTGGACTTCTCCCCCACCCCGGCGAGCCTCAAATCCCTTGCGGGACGGGTCAATTCACTGTGGCGGTACGCGGAGAGCCTGCCGCTGGCGGCGCCGACGGTCAGCCTCGGCGAGGGCCGCACCCCCGTGGTGCCGCTGCGCGAGGGCATCTCGGCCAAGCTGGATTTTCTGATGCCGACCCTGTCGTTCAAGGACCGCGGCGCCGTGCTGCTGGCCGAGCTGGCGCTGCGGCTCGGGCCCCGGCAGGTGATCGCCGACAGCAGCGGCAACGCGGGCACGGCGATCGCCGCGTACTGCGCACGGGCCGCGCTGCCCTGCACCGTGTACGTCCCCGAGGGCACCTCCCCGAAGAAGCTGGAGCAGATCGGGGCGCACGGGGCGCGGCTGCGGGTCGTCGACGGGGACCGGGAGGCCGCCGCGGCCGCCGCGCGGGAGGCCGCTGACGACCCCGAGACCTTCTACGCCTCGCACGTCTTCAACCCCTACTTCCTGCACGGCACGAAGACCTACGTCCACGAGCTCTGGGAGGACCTCGGCGGACGGCTCCCCGAGGTGATCGTCGTCCCCGTCGGCAACGGCACCCTGCTCCTCGGCGCCGCCCTCGCCGTCGCCGAGCTGCATGCCGCCGGGCTCATCGACCGGCGCCCCGCCCTCTACGCCGTCCAGGCCGCCGCGGTCGCGCCGCTGGCCCACGCCTGGGCACAGGGCGCGGACGACCTGGTCGGCGCCACCGCGACGGCCCCCACCTTCGCCGAGGGCATCGCCATCCCCCGCCCCCCACGCGCCCGCCAGATCCTCCGCGCGGTCCGCGAGTCGGGCGGCACCTTCCTGACCGTCACCGAGGACCAGATCCGCCACGCCCAAATGGACCTGGCCTCCCGCGGCCTCTACGTCGAGTCGACCGGCACCGCCTGCTGGGCCGCCGTCCGCGAAGGCGCCCTCGGCGAGCGCACCGCGGTGGTGCCGTTGTGCGGGGCGGGGGCGAAGACGGGGTTGGCGCAGCCGTAGCCGGGGACTCAGCCCGTCCGGCGCTCGGGGCCGCGGCAAAATCCAGCCCGTCCGGCGCTCGGGGCCGCGGAAAAATTCAGCCCGTCCGGCTCCCAGGACCGGGGGCAGGAATCAGCCCGTCCGGCTCCTAGGACCGGGGGCAGATTCAGCCCGTCCGGCTCCCAGGACCGGGGGCAGAAATCAGCCCGTCCGGCTCCCAGGACCGGGGCAAGAATCAGCCCCTCCGGCGATTGAGGAGCGGGGTCTGGGGCGGAGCCCCAAGGCGGGACA
>NZ_JBHVXW010000025.1:132852-141242 GCF_042881375.1 Streptomyces sp. NPDC058274
CAGAAATCAGCCCGTCCGGCTCCCAGGACCGGGGCAAGAATCAGCCCCTCCGGCGATTGAGGAGCGGGGTCTGGGGCGGAGCCCCAAGGCGGGACGGGACCCGGGTCGGGGCAGGACCCAGGCCGGGGGCAAGATCCAGCCCCTCCGGCGATTGAGGAGCGGGGTCTGGGGCGGAGCCCCAAGGCGGGACAGGACCCAGGTCAGGGCAGAACCCGGGCCGGGGGCAAGATCCAGCCCCTCCGGCGATTGAGGAGCGGGGTCTGGGGCGGAGCCCCAAGGCGGGACAGGACCCAGGTCAGGGCACCGCACAAGCGGGGCGACCCACGCCGGGGGAGGTCTAAGGCCGCTCCTTCTCGAGGAGCGCCACACACCGACCCAGCAGCGCAACCAGCGCCCCCCGCTCCTCGGAAGAGAACTCCGCAGCCAACGCCCGCTCAACCCGCACCGCCCGCGCATCCGCGTCGTTCATCACGACCCGCCCCGCCTCGGTGAGCCGCGTCTCCAGCACGTTCTTGTGCCACTCGTGCGGCGTGCGCTCGATGAACCCACGGTCCTGGAGGTTCTTCAGGACCGTGTTCATGGTCGGCGGAGTGACCCCGCACAGCCGGGCCAGCGCGGCGGCCGAGATACCGGCGTTCTCGCTGAGGTGGAGCAGCGCCCCGTACTGCGCGACGGTCAGACCGGCCGGTTTCAGCACGGCGGTCTTCGTCGCGTTGAGAGCCTGCTCGGCCCGCTTGATGTGGGAGCCGAGCCGCTCGGGCACTGGCATGGACGTCATCTCCGCATCGTATCGGCCATACGACGATGAGCCCTCTGGGGAAGATAAGTACCTTGACGAGCATTAGGGCTCTAATCTAACTTCGCACTCGACCATTGATTCAGCCGCCGACCGAGAGGCACCGTCGTGTCCCGTTCGATCCAGCGCCGCACCTTCCTGACCGCCGCCGCCCTGACCGTCGCGGCGACCGCGGTCACCGCACCGCCCGCGGCCTCCGCCGCGGCCCGCGTCACCCCGCCCCGCGTCTCCACCGCGTACGAGCTCCCGGGCGACCGCGTCTACCCCGAGGGCATCGCCGCGGACCCCCGCACGGGCCGGCTTTACGTGGGCTCGTACACCACCGGCGCCGTCTACCGGACGACGCCCGGCCGCCATACCGCCGAGGTCTTCCTGCCCGCCGACGCGGACGGCCGCGCCACCGCCAACGGCCTGAAGGTCGACCGGGCGGGCCGGCTGTGGGTGACCGACTCGACCTCCGGAGTCGACGTCTACGACCTGCGCACCCGGACCCTGCTGGCCCGCTTCGACGTCCCGGGCGACAGCGCACGCTTCGTCAACGACCTGGCGATCACTCCGGACGGCAGCGCGTATCTGACGGACAGCGTGCGCGAGGTGATCTACCGCGTGTCACCGGCGGAGCTGGCGCGGGCGACCGCGCACGGCGGCCGCTCGGTGCTGACCACGGCGTACGACCTCGGTGGCGTCCTGGCCCCGCATCCGTCCGGCACCTTCACCCTGAACGGCATCGTCGCCTCCGACCACTACCTGCTCACGGTCGACATGACCGGGGGCGCCCTCTATCGCGTGGACCTCGCCACCGGCCGGATACGACAAGTAGCCCTGAGCGGAGGCGACTTGGTGAACGGCGACGGGCTGGAGCTGGTCGGCGGCACCCTGTGGGCCGCCCTCAACGCCACCAACACCATCAGCCGTTGGCGGCTGTCGGGCGACGGCACCGCGGCCCGCCTGGAGCGCAGCGTCACCGACGCCTCGCTCCAGATCCCCACCACCCTCGTACGCCGAAACGGTCGTACGCTCGTCGTCCGCTCCCAGTTCGACAAGGGCGGCCCGATGGGGCCGGGGACCCCGGACACCCCGTTCACCGTGGCGTACGTCGACGGGATCTGAGGACGCGTCAGCCGCTCGGCCCAGCGGCCAGTCTCTGTTGTTCCTCCTCGACGAGCCGGCGGGCGAGGCTGCCGTCCGAGACGTCGACGGCGTCCGGCGTCGCCTCCGCCACGTCGCTGCGGCGGGCATACGCGTCGAAGAGCCGGTCCTTGTTCTTCAGGATGCTCAGCAACCGCTCGTCCACGCTGTCCGTGACGAGAAGGCGGTGCACCTGGACCGGGCGCACCTGGCCCATCCGGTGGGCGCGGGCCACGGCCTGGTGCTCCAGGGTCGGTTTGACCTGCGGCTCGCAGAGGATCACCACGGACGCCGCCTGGAGGTTGAGGCCGACCCCGCCGGCCTCGATCTGGGAGAGCAGCACGGCGTGTCCGCCGGCCGCCGCGAACTCGTCGACCAGGCGCTGCCGTCGGGCGGCCGGCACGGACCCGGAGATCGGCCCGAACACCCCCTCGCCCAGGGCCTCGTGGACCGTCGCCAGCACGTCCCGGAAGTACGAGAACACGACCACCTTCAGTCCGTTCTCGGCTGCCTCGGACACCAGCTCGCGCAGCCGCTGGAGCTTCGCGGACTTCTCCGCGTGGACGTATCCGGCCCTGCGCATCGCCATGAAGTTCCCGGCCTCGACCGCCTCCCGGTAGGTGTCCTGGTCCGCCGCGCTGAACTCCTCCCACTCGTCGACCTGGAGCAGCCCGGGGAGTTCGGTGAGGACGTCCTGCTGGTTGCGGCGCAGATAGGCGGGGGCGACTGTCTTGCGGAACGCGTGCGGTCCCGCGACCGCGCTGCTGCTGTGGATCCGGGGCAGCAGATCGGGACGGAGGTGGCGGACGAGGCTGCGGAACTCCTCGACGCGGTTCTCCATCGGCGTACCGGTGAGGAACAGGACGCGGTCGCAGTGGCCGGTCCAGACGGCGACCGCCTTCGAGCGGCGGGTCTCCGGGTTCTTCACGTAGTGCGCCTCGTCCACGACGAGCATGCCCGGCGCCTCCGGGGTGGCACGGTCCTGCGCCGGACTGCCCGCCGGACGCGCGGGCCGCCGCTCGGCCCGGCCCTGCGGGGAGCGCTTCCCGGCCCGGGTCCGAGCCGGCGGCCGCGGCTCGGAGCCGTCCGGCAGGGGCAGGGTGTGCAGGACGTCGAACGTGGTGATCGCCACGCCACCGCGCTCGCGCCACTCGGCGTACGCGTCCCGCCGGTCGGGGCCGTGCACCGGCACGGCCCGCAGGGTGCTGCGCGCACGGATCTCACGCGTCCAGTTGATCAGCACGCCGGCCGGGCACACCACCACGAAGTGGCTGTGCCCCTCCGCCGCGAGGTGCGCGAGCGCCGCGATGGCCTGGATCGTCTTGCCGAGCCCCATCTCGTCGCCGAGGACGACCCGGCGCTGGGCCAGCGCGAATCGGGCGCCGAAGGACTGGTAACCCCGCAGCGACACCCGGAGTTGGGTGTCGTCGAGCCCCTGGGCGTGCACCCGCTCGGCGACCTCCGACGGCAGGAAGCCCTCCGCCGCCGCGACGTCCGGGGTGTGGTCCGAGACCTCGGCGAGCTGGCTGTAGTACTCCGCGGAGCGCATTTCGAAGTCGACCCAGGCCTCGATGTCGGAGGCCGGCTGCCGCAGCAGGTCGGTCGAGGCCTGGGCGAGCAGCAGCCGTACGCCCCGCGCGGCCGCGTCGGCGGTCAGCTCACGGATCTCGGTGAGTGCCGCGATCGCGCTCTCGCGCCGGTCCCGTCCGCTGAACGCCATCCGCAGCCGGCCGGCGGCGGGCCGGGCCGCGGGCAGCAGGGTCGCGAGCCGCTGGTCCAGCCGCCGGGCTGCGTCCACCGCCCGCCGCAGCTCGGGGCCTGCCTCGACGAGCCGCTGCAACGCGACGACCAGGGCGGCGGTCCGGGGTTCGGGGTGGTCGACGTCGATCCGCGGGGAGACGGTCTCCTCGACCGCGCGGGCGATCTGGCGGGCGGCGGCGAGTGCCTGGTCGGCGGTCTGCGCGCCGACGCCGGGGATCTGCCGCAGGGCGTACCGGCTCGACTCGTACACCGCGCGCACCGAGCCGAGCCCGGCCGACTCGATGGCGCCCAGCCGCAACCGCCCCTCGGTGACGTCCTTCAGCCGGGAGACGGGGATGAGCTCCAGTTCCTGGGCGACCAGTTCGGCCTGGAGCGGCGCGAGTGCCGAACGGACGGCTTCGAGTGCGCGGGCGTGGTCGGCGAGGACGGTGCGCGCGGCCTCGTACAGCCGCGCGCCCTCCGTGAGCAGGTCACGGGCTCTGCGGCCGACCGGCGGCTCCTCCCGCGGGGCCCACGACTCCGTGCGCGGGCCACGGGAGCCGCGGCCCGCCGGCTCGTCCCGCGACGTACCTTTCCCGCCGTCGCCCGGCACCGCCGAGGGCCCGCTCGCCGCCCCGTCGACACCCGCCATGACGCGCCCCTTGTGTGCTGTCCGCCTGTGCTGTCCGCCCCGATGCGCGCATCCTCGCACGCGGGACTGACAGCCGGGACGGCCCGCGGGATCGCGGGCGGGCACCGAGGGGCGGGCCGGGCGGCAGTTGTTGACGAATGCGTGGCCCGGGCGTCCTTCTCCTGTGTGACGACGTCCGCTCTCCCCGGCGACGTCCGCGCGCACCTGGACGAGGTCCCGGGGGCCGCCGTGACGCCGTCGTCGCCGACGGGCAGCCGCAGCGGGGCTCAAAACTGAGTGGGGTAGAGTGCGCCGCCCCCTGCGACACCCCGCGAGCCCGCATCAGTTGCCTGTCGGCGGACCATGACGCACTGACCGTCGGTCAAAAGCGAGTCCTACGCTGATGAGTGCCTCGCCACCAGCGGATGTTATGTTTTCTGAATGGCGTTCCGCAATACTGAATGCGAGTAAAGGTCATGGTGCAGTCTGTTCAGCGTGCGGTACGCATCCTCCGGGAACTGGCGGCAGCCGGCCCTCGTCTGGGCGTGACTGAGATCGCTGAACGGATCGGAGTGTCCAAGCCGACCGTGCACGCGCTGCTGCGCACGCTGGAGGCCGAGGGGCTGGTCCGCCAGGAGAAGGAGACCAGCAAGTACCTCCTGGGCTCGGCCCTGCTCCGGCTCGGCAACTCCTACCTGGAGACACAGGAGTTGCGCTCGCGCACGCTCCCCTGGGCCGACAGCCTCGCCGAGCGCACCGGGGAAGCGGTCTGGGTCGCCGTACTCGACGACCGGCACGTCCTCGTCGTGCATCACGCGTTCCGGCGCGGCAGCGGGGTGCAGATCCTGGAGCTCGGCGCCACCATCCCCTGGAACACCTGCGCACTCGGCAAGGCCATGGTCGCCTTCCTGCCGCAGCGGGAGCAGGAGGCCCTGCTCAACGGCGAACTGGCCACGCTGACCGGACAGAGCGTGGTGGATCCCGCCGTCCTCACGGGCCAGCTGGAGGAGATCCGGCGGCTCGGCTACGCGCAGGAGGACCAGGAGAGCGCGCTGGGCGAAGCCGGCATCGCCTCACCCGTGTTCGAGCGGAACGGCCAGGTGGCGGGCGCCATCGGCATCGTCGGCTCCGTCGAACGGCTCCTCACCGAAGAAGGCCGGAAGCAGCATGCCGTCGCCGTGCGCGAGGTGGCCACCCTGCTCTCGCGTGAACTCGGGGCCGGACGCGGCGTCGCCTGGCAGACATCCGGCTGAATCCCACCGCTCCACCGCTCCACCGCGTCGTACGCGGCGGGAACCGCGCTGCCCCGAGCGGCCCGGTGGCCGGTCGGGGCAGGACAACAGGCGGCCGCATCCCGGCGGCCGTCACCGTGGGTCAGGCGCCGGCACCCAGCAGCCGTGCCACATCGATCAGCCGGTGGGAGAAGCCGGACTCGTTGTCGTACCAGCCGAAGACCTTGACGTGCCGGCCGTCGCCGGTGACCGTCGTCAGCTTCGAGTCGAAGATGGTGGACGCCGGGTCACCGACGATGTCGGTCGAGACGAGCGGGGCATCCGTGTAGCGCAGGACCCCGGCCAGCGGACCGGCCGCCGCCTCGGCGAAGAGGCCGTTGATCTCCTCGACGGTGGACGGCCGCGACAGGTACACCGACAGGTCGGTCAGCGACCCGACCGGTACCGGAACGCGCAGCGACAGGCCCGCGAGCTTGCCGTTCAGCTCGGGCAGGACGAGGCCGATGGCCTTGGCGGCACCGGTCGACGTGGGGACGACGTTGATAGCGGCCGAGCGCGCGCGCCGCGGGTCCTTGTGCGGACCGTCCTGGAGGTTCTGGTCCTGGGTGTACGCGTGCACCGTGGTCATCAGGCCGTGCTCCACGCCCAGCCCGTCGTGCAGCACCTTGGCCAGGGGCGCCAGGCAGTTCGTCGTGCACGACGCGTTCGAGACGATGTGGTGCTTCGCCGGGTCGTAGCTGGTGTGGTTGATGCCGTAGGCGAGGGTGATGTCCTCGTTCGTCGCGGGCGCCGAGATGAGGACCTTGCGCGCTCCCGCCTGGAGGTGCGCGGCGGCCTTGTGGCCGTCGGTGAAGATGCCGGTGGACTCCACCACGACGTCGACGCCGAGCTCGCCCCACGGCAGCTTGCTCGGCTCGCGCTCCGCGTACACCGCGATCTTGCGGCCGTCGACCACGAGGGCGTCACCGTCGACCTCGACCTCGGCGTCCAGACGGCCCATGGTGCTGTCGTACGACAGCAGGTGCGCGAGGGTCGCCGCGTCCGTGAGGTCGTTCACCGCCACCACTTCAAGATCGGTTCCGTGGGTGAGCGCGGCGCGCAGGAAACCGCGCCCGATGCGGCCGAATCCGTTGATCGCGATCTTGATGCTCATGTCTCTTTCTCTTCTCTATATGGTCGATGGCGGCGCGAGGCGGAATGCCGGGGGACGGCCCTGTCTACTTGCGTGCCGCGAGCAGGACACCGACGCCTCCGAGGAGCAGGCCGATGATCGCGGACGGACTGAGCGTCTGGTCGATTACCAGCCAGGCGAGCAGGGCGGTGACGGCCGGGGTGAGGAAGAAGAGCGTGCCCACCCGGCTGGCGGCCTGCTTCTTGAGCATGAAGTTGAGCAGCAGGAACGTACCGACCGAGTTGACCAGGACGATCCAGGCGAGCGAGCCGCCGAACGCGCCCCAGTCGGAGACCTTGGGGTCCTCCAGGGTCAGGGTCAGAATGCCCATCACCGGTGCGCTGGCGATGAAGTGCACGGCCGTACTGCTGCGCACGTCCGCGCCCTGGGTGAAGCGCTTCTGGTAGACCGTGCCCGCGCTCAGGCCGAGCAGGCCGACGAAGGACAGCACGATGGCACTGGCGGAGAAGTGCAGCGCGCCCGCGACCGCGAGCACCACGCCGGCGCCGCCGACGACGAAGCCCAGCCACTGCCGCCTGCTGATCTTCTCGCCCAGGAACAGGCCGGCCAGCAGAGCGATCAGCACGGGGTTGAACCCCTGGATCAGCGCGACGACACCGCCGGGCAGGCCCGCGCCGATGGCCGTGTAGAAGGCACCGAACTGGACCGCCTGCATCAGCAGGCCGGCGACGATCACATGCAGAAGCAGGCGCCCCCGGGGCCATGGCGATCTGCTCACCACGGCGATCACGGCCAGCAGGACGCCGGCGACCGCGAAGCGGGAGAACGTCAGCAGCAGGGGTGGAGCCGCGTCGGTACCGAGCACGGCCGCGATGAACGCGCTGCTCCACAGCACCACGAAGACGGCGGGGATCGCCGCGTTGGCCCAGGCCGGCGGAGCGGCGGCTTGCGGCGGCTCCTCGGCCGGGGCCTCGACCGGGGCGAGTTTCGGGTCGGCGCCTTGCATTGCAGAGGTGGCCTCTCACTGAGGAAGTAACCAGATCAGTAGGTTACGAAGAACACTACAGAGGCCTCGACGAACCAGTCAATACGGTTACTCTTGGGGGATGAACTTCGCATTTGTCAGCGGCAGTGTGGCCCTTGATCTCGTGGGCACCGTGCAGAGCCGGCGCGATGACCCGCTGGATCTGCTCACCACCTCGGCCGATCTCTCCGAGTGGACCGCCTCCTCGGGGGTCCTCGACGACCCCGCGACGGCGACCCGGGCGGACCTGGCCGCGGCGGTGCGCCTGCGCGAGGCGGTCTACCGCCTCATGCTCGCCTCGGCCGAGCACGCGCCCTACGCCCCCGAGGACTGCGCCGCGGTCAATCGCGCCGCCGCCCCCAACCCCGTACGTACCGAACTCCGGCCCGACGGCACGGTGCGGCGCCAGGGCACGGTCGGCGCCGTCCTGTCGACGGTGGCCCGGGACGCCATCCAACTCATGACCGAGACACCCGAGTTGGTCAAGGAGTGCGCGGCGCCGCGCTGCACCCGGCTCTACGTCGACCGGTCCCACCGCGGCTCGCGCCGCTGGTGCGACATGACCCGGTGCGGCAACCGCGCCAAGGCAGCCCTCTACCGCTCCCGCCACGCCTGACTTCCGTCGACGCCGATGCCCGGGAGGCAAGGCCCCCGGGCCCACCCGGCCCAGGCCGACGCCGCGCGGGCGCCCACCCACGACCCGGCGC
>NZ_JBHVXW010000026.1:0-116997 GCF_042881375.1 Streptomyces sp. NPDC058274
CCACAGGACGGGACCGTCTAGGCCGGCGGAGACGGTCCCGTCCTGGGGCTCCGCCCGGGACCGTCTAGGCCGGCGGAGACGGCGACGGCTGGACCGGGGCCACGTCCGTGGCGGTGGCGCCGTGAGGTGGCGGGGACTGCCGGAGGGCGGCTTCGCGGGCGTACGAGCGGAGGTACCCGACCACCGTGTTGGTGACGGCGACCAACGGCACGGCCACCACCGCTCCGCCGATCCCGGCGACCATCCCACCCGCGGCGACGGAGAGCACGACCGCCAGCGGATGCACCCGCACCGCCCGCCCCAGAATGAACGGCTGCAGAATGTGGCCCTCGATCTGCTGCACGGCAAGGACGACGGCGAGCACCATCACGGCGGTGAACACGCCCTGCGTGACGAGCGCGACGACCACCGCGAGGGCGCCGGACACCACGGCGCCGACGAGCGGGATGAAGGCGAACAGGAAGATGAAGACGGCGAGCGGGACGGCCATGGGGACATCCAGGAAGTAGATGCCGAGGCCGATGAAGATGGCGTCGATCATGGCGACGATCACCGTGCCGCGGACGTACGCGGTCAGCGTGCGCCAGGCCCGCGGACCGGCGCCGGCGACACCGGGCCGCGCCGCGGAGGGGACGAGCTTCAGCGTCCACTCCCAGATCCGCTTGCCGTCGTAGAGCAGGAACAGCGTCGAGAACATCGTCAGCAGAATCCCGGTCAGCGCCTCGACGATGACCGTGACGCCCTCGAGGCCGGCCGAGGTGATCTGGTCGGTGTTGGCGCCGATCGCCTCGCGCAGGTTCTTGGCGATCTCGTTGATCTGTTTGTCGGTGACATGGAACGGGCTGTTGAGGAGCCACTTGCGCAGCTCGTCGATGCCGTCCTGGACCTGGTTGGAGAGATTGTCGATGTTCTCCATGACCTGCCAGACCACGAACCAGCCGACCAGGCCCATGATCACGAAGCCGAGGATCGCGGTGAGCGCGGTGGCCAGACCGCGCGGCACACCGAGCTTCCGCAGCCGGGCCACCGTGGGCTGCAGCAGCGCGGTGATGAGCAGGGCGGCCACGAAGGCGAGCACCACCAGTTGTACGGCGCTGATGACCCGCATCAACACCCAGACGGTGCCCGCGAGTACGAGCAGCCGCCAGCCGGCCTCGGCCGCGACACGTACCCCCCACGGCACGGCCGCGGAGGGGTCGGGGCGGGCGGCCACGGCGGGAGCGTAGAGGGGAGGTGCGGGGACCTGGTCGGGTGTGGACGAGCCGGTGTCTTCGGGGGCGTCCGCCAACGGGTCGGCAGCACGGGTCCCGCCCGCGCCCGCACACGCTCGGTCCTCAGACGCGCCAAAGCCGTCCGAGTCCTCGAGTGTCTCCCTTTCGACCTCGGCGCGGCGTTTGTCCAACCGGTCGCCCAGTTCGGTCAGTCCGGCGCCGACCCGGCCGAGCCACTGTGGCACTCGTGACATCATCCGTCCCTTTTCCCCGTCGCTTCCCACCACTCCCCCCTGGAAGTCGTCCCGTCAGACCGTACATGCCCGGGGCATCCATTGCCCGGTCGCGGGGACGTCATGACCGAAGCCCCTCACCAAAGGACGGTGAAGGGCTTCGCGAGGTTGAGCTGCCGCCGGGCGGCCGTCGGCTCAGTACCAGTTGTTGGCCTGCCAGAACGACCAAGCCTCACACGGGCTGCCGTACCGGCTGTCCATGTAGTTGAGGCCCCACTTGATCTGGGTGGCGGGGTTCGTCTGCCAGTCGGAACCGACGGACGACATCTTGGAGCCGGGCAGAGCCTGGAAGAGACCGTAGGCACCGGAGGACGCGTTGACCGCCCGGTAGTTCCAGCTGGACTCGTGGTCCACGATGTTGCTGAAGCACTGGAACTGCCCGCTCGGCACCATCTGGCGCGCCATCGCCTGGATCTGCGCGACGGTGTACGAGCTCTGGACGGAGAAGGTGGTGGCGTCACGCGTGCTGGAGCGGCTGGCCTTGGCCTCCGCCTCCTTGCGGTCCTTGGCTGCCTGCTCGGCCTTCTCCGCGGCCTTCTGCTTGGCGATCGCGTCCTCGGCGGCCTGCTTGCGGGCCGACTCCTCCGCGTCCTTCTTGGCACTCGCGTCCGCGGCGATGGCCTGGGCGTCGGCCTGCTGAGTCAGGGACGCGGTCTGCACCTGGGCCTGCTGGCCCGCGGGTATGTCCGCGAGGAGCGTCACGTCGCCGGCCGTTGCCTCGGCGTCGCTCGGGGACTGCGCGGTGCTGCCCGAGGCAACACCGGTTACGGCGCCGACAGCGGTGACCGCGGTGGCCGAAGCCACTGCGAATCCCCGGACCGAAATCCGGCTCACACGGTTTCCTTCCAGCATCGCCCGCTACAGGTGACCCTCGCGGACGCAATCGTGCCCCTTGGCACTGGCCTCCCAACTGCGGGGTCACGGGAGGCACGGGCCCGGTGGGAACTCCCGCGAGGGGAGCGCCGCGTGGTGCTCGGGCGGCATACGACGGCTCTATGGAGTTCTGGGGTTCCTGTTGTGCCGTACCGCTGGGGGTACAAGTGTGTCGTATGCGGGGCCTGACAGGAGTGAGACTCTGCCGTACCCCGACGCCGCAAGGCAATTCCGAGTTGCGTGTGAAAGCTCACACCTCGTTTGCCTCAGGAGTTTTCCGGAAACGAGCGCGCAGCACGGCGCCGCCCGGCTAGGCTCTTGGCCTTTTCCGGGCGGCGTCAACTTCCTGGTATTCGCCGCGAGTTGAGCGGCTGAGGGCAGAAGCCCTAGATGTGTCCGTCCTCCAGCATTTCGGTCACAAGCGCGGCAATCTGGGACCTCTCGGACCGGTTCAGGGTCACGTGCGCGAAGAGCGGATGGCCCTTCAACTTCTCGACCACGGCGACGACACCGTCGTACCGGCCGACTCGCAGATTGTCCCTTTGCGCCACATCGTGGGTCAGAACGACCCGTGAATTGGCTCCGATACGCGACAGAACGGTCAGCAGCACATTCCGTTCCAGCGACTGCGCCTCGTCCACGATCACGAAGGCGTCATGGAGGGAGCGGCCGCGGATGTGGGTCAGCGGCAGGACCTCCAGCATGCCGCGGGCGGTGACCTCTTCGATGACGTCGCGGCTGGTGACCGCGGAGAGCGTGTCGAAGACCGCCTGCGCCCAGGGGCTCATCTTCTCGGACTCGGAGCCGGGCAGATAGCCGAGCTCCTGCCCGCCGACCGCGTACAGCGGCCGGAAGACCATCACCTTCTGGTGCTGACGCCGCTCCAGGACGGCCTCCAGGCCCGCGCAGAGCGCGAGCGCGGACTTGCCGGTGCCGGCCCGGCCGCCCATCGACACGATCCCGATGTCCGGGTCGAGCAGCAGGTCGAGCGCGATGCGCTGCTCGGCGCTGCGGCCCTTGATGCCGAAGGCCTCGCGATCGCCGCGGACGAGCCGGACATTGCCCTCGGACGTGACCCGCCCCAGCGCCTTGCCGCGCTCGGACTGGATCGTCAGACCGGTGTGCACCGGAAGGTCGGCCGCCTCGGGGACATACGCGTGGCCGACATCGAAGAGGACGTCCACCTGCTCGCCCGACAGGGTCAGTTCGGACATTCCGGTCCAGCCGGAGGAGCCCGTGATGGCCAGCTCCGCGCGGTACTCCTCGGCGAGGAGCCCGACGGACGAGGCCTTGATCCTGAGCGGAAGATCCTTCGACACGACGGTGACGTCGAATCCCTCGGCCTGCAGATTGCGGGCGACCGCGAGGATGCGGGAGTCGTTGTCCCCCAGGCGGTAGCCACTGGGCAGCACGCTGGGGTCCGAGTGGTTGAGCTCGACGCGAACGGTCCCGCCGAGGTCCCCGATCGGAATCGGGGCATCGAGGCGGCCGAACCGCACCCGGAACTCGTCGAGCAGGCGCAGGGCCTGCCGGGCGAAGTACCCGAGCTCCGGATGATGCCGCTTGGCCTCCAGCTCCGTGACCACGACGATCGGCAGCACTACTTCGTGCTCGTCGAAGCGGTTCAGGGCGTTGGGATCGGCCAGCAGGACGCTGGTGTCGAGAACATAGGTGCGCCGGTCTGGCATACGGCGCTTTGTGCTGGTCACCACGGAAGGACGTACCCCCTCGGATGAGGTCGGGGAGCGACGAAGGAGATCTGGACCGGTCTCGGGCCCACTGCACGGGCCGACGACCGGCCCTCCGCTTCGTCCGTGCTGACCGCACGAGCGCGCTGGTGCAAAGGGCCTCCCGGGCGGACGGCCCCGTGCCGTCCGCTGAGATCCGACACCCGTGGTTCGGGTGTCGACCTGGATGGTTTATGCCCTCGAACATGCGCTGCCATGCCACGGCATAGGGCGGCGCACGGATGAACTCCTTGTTACTTCCGCCCCAGACCACCCGGCTCCGGGCCCGGACCTGGTGTCTTCCGGCTCACGGCCCCCACGGCGGGTGAGCCGAAGGGGCGCGTGCCGGGAGCGAACCGAGCCTCAGAACCTCAGCCGCCGTAACGGCGGTGTCGCGCCGCGTAGTCACGCAGGGCGCGCAGGAAGTCGACCTTGCGGAAGGCCGGCCAGAAAACCTCGCAGAAGTAGTACTCCGAATGGGCCGTCTGCCACAGCATGAATCCGGAGAGCCGCTGTTCGCCGCTGGTCCGGATCACCAGGTCGGGGTCGGGCTGGGCGCCGGTGTAGAGGTGCTTGCCGATGAGGTCGATGTCGACGCACTCGGCGAGGTCCTCGATCGCGGTGCCCTTGTCGGCGGCGTCCAGGAGCATGGAGCGCACGGCGTCGGCGATCTCCTGACGGCCGCCGTAGCCGATGGCGACGTTGACGACTATCCCGTCGACGTGCGCGGTGGCCTCCTCGGCCTCCTTCAGGACGGTCTGCATCTGCGAGGGCAGGATGTCCGGCGTGCCGACGTGGTGCACCCGCCAGCGGCCGTCGGCGGCGAGGGTGCGGACGACGCCCTCGATGATGCCGAGGAGCGGGACGAGCTCGTCCGGGGGACGGTCGAAGTTGTCCGTCGAGAGCAGCCAGAGGGTGACGACCTCGACATCGGTCTCGGAGCACCAGCCGAGGAATTCCTCGATCTTGTCGGCCCCGGCCCGGTGACCCTGGGCCGCGGTGCTGCCGGCCGCCTTCGCCCAGCGCCGGTTGCCGTCCATGATGACGCCGATGTGCTTGGGCACCTGGTCGTGGTCGAGGTGGCCTTCCACCCTGCGTGTGTAGAACCTGACCAGGAGACGGCGCAGGTTGTCGCGCAGGTTCACGTGTTGTCAGCCCCTCCGTGCGGATCAGACAGGTGCGCCGCAGCGCAATCCCTGTCCATATGGCGGTCCCCGGGGGCGAAGCCTACCCCCGTACAACTGCGGCTCCGGCATGGGGTGTCAGTGCGCTGAAGTAGTTTCGTGTCCATGAACGACTCCCCCCTTTATCGCGCGTCAACCGAGCGATACGACTCAATGGAGTACCGCCGCACGGGACGCAGCGGCCTCCAGCTCCCCGCCGTCTCCCTCGGTCTGTGGCACAACTTCGGCGACGACCGCTCGCTCGACTCCCAGCGCGCGATCCTGCGCCGCGCCTTCGACCTCGGTGTCACCCACTTCGACCTGGCGAACAACTACGGGCCGCCGCCCGGCTCCGCCGAGCTCAATTTCGGCAAGCTCCTGAAGGAGGACTTCGCGCCCTACCGGGACGAGCTGGTCCTCTCGACCAAGGCCGGCTACCTGATGCACCCCGGGCCGTACGGCGAGTGGGGCTCCCGCAAGTACCTGCTGTCGTCCCTGGACGCGTCGCTGCGCCGGATGGGTGTGGACTACGTCGACATCTTCTACTCGCACCGCTTCGATCCGGACACTCCGCTGGAGGAGACGATGGGCGCGCTGGCGTCCGCCGTCCAGCAGGGCAAGGCGCTGTATGTCGGCGTCTCGTCCTACACCGCCGAGCAGACACGCGAGGCGGTCCGGATCCTCACCGGTATGGGCGTACGCCCGCTCATCCACCAGCCGTCGTACTCGATGATCAACCGCTGGACCGAGGACGACGCGCTGCTCGACACGCTCGACGAAGCGGGGATGGGCTGCATCTCCTTCGCTCCGCTCGCACAGGGTCTGCTGACGGGCAAGTACCTCAAGGGTGTCCCCGAGGGCTCGCGCGCCTCGCAGGGCAAGTCCCTGGACCCGGGCCTGGCGTCCGACGCCGACGTCGTACGACGTCTGAACGGGCTGAACGAGATCGCGGGCCGCCGCGGCCAGTCCCTCGCCCAGCTGGCGCTGACCTGGGTGCTGCGTGACGAGCGGATGACCTCCGCGCTGATCGGCGCGTCCAGCGTGCGCCAGCTGGAGGAGAACCTCGCGGCGCTTTCCGCGCCGAAGCTCACGGACGAGGAGCTGAAGGAGATCGACACGTTCGCGGTGTCGACTCCGGGCACGAACATCTGGGCCGGGCGGAGCTGAGTCCCGGCGCGGGGGCCGGGCCGGGGGCGTGGGGGCGTCTGCCGGGCCGGCCCGCGTACGGGGGCGCGCGGGCGGGGGGCGCGTAGGCCGGGGGTGCGCGCGGGCGGGGCTTGGTCGACGTACTGGGGGTGCCTGGCGGGGTGGCCGGTCGCCCCGGTGCGGGGCGGGTCACCCGGCTGAGGGCAAAAAAACGGGCCGGTCCGTGGGGGGGAGACGGACCGGCCCGAGGGGGGGTTTCCACCATAACCCTTCGTAAGTGATGCTGCGTGCATCGGCGTGCCACAACTACTCTCCGAAACCGGCCGACGACGCGGCGATGGGTGCGGAAGCTCTGATTCAGGGCCTGATCATGGCCGAATCCCAGCTGATTCCAAGGGAATCCGGGCGAATCCAGAGAGAACCAGGGGGTTTGCGCGCACTTATGGGGTGTGAGGCATCCGGGGCCCCGCGTCCTCCGCGTGGGTGACGCGTGTCGGAACGTCGGCTTGACGCCGTCGCTAACTTCGCAGTCATGGCCACGTTCACCACCCCGGAGACATCCGCACCCGTTCCGCTGGAGCTCGCCGAGTCGGCGCGGGCGCGCCGGCGGGGGCTGCTCGGGCGGGACGGGATCGAGGGGGCACTGCTGCTGAGCCCGGCGAGCGCGGTGCACACCCTGGGGATGCGTTTCGCGATCGATGTCGCCTATCTGGACCGGACATTGCGGGTCGTAGCCGTGCGCACGATGCGTCCGGGCCGGGTGGGGCTGCCGCGGCCGTGGGCCCGGCATGTCCTGGAAACGGAGGCCGGGGCGCTGGAGCGGTGGGGGGTCCGGCGCGGGGTGCGGGTGGTCGTCCAGGACCGCTGACCTGCGGTCGGAAGAAGCGGACCCAGCACCGCGCAGCCCCCTCCACTGCGCGGTGCCACACGCGCAGCTTTGCTCACGCGAATTACCCTTGGTCTGAACTTACGTGAACCGGGGAGTTCGGCGCGAGCCGCCCTCGATAACGATGTGGAAACCGTGTGGAGATGTCCGGGATACGGATTCACGTCTCACGGAGCGAGCGCTCGGCGCCCCCGGTCACGGCGAGGGCGACCGCCCCGGCTTGCGTGCCTCGATGAGGTAGCGGGTGCTGTGCGCCACGAACGGGCCGTCCTTCTCGATCCGGTCGTGGAGGGTCATCAGCCGGTCCCGGTACGCCTCGACCGTGAAGCCGGGGACCATCCAGACCACCTTGCGCAGGAAGTGGACGACGGCACCGACGTCGTGGAACTCCATGCGCAGCCGGGCCGTGCGCAGGTCGACGACCTCGAGACCGGCGGTCCCTGCGGCGGCGCGGGCGTGCTCGGGGTGGCGCCGGTTCCTGGTCCGTGCCGGCTGCGCTCCGAGGAAGTACTCGACGATCTCGAAGACGCTCGCGGGGCCGACCTGTTGGGAGAAGTACGTACCGCCGGGGCGCAGGACGCGCGCGATCTCGTCCCAGTACGTCGCGACCGGGTGCCGGCTGGTGACCAGGTCGAAGGCCGCGTCCGCGAACGGCAGCGGCGCGTCCTCCGGGGAGGCGACGACCACGGCGCCGAGCGGGTGGAGCAGGGCGGTGGCCTTGGCGACGTTCGGCGGCCAGCCTTCGGTCGCGACGGTGAGGCGGGGCAACTCGGGCGCGGAGGCGAGGACTTCGCCGCCGCCGGTCTGCAGGTCGAGCGCGGCGGACGCTTGCGCGAGCCGCTCCCCCATCGCCCGCGCGTATCCCCACGGCGGGCGTTCCTCGGTGGCGCGTCCCTCGAACCAGGAGAAGTCCCAGCCCTCGACGGGCGCGGCCGCCGCCTCGGCGACAAGGTCCTCGAAGGTACGGCTCGTGGTCATGAGGTCGATCCTGCCAACGGGCGGGCGCGTGCGCGACGGCATTTCCCGCGAGCCGCGCGGACGTACGCCGGGTCCACATCGTCGAGGAGAGGGCACGGCACGCGGGCCACGTGGGCATCCTGCGCGAGCTGATCGACGGAGGAGCGGGCGACCACCGGCCCGGCCGACCGGGCGGCCGCCGGCTACGGCATGGCCCGGCCGCCCCGGTTACGGCACGAGGGGCCGTACTTCGGTCGCCGCGAAGCGGAGGAAGCCCTCGGGGTCGGGTTCGTCGGCCGTGGGCTGGAGGACGACGGTGTCGGCGCCGGCGTCGGCGAGGCGCTGGACGGCCTTGGCGACGGCGCCCGCGTCACCGGCGACGCCGTGTTCCTGCGCCGGGTCCTCGCCGCCTGCGGCGATCTCGGCCCGCAGCCGGGCGGCCGCGTCCGGGCCGGTCGCCGTGTGCAGATAGACGACGACCTGGTGCGGGTCGGTGCGTCCCGCGGCCTCGCGGCCCTCGTCGATGAGCCGGCGGGCCCGCCGTACACCGTCGGGACCCGTGGCGGCGGTCAGGATCGTGCCGTCGGCCGCCTCGCCGGAGAGCCGCAGCGAACGGGGTCCGGTGGCGCCGGCCAGTACGGTCACGCCGGGCGCCGGCGGCCAGTCGAGGGCGACGCCGTCCAGCTTCACGTACCGCCCCTGCGTCGTGACCGTCTCCCCGCCGAGCAGTGCGCGCAGGGCGAGCAGATACTCACGCAGCAGTGTCACGGGCGACTCGGCGCGCGCCCCGACCTGTTCCATCCAGTCCTGCACGCCGTGTCCGACGGCGACGACGGCCCGCCCCGGGAAGAGGCGGTGCAGGGTGGCGGCCTCCATCGCGGTGACCGCGACATTGCGCAGGGGGACCGGCAGCAGTCCCACCCCGACGCGCAGCCGCTCGGTCCAGGCGAGGGCGGCCGCGGCGGCGGAGACGCCCCCTTCGAGGAAGCAGTCCTCCCACAGCCACAGTTCCTCCAGACCGGCGTCGTCCGCGAGCCGGGCCAGGTCGCGCAGGCGCTCAGGGGGCAGTTGGGGCCGGAAGACAGCACCGAGTCCAGTCATGGACCCTTCCTACCCACCGCCGGCGCGGCGGACAACCGCATTACGCGTCGGCGGGGCGGGGTTGGCGCACCGGCCCCGCTATTTCCGCTCGGCTCGCTCGTAGCGCAGGAGTACGACGCCGTTGCCGAAGGTCCGGGTCTCGATGAGCCGGAGGAAGGTGAGGGCATCCGTCTCGGGGAACAGGGGTTTGCCGCGGCCGATGAGGACCGGGTGGACGTACACCCGGAATTCGTCGACCAGGTCGTGCCGCAGGAACGTGGCGGCGAGGTCGGCGCCGCCCAGGCCCAGGTCCCCGCCCGGCTGCGCCTTGAGGGCACGGACCTCCTCGGGGACGACGTCCCGCACGACCTGCGTGTTCCAGTCGGCCCGCTCCAGCGTCCGGGAGTACACGATCTTCGGGATGTCACGCCAGATCCCGGCGAACTCCGCCATCGTGGGGCCGGCCGCGGGATCCTCGTCGGCCGTCGGCCAGAACTCGGCCATCAGCTCGTGCGTCACCCGCCCGCTCAGCAGACCGCCGAGCTCCTTGACGTATGCGTTGAAGTGACGGTGGAGTTCCTCGTCGACCTGGTGCCAGCTGATGTCACGGCCCGGTCCCTCGATGTACCCGTCGAGGGACACCGAACTCATCAGAACGATCTTCCGCACCGCAGCCATCCCTTTCGCCGCGGCCGCGCCCTGGGCTCAGCCGCTGTCTTGACCCGACCCAGTGGGCTCGCCCGAGCCGGTGGACTTGTCCGAACCCGAGGACCCGCTCCTCGGGAACGACACCTCCACCCGGCGGTTCTTGCGCCGGCCCTGTTCCGAGGTGTTGTCGGCGATCGGGTAGTCCTCGCTGTAGCCGCGGACCTCGAAGGTGACGTCGCCGCCCAGGTTAGCGGCGAGCTGGTCGTGGACCGCCTCGGCGCGCTTCTTGGAGAGGGTCAGCCCGTGCGCGTAGGAGCCGAGGTTGTCGGTGAAGCCGAAGACCCTGACGTTCGAGGCGTTCTGCGCCCCGATCTCCTCGGCGATCGCCTGGATACGGGAGCGGGCCTCCGGGTTCAGCTTCGAGCTGTCCTTCGGGAACAGCACCTCGGCCTGGAGCGCGAACGTCACGTTCTCGTTCGTGTCCACCCGGCGCTCCTCGCCACCCAGGTCCTCCACGACCGACTTGATGTCCAGCACCTTGGCCGGCGCGAGCGTGGCGCCGTCGGCCAGCTTCAGCCCCGGACTGGTCGCGTCCACCTCCGGTGGCGGTGACGTGGTCACACTGCCCGGCGGCGCACTCGGGTCCTCGTCGTCCGCATACGCCGGACCGGGCAGACCGAGCGTGACCAGCACGGCGAACGCGGTGAGCGTGGTCGCGGTACTGCGGCGTGGGAGAGCGCGTGGGAGGGCCATGGGTCACTCGCCCTCGGAGAGTTCGACGGAGGCGGGGGGCATGGAGCCGACTTGGAAGTTCACTTTGGTGGTGGCGGTGGGCGGGGCGGGGAATTGGGCGAACCAGTCGGTGGTTTCGCCCGGCTGGAGGCCTCCCGTGAACCTGGTGCACAGGCACCGGCCCTCGGTGTCACGGAGGATCAGGTACTTCTTCTTGCCCGTCGAGTCGATCAGACTCGCGCCGGCGATCGACCCACCGTTCCCGGCCAGTTCACGCTCGTCGCCCCGCCAGTCGGCGGCGACCCACGACTTGGCGCCGCCATTCGTCACCGTGCCCTCGACGGTCACGAACCCTCCGTCGTCCCGGGTGGCAGAGGTGACCTTCAGCGTGAGGTCGCCCCCCTTGACCTCGGCGAGAGTCTGCTGCGACGACGGCGAGGCGGACTCCTTGTCCTTGTTGCCGCCGCCTCCGCTGTCCTTCGCCGGCGAAGAGGACGCGCTGGAGCCCGACTTGTCGTCGTCTCCGCCGCCGCAGCCGGCCACCGTGAGGAGCAGCCCAGCCGTGATCGCCATTGCGCTCAGCGCCCTGCGGCTCTTCAGGGTGTGCCGGATATCCATCGGTACGGCTTCCTCTCACTCGGCCAGATGCACAGAGAACAGCACAGACGCGTCGGGAAGGTCGGCCGGATCGAAATCTCCGGGGTCGATGTTCACGAGTTCGTCGCCGCAGTCCAGTTCCAGGGGCTTTTCGGGATCCGCGTCCGGGTCGAAGTCGCAGCGCGGCTGGATGACGGCGGTGGCGTGCGCCTTTGCCCGCATGCCCTCCGTGCCCGGAATGATCGAGTCACCGACCGTGTAGTTCGTCTCGATGGCGACTTCATAACCCGGAAAACCGTTGTTCGTGGTGGGCTCGACGCTCTCGACGGTCGACTCGTTCTCGGAGGCGAGTTGCTGAGCCGCGGCTGTCGCGCCCGCACCGGCAGGGGGCAACTCGCCCAGCCAGTCGAGCCAGTTGTCGTCCTGCCCGATTGCAGCCGTCAAGCCGTCCATCAGCTCGTCCCGGGCGTCCTGCGCGGCCGCCAACGCCGCAGCGTCCGCCGCGGATTGAGCTCCATTGCGGGCGGACGCTGCCTGGGCGAACGCGAAGAAGGCGAAGGCGGCGAAGAGCAGGATCGCGGTCAACCAGATGTAGATGGGCAGTGTCTGCCCTCGGTCGCCGAGACGCCGTCGGGCTGTCAGCCTCCGATGACGCTGGTCACGGCGTCGAGGATCGCGCCGGAGATCAACCCGTCCAGCCCCAGCCCATCGATCAACGTAAAAATCCCCGCAATAATGATCATCAACCCCGCATACTCCACAAACCCGGCCCCCGCGTCCCCCCGCATCCGGGAGACCACGGTCCGCTTCCAGCTGTCGAACCTGTTCATCGTCACTGCCCTCCCGCGCGACGCGATTACCGACCCGAGCACCGTACGTGAGAACCCGCGTACTCCGGGTGGGTCCAGGGGCCCAACTTCTGGCGGGAGGAATCATCGGTTCCACCCCCCACGCGCGGTCCCCAGCCAGTGGGCGATCGCTTCGCTGCGCGAAGAACTGTGCAGCTTTGCGAAGATGCGGTTGATGTGGTTCTTCACGGTCTTCTCGCTGATGAAGCAGGCGGCGGCGATCTGCTGGTTGTTCATGCCGGACGCGATGAGATCCATGACCTCCACCTCCCGTGAACTCAGGCCGAAGTCGAGCCGGTTGGGGCCGCGCCGCGGCCGCATGTCCGCGGACCGGGGCCGAGCCTCCGACGACTGTGCCACAACTGATTGCAGATGCGAAGAGATTTCGTTCGGTTCGTACGAAACACCGAGTGAATCCGCCACAGCGGTGGCCCGTCCGTGCGGCAAGTCGCGTACGGCGGTGATCAGTTCGGGGGCTGTGAACTCGCCGTGGACGAGGTAGCCGGCCGCGCCCCGGCGCAACGCCTCGGCCACGACCTCGGGTTCACGGCTGTACGTCAGCATCATCACCGGTGCGAGGTGCGTGAGCCGGGGCAGTGCGGTGAGGCCGTCGGTGCCGGGCATGCGGACGTCGAGCAGAACGACGTCCGGGGCGCAGCCGCTCGCGAGGGTCACGGCTTCCTCGCCGTCCGCCGCCTGCGCGACGACCTCGATGTCCGGGTGGGCGCCGAGCAGGGCGGTGAGTCCCGCCCGTACGACGGGGTTGTCGTCGGCCACGAGTACACGCAGGGGCGGGCCGGAAAGTGCCTGGTCAGGCATGGGCGGCCTCCTCTTGGGGGGTGGGTGCCGGTGCGGCGAGCGGCACGGTCAGGGTGATCTCCGTGCCGCCCCGCGGGGGACGGGCCAGGTCGAGGCGCCCGCCGAGGGACGCGGCCCGCTCCACCATGCCCAGCAGGCCGAAGTGGCCGGATTCCGCCAGGTCGTCGAGTACGGCGGTGGCGGGCAGGCCCACTCCGTCGTCCCGGACCGTCAGGCGCAGGGCATGGGCGGAGGCGTCGAGGCCCACGCGGACCCGGGTCGCCGACGCGTGGCGGTGGGCGTTCTCCAGTGCTTCCGAGACGATCGCCAGGAGGTGGCGGGCCGTCTCGCACGGGAGAGGCGGGACGCTTCCCGTGCAGCGCAGCTCCGCCGGGAGTGCCGTACGGGCGGTGAAATCGCCGACGCGCGCGGCGAGTTCGGCGGGCAGGTGCGGTCGTGCCGTGGTCAGATCCGTCCGGCGCCGCAGGTCCGATAGGAGCTCGCGGGACTCCGTCGCCGCGCGGCGGGCCGCGCCCGCCACCACCGTCGCCTGGCGCTTGAGGTCGTCGGGGTCGCGGGAGTCGGGGGACGCGGCCAGTGCCTCCGCGGCGAGGGCGAGTCCGTGCAGCGTCTTGGCCACCGAGTCGTGCATCTCGCGGGCGAGACGGGCGCGTTCGGACTCCACGGCCTCCGCGACGGCGAGCCGCGCGTGTGCCTCGGACAGGGCCTGGCTGGCGGCGCCGAAGCGGAACATCAGATTGCGCAGGGTGACGCCGATGATGCCGGCGCCGATGCAGAAGCCGGCGATGAGGAGGGTGCTCGCGCCGGTGCCGGGGCGGTGTGCCCAGGCCCGGAACACCGTGAGCAGGACTACGAGTTGGAGGCCGGTGAAGACGCCCGAGCCGCGCCAGCCGTACAGCAGGCCCGCCAGCAGCGGGGTGCAGACCGTCGCGTAGGCGAGGGGGGAGGCCGGGGAGGCGGTGAGGAGCAGGACCGCACCGAAGGTCAGGTCGACGGCCATCAGGCTCGGGTGGGCCAGCAGACGGGGGCCGAAGCGGTCCCAGTCCCTGAGCATGGCGTACGAGCCCATGATGCCGAGGACGGCGGCGGCGAGGACCGCGTAGCGGGGTGCTCCGTCCGTGGTGTTGGTCATCGCGAAGGGGGCGCCGACCGCGATGGCCGCCAGCCGTACGGCGAAGGCCTGTCGGCACAGGGCCTGGAGGGCGTTCAGTTGGAGACGGACGCTTCCGGGTGCCGGGGCATCGTCCGCGAGATAGCCGGCGGCCTCCGCGGGCCAGCCCGCACCCGCGTCCTCCGGCCGGTACCCGGCGTCCTGGCCGGCGTCGGGCCGCTCACCCGCACGGGCGGGGTGCCACCCGCGCCGAAGCGGGTGCCGCCCCTCGCGGCACCCCTGCCCCCGGATGTGCGGACGGCGGTTCATCAGCGGCCCAGGATCGAGCCGAAGTTGGTGCCCGAGCCGAGGAACATGCCCGTCGCGATCAGGATCATCGTGGCCGGGAGCATGAAGACGAGGGTCACCATCGTCGCCTTGGGGATGGTCTTCGCGGCGCGGCGGCGGGCGTTCTGGGCATCGGTCCTGCGCATGTCCGTGGCGAGCTGGATGAGGGTCTCGGCGATCGGCGAGCCGAGCTCCTCGCCCTGTTGGAGCGCGGAGACGAACTGGGCGACGGACTCGGAGGAGTTGCGCCGGCGGAGTTCGTCGAAGGCCTGGCGGCGGCTGACGCCCATGTCCATCTGGCGGAGCGTGATGCGCAGTTCGTCCGCCCACGGACCCTCGTACTTCTCGGCCACGCGGTCGAGGGCCTGGCGGAAGCCGAGGCCCGCCGAGACGACGACGGCCAGCACGTCGAGGAAGTCGGGCAGGGTGCGGTCGATGACGTCCTTGCGCTCGCGGATGGCCTGCCAGATCAGGGCATCGGCGGCCAGCAGGCCGAACGCCAAGGTGGCTGCGGCGAAGAGGAGTTGGCCGTTCGAGAGGAAGACGAGACCGAGTACGACGCCGAAGATGCCGTAGACGGCCCGGCGGGCCGCGTAGCGGTTGAGGGTGAGGCCGCCGGGGTTGCCCGCCATGTCGATGCGGCGACGCTTGGCGTCGACGCGGCGGGGGCCCATCAGCCGCAGCACGAGGGGCGCGAAGCGCATGCCGAGCCGGTCCACGGCGGAGTCCGCCTTGGAGACCCGGGTCGCGCCGACCTCCAGGGCGAGCACCAGGTCGCTGGGAAGCTTGGCGTCGGCGCGGATCATACGGATGCCGAGCAGGACGCCCGCGACGGCGGCACCCATCAGAGCGGCGAGCAGCAAGGCCGGCATGGCGGATTCCCCCTCACACTTCGATCTTGCCGAGGCGGCGGATGACGAAGAAGCCGACCGTGTAGAGGCCGAGCGAGATCAGTACGAGGGCCTGGCCGAGCGGCGAGCCGGTCACCCGGGCCAGGGCGCCCTCGTTCGACGAGTTGATCAGCAGCAGCGAGCCCAGGCCGAGGAGCGGGACGGTGAAGGCCGTCGCGTTCACCTCGGAGAGCATGGTGCGGACCTCGCGCCGGGTCTCCTTGCGGTCCTCCAGGGTCTGGGTGAGGTTGCGCAGGGAGCTGACGACCGAGCCGCCCGCCTTGTTGGCGAGGACGAGGGTGGTGACGAGGACGACGAGTTCGCGGGACGGGAGCCGTTCGGCGAGCTCGTCGAGCGCGTCGTCGACGGACCGGCCCAGGGTCAAGTGGTCGGCCACGCGGGCCAGTTCCTCACCGGCCGGCGCCTCCAGTTCCTCGGCGGCCATCGCCAGTGCGGTGCGCAGGGCGAGTCCGGCGGCGGTGGCGTTGGCCAGGAGCCGTGCCACGTCGGGGAGTTGGTTGATGAAGGCCTCGATGCGCTTCTGGCGTTGCCAGTTGAGGAAGATGACCGCGCTCCAGACGCCCACCAGTGCGGCGATCGGACCGAAGAAGGGGGCCAGGGCCGCGGCGGCGATCAGCCACAGCGCGACGACGACGGCGGTGACGTAGGTGAAGAACTCCCCGGCCGTCAGGTCGAGTCCGGTGGCCGACAGCCGCAGGTGGATGGTGCGGCCGAGCCGGGTACGGCGCAGCCGGCGGTCGACGCCCATGAACCGGCGCGCGCGACCGGCCGCCGTACGGACGGGTCCGCCGCCGGAGAGACGGTCGACGAGGGCCTGGCGGTGGGCGCGGCCGGAGGCGTACGCGTGCACGCCCGCGACGGCGAGCGTGCCGCACAGGACGGTGGCGCCGAGGGCCAGCAGAGCCGGGTTGTTCATGCCTGCCTCCCGTCCGGGATACGGGACTTCATCCGAACCCCAGCCCCGCGAGACGCCAGCTGGCTGCCTGTCTCGTGCGACGCCATCCGATCGCCTGCCACGTATGTCTCGTGTGACGCCATCCGATCGCCCGCCACGTATGACTCGTGCGACGTCATCCGATCGCCTGCCTCGTGTTGAGTACGTCGACGGCCTCGGTGACTCCGAAGGCGGAGGGCAGCGGCTCGCCCGCGACGTACAGCTTCTCGGCGATCCGGCGCGGCAGCGGCAGGTGCTCGAAGTGGCCGTGCACCACGCGGTCGGGCCCGCTGGGACGGGTCACGAAGCGGGAGACGGTGACGATGCGGAACTGTTCGCGGCCGTGCGAGACCAGCAGGGCGATCTCCGCGACCTTGCGGGAGCCGTCGGCGTGCCGGGCGAGCTGGACGACGACCTCGACCGCCGAGTTGATCTGGTCCTTGAGGGCCTCGAAGGGGATCTGGACCTCGGACATCGAGCCGAGGGTCTGCAGTCGCATCAGCGCGTCCTCGGCCGAGTTGGCGTGGACGGTCGCGAGCGAGCCGTCGTGGCCCGTCGACATCGCCTGGAGCATGTCGAGGGTCTCGCCGCCGCGGACCTCACCGACGATGATGCGGTCGGGGCGCATGCGCAGCGAGTTGCGGACCAGGTCGCGAATGGTGATCTGGCCCTTGCCCTCGACGTTCGGGGGCCGGGACTCGAGGCGGATGACGTGCTCCTGCTGGAGCTGGAGTTCGGCCGAGTCCTCGATGGTGATGATGCGCTCGCGGGCCGGGATGAGTCCGGAGAGGGCGTTGAGCAGGGTCGTCTTTCCGGTGCCCGTACCGCCGCTGACGATGACGTTGAAGCGGGCGCGCACGAAGGCCGCGAGGAGCATCAGCATCTGTTCGTCGAGCGAGCCGAGGCCGATGAGTTCGGGGAGGGTGTACGCGCGGGGGAAGCGGCGGATCGTCAGGGTCGGGCCGGTCAGCGCGAGCGGCGGGATGATCACGTTGACGCGCTCGCCGGTGGGGAGGCGGGCGTCGACCATCGGATTCGACTCGTCGACCCGCCTGTTGACGGTCGAGACGATGCGCTCGATGGTCTGCATGAGCTGCTCGTTCGAGGCGAAGCGCAGGGGGAGCTGTTCGACGCGGCCCGCGCGCTCGACAAAGATCGAGTCCGGGCCGTTGACCATGATCTCGGTGATCGAGGCGTCGGCGAGGAGCGGTTCGAGGACGCCCAGGCCGAGGGCCTCGTCGACCACCCGCCGGATCAGCTGGGAGCGCTCGGCGGAGGAGAGGACCGGGCCCTCGCGGCTGATGATGTGGCCGAGGACGCGTTCCAGCCGGGCGCGCCGTTCGGTCGCCGCCAGGCTCGACATCTCGGCGAGGTCGATCTCCTCCAGGAGCTTGGCGCGGTAGACGGCGACGAGATGTCCGTCCTCGCGGGCGGGTCCCCCCTCGTCCGGGGCGGCCATACGGGAGCGCAGGCTCATCTCTTCAGCTCCTCTCGGTCAGTCGTCCTGGTCGTTGGGCATGGTGGCGTGACGTTCCGCGGTCCAGCCGCCCATGAAGGGGATGACCGAGGGGATCTGGACCTGGACGGTGGCGGTGACCGTGTCGCCACCGCCGCCGACCGAGACGTTCGCAGTGAACCGGCCGTCCATCGCGGCCTGGCCCGCCGCCTCCCCTTCCCCGCCCTGCGACGCGACCCGCGCCGCCGCCCGTGCTCCGGAACCCGCCTGGTTGATGCCGTATCCGACGAGGCCGAGCTGAATGGCCGCCATCCCGATGAGGAGCAGGATGGGCAGGAATCCGGCGAACTCCAGCATGGAGACCCCTCGGTCACTCCAGCGCCGGGTCCGCCGCGCAGGTGCGGTGACCGCTTCGGCGTCAGCACAGCTGCCCGCACTCGGGGAGTCCGGCGTCCCGCGCACCCCGCGTCGCAGCAAGGAGACCGGCGTCATCCCACGTCCCCCTCCACCGCCGCACCCGCCTCGCCGTCGACCTCCCAGTTCACGTCGAACCCGGGGAAGAACAGCGGCACTTGGGCGTTCACCCGGGCCTTCCACACCGAGCCCTCGAGCGTGCAGGCGATGTCCGCGCCCTGCCAGGCGTCCGGCAGGTGTTCCTGGCCCGCGGCCTGGCAGGCACCCGCCGCGTCGCCCTGTACGGCATACGCCGCCGTCGCCGCCCGTGCCGCCTCGTCCGCCGCGTTCCCGGCGAGCGACCACGTGTAGCCGTACAGCACGCACTGCCACAGGATCGTCATCACGACGAGCAGCAGCGGGAACATCCCGGCGAATTCGAGGGTCACCGCTCCCCGGTCGCCGCCCTTGCGGCGGAGGGCGAGGGCGCCCCGTTCCGGTGAGGGCTTGCGGCGCCGGCCGCCGCCGCCCTCCGGGGCCGGGACCACCAGGTCCAGCTCGCCGGCCAGGGCCCACAGGGCCTGCTTGACCGTCGAGCGCGCGTCCAGGTCCTGGAGCCGGCCCGCGTCGACCACCGACTGGAGCTCCTTGAAGGCGGCCGGTACGGCGGAGCGGGCGACCTTCGTTCCGGTGACGCGCTCGACGAGGGACGGCTGGATCTCCGTACCGCGGGAGTGGCGGTTGACGACCGTCGTCGTCTCCTCGGCCTTGCGGATCTGGAGCCGGTCCCACATGCGGACCATGCGTTTGGCGGCGCGTACGGCGATCACGTCGGGGGTGACCAGGAGCAGGGCCTGGTCGGCCATCTCGACGGCCGCCGCGGTCGCGGAGTTCATCTGGGAGCCGCAGTCCACGACCACCACGTCGTGGCGGGAGCGCAGGGCCGCGACGACCTGGCGGGCCACCCGGTCGGTGACCTCCTCGCCGCGCTCGCCCTCGCCGGGCGCGAGCAGCAGCCCGATGCCGCTGTCGTGGAGGTAGACGGCGTCCTGGAGCACGCGCGGGTTGATGTCGGTGATGCCGGCCAGGTCGACGACCGACCTGCGGAACTGCACGTCCAGGTACGAGGCCACGTCCCCGGACTGGAGGTCCAGGTCGAGGAGGGCGACCGTACGGCCCGACGCCTGGGCGGCGAGGGCGAGTTGGACGGCGGTGACGGTCGCGCCGACGCCGCCCTTGGCGCCGGTGACCGTGACGACGGTGCCGCCGGGCCCCGTGTACAACTCGGGTGTACCGCTGCCGAGATGGCGGCGCATCCCGAGCGACCACGCGGCCGCCGCCTGGACGCGCTCGGCCAGGGTGTCGTAGCCGAGGGGCAGCCCGACGATGCCGCGGGCGCCGGAGTCCATGGCGGCGGTGAGCACGCCGCTTCCGGTGTCGGCGGTGATGAGGACGACACCGACCGCCGGGAAGCGCAGCACCACGTCGCGGACCAGGTCGAGGGCCGGGACCGGGCCGATCCGTTCGTGCACCAGGACGACCTCGGGCAGCTCGTCGAGGGATTCCGCGGCGAGCCGGGCGAGGGTGTCGAGGAGGGCGGTCGAGTCGGCGACGGGCGGGGCGGGTTCGGTGTCGGCGAGCTGGCTCAGCAGCGTGGTGAGCGCGCGGGCCGAGTCGATGTCGCCGACGGCGGGGAGGATGCGGATGGTCATCGACGACACCTCTGACGGCTGGGGCGGCTCGTACGGCGGGGCCGGCTCCTGCGACGGGTACCGGCGGGCGCGGTCGTCATGCGCGGCCTCCTACTTGTCCTCGTCGAGGGTGTACGTACGGTCGCCGGGGGCGACAGTGGTGGCGGAGCCGCCCGCGACCAGGGCGAGGCGGACGTGTGTCGCGAACGACTCGGCGTACGCGACCCGCTGGGCGTCGGCGGTGTCGAGCGCGAAGGTGATCGGGACCGCCTGCGTCGCCGTGCGCCGCTGGTCGGCGCTGGACTGGCCCGGTTCGAGCGCGGTGAGCTTGCCGACGTCGATGACGCGGGCGTTCGCGACGATGACCTTCGACTGGTCCTTGGCCTTGTCGTTCGCCGCTTCGAAGGTGGCGTAGATGTTGACCCGGGCGCCCGGGTCGATCTTTCCGGCCACGCCGGTGGCCGCGTCGATCATGATCGCGATCTCCTGCTGGCCCGACTCCAGGGCGGGCCGGTCCACGATCATGTCGGCCTGGAGCAGCGAGCCCTTCTCCAGCTTGGTGACCGCGATCTTGCCGCGGATCTCGGAGAGCCTTCTGACGGCCGTGGCCGACAGCCAGCGCTCGGGCATGGAGACCTTCTCGAACTGGTCGGCCGAGAGCTCCTTGTAGGGCGCGATGTCGCCCTTGACGCGGTACGCCGTCACCTCGGGGCCCACCTTCGAGTCCACGTCGTGGATCACCGAGAGCACTCCGGCGAAGGCGCCCACGGCGCACAGGGCCGAGAGGACCAGCAGGATGACGCCGCGGCGCTGGCGTGAGTTCACTACATCTCACCTCGTAGGGGCGTACCGGGTGCTTGCCCGGGCCTGCTGTTTCCGCCGGGGGCCGGGGGCGTCTCCGGGGGATGCGGCATGGCGCGGACAACCTCGATCTGGGGGCGGGGACGGCGGGGTCGAGCGGTGGTGCCTGGTGCCGATTTGGCGGTGTGTGTGGGGGGACTTGCGTGGCTTATGTGACGCCCCGGGGCAGGGCGCGTACCGAAGAGGCTGCCCGTACGGCGGGGGCCGGAAGCTCCGGCGGCGGGGCCAGTGGCGCGGAACAGAACCCGCAGCGGTCACCGATGAGTTCGAGGCCGCACCAGTGGCACTCCTCCCGCCGGACGGACGACACGAGCTGGTAGAGCACGGAGACGTCGTACAGACCCGCGGCGAACTCGACGAGCCGTGCCGTCCCCCACCAGCGCGCCGACTCCTCGGGCAGCGGTACGGTCGCCACGCCCTGGACCCGCCAGGCGGGCGCGAGCGTGGTGGTGACCCAGTCGGAGGGCGGCTGGCCGGCGGCGACGAGCAGCCGCGTGCCGAACTCGGGGCCCGCCAGCTCCTCCTGGCCGATCCGGACGAGCTGCGGTCTCGGGTTGGCCAGGACGCCGAACTGGGCGCCCGGTACCCACGACTTGGCGTGGGACTTCAGGGAGACGGGGACCCGGTCGAGCTTGGCGACCGAGCCGAGCAGGGCGCCGGCGTAGATGTAGTGGGCGAGCAGGCGCGCGGCGGAGGCGAGGACACCGGGGCTGATGTCGCAGGCGGACAGCTGGCGCAACTGCTGGGCCAGCAGGGCGAGTCCGAGGGGCGGCAGGTCGATGCCGAGCAGTGCGATGCGGTCGCTCTCCAGCACCGAGCGGACGGTGTGCAGGCGCCGGGCGGCCTCGCCGGCGGCGGAGGCGGCGGACGCGGGGTAGAGCGAGATCACGTATCCGTGCTGCTCGATGAGCGCGTGCATCCCGGTGAGGGAGCTTTCGAGGGTCGCCAGGGGCTGGACGACCGCGGGCGGGGTCTGCCGGTCGTGCGGCGGGAGCACCAGGTCGGGACTGGTGACGGCTATCGCGGTCGGCACGCTGGACACCACCCCGTTCACTGGTGCGGGGTGGTCAACCGCCGCCTCAGATCGACCCTGTTTCGCCATGGACCGTCACAGATGGCCACAGATCGTCACTGTGGCGCCCTTCTGCCTCTGCACCATATCCACGGCATGCCCCGCTCAACACCGACTTCCCGAGATCAACTCACGGAAGGTGCGGGCATGATCAACGCAGAGTGAGCCGCATATGCCACAACTCCCGCGCGCGCCAAGGGGATTGAGGGCCGGGCGGTACCTCCAGAGGTCTTGACAACCGAATTGGTCTGGACCACCTTGTACTTCCAGCGGTGGCCACCGTTCCGCAACCTCCCCGCCCTCTCCCCCTCACCGGAGGCAGCAGTGGACCGCGTATCAGGTATGTCCAGGCACAGACGCACATGGTCGGGAGTGCTCGCCGCCGTGCTGGGGGCGGCCACCCTCACCCTCACGGGGCTCGCCACCGAGGCCCAGGCCGC
Source organism: Streptomyces sp. NPDC058274 (assembly GCF_042881375.1). Lineage (NCBI taxonomy): Bacteria > Bacillati > Actinomycetota > Actinomycetes > Kitasatosporales > Streptomycetaceae > Streptomyces > Streptomyces sp. NPDC058274. Next base: position 22,177 of record NZ_JBHVXW010000026.1, read on the forward strand.
GGACGTCAACAACGCCAAGAACGCCGGCTACGAGTCGGGCCTCGGCAACTGGACCTGTTCGGCGAGCAGCGGTACGACCGTCTCCTCGCCGGTGCACGGCGGCTCGGCGGCGCTGAAGGCCACGCCCGCCGGGCAGGACAACGCCAAGTGCAGCCAGACCGTGGCGGTCAAGCCCAGCTCGACGTACACGCTGAGCGCCTGGGTGCAGGGCGGGTACGCGTATCTCGGCGCGAGCGGCACGGGTACGACGGACGTGTCGACGTGGACCCCGGACTCCTCCTCCTGGAAGCAGCTGACGACCAGCTTCACCACGGGCGCCTCGACGACCTCGGTGACGGTGTACACGCACGGCTGGTACGGACAGGCCGCGTACTTCGCGGACGACCTGTCGGTGTTCGGCCCCGACGGGGGCGGTGGCACCGATCCGGTCCCGACGATCCCGGCGGCGCCGGGCGGTCTGGCGGTCGCCTCCACGACGTCCTCGTCGGTGTCCCTGACCTGGAACACGGTGTCGGGCGCGACGGGCTACAACGTCTACCGCAGCGGTACGAAGGTGACGGCGGTGACCGGCACCTCGGCGACCGTGACCGGGCTGACCGCCTCCACCTCGTACCCCTTCCAGGTCACCGCGACGAACGCGGCCGGTGAGTCGCCGAAGTCCGCGACGGTCACCGCAACGACGGCCGCAACGGGCGGCGGCGGGGGCGGCACCCTGCCCGCGCACGCCGTCACGGGGTACTGGCAGAACTTCAACAACGGCGCGACGGTCCAGAAGATCTCCGCCGTCCAGTCCCAGTACGACATCATCGCCGTGGCCTTCGCCGACGCCACCACCACGCCGGGCGCGGTGACCTTCAACCTCGACTCGGCCGGGCTCGGCGGCTACACCGTCGACCAGTTCAAGGCGGACATCAAGGCGAAGCAGGCCGCGGGCAAGAAGGTCATCATCTCGATCGGCGGCGAGAAGGGCACGGTGTCGGTCAGCGACTCGGCCTCCGCGACGAACTTCGCCAACTCCGTCTACTCCCTCATGCAGACGTACGGCTTCGACGGTGTCGACATCGACCTGGAGAACGGCCTCAACGCGACGTACATGAGTCAGGCGCTGCGGTCCCTGTCGGGCAAGGCGGGCTCGTCGCTCATCATCACGATGGCCCCGCAGACGATCGACATGCAGTCGACCTCGAACGCCTACTTCCAGACGGCCCTGAACATCAAGGACATCCTCACGGTCGTCAACATGCAGTACTACAACAGCGGTTCGATGCTGGGCTGCGACGGCAAGGTGTACAGCCAGGGCTCGGTCGACTTCCTCACGGCCCTCGCCTGCATCCAGCTGGAAGGCGGCCTCACCCCGTCCCAGGTGGGCCTCGGCCTCCCCGCCTCCACCAGCGGCGCGGGCAGCGGTTACGTCTCCCCCACGATCGTGAACAACGCCCTCGACTGCCTGGCCAAGGGCACCAACTGCGGTTCTTTCAAGCCCTCCAAGACCTACCCGGCCCTCCGCGGCGCCATGACCTGGTCCACGAACTGGGACGCGTCGGCGGGCAACGCGTGGTCCAACTCGGTGGGCCCGCACGTGCACGGGCTCTGACAGCAGGTACGTCACTTCAGTACGACGGCGTCGGCCGTCCCGCGGATGCGGGGCGGCCGACGCCGTTGCGGTCCGGGCGGTTTCAGCCGGCCCGGGTGATCGGGGTGCCCTGCCAGTGGCCGGCCGCGGGGACCCGCTCCGCCGCCATGACCAGCGAGCCCGCGCCGACCCGTGCCGCCTCGCCCAGCGCGCTGCCCGGGAGGACGATGCTGTGCGGGCCGAGCACCGACCGGCTTGCCAGGGCGACCGGTTCGAGCCGCATGACGCGGTCGTGGAACAGGTGCGTCTGCAGGACGCAGCCGCGGTTCACGACGGCGCCGTCACCGACGCTGATCAGGTCCGGCTCCGGGAACCAGTACGTCTCGCACCACACACCCCGGCCGATCCTCGCGCCCATGCTGCGCAGCCACCAGTTCAGCACCGGGGTGCCGGTCGCGGGGCCGACCAGCCACGGAACCGCGAGCATCTCCACGAAGACGTCCCACAGTTCGTTGCGCCACACGAACCCGCTCCACAACGGGTGCCGCCCGGCGGTGAAGCGTCCCATCAGCACCCACTTCGCGGCCGTGGTGACCAGCCCGGCGACCACGCCGGCGCCGCACATCAAGAGGCCGGTCGCGGCCACCGCGCACCAGCCGCCGACGGTGTCCCACAGGTCCAGCAGTACGTAGGTCAGGGCGAGTTGAAGGAGCGAGCTGAGCATCATGGGGATCGCTCGGCCCAGTTCGACGGCGGTGCGGGCGGCCCGCAGGGAGGACGACGGGGCGAACGTGCGGGCCGGATCGTGCTGTTCCGCCACCCGGCGCAGCCGCATCGCCGGGCGTCCCAGCCACGACGAGCCGGCCGGGACCTCGGCGGGCGTGTCGGACAGGACACCGATCAGCGCACCGTCCGCGACGGACCGGTCGGGGCCCACGACACCGGAGTTGCCGACGAAGGCGCTGTCACCGATCCCGGCGGTTCCGAGCCGCACCCAGCCGCCGCGCAGCTCGTAGGGCGCGGCCAGCACATCGTCCGCGAGGAACGCGCGGTCGTCGACGCGCAGGAGCCGGGGCAGGGCCACGACGGTCGACGCCTCGACGTTCCTGCCGACATGGGCGCCGAGCAGGCGCAACCAGACCGGGGTGAACAGACCGGCGTACAGCGGGAAGAGGGTGGTGCGGGCCATGACCATCAGGTCGTGGGTCAGCCACGCCGACCAGCCGGCCCTGCTGTGCGCGGGGTGCAGGCCGGGCACAAGGCCCCGGCCGGCGAAGCGGACACCGGCGAGGATGAACAGGGCCTGGCAGGACGTCCCCAGGAGCACCAGCGGCGGCAGCCACAGCAACCGGCTGGACCAGGCCATGCCGTCCTCGCCGGTCACGGCTACGAGCATCAGCAGCGCGGGGGCCGCGGCCACGGCCATCAACACGCCGCGCACGGCGGCCGTCAGGATGTAGACGAGCGCCCAGGCCCGGGAGCGGGCCGCGCGCGGCCGGGGCCAGGCGGTCTCGGAGGCCGTTGGCCGAGCGGGCGATCCGCCCCAGCACTCGCCGGAGGGGATCTTCGTGCCCTCGGTCACGGTGCTGCCGGTGAGGACCTCCGCACCGTCGCCGATGTCCGCGCCGGGCTGCAGGGTGACGCGTCCGCCGATGCTCGCTCCGGCTCCGATCCGTACGGTGCCGACCCGGAGCCGGTCGCCGTCGATCCACCATCCGGCGAGGTCCGCCTCGGGGTCGACGGACGCGCCGTCGCCGAAGTGCCCAAGGCCGGTGACCGGCGGCAGCGTGTGCAGGTCGACGTCCTTGCCGACGGTGCAGCCCAGCAGTCGCGCGTACCAGGCCGCCAGGGGGGTGCCGGCCACTCCGACGAGTCCGATGGCGGCCACCCAGCGTTCCGCCGTCCACAGGCGCAGGTGTGCCGCTCCGCCGCGCCGGTGCTCACCCGGCCTGCTCCGGCCGCGCAGCAGTCGTGCGCCGCCCGCTGCCAGCAGGACGCGGGTGGGCGAGGTGAACATGACCAGCCAGGCGGGGGCGAGCAGCCACCAGGACACGGTGGGCAGCCAGGAGGTGAAGCCGACGGTGGCGAGCACGTTGCCGGTGAGTCCGAGGGACAGCACCCAGCGCAGTCCGGGGACGCAGAGCAGCAACGGCTGCAGCGCGGTCTGGACCCAGCCGGTCCACCGGGGTGTTCCCTGCGCCCTTTTCTCGTCCTGCGTGCTGTCGGCTTCTCGCTGCGGTGTGCCGGCGGCGGGGTCCGCGCTCACCATGCGGGTGCGCAGGGCGGCGGGAGTGGTGTTCAAGTAGAGGTCGGAGACGGAGATTTCGGGGAAACGCTCGCGCAGTGCGGAGACGAGCCGGGCCGCGGCGAGACTGGTGCCGCCGAGGTCGAAGAAGTCGTCCTCGGCTTTCACGTCGGTGCCGAGCAGATCGCTCCAGACGCCGAGCATCCACGTGGTCACCGGGTCGGCGAGGTCCGTACGGCCGGCAGTGGCCTCCTGCGCGGAAGCGACCGCCGCCGGTCCGTCCGGCGAATCGGCCGGGGCGGTGTGCGGTGCGGGTTCCGCCGGCAGCGGCCACGGCAGGGCGTCGCGGTCGGCCTTGCCCGAGCCGCGGGTCGGGAAGTCGGCCAGCACGGCGAGCCTGGGCACGAGGGGTGCGGGCAGCCGTTCACGCAGCCGCCGGGTCGCGTCGGCCCGGTCGAACGTCGCGGGGCTGCCGTCGGCGGGGACGAGGTAGCCGATCAGTACGTCGAGGCCGCCGGCCGTGCGCCGGACGGTCGCCGCGGCCGCGGCGACGGAGGGCAGATCGAGCAACGCGGCCTCGATCTCGCCGAGTTCGACGCGCCGTCCGCCGATTTTGACCTGGTCGTCGGCGCGGCCGACGAACTCCAGGCCGCGGGGGTCCGCGCGGACGAGGTCGCCGCTGCGGTAGGCGCGGTCCCAGTTCAGCGAGGGCAGCGCCGTGTACCGCTCGGCGTCCTTGACGGGATCGAGGTAGCGGCCGAGCCCCACGCCGGCGATGACGAGTTCGCCGGTCTCGCCCCAGGCGACGGGCTCCCCGTCCGAGTCGACGACAGCGAGTTCCCAGCCGTCCAACGGGAGGCCGATGCGGACGGGTTCGCCGTCGAGGAGCTGGGTGGCGCAGGAGACGACGGTCGCCTCGGTGGGGCCGTAGGTGTTCCACACCTCGCGGCCGTGGCAGGCGAAGCGCCGGACGACCTCGGGCGGGCACGCCTCACCGCCGACGATCAGCAGCCGTACCGCTGCGAGCATGTCCCGTGACCACAGCGCGGCCAGCGTCGGGACGGTGGAGACCACGCTGATCCTGCGTTCCCGCAGCCAGGGGCCGAGGTCCGCGCCGGTCCGGACGAGGGCGCGCGGCGCGGGCACCAGGCAGGCGCCGTGCCCCCAGGCCAGCCACATCTCCTCGCAGGAGGCGTCGAACGCGACAGACAGGCCCGCCAGTACGCGGTCGCCGGGGCCGATCGGTGCCTGGCTCAGGAACAGTCGGGCCTCCGCGTCCACGAAGGCGGCCGCCGAACGGTGGCTGATCGCGACGCCTTTCGGCTTGCCGGTCGAGCCCGAGGTGAAGATGATCCAGGCGTCGTCGTCGGGTCCCGGGCCGCCGTCCCGGCCGCCCGGGACGATCCCCGGGCGGTTCTCCAGCGCGTACCCGTCGCCCAGTACGGCGCAGACGCCCGACTCGCTCCAGACCAGTTCGGCCCGTTCGTCCGGGTCGTCGGCGTCGACCGGTACGTACGCGGCGCCGGCGGCGAGAATGCCGAGGATCGCCAGGTAGAGGTGGGCGCTGCCGGAGGTCATCCGGACACCGACCCGGTCACCCCTTCCGACGCCCGCGGCGCGCAGGACGCGCGTGATGCGGCCGACCTCCTCGTCGAGCCGGCGGTAGGTCAGTGCGACCGTGCCGTCGTCCACGGCGAGGGCTTCCGGGGCTCCCGCGACGGAGCGTTCGAGGACGTCGAGCAGGGTGCGCGGCGCGGCCGGAGGACCGGACCGGTAGACCCCCTGCTCGCGAGTAAGGAGCTGTGAACTCCGGTCACCTTCAATTTTTTCCCGTACCTTCACTTTTGGTGCCAATTTCGTTCATCCCTGCCATGTATGTCTGCGGGTTCCTTGCAGACGCGGAAGCGGTCGAATATTCGACTCACTCGAATCCGTCGTTTGCCTGGGCGAATGAACATTAGGCAGGGCACCCTGTGGATCCACGAGCAGGAACCAATGGAACTCCTTTGACGATCCAGGATCCCGTCTGCACCGGCAGTGACCTGGGATTTTGTACTTCCGCAGCCCGTCACGGAATCGTCACAGAGGTCGTTACAAATAAGCCATTGATAAACATCAGGCCACACGGCAAATCGCAATGTGAAATATCAGTAGGGCCTAAGTAAAGAATGGGTTGGGAGCCGTGCGGGCCATTGCGCCGCGATGGTCGAGCTTCCCCCGCGCGCCGGGCCGGCCTCCGCTTGCCCATACGCGGCTGCGGGCAGCGGGCAGCGGGGCCGCTCGAAAACCAGTGGAGCAGTGCCGCCGTACGCCACTACCGTGCTGGCGGACCAAGTCGCCTGGATACCCGTCCCGGGTTCGGACCGACAAGGCCTACCACTTACTCCGAGGCGCCCGGCGCCCGGAGGAGGGCGGCGCCCAGGACTCCGTAAGGATGGCGAGCAGGGAAGTCGCAAGTCACGACGGCGTCGGCCACTCACACGCGTGGCCGACGCCGTCAGCCGTCGACATCGTTTTCGTTACAGCGAGGTAGCCGACATGGGACGCTTTTCCGAGCAAGTGGACCAAGATCTTAAACAGGCCGGCTGGACGCCCGACCGGCAGGTTGATCCAGCACCGTGGCTGTCAGCCTTCGAAGCTGAGGGCCTCCATGGGCACCCGGCGGCCAGCGCCTTCTTGGCCGAGTTCGGAGGCCTCGCAGTGGACATCTCCGGTTCCGGAATCAGCCGTGCCCGCGAGCCTTTTGAACTCAATCCCCTGCTGTGCTTGGGGGAAGGAGACCGTTTTAGTGCGTGGGGCGAGGACATTAAAAGGTCGATCTTTCCGGTAGGAGTGCTTGACCAAGGGCGTTTCTTCCTTGGGATCGATGAGAACAGCGAGATCTACCTCCTCGAGACCTGGCTGGCTTCTTTCGGCCGCATGCCAGAGGCCATGAGCAACCTCATCCTCGGTGTCCAGCCGACTGTCATTGACGATGGCAGCGACTAGGCCTCACAACTCGGGGTGTTGTGCGGCCGATCGGATACCCCGTCGCGGGTTCGGGGCGGGGTATCCGGCGCGTCGAGGTCCCGATCCCCGTGCCGATGATCCGATGGCCGGGCTCAGCACTCCCCTCTGGCGGGGACCGGAGGCATCGTGCACGAGCGCGCTCCGTATGCGCTTCGGCGGGCGGGCGGTGGCCCGGGCCCAGCTCGACCATCTGCTCAAGAAGTCCGAGCAGCCCCACATCACGCTCCTGGTCATCCCGTTCGAAGCGGGCGCTTTCCCCGGGGCCGGGCAGACGGTCCTGTACGCCGAAGGGCAGGTACCGCAGCTCGACACCGTACAGATCGACAACTCACACGGGCCCGACTTCCTTCACGCAGACACCCAGTTGGCGAAGTACCGTGCGCACTTGGACTGGATGGAACGCATCGCGCTGACACCGCCGGCGTCACGCGACTTCATCCGCAGCATCGCCAACGACCTCTGAGGAGACACCCCGTGGACGACATCAGCTGGGAAGAGCCCTTCTGCGGCGAGGGAAACTCCTGCTTCCGCCTCGGCACCGACGACAAAGACAACGCCTACATCGCGATAGCCGGAGCCGAGGACACGTATCTCACGGACAGCCGTGACGCCCTGCGTACGTTGATCCGGGACATCAAGGCGGGCAAGGCCGACCACCTTCTCTGAGGGACCCGGCGGAGACCCTGATCAGAAGAACTCCGACCACGGCTGGTCCCAGATCTGCTTGACGCACAGGACGACGAAGAGCAGGCCCGCGATGGCCAGCATGGAGTTGCTGAGCAGGCCGTTGCGCCACTCCGGGGGTGTGCGGGCGGAGTTGAGGAGCCAGATCAGGGTGAGGGCGAGGAAGGGGAGGAACGCGGCGCCCAGGACTCCGTACAGGATGATCAGGCGGAAGGGCTGGCCCTCGAAGAGCAGCACGATCGGCGGGAAGGTCAGCCAGAGGAGATACGCACGGAAGGGCCAGGCCTTCTCGCGGGCACCGGACGCCACCTCCTCGCCGGACGCCGGCCCCACACCGGACGGCAACCCCTCGCCGGACGCCACCTCCTCACCGGACGCCGGCCCCACGCCGGACGGCATCTCCTCGCCGGACGCCACCTCCTCACCGGAGGCCGACCCGACGCGGGACGGCTCCCCCGCGGTGGACGGCGCCCTGTCGGCCGCGGAGGCGACCGGCGCCTCGCCCGTGGCCGCGGCCAATGCATCCGCACGGGCCGCCCGGTCCCTGCGGTTGCGTTCCACGAAGTCGGCGAACATCAGGCTCACCCCGTGCCAGACGCCGATCAGTGAGGTGAAGGACGTGGCGAAGAAGCCGATCAGGAAGAACTTGGCGGTCGCCGTGCCGTACTCCGCCTCCAGGATGTCGCTGAGCTGGATCAGCCCCTTGTCGCCGCTGGCGATGGCGACGTTCGAGGAATGGAGAAGCTCCGCGCCCACGAAGAGCATCGCGACGACGAAGATGCCCGTGGTGATGTACGCGACGCGGTTGTCGAGCCGCATCACCTTCATCCAGCCCGTGTTCGTCCAGCCCTTCGCGTTGACCCAGTAGCCGTACGCGGCGAGCGTGATCGTGCCGCCGACGCCGCCGATGAGGCCCAGCGTGTTGAGGACCGAGTCCTTCTCGTCGGGGAGGACCGGCAGCAGTCCGGCGAAGGCGTCGCCCAGATGCGGGGTGACCCGGATCGCCAGGTAGACGGTGACGACGAACATCACGCCGACCAGGACCGTCATCACCTTCTCGAAGACCGCGTACTTGTTGAACCAGACGAAGACCAGACCGACCAGGCCGGTCAGGATGGCCCACCACTTGAGGTCCATGACGTCCGGGAAGAGGGCCTGCAGGGGCAGACCGGACGAGGACATCGCCGCCGCGCCGTAGACGAAGCCCCAGATCACGACGTACGCGACGAAGAACCAGCTCGTCCAGCGCCCGATGCTCGCCCAGCCGTCGAAGAGGGTGCTGCCGGTGGACAGGTGCCAGCGGCCGGCCGCCTCGGCCAGGGAGATCTTGACCAGGCAGCCGATGACGGCGGCCCACAGCAGCGTGTAGCCGAAGTTGCTGCCCGCGATGAGCGTCGCGACGAGGTCACCGGCGCCCACCCCGGTCGCGGCGACGACGATCCCGGGCCCGATGTACTTCCAACTGGACTTACGAGGGCGGGAGATGGCCTCCCCTGACACGGACTTCCCAGTTGTCTCCGCCATGTTGTTCAAGGAAGCGTAAAGCGGCCGCGCGCACAAGAGGGCGTGGTGTGCAGGATCGGCCAGGATGTGCAGGCCGCGTACACCGCCCGGCCGATTTTCGGATGGCTTCCACCAGGCACCCTTGACCTGCTCATGCCACGCCCGCACCATGAGCGCCACACCCGCACCAAGCACGTCGGCATGAACCACCCCCCGCTCCACTCCCCTTCCGGAGACCCCGGAATTCCTGGAGAACCTAGGAGACTTCATGCGACTTCGCATACGCGGCAGCGGCAGCGGTACCAGAGGCGGCGGCCGGCGCACCGCCGCCCTCGCCACCCTCCTCGCACTCGCCCTCGCCGCCCCCCTCACCGCCACGGCCACCGACGCCACCGCGACCGGCGCGAAGGCCCCCGCGCCTTCGTCCGACGACGTCCGCCAGTACGAGATCCACCAGAGCACCGACCCGGTGACCCGTACGGCCATCCAGCAGACCGGTGTCACCGTGGACGAGGCCGACGAGGAGACCGTCGTCGTCTCGGGCCGCGCGGACCAGATCAAGAAGCTGCGCGGGCTCGGCTACGACGTCTCGCTCCTGGGGTCCGCCCCCGACCGCACGAGCGGCTCGGACGTCCGGATCCTCGACTTCCCGTCGGCCGACTCGAAGTACCACAACTACGCCGAGACGAACACGGAGATCGACCAGCGGCTGGCCGCCTACCCGTCCATCATGAGCAGGAAGGTGATCGGCAAGTCGTACGAGGGCCGGGACATCGTCGCCATCAAGGTCAGTGACAACGTGGCGACCGACGAGTCCGAGCCCGAGGTCCTCCTCACCTTCCACCAGCACGCCCGCGAGCACCTCACCGTCGAGATGGCCCTCTATCTGCTGCGCGAACTCGGCGCGGGCTACGGCTCCGACTCCCGCGTCACCAGCATGGTGAACAACCGCGAGATCTGGATCGTCCCGGACCTCAACCCGGACGGCGGCGAGTACGACATCGCGACCGGCTCCTACCGCTCCTGGCGCAAGAACCGCCAGCCCAACAGCGGTTCCTCGTACGTCGGCACGGACCTGAACCGCAACTGGAACTACAAGTGGGGCTGCTGCGGCGGCTCTTCGAGCTCCAAGTCCTCGGAGACCTACCGAGGCGCGTCGGCCGAGTCGGCGCCCGAGGTGAAGGTGGTCGCCGACTTCGTGCGCGGCCGTGTCGTGGGCGGCAAGCAGCAGATCACGGCCGGCATCGACTTCCACACCTACAGCCAACTGGTGCTGTGGCCCTTCGGGTACACCACCTCGGACACGGCGACCGGCATGACGGCGGACGACCGCAACGCCTTCGCTGCCGTCGGCCAGAAGATGGCCGCCAGCAACGGCTACACGCCGGAGCAGTCCAGCGACCTGTACATCACCGACGGCTCGATCGACGACTACCTCTGGGGCACTCAGAAGATCTTCGACTACACCTTCGAGATGTACCCGAGCTCCAGTTCGGGCGGCGGCTTCTACCCGCCCGACGAGGTCATCGAGCGGGAGACGTCGCGCAACCGGGACGCCGTGCTTCAGCTCCTGGAGAACGCGGACTGCATGTACCGCTCCATCGGCAAGCAGGCGCAGTACTGCCCGAGCTGACAGACCGGCACAACGCCCTACAGGCACATCGGTTGACGGGCGAGCCGGCCCGGCGCGCGGACGCTCAGTCGTCCGCGGCCACCGGCTCGTCCCCGGCCTTGTCGGACTCAACAGCCTTATCAGCCATGGACTTCTTGGAGGGCTTGGAGGGCTTCGACTTGGTGGCCTCGGCGGTCACCTCGTTCTCGGCGGCCTCGGAGGCCTCGGAGGCCTCATCGACGGCATCGGCGTCGTGGGCGTCGACGGCATCGGCGTCGTCCTCCGTGCCATCGTCGAAGTAGGCGTCGAGGACCGCGTCGAGCTGGCCCTCCCACTCCGCGAACCGCGCCCGGGCCGTCGCCTCGATCTCGATCGGGTACCAGCGGCGGTCGGGCGTGTGCACCGTGATGGTGAACCGCTTCCCGAAGCGCGGCGACTCCGTCTCGACGGCTCCGATCTCGTCCCAGCGGAACTCCGCCTGCTGGTCGTCCAGACGGAGTTGTACGCCGCTGTGGTCGGCCTTGATCGAGGCGCGCCGGTCGGAGGCCTCGAAGACGGGACCGTCCGGCTCGGGGTCACCCTCCTCGTCCTCGTCGGCGGCCTCGGCGGATGCCTCACCGGGGGCGGACTCCTCACCGAAGACCGTCCCTTCGGAGGCCGTCCCGTCGGAGGCCGTCCTTCCGGAGACGGAACTCCCCGGGACGCCCTTCTCCGGGACGGAGTCCTCGCCGTCGGTCCCCGCTGTCGCGGTCCCCGGGGCGTCGGCATCCGCGGCCGCGTCCTCCGGCGCCGCGGGCGCGGGTGACGTGATCCCGGGGATGTACGCCGGGTCGGCCGCGGCGACGGGGACGACGGGAACGACGGATCCGTCGAGGGGCTGGCTGTTCGAACCTATGCGCTGCTCCACGCGGGCAGTATGGTCGACGATCCTGTGTCGGGCACAGCCAGCCCCGTTATAGCTACGCGGCTGTTATACGAAACCGCCCGCCACCGGACGAAGCCGCCTCCCCGCCATCGGATGAAGGCGCCCTCGCCACCGGACGAAGCCGCCTCCCGCCATCGGATGAAGGCTGCCCGTCGCCGCCGGCTGAAGGCGCCCCCGCCGCCGGACGTGAGCGCCCGTCGCCGCTAGACGAAGACGCTCACGACCGCCGCCATGGCGAAGCCCACCACCGACAGCACGGACTCCAGGACCGTCCACGACTTCAGGGTGTCGCGTTCGGTGATGCCGAAGTACTTGGCGACCATCCAGAAGCCGCCGTCGTTGACGTGCGAGGCGAAGATGGAGCCCGCCGAGATCGCCATGATGACGACGGCGACGAAGGCCTGGGAGTGGTCCCCCTCGGTGAGCAGCGGGGCCACGATGCCGGCCGTGGTGACGATGGCGACGGTGGCCGAGCCCTGGGCGACCCGGAGGACCAGGGAGAGCAGATAGGCGAGGACGACCACCGGGAAGCCGACGTCGTGGAACGTGTCCGAGAGCGCCTGGGCGACATTGCTCGCCTTCAGTACGGCGCCGAAGATACCGCCCGCGCCGACCACGAGCAGGATGTTGCCGACCGGCTTCAGGGACGCGGTCGACACCGTCTCCAGGGACTTGCGGGACCAGCCGCGCCGGATGCCGAGCAGGTAGTACGCGAGCAGCAGGGCGATGGTGAGGGCGACGAACGGGCTGCCGAAGAACTCGATGACCGAGCGGCCGGTGGACGGGTCGAGGGCGATCGACGAGAAGGTCGCGGCGAGGATCAGCACCAGCGGCGTACCGATGATGCCGAGGACCGTGCCGAGCGACACGGGCTTCTCGCGCGGCTCCACGCCCGACGCCCGCTGCTCCTCGATGACGGCGAGCTTGGCCTCGGCGGCCGCCTCGACCATGTCCTGCGGTACGGCGACGAAGATCCGCTTTCCGATCCAGGCGGAGAAGACCCAGGCGGCGAGCACCGCGGGGATGCCGCAGACGATGCCCATGAGGATGACCCAGCCGAGCTGGACGTGCAGCAGTGCGGCGGCGGCGACCGGGCCCGGGTGCGGGGGCAGGAAGGCGTGGGTCATGGAAAGGCCCGCGAGCAGCGGCATGCAGTACAGCAGGATCGACTTGCCGGAGCGCTTGGCGGCGGCGTAGACGATCGGCGCGAGGACGAAGATGCCGACGTCGAAGAAGACCGGGATGCCGAAGATCAGGCCGGTCAGCCCCATCGCCAGGGGCGCCCGCTTCTCGCCGAAGAGGTTCAGCAGCCGGGACGCCAACACCTCGGCGCCGCCGGAGACTTCGAGGATCGCCCCGAGCATGGTGCCGAGGCCGATGATGATCGCGACATGGCCGAGGATGCCGCCCATGCCGGACTCGATGACGGAGACCGCGGTGGACTTCTGGACGGTGCCGAACAGTTCCGTGACCGACAGTCCCGCTCCGAGGCCGACGGCTATGGAGACCGCGAGCAGGGCGACGAACGGCTGGAGCCGGACCTTGATGATCAGGAACAGCAGCAGGGCGATACCGAGGGCCGCGACCGTGAGGAGTCCGGCGGTGCCGTCGATGAGGAGGAGCAGTCCGCCGGTGTGAGGTGGCGGTTCGGGGGCCGGGACTGGTGCTGCGAGCGGAAACGACGACATGGGGAGGGCCTCTGTTTCGTAAGTGCATGGTGCTTTCGGGCAGGGGGGATCGCGGCACGGCACCCCGGGATGACGGGCGCCGCACCGTGATGACGTACGGCGTGCGGGAGTTGGGGGGACCTGAGCCGTCAGGCGGCCTCGGACCTCAGGAGGCGTCAGCCCTGCGCGGACATCGACCTCAGAAGGCGTCAGCCTCTGCGTGGGCATCGACCTCAGGAACCGTCAGCCTCTGCGTGGGCTTCAGCCCGGCGGTCAGCCGAGGACGGCGAGCGCGTCGATCTCGATGAGGAGTCCGGCCGGCAGCCCGACGTACACGGTCGTGCGGGCGGCCGGGGGCGCGGTGAGGCCCTGCTCCTCGAAGTACGTGTTGTAGATCTGGTTCATCTCGGCGAAGTGGTCGACGTCCGTCAGATAGACGCGGATCATCACCGCGTCGTCCCAGGAGGCGCCGCCCTCTTCGAGGATCGCCCGGACGTTGGCCAGGGTCTGCAAGGTCTGCTCGCGCAGCGTCGGCCCGGCGGGCGTGGGCGGCTTGCCCTCCTCGGCGGGCAGGAAGCCGACCTGGCCGGCGACCTGGAGGATGTTCCCCTTCCTGATGCCGTGCGAGAACTTGGCGGGCGGGGTGGTGTGGGTCTTGGGGGTGAGGGCGGTCTTGTCGGTCATGCGGGGTCCTTACCTGGGGTCTTTCCGGAGTAGTCGCGGCTGATGGCGTCAGCCGTGCGGCGTACCAGCGGGAGCAGTGCGAGGAGTTCGTCGGCGGTGACGACGACGTTCGGCGCGGAGACCGACATCGCGGCGGCGACACGGCCGTCGGCCCCGCGGATGGGGGCGCCCACGCAGTTGATGGACTCCTCGTGGCCACCGAGGTCGGTGGCCCAGCCCTGTTCGCGCACCGTCGCCAACTCCTTGAGGAAGGCGGGGGCGCTGGGGATCGAACGGGCCGTGTACAGGGGGTAGTCGAGCTTCTCCGCGAGGGCGCGGCGCTCGGGCTCGGGCAGATCGGCGAGGAGCAGCTTCGCCACGGCGGCGACGGTGATGGCCACCGGTTTCCCGATCCGCGAGTACATGCGGACGGGGTAGCGGCTCTCCACCTTGTCGATGTAGAGCACCTCGTTCTCCTCGTACACCGCGAGGTGGACGGTGTGCCCGCACTGTTCGTTGAGGCGTACGAGGTGGGGGTGGGCGATCTCGCGGATGTCCAGGTTCTCCACGGCCTCCTGGGCGAGGGCGAAGAGGCGGGCGCCGAGGCGGTAGCGCTGGTCGGACTGGCGGTAGACGAGGCCGTGCTCGTGCAGGGTGCGCAGGAGGCGCAGTGCCGTGGACTTGTGGACCCCGAGGCGGTCGGCGACCTGTCCGAGGTCGGCGGGGCCCTCGGCGAGCAGCGGCAGGATGCTGAGCGCCCGGTCGACGGTCTGGCTCATGGGGTGGGTACCTCCTCGTCGGCCCGCGTGACGGCTGCGGTCCAGCCGGGGCCGAGTCGAAGTGTCTCCCACGCCTCGTCGTCCGCGGCGGCCAGCCGGTCGGCGTGGTCCCGCGCGGGCGGGGCGGCCAGGTCGCCGGGGACGGTGAGGGCGGCGGCGGCGATGAGGTGGCCGTGCCGCAGCCGGTCCCGGGCGGACAGCCCACGCAGGGTCGCGGAGAGGAACCCGGCCGCGAAGGCGTCCCCGGCCCCGACCGGAGCGACGACGTCGACGCACAGGGAGGGGACGAAGGTGACGGTGTCGGCCGGCCCGCTCTCCGCGGGCCGGTCACCCGCAGGCGCCATGCCTGCCCCCCGCTCGAAAAGCGTCGCCCCCCGCGCCCCCTGTTTCACGACCAGGGCCCGGGGTTCGGGCAGCGCGGCGCGGATCGCGGCTGGGCCGCCGGTGACGCCCCACGCGGCCTCGGCCTCGTCCTCGCCCACGAAGACCAGGTCGCAGCTGCGGGCCAGACCGAGCAGGACACCGCCCGGCTCCTGGCCGCTCCACAGGTGCACCCGGTGGTTGACGTCGAAGGAGACGAGGGGGCGGCCGTGCCGGGCCGCGGTCAGCTCGCGCAGCAGGGCCAGGCAGTCCGCGGAGAGCGCGGCCGTGATGCCGGACAGATGCAGGACGCGGCCGGAGTCCAGTTGCTCGCGGGGCACGTTCCCGGGCGACATGGCGGAGGCGGCGGAACCGGCGCGGTAGTAGACGACCTCGTGCGCGTCGGTGGCCCGGTCGCCCGCCGTACGGAAGTAGATGCCTGTCGGCCGGGCCGGATCACGGCGTACGGCCGAGGTGTCGACGCCGTACGAGGCGATCGTCTCCACCAGGTGGTCGCCGAACCCGTCGGCGCCGACCCGGCTCACCCAGCGCGCGGAGTGGCCCGCCGAGGCGAGCACGCACGCCACGTTCGACTCGGCGCC
This sequence comes from Streptomyces sp. NPDC058274, assembly GCF_042881375.1. Taxonomy (NCBI): domain Bacteria; kingdom Bacillati; phylum Actinomycetota; class Actinomycetes; order Kitasatosporales; family Streptomycetaceae; genus Streptomyces; species Streptomyces sp. NPDC058274. The sequence continues at coordinate 37,799 of NZ_JBHVXW010000026.1, forward strand.
GCCGATGCCCCGCTCGAACGACGGCACGTCGGCGAGCCGCCCGGGCCGGGAGGGCAGGAACGTGACCATGGACTCGCCGAGCGCGACTACCTCCACGAGGGCGTCGCGGCCGTCGGCGTCGTCGGACACGGCACCTGCGGGTCCGTTGGGGGTCACGATGGCGGGGACTCCTTGCTCTCGCGGTCAACGGCACCGTTGACCCTGCGTTGGCTGGGATGTTAGACAGCAGTGAGCGACATACGCAATGACCGTTGCACATATCGCAACGCACCACATGAGGGAGGCCCCATGGGCGCCGACACCGCCGCGACCGCAGCCGCTTCCGGCGCGGAACGCCTCGCCGCACTCGGCACGGAACGCGTCGACCACCGCTTCAAGGGCCTCCCGCCGGACGCCACGGGCCTGACCGTCGACGAGCTGGCCGCCCAGCGCCGCAACCTCTTCACGGGCGGCTTCACGACGCCCGTGCTCGCCCTCTCCGCCGAGCGCCTGCGCCACAACCTCACGCTCATGGAGACGTACGCGGCCCGCCACGGCCTCGCCTTCGCCCCGCACGGCAAGACCTCCATGGCCCCGCAGCTCTTCCAGCGGCAGATCGAGCACGGCGCCTGGGGCATCACCCTCGCCGTGCCCCACCAGGTGCGCGTGGCACGGGAGTTCGGCATCCAGCGGATCTTCCTCGCGAACGAACTCGTCGACGCGGCGGCCCTGCGCTGGGTCGCGTCCGAACTCGCCGCCGACCCGTCCTTCCGCTTCATCTGTTACGTCGACTCGGTCCGCGGCGTGGAGCTGATGGACGCGGCCCTGCGCGGCGCCGCCCGCCCGCTGGACGTCGTGGTCGAGCTCGCCGCCGGCGAGGGCGCCCGCACCGGCGTCCGCACGGAGGCGGAGTGCGCGGCCGTCGCGGACGCGGTGGCCGCCACCCCGACGCTGCGCCTGGTCGGCGTGGCGGGCTACGAGGGCGAGGTCCCGCGCGCGGACCCGGAGCGCGTGCACGCGTGGCTGCGCCGTCTCACCGCGCTGGCCGGTGACTTCGACAAGGCGGGCCGGTTCGCCAAGAGCGGCGTCGACGAGATCGTCGTCAGCGCGGGCGGCAGCGCCTGGTTCGACGCGGTGGCGGACGTCTTCGCCGAGATCCCCGAACTCTCCCTGCCGGTGCTGAAGTTGCTGCGCTCGGGCGCGTACGTCTCGCACGACGACGGCCACTACCGCAAGCTCACCCCCTTCACCCGGGTGCCCGAAGAGGGTGCCCTCCAGCCCGCCTTCCGCCTCTGGGCCCAGGTCCTCTCACGCCCCTCCCCCGAGCAGGCGTTCGCCAACGCGGGCAAGCGCGACGCCGCGTACGACCTGGATCTGCCGATGGCCCAGGTGGTGCACCGCGACGGCGCCGAGCACGCGGCCACCGGCGTCACCGTCACCGGCCTCTCCGACCAGCACACCTGGCTCGCCACCACCCCCGACGCCGACCTCCGCCTCGGCGACTGGATCGGCCTCGGCCTCTCCCACCCCTGCACGTCCTTCGACAAGTGGCAGCTGATCCCCCTGGTGGAGGCGGACGGCACGGTCACCGACTACGTCCGAACCTTCTTCTGACCGACCCGAGCCGGCCCTTCGCGGCGAAGCCGAGGGGTGGCTTTTCTCGGCGGAGCCGAGGGGTGGCTTTTCTCGGCGGAGCCGAGGCAACGGACCGAGTCGGGTGGCCGCGGGTGGGCAGACACCCGCGCGGAGCGCGGAGAACGTACAGCGCGGGCGCAGCCCGGAAAGGCGGCACCAAGTGGACCTCGCGATCAGAGACGTACGTGTCGTCGACGGCACCGGCACGGCCCCCTACCAGGCCGACGTGGGCATCACGGCCGGCCGTATCACGGAGATCCGCAGGGAGGGCCCGCCCCTGGGGGGACACCGAACCCTGGACGCCCACGGCCTCGCCCTCGCCCCCGGCTTCATCGACATGCACGCCCACAGCGACCTCGCCCTCCTGCGCGACCCGGACCACAGCGCGAAGGCCGCCCAGGGCGTGACCCTGGAAGTCATCGGCCAGGACGGCCTGTCGTACGCCCCGGTCGACGACCGCACCCTCGCCGAGATCCGCCGCGCGATCACCGGCTGGAACGGCAACGGCGACGACATCGACTTCAGCTGGCGCTCGGTCGGCGAGTACCTGGACCGCCTCGACCACGGCTTCGACGGCGAGGGCATCGCGGTCAACGCCGCGTACCTGATCCCGCAGGGCTCCGTCCGGATGCTCGCCGTCGGCTGGGACGACCGCGAGGCCACGCCCCAAGAGCTCGACCGTATGCGCCGGTTGGTGGCCGAGGGCATGCGGGAGGGCGCGGTCGGCATGTCCTCCGGGCTGACGTACACCCCCGGCATGTACGCCAAGGACGCCGAACTCACCGAGCTGTGCCGCGTGGTCGCCGAGCACGGCGGCTACTACTGCCCCCACCACCGCTCGTACGGAGCGGGCGCCCTGGCGGCGTACGAGGAGATGGTGGCCCTCACCCGCGAGGCCGGCTGCCCCCTCCACCTCGCCCACGCCACGATGAACTTCGGTGTGAACAAGGGCCGCGCCCCGGATCTGCTCGCCCTGCTGGACGACGCCCTCGCCGCGGGCGCGGACATCAGCCTGGACACGTACCCCTACACCCCCGGCTGCACCACCCTCGTCGCGATGCTGCCCAGCTGGGCGAGCGAGGGCGGCCCCGAGGCGATCCTCGGCCGGCTGGCGGACGACGCGACGGCCGAGCGGATCCGGCACCGCATGGAGGTCGTGGGCGCCGACGGCTGCCACGGCGTCCCCATCGAGTGGGACACGATCGAGATCTCGGGAGTGAGCGACCCCGCTCTGGCGTCGTACGTCGGCAGGACCGTCCAGGAGTCCGCCGGCCGGCTCGGTGAGTCCCCGTGGACCACCGCCCGCCGGCTCCTCGTCGAGGACCGTCTCGGCTCGACGATCCTCCAGCACGTCGGCCACGAGGAGAACGTCCGCGCGATCATGCGGCACCCGGTGCACACCGGCGGCTCCGACGGCATCCTGCGCGGCGACAAACCGCACCCGCGCGCGTACGGCACCTTCCCCCACTATCTGGGCCGGTACGTAAGGGAGTTGGGCATCCTCTCCCTGGAGGAGTGCGTCGCCCACCTCACGGGACGGCCGGCCGGCCGGCTGCGGCTGCCCGACCGCGGGCTCGTCCGCGAGGGGTACCGCGCCGACCTCGTCCTCTTCGACCCGGACACGGTCGCGGCGGGCTCGACCTTCGAGGCGCCCCGCACCCTGCCGGCCGGCATCCCGCACGTGCTCGTCGACGGCCGCTTCGTGATCGAGGACGGCCGCCGGACGGACGTACTGGCAGGGCGGGCGGTCCGCCGTACGGCATGACCGCCCACCACCGGGCCGCTGGTGCTACGGCTTGGGCAGGGTGCACCCGCTCCGGCTCAGGTCGATCTTGTTGTCGAGCCCGACGCACGGCACGATCAGATAGGTCTCCTGGGCGTAGTTGATGCCCTGGCGAACGGTCACGTTGCCGTTCGCGTCGACCTCGCACGGGTTGTTCTCGGTGCAGCGGGCGCCGTCCTCGTTACCCGTGTTGTTGACGGCGACGACCTTGCCGGTGGCGGTGTCGATGACGGGCGAGCCCGAGGTGCCGCCGATGGTGTTGCAGGCGGAGGTGTAGCGGACCGAGTCCTTCCAGGTCCACGCCCCTTCCTTCAGCCGGTACGCGAAGCCGTCGATGTTGCAGCTGTAGATCCGCTTCCAGTACCCGGAGACGACCTTGATCGCGGTCCCGGCGGTGGGGCGTGCGGCGTTGAGCGTCAGCGCGTTGATGCCGTACGAGCTCTTGATCTGCGCGTAGGTGCTGGTGAGCTGGTAGATCGAGATGTCCGTGTCGGTCATCGTCCCGTACGCGATCTTGCTGGCGCGCAGGGTCGCGACCTTCGTACCGGCGGAGTTGAGGAGGCTGAAGGTACGGGTGGAGGCCCGGTCGACGATGACCTCGCCGGCCGCCGGGAAGCCGGTCTCCAGGCAGTGGCCGTTGGACAGGACGAGCGCGGGGTCGTCGTCCTCGGAGGCGGGCATCCGGACGACCGAGCCGGAACAGTTGCTGAGCGCGACCGTGCCGGCGAAGTCCACCGCCTTCAGGGTCGGCGCGGCCTCGGCCGAGGCCCGGCCGGCCGCCGCGTGCTCCGCCGGTGCGGGCACGGGAGCCGCGACCGCGGGTGCCGCCCCCGCCCCGGCGATGACCAGGGCGAAGAGCGCGGCAACGAGAGGCTTTCTCATGTGGGGTCCCCTCTAGTTTTCTGTTGTGCGACATGGGTGGCCGGAGATCTTCCAGCCATCTCCTTTTTTGTCATGCGCATTGTGAGGGGAGCGGGACACGGGGGCAAGGAGCGGTTTCCGGCCCCGTACGGCGATTTCCGGCTACCGAGGGGCGGCACCGCCGTCCGCGCGCCACGCAGGAACAAAGGCCCGCAAAACATCCCGTCTCACGTGGTGGAAAACACGCCCCGCAACCGGTGGGGCGGCCGTAAGCTCACGGATATGCAGGTGATCCAGTCCACGAAGCTCGCCAATGTCTGTTACGAGATCCGGGGCCCGGTTCTCGAGGAGGCGATGCGGCTGGAAGCGGCGGGTCATCGCATCCTCAAGCTGAACACCGGCAATCCGGCCGCCTTCGGCTTCGAGTGCCCGCCGGAGATCCTGGAGGACATCCTCCGCAACGTCTCCTCGGCGCACGGCTACGGCGACGCGAAGGGCCTGCTCGCCGCCCGCCGGGCCGTCGTGATGCACAACCAGACCCTCGGCATCGAGACGGACGTCGAGCACGTCTTCATCGGCAACGGCGTCTCCGAGCTGATCGTGATGGCGATGCAGGGCCTGCTGGACGACGGCGACGAGGTCCTCGTACCGGCTCCGGACTACCCGCTGTGGACCGCCGCCGTGTCCCTCTCCGGCGGTACGGCCGTCCACTACCGCTGCGACGAGCAGTCGGACTGGATGCCCGACCTGGCGGACGTGGAACGCAAGGTCACCGACCGCACCAAGGCGATCGTCATCATCAACCCGAACAACCCGACGGGCGCGGTCTACGACGACGCGATGCTGCGGGGGCTGACCGACATCGCCCGCCGCCACAACCTGCTGGTCTGCTCGGACGAGATCTACGACAAGATCCTCTACGACGGCGCCACGCACACGCCGACCGCCGCCATCGCCCCCGACCTGATGACCCTCACCTTCAACGGGATGTCCAAGGCCTACCGGGTGGCCGGCTACCGCGTCGGCTGGATGGCGATCTCCGGCCCGCGGGCGCACGCCGACTCCTACATCGAGGGCCTGACGATCCTGGCGAACATGCGGCTGTGCGCGAACATGCCGGGCCAGCACGGCGTGGTCGCCGCACTGAGCGGCCGTCAGACCATCGGCGACCTGGTGCTGCCCGGCGGCCGGCTCAAGGAACAGCGGGACGTGGCGTACGACCTGCTGACCCGGATCCCGGGCGTGACCTGCGTGAAGCCGAAGGGCGCGCTGTATCTCTTCCCGCGCCTCGACCCCAAGGTCTTCAAGATCAAGGACGACCGGCAGATGGTCCTGGACCTGCTCCGCGAGGAGAAGATCATGGTGGTGCAGGGCACGGGCTTCAACTGGCCGGAGCCGGACCACTTCCGCGTCGTGACGCTTCCGACGGTCGGCGACCTGACCTCCGCGGTGACCCGGATCGGCAGCTTCCTTGACGGCTACGGCCAGCCCTGACGATCACCCTCCGTGCCCCTCGGAGCACATTGCCGAACGGGCTCAACTTTAGAACGGTTCTAAGCTAGGATGGTTTCCTGAGAGCACAGGAGGCCATCCCATGTACGAGCCGATCCGCACCAAGTCGGTCCACACGGTGGCCGGCTCCCCCTCCGACTTTCCCCACCGGTCGCGCGAGGAGGAGCTGGACATCCAGCTCGCGGGTCACCTCGCGGCCCTGCTGGCGGTGACGGACGAGCTGCGCACGCAGGCCCCGTCCGCCGACCTCGACACCGCCGCCGAGCGGCTCGCCGACCAGGTCACCCGGTTGCGCGGAGGGCTCCCGCCGGTGCGCGCCTCGGTCGCCGCCACCCTGCACCAGCCGCCCGTCGGCGCCCTCCACCTGCGGGCGCACGCGCTCGCCGGCCGTGCCCTCGTCGTCGCCGCCTCCCGCGCCGACACCGCCGCCGCCATCCTGGCCGCCGAGCGCATGGACGCCCACGCGGCGGCCACCGAGCCCGCCGGACTCGCCACCCACTGAGCCTCCCGGCTCCCCTCGACGGCCCCGGCCCGCGCGCACCCGCAGCGACGTGCGGGCCGGGTGCCACACACGGCGCGCGACGCATCGCCGTCGGCCGGCCTGGACATGACCGGCACACGGCGCGCGACGCACCGCCCTCGGCCGGCCCTGGACATGACCGGGGCCCCACACTCCGTTGTGTGGGGCCCCGGTCATTTTCGATGGTGCTCTGTTGTTCTGTTGTGCTCACCTTCGGTGCTGCGTCCACCTCCGGTGTCCTACTCACCGCGACCGGCCCGGACGACGTCGCAGGTCAGGGCAAGCCAGGCCGGCCGCGGAGCACTCGGGGACGTCAGCCCAGGCGCTTGACCAGCGCGCGGTACTCGTCCCACAGCTCCTTGGGGGTGTGCTCGCCGAAGGTGTTGAGGTGCTCGGGGACCAGAGCGGCCTCCTCGCGCCACACCTCCTTGTCGACCGTGAGCAGGAAGTCCAGGTCGGACTCCGACAGGTCCAGGCCCTTGGTGTCGAGCGCGCCCTTCGCCGGCAGGACGCCGATCGGGGTCTCGACGCCCGCGGCCGTGCCCTCCAGGCGCTCGACGATCCACTTCAGGACGCGGCTGTTCTCGCCGAAGCCGGGCCACACGAACTTGCCCGCGTCGTTCTTGCGGAACCAGTTCACGTAGTAGATCTTCGGCAGCTTCGCCTGGTCCTTGTCCTTGGCGACGTCGACCCAGTGCCCCATGTAGTCGCCCATGTTGTAGCCGCAGAACGGCAGCATGGCGAACGGGTCGCGGCGCAGCTCGCCGACCTTGCCCTCGGCGGCGGCGGTCTTCTCCGACGCCACGTTGGCGCCGAGGAAGACGCCGTGGTTCCAGTCGAAGGACTCCGTCACCAGTGGTACGGCGGTGGCGCGGCGGCCGCCGAAGAGGATCGCCGAGATCGGCACGCCCTTGGGGTCCTCCCACTCGGGCGCGATGATCGGGCACTGCGAGGCGGGGACGGTGAAGCGGGCGTTGGGGTGCGCGGCGGGCGTACCGGACTCCGGAGTCCAGTCGTTGCCCTTCCAGTCCGTCAGGTGGGCCGGAGTCTCCTCCGTCATGCCCTCCCACCAGATGTCGTTGTCGTCCGTCAGCGCGACGTTCGTGAAGACGGAGTTGCCCCACAGCGTCTTCATCGCGTTGGCGTTGGTGTGTTCACCGGTGCCGGGCGCGACGCCGAAGAAGCCGGCCTCGGGGTTGATCGCGTAGAGCCGGCCGTCCTCGCCGAACCGCATCCAGGCGATGTCGTCACCGATCGTCTCGACCGTCCAGCCGGAGACGGTCGGCTCCAGCATGGCGAGGTTCGTCTTGCCGCAGGCGCTCGGGAAGGCTGCGGCGACGTACTTCGACTCGCCCTGCGGCGGCGTCAGCTTGAGGATCAGCATGTGCTCGGCGAGCCAGCCCTCGTCCCGCGCCATGACGGACGCGATGCGCAGCGCGTAGCACTTCTTGCCGAGCAGCGCGTTGCCGCCGTAGCCCGAGCCGTACGACCAGATCTCGCGGGACTCGGGGAAGTGGGAGATGTACTTCGTGGAGTTGCACGGCCACGGCACGTCCGCCTCGCCCTCGGCCAGCGGCGCTCCGAGCGTGTGCACAGCACGCACGAAGAAGCCGTCGGTGCCGAGCTCGTCCAGGACCGGCTGACCCATGCGGGTCATGGTGCGCATGGACACGGCGACGTACGCGGAGTCGGTGATCTCGACGCCGATCGCGGAGAGGTCCGAGCCGAGGGGGCCCATGCAGAACGGGACGACGTACATCGTCCGGCCGCGCATCGAGCCGCGGAAGACACCGCCCTTGCCGCCTGCCCCCTGGAAGATCTCCCGCATCTCGGCAGGGGCCTTCCAGTGGTTGGTCGGGCCCGCGTCCGCTTCCTTCTCGGAGCAGATGAACGTCCGGTCCTCGACCCGCGCGACATCGGTCGGGTCGGAGGCGGCGTAGTACGAGTTGGGGCGCTTGACCGGGTCGAGCTTCTTGAAGGTGCCCTTGGCGACGAGCTCCTCGCACAGGCGCTCGTACTCGGCTTCGGATCCGTCACACCAGACCACACTGTCCGGCTGCGTCAGTTCGGCGATCTCGTTCACCCACGAGATCAGGTCTTTGTGGTGGGTGGGTACGACGGTGGGAGCCGCGATGTCGCGCGCCACGATTGCTCCTAAATGAGGGGTTTTGTTGTTGAATGCCCCGTGGGGGCTGCGACCCGGATGCCTTCGTAGCCCGCTCATCCGGTGCCGACCGCACTCATTTGATCATCCGACGTAACCGCCCATATGTCCAGAGGGCCTCACACCTGAGCGGCGTGAGGATCGCCACTCGTCGGCAGGTTTCCTCCCGGGCAGCGCGGGTTCACCTCGGCCACCCCCTCGGAAAACCTCAACTTCCCGTGAGAACATGGCCACTCCCGACCGTTCAGCACGCCGTACTGACACGTAACTTACGGTTCCGTAGGTAGGATTCGGTCCATGACTGCGCCCGTCCCCGACGCGCCCACGGACACGCCGGCCGCCGGCCGTGGCCCCGTGGAGCTCTCCCTGCCGCACCCGGTCAAGCCACGGCTCCGCGGCTGGCTCCACCTCGGGATGTTCCCGGCCGTGCTCGTCGCCGGCCTGATCCTCACCGCCCTCGCGGACTCCAGCCGCGGCCGGCTCGCCTGCGGCATCTTCGCCCTGACGGCCTGCCTCCTGTTCGGAGTGAGCGCGCTCTACCACCGCGGCAGCTGGAGCCCGCGCATGGACGGCGTCCTGCGCAGACTCGACCACGCGAACATCTTCCTGATCATCGCGGGCACCTACACCCCGCTGACGATGCTCCTGCTGCCGCGTTCCACGGGGCAGTGGCTCCTGTGGAGCATCTGGGGCGCCGCCGCGGCCGGCATCGCCTTCCGCGTCTTCTGGGTCGGCGCACCCCGCTGGCTCTACACCCCCTGCTACATCGCGATGGGCTGGGCGGCCGTCTTCTTCCTGCCGGACTTCATGCGCACAGGCGGGATCGCCGTGCTCGTCCTGGTGGTCATCGGCGGTCTGCTCTACAGCGCGGGGGGCGTGATCTACGGCCTCAAGCGCCCCAACCCCTCACCCCAGTGGTTCGGCTTCCACGAGGTCTTCCACTCCCTCACGCTCGCCGCCTTCGCCGCGCACTACGTCGGGATCTCGCTGGTGGCCTACCAGCACGGGTGACCTGCCCCCACCAGCATCCGTCCAGGGACCGCGGCTTCCGAGCCGCGGCCCTTTCGCACGTCCGGACACCAGCCACCCGGGACGCCCCCGTCCGGACGTCGGCGGGCCCTCCCGTGGCCGGCGACCGCTGCCGCCGCCATGGCCCCCGCCCGCGCCGTTGCCCGACAATGAGCACCATGGCCGCCACCGCACACAGCTCCCCTCCCGCCGCGGGACCCCGGCCGGGGCTCCGCGAGCGGAAGAAGATGAAGACCCGGGCCACGATCCGCGAGGCGACGTACCGGCTGATCCAGGAGCAGGGATACGACGCGACGACCGTCGAGCAGATAGCGGAGGCGGCCGAGGTCTCCCCGTCCACGGTCTTCCGCTACTTCCCGAGCAAGGAGGACATCGTCCTCACCGACGAGTACGACCCGGTCCTCGAGGAAGAGCTGCGGGCGCGCCCCGCGGACGAGCCGTGGTCCGACTCCCTGCGCCATGTGCTGCGGAAGGCCATCGGCCTCGGGAACACCGAGGAGCCCGAGGTGACCCGGCTGCGCACCCGGCTGATGGTCGACGTCCCCGCGGTGCGCTCCCGGATGATGGAGAACATGTCCGTCACCGGCCGTCTGCTGTGCCGGGCCATCGGGGAGCGCCTCGGCCGGGACCCGGACAGCCTTGAGGTGCGCGTCTTCGCGATGTCGCTGATCGGCGGCCTGCTGGAGACCTCGCTGTACTGGGCCGAGGGCGGCCACCGGGAGGATCTCGCGGAGGTCGTCGACCGCGCGGTGGACGTCCTCGAACACGGGCTGACCGCCAAAAACCCGGAGGCCACAGGCGCCCCGCGCATGACATCCTGACCCGGTGAACGGACCGGAGATCCACGTCGAATTCGCCCCCGAGCTCGGCCTGTTCGTGCCGCACGCACGCCGCTCGGGCGCCACCAGGGCGGTCACCGACGGAGCCTCCACACTCGGCCACGTCGTCGAGTCGCTCGGCGTGCCGCTGACGGAGGTCGGCACCCTGCTCGTGGACGGCCGCGAGGTGCCGGTGTCGCACATCCCGCGGGCCGGCGAGTCCGTCGAGGTCCGTGCCGTCCGGCGCCCCCAGTCCGTGCCGGGAGCCCCGCTCCGCTTCCTCCTCGACGTCCACCTCGGCACACTCGCGCGCCGGCTGCGCCTGCTGGGCGTCGACGCGGCCTACGAGTCCACCGACATCGGCGACCCGGCCCTCGCCACCCGGTCCGCGACCGAGCGCCGCGTCATGCTCAGCCGCGACCGCGGCCTGCTGCGCCGCCGCGAACTGTGGGCCGGCGCCTTCGTCTACAGCACCCGCCCGGACGACCAACTGCACGACATCCTGGGCCGGTTCGCCCCCGACCTGAAACCCTGGACCCGCTGCACCGCCTGCAACGGCCCGCTCGCCGAGGCCACCAAGGAAGACCTCGCCGACCGTCTCCACGACGGCACCCAGCGCTCCTACGACGTCTTCGCCCAGTGCCGCGACTGCGGACGCGTCTACTGGCGAGGCGCCCACCACGAACAGCTGGAGGCGATCGTGGAACGGGCGTTGAGCATGCGTACCCAGGAGAATTGAGTACCGCAGCCGATCACCGGGGGCCGGTGCCCGCGGTTGGCTTGGGCCATGACCACAGCGCAGCAGCCAGTGACCCCGTCCACCGCGAACCCCCAGCCGGCCCACCGGGCTCTGAGCCTGTGGGCCGGCTGGGGACTGGGCCTGCTCGTCCCGACCGTCGTCCTCGCCTGGATCGCCGTACTGTCCGGGGAGCGCGGCAGCAACTGCCTCATGAACGGCGAGCAGTGCTCCCCGGTCCCGGGCTCACTTCTGTACGGCCTCTTCTGGGGCGCCCTCGCGCTCGGCGTGCTGGCACTCGCGTTGCCCCGGACCCGGCCGACCTGGGCCAGGTCCTGGGCCGTATTCCTGCAGTGGAGCGCCCAGTTGACGCTGGGCGCCCTGATCCTCAGCGGCGCGTGACGTCCCCCTTCCCGCACGCCAGCCCGTCCCCGTTGCGGTCGAGGCCCAGCGGGTCGTCCTTGCCGTTGATCTTCAGGCGGCCGTAGTCGTTCGCCTTGAGCCAGGCACAGCGGGCGGCCGTCGTCTTCTTCACCTCGGCCGGGAAGACCGTCGGGACGCAGACGTTGATCGAGCCGTAGTGGCGGTCGCAGCCGGAGATCGTGGCGGGGACCTTCTGCGAGGTCCGCTTCGTGCCGGGCTCCTCGACCGCGCCCTCCAGGGAGTCGGCGAACGAGTGGACGTGCGCCGAGGGGGTGTCCTCGGCCAGGGCGGAGGGGCCCTGGAGGTGGACCCACTTGGCGACCGACGGGACGCCGTTCGCGTCGACCGCGAAGAGCATGTACCAGCCGGGCGGCGCCAGGTTGGGGTTGCTCGTCACGTTCAGGTCGACGTTGTTGCCGTCCACGCTCAGCGGCAGGTCCACGAACCGCTGGTTCGGGTCCGACGAGTGCGTCACCGCCGCCGGACGGATCAACTCCGCCTTGGCGATGGGCCGGTCGACGGTGATGCGCTGCGTGTCGCCGTACACCCACTCGTTGTCGATCAAGGAAGTGATCGCCGGGCGGGGGCCCTTGAGGAGGTAGGGCGGGGTGTAGACGGACACGTCGTGGTTCCACGTGCCGTTGCCCGGGTTGTCCCCCGTCGTCATCACCCGGCCGTCGGGCAGCAGGAACGCGGACGAGTGGTAGCCGCGCTCCTCGGGATCCGGCGTCACCGGGTCGAACGTGGAGGTCGCCGGATCGAAGACCGACGACTCGTAGACCGGGTTGGCCCGGTTGTGCAGACCGCCGCCCGTCTCCAGGACCTTGCCGTCGGGCAGCAGTACGGCGGAGACGTACATCTTGCCCTGGTTGCCGGTCTCGGCCACCTTGCCGCCCCCGAGGTCGACCTTGCCCTGCGGGATCTGCGGCCCGGAGACGTACGACGGGTTGGCGGCCTTGAGGTCGATGATGTCCGTCAGCCGGTTCGCCTCCGGGTTCGAGTCGATGTTGCCGCCGCCGAGGGTGAGCACCTTCTGGTCCTGGGCCGGCGGCAGCAGCACGCTCGCGGACTGGTCGCGTTGGTCCTTGTTCTGCAGACCGGGGATCGCGGTCGTCGTGTTCGCGTCGTAGTCGTAGACCGCCGAACCGGTGCCCGGGGTGCCGTTGCCGAAGACATGACTGCCCGAGTAGAACAGCCGGCCGTCCTGCATCAGGATCATCGACGGGTACAGACCCCAGTACGACCAGGTCTGGTTGACCTTCCACAGCGGCAGCCACTGCTGCTCGGCGTTCGACCAGCGCTCGGCGGTCACCGAGCCGGTCGAGTCCTCGCGCAGCCCGCCGAAGGAGATCACGTCACCGTTGCCCATGACGGTCGCCGACGGATACCAGTGCCCGTCGTTCAGGTCGTTGGTCTTGCTGTACGACTCGGTGACCGGGTCGAAGATGTACGAGTCCTTGTACCCCTCGTACCCGTGCCCGCCCGCCACCGGGAACGCCTTGTTGCCGCTCATCACGAGCACCCGCCCGTCGGCCAGCTGCACGTGCCCGGCGCAGAACATGTCCTTGGGCGTGGGGACCTGCTTGTACATCCCCTGCACCGGGTCGTAGACCGCCGAGGTGAACGTGCCCGCGTTGAACATCTCCTCGCTGTTGCCCGAGCCCGCGATCAGCAGCACCTTGCCGTTGTTCAGCACGACGGAGTGCATCGAGCGGACCGGGTTCTGCGTGGGCAGCACGGACCACTTGCCGTTGGCGCACTCGTCGGCCGTGCCGGTGCACTGGGCCGGCGGCAGCGGGTCGGCGACCTGTTCCATCGTGTAGTCGTCGGTGGTCGCGGAGCCGGTGCCGTAGACGGAGACGCCCCAGGTGATGCGGTCGGTGCCGGCCGGCACCGCGGGCGTGCGCACCGTCGCCCGGGTCCAGCCGGCCGCCGTCTCCAGCGTCTTGAGGTCGGTCCAGTACTGCCAGCCGGCCGTCGCGTCGTGCCGGAAGAGGGTGAGGGACGCGTCCGGGGTCGTCGTCTTGTACCAGAGCCCGAGGTCGTACTGCTTGCCCGCTGTGACCACCGGCGCGCAGGCCGTGCTTTCGGTGATCAGCGCCTTGCGGTCACCGTCGACGCGGCGGGTCAGCGTGACCTTCATGGCCTTGGTACCGGAATGCGCGTCGGCGACGGTCGCGAAGCTGAAGTCGTTGTCGCCCCAGCCGGACTTCTCCCAGCAGTACGGCATCCCGTCCGTACCGGCCGTCTCGAAGCCCGGGTTCTTGACCAGGTTGGCGGCGGACGCGGGCTGCGGCGAGACGAGCAGCAGACCGGCGGCGAGACCCGCCACGGCCAGAAGGGAGGTTCTCCGTCGTGGTCTGAGTCGGAAGGTCACGTGGCTCTCCTTGCTGCACGGCTGCGGCTCGCGCGCGCGGACCTGTCCGTCCGGCGCGGCAGATAGACCAGCGCTTCGGTCCCCGCGAAGCGCAGAACGAACGTCGTCACCAGCGCCACCGCCGTGGCGCTGAGCGCACCCATTCCGAACTCGCCGACCAGCAGCGCGATCAGCGGGATGCGCAGCACCAGATCGGCGTTCGCGATCAGCGCGAACCGGCCCACCCGGTCCCACCAGCTGCGGTGCCGGCGGCGCTCACGGAAGAGGAGATGCTCGATGAGCAGGAAGTTCCAGGCGACGCCGAGCTGGTTGGCGAGGATCTCGGCGGGCACGTAGTGCATTCCCACGGCCGTCAGCGCGTACAGACCGAGCAGGTTCGGCACGAAGCCGGTGGCGCCGATCAGCCCGAAGACCACCAGGCGCGCCACCGGCGAGGCGGTCCGCAGGCCGACCAGATGGCGCAGGAAGCGGAGGCCCTCCTGCGCCGTCGACTTGGACTCGCCCGCGTACCGGTCCTGGAAGACGAAGGGCACCTCGGTGACCTGGCGAGGGCGGCTGCGTACGGCGAGTTCGAGGAGGATCTTGTAGCCGAGCGGCTGGAGGATGTCGGCGGTGACCGCGCTGCGCCGGATGGCGAAGAAGCCGCTCATCGGGTCGCTGATGCCGCGCAGCTTGCGCGGGAACAGGGTCTTGGTCAGCCAGGTCGCGCCGCGCGAGACGGCGATGCGGTAACCGCCCGCGAGCCCCTCCCGGCTGCCGCCCTTGATGTACCGGCTGGCGACCACGAGCCCGGCGGAGGACCGCTCGCCCGTGCCCACCAACTCCGGTACCAACGACGGCGGATGCTGCAGGTCGCCGTCCATGACGACGATCCAGTCGGAGGTCGCGGCCTTCAGTCCCTCGACCACGGCACCGCCGAGACCGCCCGTCGGTTCGTCGCGGTGCAGCAGGGTGACCGGGAAGGGGCAGTCCCGCGCGGCCTCGGAGATCACCTCGGGGGTGTCGTCCGTGGAGTCGTCCACGAACAGCACCTCGCAGGGCAGCCGCGCCGGCACCGACTCGGTGATCCGGTGCAGCAGTTCACGGATGTTCGCGGACTCGTTGAAGGTCGGCACGACGATGGTGACGGCGCCGGGCTCCGGTACCTCGATCGCGCGTACGGACGGTTCGCCGAGTTCCTCGGGGACGGTGCTCTCGAAACTGCTCATCGACTGCCTCCCGCGCTGCCGCCGGTTCCGGTGCCTGCAGTGGTTGCCGTACTGCCCGTGACCTGCCGGATCTCGATCCGGTCCGGGCCCTTGCCGAAGGTGGCGACCGGCGTCGAATGCTCCATCGCCGCCTTGACGTTGGGCAGGTCGACGGCGTCCCGCCGGACCGTCGGGGAGGCGACCACGAAGTCGAGGTCGCGCCAGCCGCCCGGAATCGTCTTGGTCACCGCCGGGTCGAGGTCCGCCTTGTAGAACCAGATGACGCCGAGGCCGGGCCGGTAGCCCTGGTGCACGAGGTCGAGCCAGAGCGCGTCGTCGACCAGGACCCGGGTGTCCTGCGGGTTCGCCACCTGGGTGCCGAGCCAGTGGGACGCGGCCCGGTAGGGGGCGTTGGCGTCGGCGGTCACCGCCGTGCGGTCACCGTCGTACCAGCGCGGTACGACATAGGCCGCGGCGGCCGCCACCAGCAGGGCCGCCGTCGCCCGGCGCCCCCAGGTGACGTACGGCCTCTCCTCCGCTCCGCGCCACCGGCGCAGCACCGCGTGGGCGACGCTCGCGGTGCCCCCGGCGAGGACCAGCGCCAGGAACGGGAGGGCCTGGATGACGTACATCGCGGGCAGATAGCCGCTCGGGCGCAGCGCCACCAGGGCGAGGATGCCCACGGTGAGCGCGGGACCGGCCAGGGCGCGCGCGGTCACCGACCAGCGCCAGGTGAGCAGGAGCAGGACGGCGCCCGCGAGACCGCCCAGGAGCAGCACGCGGTCGTAGTAGAGCCAGGACTGCAGGACGCCGTACGAGCCGGACCCGGCGTCGAGGATGAAGCCGGAGCCGGGCCGGCTCATCTGGTACGTGATGCCGTCCCACAGCGACACATGGCCGGCGCCCGGGAACAACTCGCCCTTGAGGAGGGCGAAGAGCGGGTACGCCAGCCCGATCAGGACACACGCCGTGACGGCACCGGTGAGCGCGAACTTGCGGGTGTCGCGGTGGCCGTGGCGCCACATGGTGACCACGAGCGCGGGCAGGATGACGAGCATCGTCTCCTTGGTGAGCACACCCGCCGCCGCCGCGAGCCCCGCCCCGAAGTGGTGCCAGAGATGGCGGCTCGGGGAGGCGGCCAGACAGAACGCGAGCAGCGTCCACATCACCGCGATGTTGTCCAGGAAGATCTCGCGCTGGAGCACGACCGACAGCGGCGACAGCCCGAAAATGGCCATCGCGAGACCGGCCGCCCAACGCGGCAGCGACAGCCGGCGCGCCAGCACGTACAGGAGGACCGCGCTCGCCGCGCTGACGAGCAGCATCGCGACGCGCATCGACCCGACGGTCATCAGCGACGGATCGATCCGGGCGGGGAGCCAGGTCAGCGCGGCGATCTGGATCCAGCCGAGGGGCGGGTGGTCGTACCAGTACGTGTAGTGGGCCAGTCCGCTGCCCTGCTGCACGGCCCAGGCCTGGGCGAGGTAGGTGCCCTCGTCGTCGCTGAGCGTCGGGTAGTCGGCGATGTTCCAGCCCTGCACCACGAGGATCGCCGCGAGGAGCACCCCGCACAGCACCAGATCGGCGCGCGAGCTGCGAAAGCGCAGGGGCGGACGGATGACGGGGACGATTTTGGGCGCACGGGGCCGCTGCGCGGGGACCGTGGTACTGGTCGCCGCGGGAAGAGTGGAGGTCACGCAGGAACGTCCTCTCGGATCGTTTCGGTGAGATGCGCGCCGACGTGACTGGTCAACTCCCAGTCGTTGCGGCCTCGTTGCTCGCGCCACACCGCGCGGACGGCCGCGCCGGCCAGCAGCACCTGGTAGAACGGGCCGCCGACGACGAGCTTGAGGTAGTGCCCGAAGCGGACCCGGAGCCCGTACTGCTTGCCGAAGTCGTGCAGTCCGACGACCTCGAAGACGAACGTCACGAAGGCGGTGACGGCCGGCAGGAAGGTGATGAACGCGATGCCGACCGGCACGTCGAGGAAGAGCGCGATCGCCACGTTGAGCGGGATGATCACACCCGAGACGGCCTGCAGATACGGCGTCATCAACGTGTAGCGGGCCAGCAGCCGCTGGCCGAAGCCCGGCAGCTGTTTCCAGTCCCGCTTCCGGTAGACCTGGAGGAAGCCCTGGTTCCACCGGGTGCGCTGCTTCAGCAGTGACACCAGGCTGCCCGGGGTCTCCTCCCGCGTCACCATGTCGGAGTCGTACGCGACGACGACCTTCTTGCCGGCGCTGGACAGCCGCACCCCCAGGTCGCAGTCCTCGGCGAGGCACTCCGGGTCCCAGCCGTCCGCCGCGCGCAGCACCTCGGTGCGTACGAAAACGGTGTTGCCGCCGAGCGGAATGAACCCCTTCAGCGCGTGCAGATGCAGCCGCGAGCGGAACCAGAAGAAGTACTCCAGGCAGTTGCGCAGGCTGTACCAGCTGGAGTTGAAGTTGATGAGCTGGACGCCGCCCTGGACGACGTCCGCACCCGTCGTGCGGAACGCGTGGTCCACGTGGGCGAGCAGCTCCGGGTGGACCTGGTCCTCGGCGTCGAAGACCCCGACGACATCGCCGCGGCAGTGCGGCAGCGCCGTGTTCATGGCCTTCGGCTTGTTCTTCTTCTCATGGGTGTCGACGACGACCCGCACGCGCGGGTCGCGGGCCTCGGCCCGCCGGGCGACCTCCGCGGTCTCCGGGTCGTCGTGTCCCACGATGACGATGATCTCGAAGTCGGCGTGGCTGGACTCGAGCAGCCGCTGGATCGTGTGATCCAGCACGGCCTGCTCGTGCCGCGCGGGCAGCAGCAGCGAGAAGGACAGGCCTTCGCCGCCGTCCGGTCTGCTGAAGCGAGTGGAAGCGAGCACCTCGGGCGTACGCCACGCGTGCATCTGCCACCACAGAGTGAAGGCCGCCATCCAGAAAAGGGCAAGCGAAACGGCAGCGATGAAGACAGACGTGAGCAACAGATCCCCCCAGATCCAAAAACCCCCTGTCGCGACGGCGTCACACCCCGTCGCGTCCCGTGGAGACACTAGGAGGGAACTGTGAAGTCCGTAGGCTCTTCAGATAAATAGAGTGTTTCGGAATGCTCAGTCGGAGAAGGGGATGTATCCGACTACGTCGGAGGTTTCCCGTCCAGGGGTGACTGTTTCAGACACTGACAACGCTGCCCAGCACCTCACGAAGCCGCTGGACATCCGATGTCGGGGCGTCACAGGTGAAATGACGGCACACATACGCCGTGGGTTCACCGCCGAGCAGCGGACGGTCGGCGAGGAGCGGGAGTTCATCACTGCCCGGAGCCCCCACGGCGACGACCGCTCCCGGGGCCGTACCCAGAAGTGCCGTACGGTGCAGGGCCTTTGTGCCCGGATCGTCGGCCGCACCCACGATCGCGACCTCGCGGGGCCCGTCCAGGAGCGCCTCCGCCGTCGCGAGCCCCCAGCCGATGAAGCGGGGGGCCCGCGGGCCGAGCGCCTTCACCACGCCCAACGCCCGCTCCGCGGCGGTCCGGTGCGGCTCGGCACCCGTCTGAGCCGCGTACGACAGCAGGGCACCGGCGGCCGCGCTCCACCCGGACGGGGTGGCGTTGTCCGTGGGGTCCTGGGGCCGCCGGATCAACTGCTCGGCGTCGGCCGCCGTGTCGTACAGGGCACCCGACCCGGCATCGGTGAACTGCACGAGGACGTGATCGAGCAGGAACCCGGCGAACTCCAGCCACACCCCCTCACCAGTGACGGACGCGAGCGCGAGGAAGCCTTCCGCGACATCCGCGTAGTCCTCCAGCACCCCTGCGTTGGCCCCCACTTGACCACCCTTGCTGGTACGCGCGAGGCGCGCCCGGTCGTCCAGATGCAGGCGTACGAGGAGGTCGGCGGCGCCGATCGCGGCCTCCACGAGGTCGGGCCGCTCGAAGAACGCGCCGGTCTCGGCGAGCGCGGCGATCGCCAGGCCGTTCCAGGCGGCGACCACCTTGTCGTCACGGCCGGGCGCGGGGCGCGCACCGCGCGCGGCGAGCAGCCGCTCACGGACGGAGGTGATCCGCTCCGCGTCGGACACCCCCTCCCGCAGCGGGAGTTGGAGCACGGAGGCACCCTCCTCGAAGGTGCCCTCCTCGGTCACCCCGAAGTGCTCGGCGGCGAACCGGGCGTCGTCCCCGAGGACCTCGCTCAGCTGCTGGGGCGTCCACACGTAGTACGCGCCCTCCACATGCCGGCCCGTGCCGTCGTCACTGTCGGCGTCGAGCGCGGAGGCGAACCCGCCCGCCGCGGTGCGCAGTTCACGCACCATGAAGTCGGCGGTCTCCAGGGCGACCCGGCGGGCGAGCTCGGACCCGGTGGCACGCCAGAGGTGCGCGTACACGCGGCACAGCAGGGCGTTGTCGTACAGCATCTTCTCGAAGTGCGGGACCACCCAGTCGCGGTCCACGGAGTAGCGGGCGAAACCGCCGCCGAGCTGGTCGTAGATGCCGCCGCGCGCCATGCGTTCGCAGGTGTCCCGCGCCATCTGAAGGGCACCCTCGGAGCCGGTGCGGGCGTGGTGGCGCAACAGGAACTCGATCGCCATGGACGGCGGGAACTTGGGTGCGCCGCCGAAGCCGCCGCGCTGTGCGTCGTACTCACGGGTGAGCGCGAGCAGTGCCCCCGCCAGCTCCTCCTCGCCCGGCGCCTGCCCCTCACCGAAGCTCAGCTCGCGTCCCGCGAGGTCCCGCACGATCTTCCCCGCGACCTCGGCGACCTCGTCCCGGCGGTCGGTCCAGGCGCTGTGCACGCCTTCGAGGACCTGCCCGAAGGACGGCATTCCCTGCCGGGACTCGGGCGGGAAATAGGTGCCGAAGTAGAAGGGCTCGGCATCCGGCGTGAGGAAGACCGTCATGGGCCAGCCCCCCTGGCCGGTCGCCGCCTGCACGGCCTCCATATAGACGGCGTCGACGTCGGGGCGCTCCTCGCGGTCGACCTTGACGCTCACGAAGTGCTCGTTCAGATAGGCGGCGGTCGTCTCGTCCTCGAAGGACTCTCGAGCCATGACATGGCACCAGTGGCAGCTGCTGTAGCCGACGCTCAGCAGGACGGGGACACCGCGTTTACGGGCCTCGTCGAAGGCCTCGGCCGACCAGGGCCACCAGTCGACGGGGTTGTCGGCGTGCTGGAGCAGATACGGAGACGTCTCATGGGCCAGTCGGTTCACCGTTCCACTCTCCCACGGTGTCCGGCGGGGCGGAGAAGCGCACGATCACCCGGCGCGCCCCCGAAAGGCGCCTGCGCCGGTACGTCCGTACCCAGCGCCTTCCCTGCCCGTCGCGGGCTCTGGCCACGCGTACCCCCGGGATCACGCCGCGCCGCTGATCGTCGGCCCCCTCGCGCTCGCGCTCCGGACCAAGGACACTCGTAGCCAATGCAGTTGCCGCCGGAGGGGGACGTGACATGCGGGACAGCCATCGGGCGGAGGCCGAGCGGCTGTTGGCCCGGGCCGTGGAGGAGGAGGTGCGGCGTTCGGGCGGGCGCACCGACGGAGCCGTGCTGCTGTCGCGGGCGCGCGGCGGACTCGACACCATGGCGCGGACGGTCGCGGAGGAGTACGAGGCGTACACCCGCGCGCTGGACGAGGCGGAGACGGGCCGGCTGACCTTCGGGCAGCGCTACGCCCGGGAAGGTGCCGGAACTCCCCTGCTGGTGGCGGCCGTTGCGGCGGTCGCGGCCTGCGTGGCGGACCTGGCGCTCGGCACGGGCGCGGGCACGGCGCTGGGGACCGGCGCCCTCGTCGGCGTGGCCGGCGCGGCCACGACCGTGGCGAAGGTGACCGCCTCGCATCTGCCGGACGCGAGCCGCAGCGCGGGTGCCCGGAGCCAGCCGGGCGGCCCCGAGCAGCTGCGGCTGCAGTGGCTGACCGCGCTGGAGGTACGTGGCATCCGCCCGTTCTTCGACCAGCAGCGGGTGCTCAGCGCGTCCACGGGCGCGAAGCAGGGGGCGCCGCAGCTGCGCCGCACGGACAAGAGCGCGGCGGCACGCAGGCGTACCGTCCTGGAGCAGTCCTTCGGTCAACTCCCCGAACCGGACGGGGTGTTCGCCGGGCGCCGGCAGGAGCTGGCGCGGGTGGCGCAGTGGGTGCACGCGGCCCGCGCCAGCACGGAGACCAGACCGACGGTCGTGGTGCTGCACGGCCCGCCGGGATCGGGCCGCAGCACGCTCGCGGTGCGGGCGGCGCACGACCTGAAGGACCAGTTCCGGGGCGCGTGCGTGGTGGATCTGCGGGGGGACAACCCGGAGGAGCCGCCGCTGTCCACCCGGGACGCGCTGCTCCATCTGCTCAACCGGCTCGGCGCACCCCGCGAGCAGCTCCTGTTCCGTGAACGTTCCTCGCAGGATCAGCAGGTCAGACGGCTGAGCGAGCTCTATCACCAGCATCTGACGGGCCTGCCGGTCACCATCGTGCTCGACGACGTGTCCGACGCCGAGCAGGTGCGCACACTGCTCCCCGAGCGCTCGGACAGCCTGGTCCTTGTCACCGCGCGCAAGCCGCTCGACCTGCCGGCCGACCTGCCCGCCTGGGTGCACCAGCTCCCGCTGGAGGCGCTGGACGCCGCGGGCGCCGAAGAGCTGCTGAACGCGGCGGCGCAGGACGCGTCGGGCCCCTACGACGCCGAATCCTCGGACCGTATCCGGGAGTTGTGCGGCGGCCTGCCGCTGGCCCTGCGGGTCGCGGGCTCCTCGCTCGGCGCCCGTACGCCCCTGCGGCTGGCCGCGGACCTGGAGGCGTACGGGCCCGTGGAGCCGGTCGAGCGGGTGCTGTGGCTGCGCTACGCGGACCAGTCGGAGGCGGCCCGGCGGCTGCTGCGACGGCTGGCGCTGGCGGGCCGGGCCTCACTGGGCGCGGCCGCGGCGGCGGCCCTCCTCGCGACCGACGAGCAGGAGGCGACCCGTCAGCTGACCGCGCTGGCGCGAGCGGGCCTGATCGACCACGTGCGCGGCAGCCGCTACCGGCTGCACGACGTCGTACGGACCTTCGCGCAGGCGCGACTCCTCGACGAGGAGGAGCCGGCCGAGCGGACGGCGGCGCAGGAGCGGCTGATCGTCAACTACGCGGAGCTGGCCGACTCGGTGATCCGCCTGGTCGACGGCAAGACGTCGACGCGCGCGGACACCGCGTTCCAGTCGAGCACGGTCGGCCCGCACGGCTTCACGTCCCTCGACTCGGCCCTGCGCTGGCTGGACGACGAGTCGAGCTTCATCACGGCGGCGCTGCGGCACGCGGAGGGCGTGAACCAGGCGGCTGTACTGAATCTGCTGGGCGCCCTGTGCGACTACTGCCTGCTGCGCGGCGACCTCTACCGCCTGGGCGAGATCAGCGAGCTGACCCAGGCCGTCGACCAGGGGCTCCTGGTCCGCTCGGTGCAGTGGCGTACGGGCATCGCGGCCCGTCAGCTCGGCGAGCTGGACAAGGCGCGCACGACCCTCACCTCGGTCGTGGACCTCTACTTCGAGGCGCACCACGACGCGGGAGCGGCCCGCGCGCTCTGCTCGCTCGGCATCACCCTGCACCACCAGGGCAATCTGACCGAGGCGGCGGCGCGGCTCCAGGAGGCGATGGACCTTCAGGCCTCCCCCGGGCTGGCGGCGGACCGCGCCTGGACGATGCACGCGCTGGCCGCCGTGGAGCGGGACCGCGCCCGGCTGTCCCAGGCCCTGGACCTGCTCACCGAGGCGCTGGTGCTGCACCGCGAGGGCGAGTCGGTGCACGGCGAGGCGTGGGCGCACTTCCAGCTCGGCCAGCTGGGGCTGCGCATGGGCGACGTCCCGCGCGCGGAGCGGGAGTTGCGGGACGCGCTCGATCTGTACGGCCGGACGCGCGACGCCCGCGGCGAGGCCTGGGCGCTGACGCAGCTGGCCCGGGCCCGGCTGGTGGACGGCGATCCGTCGTCGGCCGTCGACGGACTGCGCCAGGCGGCCTCCCGGCACCGGGACAACGAGGACGCGCGCGGCGAGGCCTGGACGGTGTACTACCTGGGCCAGGCGCTGGAGGAGACCGGCAGTCTGGACCAGGCGGTGCGCGAGCTGGAGCGCTCCCGCACGATGTTCTCGCGGATACGGGACGTCTACGGTCTGGCGTGCGCCCGCCACCACTCGGCGCGGGTGACCCGCGACCAGCGGGCGGCCCAGACGGGCTCGCTGCGCAACTCCGGCTTCGCCCGCCAGCTCCTCGTGGACGCCCGCGCCGACTTCCAGCGCATCGGGGTGGCTCACGGCGAGGCCTGGACCTGCCTGGAGCTGGCCGTCGTCGACGCGGGCAATGCCCGTACGCAGCAGGCCCTGGCCCTGTGCGACGAAGCGCTGGGGCTCTTCACGTCCTACGGCGACCGCCGCGGGGAGGACTGGGCGCGCTTCCTGCGCTGCACGCTGCTGCCGTACGCCTCCCCCGGCGGCACGGAGGTGGGCTCCGCCGTCGCCCAGGAGGAGCTGACCCAGCTCGCCCGCTCGGGCCACCCGTCCCGGGACGCCAAGCTGGACGACTACGTCGAGGCCTATCAGCTCCTGCTGGAACGCGGCGCGAACCTCGACGCCGGCTGGCAGGCCTGGCGCCTCGGCATGGTCCCCAACCGCCACGCCCGCGAAGTCATGGGGGTACCGGTCACGACCGACCGCTAGCCCTGCAGCGGCAACTGGGGCGACCGGCGCCCAGCCCCTCACCGGGGCTGCGACGGCGACGGAGTCCCGTCCCGTCGCGACGGCGGCGGGGGTCCCTCCCGCCGCGACGGCGACGGGCCTCTTCCCCCACGACGGCGTGCACCCCCAGCCCCACCGGGGCTGCGACGACCGGGCCACTCCCGTCGCGACAGCGACGGGTCTCTCCCCCACCACGGCGTGCACCCCCCAGCCCCTCACCGGGGCTGCGACGGCCGGGCCACTCCCGTCGTGACGGTGGCGGAGTCCCGTCCCGTCCCGCCGCGACGGCGGCGGGGGTCCCTCCCGCCGCGACGGCGACCGGCCGAGACGGCGCAGTCCGGCGGTGCCCACCGCACCGCACCCCGGCGAAGCCGAAAGCCTCCGCACCGCGAGGGCGAGCGGACGCGACGCCGCAGTCCGGGCATCGGCGGACCAGCCGCCGTGGACGAAGCCGAAAGCCTCCGCACCGCAAGGGCTGGACCAGCCGCCCCCGCGCGAGGTCACCGCAGCGGACCGCGGCCGCCCCGGCCGAAGCGGGGCAGACGCAGCCGAGGGAGCCGGACTCAGCCCTGCTGAGGCTTGGGCGTGGTGTTCGGGCCCCCGGAGCTGTTCTCCGCGGTCCCCTTGCCGGAGGCCCCGTTCTCCGGATCCACGTCGAAGTCGACCTTCCGCATGTGCCGGTTCATCGACTTCATCAGGCCCCACACCGCCAGAGCCATCACCGCGAAGACGATGAAACCGAGGACGCCGGGGGTGACCTTGTTCTCGTCGACCTCCTTGGCGAGGGGGACGAGGTGTGTCATTGCCAGGCTTGCGCTTGCGCTCATGTCAGGCATTGTCGCGGATGCCCGCAAAGAGGTCGTCCTCGGGGAGGGAGGTATCGACGAGGGACTGCGCGAGCTCGTACTCCTCGGTGGGCCAGACCGCCTTCTGGATGTCCATGGGGACCTTGAACCAGCCGCCGTCGGGGTCGATCTGCGTGGCGTGCGCGATCAGCGCCTTGTCACGGATCTCAAAGAACTCCGCGCACGGAATGTGCGTGGTCAGCGTGCGCTCCGTGCGTTCGAACTCGGACCAGCGCTTCAGCCAGTCCCCGTACGGCGACTCCAGGCCCCGGTCGAGCAGCGCGTGGTGCAGCGCCTCGGTGCGCGGACGGTTGAAGCCCTGGTTGTAGTAGAGCTTCTGCGGCCGGAAAGCGGGGCCGAACTCCGACTCCGGGTACTTCTCGGTGTCCGCCGCGCCCTCGAACGCCACCATCGAGATCTTGTGGGTCATGATGTGGTCGGGATGCGGATAACCGCCGTTCTCGTCGTAGGTGGTGATCACCTGCGGACGGAACGAGCGGATCTGCTTCACCAGCTCACCGGCCGCCTTGTCGACGTCCTCCAGGGCGAAGCAGCCCTCGGGAAGCGGCGGCAGCGGGTCGCCCTCCGGAAGTCCGGAGTCCACGAAACCGAGCCACTCCTGCTTGATGCCGAGGATCTCGCGGGCCTCGTCCATCTCCTTCTTGCGCACCTCGTGGATGTGCTCCTCGATGTACTTGTCACCCTGCAGCTTCGGGTTGAGGATGGAGCCGCGCTCCCCGCCCGTGCAGGTCACGACCAGCACGTCCACCCCCTCGGACACGTACTTCGCCATGGTGGCCGCGCCCTTGCTCGACTCGTCGTCGGGGTGGGCGTGCACGGCCATCAGTCGCAGCTGGTCAGTCAAGACTCAATCCTCAGTAAGTCGGCGCCCGGTGTGAATCGGCGCGATCGGCGGCTTCTATAGTGACCGAATCGGGGGGCGAATAATTCCGGGGCCGGGTCCTGGGAGCCCCTTCCGGGACCTCCGTTCCGGCCCCTTGCGAGAGGACGATCATGAGTACGGCGAGCACGCAGCTGCCCGAGGGCCGGTACGGCCCCTCCGCGGACCAGCGCGCCGACCGCAAGCTCAAGGTCATCGGCGGTGTGCTGGGCGTGGCCCTGCTCGTGCTCGTCGGCTGGTTCGCGTACTACTACGTCGGCGGGAACAAGATCAGCGCGGAAGTGATCACCTTCAGCGCTTCGGACAACGCCGTGAAGGTGCACCTCGAGGTGCGCAAGGACAGGGACGCGAGCGGCTACTGCACCCTGCGCTCACAGAGCGCCGACGGCGGCGAGGTCGGCCGCGCGGACTTCCGCTTCGACCAGCACTCCTCCCGGATCGACAAGGTCCTCACCCTGCGCACGACCGCCCGGGGCACCACGGCGGAGCTGCTCGGCTGTCACGCGGACTGATCCCGAAGGCTTCTGGGGCCCCTGTGGCTCCTGGGGCTCCTGGGGCGCGACCGCACCGCACCAGAAGCGACGCGGCCCGGCCTCACTCTCTACACTTACGCGCTGACCTGCGTTGACGTAATTCTGATGGCTTATGTCCTCCCCCTTGAGCCGCGGAATTGTTAGGCTCGTGGTTTCGCCCACCCGTGAAGGAACATTCTTCTGGGTAGGGCGATGCTTTGTATTCCCAGTACCTACGAGGAGCACCTGTGACCCAGACCAGCGAGAACGTCACCTGGCTGACCCAGGAGGCGTACAACCAGCTGAAGGCCGAGCTGGAGCACCTGTCTGGTCCTGCGCGCACGGAAATCGCCGCCAAGATCGCGGCTGCGCGCGAGGAGGGGGACCTGCGCGAGAACGGCGGGTACCACGCGGCCAAGGAGGAGCAGGGCAAGCAGGAACTCCGCGTGCGCCAGCTCACCCAGCTCCTGGAGAACGCCAAGGTGGGTGAGGCCCCGGCCGCGGACGGCGTGGTCGCGCCCGGCATGGTGGTGACCATCGCCTTCGACGGCGACGAGGACGACACCCTGACCTTCCTGCTCGCCTCCCGCGAGTACGCGAGCGCGGACATCGAGACGTACTCGCCGCAGTCCCCGCTCGGCTCCGGCGTGAACGGCAAGAAGATCGCCGAGGACGCCCAGTACGAGCTGCCGAACGGCAAGCTCGCCTCGGTGAAGATCCTCAAGGCCGTGCCCTACCAGGGCTGAGCCTCGGCCGGTCTTTGGCGAGCCCCCGGCGCGTGGCGCCGGGGGCTTCGTCATGTCCGGACGACGGGACGATGCGCGGGTCATCACCGCGGAATCCGGACTGACGGGTCGGGCAGGTCAGCAGGTCAGCAGGTCGGGGAGGTCCGCAGGTCGGGGAGGTCAGCAGGCCGGGCGGGTCAGGCCGTGGCGGAGCGGTACTTGCGGACCGCCAGGGTGCGGAAGATCAGCACGATCACCACCGAGTAGATCAGCGAGGCCCACACCGGGTGCTGCATGGGCCAGGCGTCGGACGAGGACAGCCCGGGGTCGCCGAAGAGCTTGCGGCACGCCTGCACCGTCGCGCTGAACGGGTTCCACTCGGCGATGTGGCGCAACCAGGGCGTCATCTTGCTGGAGTCCACGAAGGCGTTCGAGATGAACGTCACCGGGAAGAGCCAGATCAGTCCGCCGGAGGTGGCCGCCTCAGGCGTGCGCACGGACAGACCGATCAGCGCGCCGATCCACGTGAACGCGTATCCCAGAAGAAGCAGCAGCCCGAACCCGCCCAGGATCTTCCCGAGGTTGGTCGGGTCCACCGAGCCGGGGCGCCAGCCCACGATCAGCGCGACGATCGCGAGGACAAGCAGCGTCAAGCCCGTCTGCACGAGATCCGCGACGGTACGCCCGGTGAGGACGGCGCCACGCGCCATGGGCAGCGAGCGGAAGCGGTCGATGAGCCCCTTGTGCATGTCGTCGGCGATGCCGGCGCCGGAACTGGCGGTGGCGAACGTGACGGTCTGCGCGAAGATGCCGGCCATCAGGAAGTTCTTGTAGACGTCCAGATCGGTGCTCTTGCCGATCTGCATGGAACCGCCGAACACGTAGGTGAACAGCACCACGAACATGATGGGCTGGATGAGCCCGAACAGAATCATCTCGGGAATCCGGGTCATGCGGATCAGGTTGCGCTTGGCGATGACCAGGGAGTCGCGCACGGACTGCCCGAGGACGCCCTTGGGAACCGCCACCGGGGCGGCGTCTGTCACGGCACTCACTTCGCGGTCTCCTTCTTCGTCCGGCTGCTCTTGGCGTCCGCCGTGCCGTTGTCCTCGTCCTTCACCTCGGCGACGTGTCCCGTCAGCGAGAGGAAGACGTCGTCGAGGGTGGGCCGGCGCAGGCCGATGTCGTCGATCTCGATGCCACGGGTGTCCAGCTCTCGGATGACCTCCGCGAGGAGCTTGGCGCCGCCGGTCACCGGGACGGTGAGCTTGCGGGTGTGCTCCTCGACCGTGGTCTCGCCCTTGCCGAAGCCGGCCAGCACCTCCGAGGCCGTCACGATGTGTTCGCGCTCGTGCACGACGACCTCGACGCGCTCGCCGCCGGTGCGGGCCTTGAGCTGGTCGGAGGTGCCGCGGGCGATGACGCGGCCGTGGTCCACGACGCAGATGTCGTGCGCGAGGTGGTCGGCCTCCTCCAGATACTGGGTGGTCAGCAGCAGCGTCGTACCGCCGGAGACCAGCTCCTTGATGACCCCCCACAACTGCTGCCGGTTGCGCGGGTCGAGGCCGGTCGTCGGCTCGTCCATGAACATCACCGGCGGGGACACGACGAGCGCGGCCGCCAGGTCGAGCCGGCGGCGCATACCGCCGGAGTACGTCTTCGCGGGGCGGTCGGCGGCGTCCGCGAGGTGGAACTGCTCCAGGAGCTCGCCCGCCCGTACCTTCGCGGCCTTCGCCCGCATCTGGTAGAGCTGGCCGACCATCTGGAGGTTCTCCCGGCCCGTCAGCAGCTCGTCGACCGCCGCGAACTGGCCGGACAGGCCGACGGAGCGCCGGACCGCGTCGGGGTGCTTCAGTACGTCGATGCCCGCGACGACCGCCTTGCCGCTGTCGGGCCGCAGCAAGGTCGTCAGACAGCGGACTGCGGTGGTCTTACCCGCGCCGTTCGGCCCGAGGAGGCCCAGCACGGTGCCTTCCGGGACATCGAGGTCGACGCCGTCCAGAGCCCTTACGTCACCGAAGGTCTTCACCAGGCCTTCGGCATAGATGGCGCCTGGCATATGAGTCTCCACGTCGTTGAGGATTCTTGAAAAGCCTGGAATTTGTGCGGTTCGCACCGCGCGGTGAGGAGCGAGAAACACAC
Source organism: Streptomyces sp. NPDC058274 (assembly GCF_042881375.1). NCBI lineage: Bacteria > Bacillati > Actinomycetota > Actinomycetes > Kitasatosporales > Streptomycetaceae > Streptomyces > Streptomyces sp. NPDC058274. Next base: position 66,601 of record NZ_JBHVXW010000026.1, read on the forward strand.
TGTAACGCGATGTATCGCGTCTCTCAATGGATTTTTCTCACTGCCGACGACCGGGCCTTCGGCCTCAGTCGATGACGGTGTAGCCCGCCTGGCGCAGCGCCCGGTTGACCTCGGCGCAGTGCTCGGGCCCCTTCATCTCCAGATGCAGCTCGACCTCCACCTCTGTGAGCCCCAGCCGCGGATCGGTCCGCACGTGGCTCACATCGAGGACGTTAGCGTCGGCCACTGACAACACCCCCAGAAGCGTCGCCAGAGCGCCCGGCCGGTCGGTCAGCCGCAGGGTGACCGCCAGATAGCGGCCCGCCGCCGCCATGCCGTGGCGCAGGATGCGCTGCATCAGCAGGGGGTCCACATTGCCGCCGGACAGCACCGCCACGACCGGCCCCTCGAAGGCACCCGGCTCGCTCAGCAGGGCCGCGACGGGACTCGCGCCGGCCGGCTCGACGACGAGCTTGGCCCGCTCCAGGCAGAGCAGGAGCGCGCTGGAGAGATGGTTCTCCTCGACCGTGACGACGTCGTCCACCAGGTTCTGGATGATCCGGAAGGGGACGTCCCCGGGCCGCCCGACCTTGATGCCGTCGGCCATCGTCGCCGGCTTCTCAACCGCCAGCGGGCGCCCGGCCGCGAGCGAGGGCGGGTACGCCGCCGCACCCGCCGCCTGCACGCCGACGATCCGTACATCCGGGCGCAGCGCCTTCACGGCCGTGGCGACGCCCGCCACCAGGCCGCCCCCGCCGATCCCGACGACGATCGTGCGCACCTCGGGGCACTGCTCCAGGATCTCCAGGCCGACCGTGCCCTGACCGGCGATGATGTCCGGGTGGTCGAACGGGTGGATGAACACCGCGCCCGTCTCGGCCGCGTACTCCTGGGCGGCGGCCAGCGTCTCGTCGACGACCTGGCCGTGCAGCCGCACCTCGGCGCCGTAGTCACGGGTCGCCGCGACCTTCGGCAGCGGTGCGCCGGTGGGCATGAACACCGTGGAGCGGACGCCGAGCAGCGAGGAGGCCAGGGCGACGCCCTGCGCGTGATTGCCCGCGCTCGCGGCGACGACACCCGCGGCGCGCTCCTCGGGAAGCAGTCCCGCGATCCGCACGTACGCGCCGCGCAGCTTGAAGGAGCCCGTCCGCTGGAGGTTCTCGCACTTGAGGTGCACCGGCGCGCCGACCAGCTGGGACAGATGCCTGCTGCCCTCCATGGCGGTCACCCGCGCCACGCCCGAGAGCATCTTCTGGGCACCCCGTACGTCGTCCAGGGTGACCGTCGGCAAGGAGTCAGCGGTGCTGTGGCTCATGACCACCAGTCTCGCAGTTCACAGCGCGCCACTCCTGGTGTGACCACGGGGCGAGACTGGTTTGCACAGCAGCGGTACGACCTACGCCCCGGCCGCGTACCCTGTCCCCCAACCCAGCACCCTCCGCATGAATTGAGCCTCCGGCCATGCCCACAACACCTGAAATGTCGATGGACATGACGACCCTCGGTGACACCGGTCTCCTCGACACGCTGCAGCACGAAGTGGCGGTGTTCGCCCGCCGTGCCGAACAGACCCGGCTCGGTGGGGTGGGGCAGGTGCGCAACTCCATGGACCGTGCCGCGTACCTGCTGCTCAACCGCCTCGACAAGGAAGGCCCGATGGGCGTCAAGGCGCTGGCGGCGAGCATGGGGATCGACTCCTCGACGGTCACCCGGCAGGTGGCACCGCTCGTGGACACCGGCCTCGTCAAGCGCACCTCCCACCCGGAGGACGGGCGTGCCGTGGTGCTCCAGCTCTCCCCGCGCGGGCTGTCGCGACTGGAGGAAGTCCGTTCGTCGAGGCGTCAGTTGATGGCCGAGCTGACCCACGACTGGGCCCCCGAGGAGCGCGAGGCGTTCTGCACGCTCCTCACGCGCTTCAACGGCGCGCTCTCGGCCCGCCAGGCCGCGCAGGGGCTCCCGGTGGCGGAGCCGCAGCCGGAGTCCTGACCCGGAGTCCTGACCCGCCGGGCGCGCCTCACGCGCGCGTGCATGTGCGCCGGACTCTTGACCGGAAGGCCGGCCCTGGCCTCATATGAGATCGGGCCCTTGTCGTACGCGGTCTGACCTGTCGTACGCGGCCGGGGTTCCGCGTTTTCCACAGGTCCCACAGGTCCCACGGGTTCCTCAGGTCTCACAGGACCCGCAGGGTCGTCCTCAGGCGGAGGCGTGGTGCGAGAACGGCGTGCACTCCGAAGTGCCCGCCGGGCCCGGGAGTTCGAGACGTTCGTCGCGGGCGCGGCAGGGCGGCTGCTGCATGCCGCCACGCTGCTCACGGCGGAAACCCGGGACGTCAACCCACGCGCGCGGCGCCTGCTGACGCTGTCCCTCGCCCACACGTACGCCTCCTGGGACCGGCTGCGCGGCGAGGACCCCTACGACCGGGCCCGCCAGGAGCTGGCGGTCCGCTTCGCGCGCACGGCCTGGCATCAGTACGGCGGCCTCGGCCGGAGCCGCCCCGACCCCGGCGGCGTACTGGCCCGGCTCACGCCCCAGGAGCGGCTGATCCTGGTCCTGCGGTTGTACGAGGGCGTCGCCGAGGAACAGACGGCGGCCCTGCTCGGCCTCCCGGGCGAACGCGTACGGACGATCTGTGCCCGCGCGATGGCCACGCTGCTGCACCCGCCGCGCGGGCCGGCGCCCGCCTTGGCGAAGGTGGCGCCGTCGTGAACCTGCCCGAGCGGGAGTCGGCCGTACGGCGCATGCTGGAGCGGACGCCGCCCCAGGTGCCGGCCGACCTGTACGCCGACGTCGTACGCCGCGGTGGACGCATGCTGCGCCGCCGGACGGCGGCCCGGCGGCTGCTGTGGCTGCTGCTGTTCGCGGCGGCCGTCGCGTTCATCGTGTGGGCCACGATGGCGCGTCCCTGGGTGGAGCCGCCGTCGGACACGACTCCACCCCTCACCGGCTGGTGAGCACCGGCTTTCCACCGGCTCTCGGGCCCCTCTAGCCGAGGGCCTGCTGGAGGTCCTGGAGCAGGTCGTCGATGTTCTCGATGCCCACGGAGAGGCGTACGAGATCGGCGGGGACCTCCAGGGCCGAGCCGGCCACAGAGGCGTGGGTCATCCGCCCCGGGTGCTCGATCAGGGACTCGACACCGCCCAGGGACTCGCCCAGCGTGAACACCTTGGCGCGGTTGCAGACCTCGACGGCCGCCTCCTCGCCGCCCGCCACCCGGAAGGAGACCATGCCGCCGAAGGACTTCATCTGCTTGGCGGCGACCTCGTGGCCGGGGTGCTCCGGGAGACCCGGGTACAGCACACTCGTCACGCGCGCGTGCCGGGTGAGCATGTCGGCGACCTTGGTGGCGTTCTCACCGTGGCGGTCCATCCGCACGGAGAGCGTCTTGGTGCCGCGCAGCACCAGCCAGGAGTCGAAGGGGCCGGAGACCGCGCCCATCGCGTTCTGGTGGTAGGCCAGCTCCTCGCCCAGGGCTTCGTCACTGACGACCAGCGCGCCGCCCACGACGTCCGAGTGGCCGCCCATGTACTTGGTCAGCGAGTGCACGACGATGTCCGCGCCGAGCGCCAGCGGCTGCTGGAGGTAGGGGGTCGCGAAGGTGTTGTCCACGACGAGCCGGGCGTCCGCCTCGCGTGCGATCTGCGCGACCGCGGCGATGTCGGTGATGCCGAGGAGCGGGTTGGACGGCGTCTCCACCCAGATCGCCTTGGTCTTCGGCGTGAGGGCGGCCCGTACGGCGGTGGGGTCGCTGGTGTCGGCGACCGACCACTCCACGCCCCAGCGGGAGACGACCTTCGCGAAGAGGCGGAACGTGCCGCCGTACGCGTCATTGGGGATGACCACGTGATCGCCGGGACTGAGCAGCGTACGCAACAGGCAGTCCTCGGCCGCCAGTCCGGACGCGAACGCGAGGCCTCGGCGACCGCCCTCCAGGGCGGCGAGGTTCTCTTCGAGGGCGGTCCTGGTCGGGTTGGCGCTGCGGCTGTACTCGTATCCGCCGCGCAGCCCTCCGACGCCGTCCTGCTTGTAGGTCGAGACCTGGTAGATCGGCGGGACGACCGCGCCGGTGAGGGGATCGGCGGTGTTTCCCGCGTGGATCGCCAGGGTCTCGAAGTGCTGACTGATGTGCCTGTCGCTCATGGGAACCGAGGGTAATGCGCTCGCGCGGTGGATGACGGCACGCACCCCCCGCGGAGGGGTCCGGCTGGCGACCGCGAGCCCCTCGGGGCCTGCCTCGGGCGCCTTTGGGGCCGGCCGGGAAAAGCCGTCGCCGACCGGGTTGGCCAAGTGTCCGACCCGTCTGGTTCGCTTGGGGCATGGAGATTCTCTGGGTCCTGATCGCGCTGGCCATGTTCACCATGGTTCTGGTGCCGGTCCTCAGGCGCAGGCACGCCGGAATTCAGCAGGTCGCCCCCGGCGACCCGGACGCCGCGGACCCGGCGAACTACGGCTTCGCCCGGCAGGAGGAGCTGGACATCCGGATGCCCGGCCCGGACGGCGACCTGCTCGACGTGCTGGACCTGGTGCAGCGCACCCAGGACTACCGCGCCGCGTCGCAGCTCCTCGCGGGCACGGACACGGACGGCGAGCTGCGCTGGCAGCGCGTGCAGGCCTTCGCCGGCGCGGCGTCCCTGGAGCTGCAGCAGCGCCCCGGCGGGGTCAGCGAGACGCCCGGCGGGCAGTGGCTGCGGGTGTGGCGGGCCGAGGCCCCGAAGGACGCGGGCGGCTCGGCGGTGCACGCGGAGTTCCTGGTGCAGCAGGCGTGGCGTACGGCGACACCGGGCACGGACGAGTTCCGGATCATCATGGAGGAGGCGCGGGCGGCGTGCGGCGACGCGGCGCTGCTGGCCCCCGGTGACCCGGTCCCGTACATCATCGAGCTCTCCGTGGCCCGCGGACTGACGTACTCACAGGCGGAGTTCGAGAAGCTCTGGCTGAAGATCCTGGACCGCGCGCCCGCCCATATGGGCGCCCATCTCGCCGCCCTGCACTACTGGTGCGAGAAGTGGCACGGCTCGCGGGCGCAGGCGTACGCCTTCGCGGAAGCGGCGGCGGCCCGCGCGCCGCAGGGCTCCCTGCTGGCCGCGATGCCGCTGTTCGCGGTCTTCGAGCACCTGCCCGAGGTGAATCTCGTCAGCGGCTTCTACCAGAGCGAGGTCGTGACGAAGGCGGTGCACGGCGCACTCTTCGCGGTGCACGCGGCCCGCCCGGACGACCCCATGCTGGCCCACGTCCGCCACCTGCTGGTGTTCTTCCTGGTCCGCGGGGAGCGCTGGGCGGAGGCGATGAACCAGCTGGTCCACATCGACGGACACGTCGGCGCGCTGCCGTGGACGCTGACGTCCGACCCGGCCGCGGACTACGCGGTCTACCGCGCGCTGGCGGTGGCGGGGTACGAGGCGAATGGGGGGAGTCCCGCTACGTTGCCGCACTGAGTGGGGTGTCCCGGGGGGCGGGGGTTTGTCCCGCCCCCCCGCCCTCGGCCCTGCGCCTCCGTCGGGCCGTCTGCCGCGGTCAGCCCGTCGCGCGGGTCGGCAGCCGCCATCCGGGGCGCGGGAAGTGGCAGGTGTAGCCGTCCGGGTAACGCTCCAGGTAGTCCTGGTGCTCGGGCTCGGCCTCCCAGAAGGGGCCGACCGGCTCCACCTCGGTGACGACCTTGCCCGGCCACAGTCCGGAGGCGTCCACATCCGCGATCGTGTCCTCGGCAATCCGCTTCTGCTCGTCATCCACGTAGTAGATCGCCGAGCGGTAGCTGAGGCCGATGTCGTTGCCCTGACGGTTCTTGGTGCTCGGGTCGTGGACCTGGAAGAAGAACTCGAGGAGCGCGCGGTAGTCGGTCTTCTCAGGGTCGAAAAGGATCTCGATGGCCTCCGCGTGCGTGCCGTGGTTGCGGTACGTCGCGTTCTGCACATCGCCCCCGGTGTAACCGACCCGGGTCGCCGTCACGCCCGGAAGCCGGCGGATCAGGTCCTGCATCCCCCAGAAGCATCCGCCCGCCAGCACGGCCCTCTGCGTCTGCGCAGCCATGTACGACCCCTCCAATTTCTGTCAGCTCGTTGACTCGGGTATCTGTCAGCTCGTTCACTCGGGCCGCCCGGCTCGCACACCACCGGCATCTCCTGCCCACTCCCCTCAACGCGCGAGGGTTCCAACCGATTCCGTGCCCGTCCGACCGGCCTCGCGACCGGCGAGGAGCGCACCGACCTGTCGCCTCCCTCATGCCGGTGCTCCGACCCCGGACAACCCCGCGGCTCACGGGTAGCCGACGCATCCCGTACGCCCAGTGAGCCGCCCACCTGCCAACGGCCGGCCGTTCAGAAGACCGGAGATCTCCTCGCCGCTGACGCGGACGCTCTCCGGATGACGTGGGTCATCAAGCCTCGTTCACAGACCTCAACCGGTGGTGCGTATCGGCACGGCGCACCACCCTTCACGGCCTCACCACCCTGAACACTGAACTGCGGAGAGTGCGTTGAGGGCGCCCGCTGAGCAGGAGGGAGGGTGTGGGGCAGCGCGCCCTCAGTCGAACGCTACGACCAGGCGGACGCCATCGTCACCGAAGCGGTCAGCCAGGGCCTTCATCACGGCGAAGACATGCGGCCAGTGTGTCGTCGGTCCCAGGACGCTACCGATGGTCAGTGGTTCATATGCGCAGACCAAGTCGCTGGTGGTCCACTCGACGCGTTCTGAAGCGCTGTGCGAGTCGGCAGGCGGTACGCCCACGGTGGACAGGACTTCCGCGGGCCATGGTCGAGATACGAGTTGGCTCCGTCGTATCGCCGGCTGCGACTTCTTGTGCCAGGTCACGCGGCCGTCGAAGTCTTCGGGCGTGGTCGCGGGATCGATTGAGGCGAGTTCGGCCCAGCTGACCCAGCTCGCGCCGTCCATCTCACCCTGGCCAACCCATGATCCCAGCGTTGAGCGCATGGCGCTCGACAAGTCAGCAGGAAGACCACGACCGGCTGCAAGCGGCCGGAAACCCACGTAGTTGCGGACACCGAAGAGCAGGCCGAAGGCCGAGTAGTCGGTCTCGTCGTAGAGGGGCCACAGATCCATGGCGGTCACCCATGGCTCGCCGTCGTAGTAGTCGGTGCCGACCTGGGGATGACGGAATTCGATCCCACCGTGGATGTCCGTGCCCATGGTGGCGCACTTTAACTGCCCTGATCTGAGCACCACAGTCATTATCGGCGTCCAGCGGCGGATACAGCCCGTGGCCGACGTGAGCCATCAGGCAGCGTTGACAGACCACTGGCGCCGGTCGGCGTACAGACGTGTGTGGGTGTGGAACTCCGGGTCGGGGTCGTCCTGCTCCGACTCTGTCCACCAGCGGAAGCCGTCGGGATGCATGGGCTGGAGCATCAATTCGAGTTCGGCGTCAGTGACACTCCGCGAGTCGAGGCGGAGGGTCTGGAGGAACTGTGTGCGTTCCTCGTCGAGTCCGCCCAGTAACCGTGGCGGGCCGGGAACGCGCTCCGCCCCGTCGCCCTCGTCCGGGCAGGGCACCTGCTTCAAACGCGGTCAGCTCGTCGAACCCCCGGGGCAGCCACGGCCTGGCCGATCGAGAAGGTGGCACCGGGGGCGGCGTAGTCGACGGGACCGCCGAACCGTGCCGAGGCACGCGCCACCGCTTGCTGCGGCGTGAGGAAGCGGCCGACGTGCGTGACGATCAGCCCGCCCGCCCCGGCCGTGCCGGCGGTGTCTCCGGTGTCCTCGGGCGTGTGGTGCACCTGTTCGCCCTCTAGCGGCGCCTGTGCGCTCTCGGCCTCACACAACAGGACGTCGCACCCCTCGGCCAGCTCCGTGAGGCTCGGGCACGGTGCCGTGTCCCCGGAGTAGACCAGCGACTTGCCCGCCGCCTCGATGCGTACGGCGAAGGCCGGGATGCCGTGCGACACCGCGCGGCTGGTCAGCCGGAGCGAGCCGATGGCCACCTGGTGCCCGTCGTACAACTCGGTGACGGCGAAGGCGGATTCAATGGGGCTGCGGGCCGGAGTGTTGGTGAGGAAGTCGGCCAACCGGTTGGCGATTCCAGGCGGACCGTAGAGAGGGATCGACGCCGCGAGGTGGATGTCCGCGTACAGGGCTCCGTAGTACGCGGTGAGCAGATCCGCGCTGTGATCGGCGTGCAGATGCGAGATCCAGATCGCATCGAGCTCGTCCAGCCGCACATGACGCTGAAGCGGGCCGAGCGTCCCGCTGCCCGCCTCCACCCAGATACGGGTGTCCCCGCTCGACACGAGATAGCCGGAGCACGGATTGTCGACGCTCGGGTAGGGCGTGGCGGAGCCCAGGACCGTGAGGTGAAGAAGCTCATCGCTCATCCCAAGATCCTAGAACGCACGATCCACAAGCCCTGACGATTATTCACTCATCGACGGTCGCGGGCTCAGCGCCCTTGGTCCATCCTCGTGTCCTCACCTGCCGTGCCCTGCACCAGGACGAGCTTGAGCGGGGGTTCGGCGATGGCGAAGTTGGCGTAGCCGTCGCGGAGTTTGGCCGGCTCCGTGCCGAACAGCTTGCTGTAGAAGGTGATGGAGGCCTGAAGGTCGGGGACGCGCAGGGCGAGTTGCACTCGGGACATGACGATCCTCCTGCCGTAGGAGTGGCAGTGCCCTGGCCACGGTGTCCAGGGCACCTGGGAGTTGAGCCTCAGCGGCAGCCACCGGACGAGTCGCCGGCCGCAGCTGCCGTGGACGCGCCGGTGCCGAGCTGGACGAGTTGTGGAGAGGGGGCGCAGCAGCCTCCGCCGTCGCTCTGCGCGGCGGCCGGGTCGTCGAAGAGGCCCGCGCCTCCGCACACTCCCGTTTCGGGGAGGGTGAGTTCGACGCGGTCGGCGGATTCACGGTCGCCGGCGATGGCCGCGGTGACGGAGCGGACCTGCTCGTAGCCGGTCATGGCCAGGAAGGTGGGGGCGCGGCCGTACGCCTTCATGCCGACCAGGTAGATGCCCTGTTCGGGGTGGGACAGCTCCCTGTGGCCGTGCGGGTAGACGGTGCCGCACGAGTGCTGGTTCGGATCGATGAGCGGCGCCAGCTCGATGGGGGCCTGTAGACGTTCGTCCAGGCCGAGGCGGATCTCGGAGAGGAAGGACAGATCGGGGCGGAATCCGGTCAGGACGATGACCTCGTCGACCGGGTCGAGGCGGCGGTCGTCATCGCCGACCAGGACGAGCCGTCCGTCGTCCGCCCGCTCGATGGCCTCGGTACGGAATCCGGTGACCGCGTCCGCATAGCCGCCGGCGACCGCGGCCTTCGCCGCCAGGCCCAACGCGCCGCGGGCGGGCAGCTGGTCGGCCTCTCCGCCACCGAAGGTGGAGCCGCTGATGCCCCGGCGCAGTACCCATACGGCGTGGGTGCCCGGTTCGTCCTGGGCGACGTCGGCGAGGGTGGCGAGTGCGGTGAAGGCGGAGGCGCCGGAGCCGATCACGGCCGTACGCCTGCCTGCGTAACGGGCGTGCACGGCCGGGTCCTTGAGGTCGGGCACTCGGTAGACGATGCGGTCGGCGGCGGCCCTCTCCCCGAGGGCGGGCAGGCCGCCTGCACCGGCCGGACCGGGTGTGGTCCAGGTGCCGGAGGCGTCGATGACGGCGCGGGCGACGATGCGCTCTTCGCGGCCGTCGGTGGTGGCGAGGTGCAGGACGAAGGGTTGGGACTCCCGGTCGGCGTCGACGATGCGGTCACGGCCGGCGCGCGAGACGCCGGTGACGCGTGCGCCGTAGCGGATGCGGTCACCCAGCGCATCGGCGAGCGGCTGCACATAGAGGTCGGCCCAGTCAGCGCCGCTCGGACAGGTGGCGGAGTCGGGCTTGGTCCAGCCCGTCGGGGCGAGCAGTTTCTCGGCGGCCTGGTCGGTGACCTCGCCCCAGGTCGAGAACAGCCGTACGTGGCTCCACTCGCGCACCGCGGAGGCGGCGGCCGGGCCGGCTTCCAGGACCAGAGGGTCGATGCCGCGCTCGACGAGATGGGCGGCGGCGGCCAGGCCGACGGGCCCGGCTCCGATGACGACGACGGGGAGCTTCTGCTCGCTCATGGTGGTCGGTCTCCCTGCGTAGGTGTGCCGGATCAGCGGGCGACGGGGAACGTGGTCCGGACGCGCCGCTGATGTGCCGTGGTGCGGCAGGAGCTGTCGCGGACCTGGGCGCAGCCGTCGCAGAATCGGACGCCGGCCAGGTGGCAGGCCATACGGCGGCCCCGGGCGGCGGTGAGAGCGGGGTGAACGGCACGAGCCCTGGTCGTCACGACAACCTCTTGTTTCGATGCTTGTCGATGTCTGGCGTTGCCTGGAGCTTGCCACCCGTATCGACGAGTGTCAACATAGACGCATGTCGAAGTCAGAGGTTGTCGAGCTTCCGGTTCTGGACACCGGGGCCACCGTGCCGTGCTGCCCGCCGATCACCGCCGGGGAGCTGTCGCAGGCCGACGCGGAGAAGATGGCCGCGATGTTCAAGGCCCTGTCCGACCCCGTGCGGCTGCGCCTGTTCTCCAAGGTCGCCTCGTCTGCGGGCGGCGAGGCATGCGTCTGCGACATCTCCGACGTCGGCGTCTCCCAGCCGACCGTCTCCCACCATCTGAAGAAGCTGCGCGAGGCCGGACTGCTCACCTCGGAGCGGCGCGGGACCTGGGTCTACTACCAGGTCGCCCCGTCCGTGGTCGCCGCGATGTCCGCCATGCTCGATCTGCGCGCTTGACCGTGCGGCGCCGCTCGATCTGCGCGCTTGACCGTGCGGCGCCGCTCGGGGGCGCGGGTCGTGCAAGCTGCCGCGGCGTGGAGAACGCGGCCGGGGTGAAGCTCAGTTGGATCGGCGGTGAGCCGGCCCAGCCACCGCCGAGCACCACCACGTCCACGGCGCACGTCACACCGACGTCGTCGACGTCCCGGCGGTGAACTTCCCGCGCCACGCAAGGGCGACGTAAACGAGGCCGATGAGCACGGGCACCTCGATGAGCGGGCCGACGACACCTGACAGCGCCTGGCCGGAGGTGACGCCGAAGGTGGCGATGGCGACGGCGATGGCCAGCTCGAAGTTGTTCCCGGCCGCGGTGAACGCGAGCGTCGCCGTTCGGTCGTAGGCGAGGCCGAGCCCCTTGCCGAGCGCGAAGGTTCCGAAGAACATCACGGCGAAGTACACGAGCAGTGGCAGCGCGATCCGCGCCACGTCCAACGGCTGCGAGGTGATCGTTTTCCCTTGCAGCGCGAAGAGGACGACGATCGTGAAGAGCAGGCCGTACAGAGCCCAAGGGCCGATCTTCGGAAGGAAGTTGGACTCGTAGCGGTCCCGGCCGAGCTTCTTCTCGCCGATCCGACGGGTCAGGAACCCGGCCAGCAGCGGGACGCCCAGGAAGATGACGACGTTCAGGGCGATCTTCCACATCGAGATGTCGAGGCGCTCGCCGTCGCCCAGGCCCAGCCACCCGGGGAGCAGGTCGAGGTAGAGCCAGCCCAGCAGGCCGAACGCGAGCACCTGGAACACGGAGTTGAGCGCGACCAGGACGGCGGCGGCTTCGCGGTCACCGCAGGCGAGGTCGTTCCAGATGATGACCATGGCGATGCAGCGGGCCAGGCCGACGATGATCAGGCCGGTGCGGTACTCCGGAAGATCCGGCAGGAAGGTCCACGCCAGCGCGAACATCACCGCCGGGCCGACGACCCAGTTGATCACCAGCGAGGAGGCCATGAGCCTTCGGTCGCCCGTCACGGAGTCGAGCTTGTCGTAGCGGACCTTGGCCAGGACCGGATACATCATGACCAGCAGGCCTGCCGCGATGGGCAGCGAGATGCCGCCTGTCTCGACTCTGGCCAGCGCGTCGTTCAGACCGGGGACGAGGCGGCCCAGACCCAGCCCCAGACCCATGGCGGCCAGGATCCACACCGCGAGGAAGCGGTCCAACGTGGAGAGCTTCGCCGCGACCGAGGATTCCTCCACGGTCGCCGGCGGTTCGGTGCGGGTCACGGGCAGGCCCTCTTGTTCTCGTTGGCGGTACGGGCGGATTCCGCCAGTTCCGCGAACTGGCCGGCGAGCTGGGCGATGACGTCGGGCTTGAGCTTGTAGTAGGTCCAGCGCCCGCACGGCTCCGTCTCGACGACCCCGGCCTCGCGCAGCACTCTCAGGTGGTTGGAGAGGTTGGTCTGCCGAGCGCCGGTCTCCTCCACCAGGTGAGTGGTGCAGAGGGTCTCTTGTGCAAGCAGGGTCACGATGCGGAGCCTGAGCGGGTCGGCCAGCACCCGAATCAGATCAGTGTCGACTGACGTCATCATGGGCTGATACTGTCACATCACTCCAGGCTGATACCAAGGAAGAACCCATGTCCTCCAGCCCGCTCGCCTCCGTTCTGTTCGTCTGCGTCCACAACGCCGGGCGCTCGCAGATGGCCGCCGGATTCCTCGCTCACCTCGCGGGCGATCGGATCGAGGTCCGCTCGGCCGGCTCCCTCCCCGGTGACCAGATCAATCCGTCCGCCGTCGCGGCCATGCAGGAAGCCGGCATCGACATCTCGGACCAGAAGCCGAAGATCCTCACCACCGAGGCCGTCCAGGCCTCCGATTACGTCATCACGATGGGTTGCGGCGACGCCTGCCCGGTCTTCCCCGGGAAGAAGTATCTGGACTGGGCGCTGGAGGACCCGGCAGGCAAGGGAGTCGAGTCGGTCCGCCCGATCCGCGACGAGATCAAGACCCGTATCGAGGGCTTGATCGCCGAGATCGATGCCCAGCGGGAGGCGTGAGGGCCGAGCACGTGGCGTGTGCCCCAGCGGGAGGCGTGAGCGCCCAGCAGGAGGCGTGAGCGCCAAGCGGGAGGCGTAAGCACCAGGCAGGAGGCGTGAGCGCCAAGCGGGAGGCGTAAGCACCAGGCAAGAGGCGTGAACGCCAAGCGGGAGGCGTGCGCAGCGGCACCGCCCGTCAGGCTCCGCGAGATCCTGACCGGATCCGATACCGCTACGGCCCTTCCCCCAGCGCGAAGCGCAGGTACCGCTCCGCCGAACGTCGCACCGCGGCCTCCCCGTCGGTGACGACGACTCGTCCCCAGAACGCTCCGTAGATGCGCTCGAAGCTGAACGGTTCGACCAGGGCGAGGGCGCGGCGGATGGTGCTCGGCCGTTCCGGGATGAAGTTGGGGATGCTGTACATGAAGCTGACCCAGCGCCGGTCCATGACCACCAGGAAGATGTCGCCGCTGAACAGCGCGCCGCGCCCCTGCGGGTCAGCGTCCCAGTGCAGCACGGTGCCACCGGCGAAGTGCGTGCCCGCGTTGATCAGCGTCATGCCGGGCGCGATCTCGTGGGTGTCGCCGGTCCAGTACTCGATGGCCGGATCGGGGCGCCCGACCCACTCACGGTCAGCGGCGTGGACGTACACCGGAACGTCGAAGGCCCGGCCCCACTCGGTCATCGCGCCGTAGAAGTGCGGATGGCTGACGCCGATCGCGCGGATCCCGCCCAGTTTCTCGATCTCGACGGCGAGATCGTCATCGAAATAGCCCACGCAGTCCCACAACACGTTGCCGGAGGGTGAGCGGATCAGCAGCGCGCGCTGGCCGACGCCGACGGACGGCTCCACACCGACCCCGATCACGCCGGGGCCTTCCTCCTCCAGCCGGCCCCGCCTGCCGTCGGCGCGCAACTCGGCCAGCGTGGTCCACTGCTGGCCGTCCCAGCCGACGTACTGCCGCTCGTCCAGGCAGATCGGGCAGTCGGAGCGCGGCGCCCCGTACTGCACACCACAGGTGCAGCAGAGGGGAAGCTGACTACCGGTTACGGGTGCGATCGACTCCGAGGACGACACCGGAGCCTCCCTCCTTGTGAATTCCGCCCGATCCCCCACGTGGCCACTTGACCAAGTGGCCACGTGACCACGTGACCACGTGACCACGTGACCACGTGGCCACGTGGCCATGCTTGCAGCTATTGCCCCAGCTCAGCGGCGGCACGCGTAGCCGTCCGTGGACATTCACGGCATCATCAGAGCACGACCGCCCCTACCGTGCCGGCGAAGCCCTCCGCGCCGCTGCGCCGCCTGATCCACCGTCGCGCCCGTACCGCCGCGTCACGCGGCGCCTCCACTCCCGTACGGCCTCGTCAGGATTTCCAGCTTGTGGCCGTTCGGGTCGTCGAAGTACGTCCCCCGGCCGCCGTCGTTGTGGTTGATCTCGCCCGGGCGGCGATGGTACGGGTCCGCCCAGTACACGAGGCCGGCCGCTCGGATGCGGGCGAAGATCTCGTCGAAGTCGTCTTCCGAGACCAGGAAGGCGTAGTGCTGCGAGGTGATGGGACCGGCTGCGTCCGCGTAGTCGAGCGTGACCCCGTTGGGGATCGGGACGGGCATGAACGGTCCGTACTGCGGGGCGACTTCCAGTCCCAGGATGTCGGCCAGGAACTGGGCCGAGACCTTCTTGTCGTGGGCGGCGACGATCGTGTGGTTCAGCTCGACGGGCATCGTCGAGGCCTCCTCTTGGTCGCGTCTCACTGTCCTGCGGTCGCTCTCACTCACCGGCATGGGCACGTGGGGCCGACGCCGGCACGCACCGGAGCGTCCGGGGTCGGTTCCACGCTAGTCAGGCGGCCGGTCCCCTCACCATCGGTCCATCGGTCCGGGGTTCTACGACCAGAGACCTGGGTCCCGAGTCCCAGTCACCCGTCCGACCGGTTAAGGTAAGGCTTACCTTAGTCAAGTGGTCGGAGTGGGCGTGCGTACGTTGCGGTGGAAGGCCGTCCTGGCCGGAGTGCTGGTCAGCGGAGTGCTGGTCGGCTGTTCGGGGGCCGGCGGGAGGGACGACGGTACGGGCCAGGGCGCCGGTGGGGCAGACGGTTCGCGCAATCTCGTCGCCGGAGCGTCCGAAGGGCCGTCCGTCGCGCCCAGCGCCGTGGCCGAGGGTATGGGCGCGGGTAACGCGGCGGACGGTCAATTCCCGCGCACTGTAGGGCACTTCGCGGGGAAGACCCGGATCGCCGCCCGGCCCGCCCGGATCGCCGCGCTCAGCACCGGCCAGCTGGACGACCTGCTGTCGCTCGGCATCGTGCCGGCGGCCACCACCCGCGCCGACAACGCCGGGCTCGTACCGGAGTATCTGCGCGACGCCTTCCCCGAGGACAAGAAGCCGCTGGCCGCGATGACCGACGTGGGGACGCGGACCGCGCCCAACCTGGAGACGCTGGCCGCCGCCCACCCGGACCTGATCCTGGTCAACGACTCGCTCGGGGAGCTCTACGCCAAGCTCTCGAAGATCGCGCCCACCGTCGTCACGGCGGGCAACGGCATCAACTGGAAGCGGGACCTGCTGCTCGTGGGCGCCGCGGTCGGCAAGGCCGGGCAGGCCCAGCAGGAGCTGGACGACATCGCGGACGACGCCGCCGGCGGTGGCGAAGGGCTGGGCGGCACGTCGGTGTCGATGGTGCGCTTCACTCCCGACCGCACGCGGATGTTCGGGGTGTCCTCGTTCACCGGGTCGATCGCCGCCGACATGGGGCTCGGACGGCCCAAGTCGCAGCGTTTCCGGGCGATTTCGCAGGACATCGGGGCGGAGAGCATCGATGTGGCCGACGCGGACTGGATCTTCTACTCGGTGCAGGGAGACGCGTCGGGGACGGACGCGGGCAGCGTACTGGCCGGGCCGTTGTGGAAGTCGATGAAGGCGGTCGAGGCCGGCCACGCGGTGAAGGTCGACGACGACCCCTGGTACCTCAACGCCGGACCGGCCGCCGCCCGGCTCGTCGTACGACAGCTCTCGACGGACATCGCCGGACACCGCGCCAAGTGACCGTCCCCACCGGGCAGTCGGCCATGCGACACACGGGACGTGCGACGAGCCCGGCCCGCGTGGGGCGCCGCACCAGGTCCGCCGCCTGCCTGCTCGCCGCCCTCGTCCTGGCCCTCGTCGCCGTCGGACTCAGTCTCTGCGTCGGTACCCGGCCCGTGCCGCTGTCTGCCGTCGTCGACGCCCTGGTGCACGGCGGGAGTTCGCCGGACGCGCTGGTCGTACGGTCGTTGCGGATGCCGCGGACGGCGATCGGGGTGACGGCGGGGGCCGCGCTCGGACTGGCCGGGGCCGCGCTGCAGGCCGTCAGCCGCAATCCGCTGGCCGATCCCGGCATCCTCGGGCTGAGCCAGGGCGCTGCCGCGGGGGTGGTCGTCGCCATCTCCCTGGGCCTCGCGAACGGCTTCGGTGGATACGTCTGGTACGCGTTCGCCGGGGCCGTCGCCGCCGCGTGTGCGGTGTACGCGATCGCCTCGCGCGGGCGGGGCGGCGCCTCACCGGTGAAACTGGCGCTGGCCGGGACCGCCCTGTCGGCGATGACGGCCGGGGCCACCACCGTGGTGCTGACGTCGAGTTCGGCCACGCTGGACCAGTTCCGCTTCTGGCAGGTGGGGGCACTCAGCGGGCGGGACGCCGGGACGGTCGGGCGGATGCTGCCGTTCCTGGCGGCCGGTGCACTGCTGGTGCTGGCCTGCGCGCGCGGCCTCGACGCCCTCGCCCTCGGTGACGACACGGCGCGGGCGCTGGGGCACCGGGTCCATGCCGTACGGGCGTGTGCGGCCCTCGGTGCGACGGTGCTCACCGCGGCCGCGGTCGCCGCGGCGGGGCCGATCGCCTTCGTCGGCCTTGCCGTGCCGCACCTCGCCCGCCGCCTCGTCGCCGGCGGCCACCGGTGGGTTCTCCCGCTCTCCGCCCTGCTCGGCGCCGGCCTGTTGCCGGCCGCGGACGTGGCGGGCCGGGTGGTCCGGCCACCGGCGGAGGTGCCGGCCGGGGTGATGACGGCCCTCGTGGGCGTGCCGGTGCTCATCGCGCTCGTACGACGGAAGGACGTGGGAGCGTGAAGGGCGGGTCCCGCATCGGTGCGGCGAGGACCACGCCCGCACACACGCGTACGGCAGAACACCCCGGGACCGACAAGGACGCACCCCGGACCGGTACGGAAGAACCTGGGACCGTGCAGGACGCACCCCGGACGAGTACGGCGGAAGAACCCGGCACCGCGCAGGACACACCCCGGACCAGTACGACGGAAGAACCCGGCACCGCGCAGGACCCGGCGCTTCCGGTCGGGGTGAAAGTCCCGCCGGGGCCGCCCGGCACCACCGTGCTCCGCCCCCTCCCCGGCGTCTCGCTGCTGCTGCACCGCCGCTCGGCCCTCGTGGTCGGGGTGCTATTCGTGCTGCTCGGCGTGGTGATGCTCGGGTCGGCGTGTGCCGGTCGGACGTACGTCCCTCCGGGCGAGGTGTGGCAGGTGCTGCGCGGGCAGCCGACGGCGTACGACCTTGTGGTGGGCGAGCTGCGGCTGCCGCGCATCGTGCTCGGTGCGGCGGTCGGCGTCGCGCTCGGGCTCGCCGGGGCACTGGTGCAGAGCGTGACGCGGAATCCGCTGGCCAGTCCGGATGTCATCGGCGTCGGGCACGGGGCCGCCGCGGCGACGGTGCTGGCGCTCGCCACGGGCGTGGCCACCTCGCCCGGCGCGCTCCCGGCGGTCGCCGTCGCCGGCGGTCTCGCGGCCGCCGCGCTCGTGTATGCGCTGGCCTGGCGGCACGGGATGCGGCCGAGCCGGTTCGTGCTGACGGGAGTCGGGATCGGCGTCGCGTTGTCCGCCCTCGTACAGCTGTATCTGACCGAGAGCGAGCCGGCCGCCGCGGAGCAGCTCATGCTGTGGCTGACCGGCAGCCTCAACGGGCGTGGCTGGGCGCAGGCGGCGCCGCTCGGCTGGGTGCTGGCCCTGTCCCTGCCCGCCCTGGTGTGGGCGGGCAGGGCGCTGCGGCCGCTCGGTCTGGACGCCGACACGGCCGCGGCACTCGGGGTGCGTGTGCACCGTGACCGGCTCGGCCTCACGGCCCTCGGCGTGGTGCTCGCGGCGAGCGCGACCGCCGCCGCGGGTCCGATCGGCTTCGTCGCGCTGACCGCCCCGCAGCTGGCCCGCCGTCTCACCCGCACCCCGCAACTGCCGCCGGCCGCCTCGGCGTTGACCGGCGCGATCGTGATGGTCGCCGCCGATCTCGCGGCCCGCACCCTGTTGCCGCCCCTGGAGATACCGGTCGGGGCGCTCACGTCCCTGGTCGGAGGGCCGTATCTGCTGTGGCTGCTGGGGCGGTCGGGCCGCGGCTGACGGGCGGACCCGTGCGGGGTTCAGAGGGTCAGATCGTCGCGCTGTCGATCACGAAGCGGTAGCGGACGTCACTGGCCAGCACCCGCTCGTACGCGTCGTTGATCTCGGAGGCGCTGATCAGTTCGATCTCGGCCCCGAGGCCGTGCTCGGCGCAGAAGTCGAGCATGTCCTGGGTCTCCTGGATGCCGCCGATGCCCGAGCCGGACAGGGACTTGCGGCCCATGATCACGGAGAACAGGTTGAGGGAGATCGGCTCCTCGGGTGCGCCGACGTTCACCAGCGCGCCGTCCGTCTTCAGCAGGGAGAGGAACGCGCCGAAGTCCAGCGGGGCGGAGACCGTCGACAGGATGATGTCGAACGTGCCGGCCAGCTCCTCGAAGGTCTTCGGGTCGCTGGTCGCGTAGTAGTGGTCGGCGCCCAGCCTCAGGCCGTCCTCCTGCTTGCGCAGGGACTGCGAGAGCACGGTCACCTCGGCGCCGAGGGCGTGCGCGATCTTGACGCCCATGTGACCGAGACCGCCCATGCCGAGGACGGCGACCTTCTTGCCGGGGCCGGCGTTCCAGTGCTTGAGCGGGGAGTACGTGGTGATGCCGGCGCAGAGCAGCGGCGCGGCCTCGTCGAGGGCGAGTCCGTCGGGGATCCGGACGGTGTAGTTCTCGTCGACGATGATGTGCGTGGAGTAGCCGCCGTAGGTGGGCCTGCCGTCCTTGCCGATGCCGTTGTACGTCGGGACGTTGCCCTTGGAGCAGTACTGCTCCAGGCCGGCCTTGCAGTTCTCGCACTCGCGGCAGGAGTCGACCATGCAGCCGACGCCCACGCGGTCGCCGACCGCGAACTTGGTGACACCGGAGCCGGCCTCGGTGACGACACCGGCGATCTCGTGGCCCGGGACCATCGGGAAGATCGCCTCGCCCCAGCCCTCGCGGACCTGGTGGATGTCCGAGTGGCAGATTCCGGCGAACTTGATCTCGATCAGGACGTCGTGCGGACCGACCGGGCGACGCTCGATGGTGGTGCGCTCCAGCGGAGCCTTGGCGGCGGGGGCGGCGTAAGCAGCGAAAGTGGTCATGCCGGGGTTCTCCTCAGGAGGGGTTCCGTACCCGGCCGCCTTCCGACCGGGTACGCCATCCACAGTGCACCTTCCCCCGGAATTCACCCAGGTCACGGCTTTGCCTACGTTCACTGGTCCTACTACTGACGGGGTCAGGCTGATGGGCGTACGACCGTGAATACTGGATGCATGGACGAACAGGCCCCCCTCCCCGCGGGCGCAGCGGGGCAGCCGCTGGACCAGCGTGCCGAGCTCAGTGAGTTCCTGCGCACCCGCCGGGCCCGGCTGAAGCCGGAGGACGTCGGGCTGCCGGACTTCGGCCGGCACCGCAGGGTGCCGGGGCTGCGCCGCGAGGAGCTGGCGCAGCTGGCCGGGGTCTCCGTCGCGTACTACACCCGCCTCGAACAGGGCAACGGCCGGAACGTGTCCGCGGAGGTGCTGGACGCGATCGCGCGGGCCCTGCGGCTGACCGACGCCGAGTACGCGCACCTCACGCACCTCGCCAAGCCCAAGCAGCACAAGAAGAAGCAGTCGGCGCGTCCGCAGCAGGTCCGGGGGGCGCTGCGGCAGCTCCTGGACACCATGGACGGCATCCCGGCGTACATCACCAGTAGCCGCTCGGACGTCCTGGTCTGGAACCGGATGGCCGCGGCCGTCTTCGGCGACTGGTCGGAGCTGCCGCCGCACGAGCGGAACTGGGCGCGGATGGTGTTCCTGAAGCCGGAGTACCGCGAGCTGTTCGTGGAGTGGGAACAGAAGGCGATCGACATCGTGTGTCTGCTGCGGATGGACGCGGGCTGCCATCCGGACGATCCGCAGCTGTCCGCACTGGTCGGGGAGTTGTCCGTGAAGAGCGAGGACTTCCGGCGGCTGTGGGCCACCCATGACGTGAAGGAGAAGACGTACGGGGTGAAGCGGCTGCGGCATCCGCTGGTCGGGGACCTTGCGCTGCAGTTCGAGTCGTTCCGGCTGTCCGACGACAGTGAGCAGGCGCTGATCACCTATCACGCGGAGCCGGGGTCGGCCTCGGCGGAGGCGCTGCGCCTGCTGGCCAGCTGGGGCACGGACGCGACCCGGGCGGGCGCCGCCTCGCAGTAGGGGTTCACGTGCTGCCCCGCGCCCCTGGAACAGGGAGCGCGGGGCACGCGTAAGCGGGTCCGAGGGGCAACAAGGGCAACGGAACCCGTCTCTCACCCCCGGTACGGCGGTGCGGACCCCCAGGTCCAGCGGGGGATCGGCTGCTCCCCGGGCGGCGTCGCGTCCGGGCCGGAGAAGTACACGGCCAGCCGCGTCCCCCACTCCACGTACGCCACGAACGCGGAGCGGAACTCGGCGTCGGTCGGGAGACCGGCGTCGTCCGCCGCGTCCTGGAGGAGGTTCACCCAGCGCCTGCGCTGGGGCTCCGTGATCCCCTTGCCCAGGTGCTTGGCGACCATGTGGCCGTGTCCGCCCTGGGTCTCGGAGTACGCGGGCGGCCCGCCGAAGACCTCGCCGAGCCAGAGGGCGACGTGGGCGGCGTGCTCGGGGGCCAGCTCCGCGAACAGGGGCGCGAGGAGGTCGTCCTTGAGCACCCTGTCGTAGAACGCCTCGGTCAGGCGGGTGAAGGCCTCCGCGCCGCCCGCCCAGGCGTACAGCGTGGGTACGGAGGCGCCCGTACCCCGGACCGTCGTCGGCTTGTAGTGGCGCATCTCCTCGATGTCGCCGATGTAGGGGCGGATCTCGGCCAGGAAGTCGGGGAAGAGCTCCGACGTGCGGAAGCCCTCGACGTGGCCCTCGGTCGAGGTCCAGGTGATCCGCAGGACGAAGTGCTCGAAGTCCTCCTCGCAGCGCGCCAGTTCGTAGTCCACGCACTGCGGGGCCGCGGCGAGCTGGGCGGCGGCCCGGGTGTAGGCGGCCAGGAACTCCGCGGACTGCTGCGCGGGGATCCGGTACCGGATGTATTCCACGGTCGATACGGTCATGCCCCCACACAAACACGGACGGCCCGCCGGAAGCTCTGCTTCCGACGGGCCGTCGTGCGTATCAGCGCTGGGCGAAAACCGGTCAGCGCTCAGCGAGACGCGCGCCTGCGGTACGGCTCACTTGCCGTAGTAGGCGTTGTAGATCGAGATCGTCGACTTGTTGCCCTTCTTGTCGGCGATCTTGGCGTGGAAGGAGATGCCCTTGTCCTTCGCCGGGTTCTTGACGGTGATCTTGCCGTTCTTGACGTTGACCTTGGTCCACGTCTGGCCGTAGTCGTACGACACGTACACCGCCAGCGACTTCAGGTTGCTGCCGGCGGCCGCGCCCTGGACGGTGACCGGGACGGTGACCTTCTTGTCGGCCTCGACGCGGCTGTCCAGACCCGTGGCGGCGTTGAAGCGGACCGTGGAGACGGGCAGCTTCGCGCTGTCGACCTTCTTGGAGTGGAAGGTCCAGCTCGCGTCGATCCGGGTGGAGGCCGCGGCGACCTTCACACTGCGCTTGACCGAGGTGGTCAGCTTGTACTCGGCGTTGCCGGCCGGGACCTTGAACTGCTCCTCACCGAAGAGCGGGTCGGCGTTGGAGCCGACCTTGGTGCCGTTGCGGTACAGGGTCGTGGTGACCGAGCTGAACAGCGAGGAACCGGCGTGGGTCTGGCCGTCGGCGAACAGGGGCACGAGGCCGTAGATGTTGTTGCCCTCGCGGTAGACGCCGTAGGCGCCGCCGATCCGCGGCCCGAAGACGGCCGTGCCGAAGACCTTCGCGTAGCTCTTGCCGCCCGTGAAGGCCTGGGAGTTGCCGAGCGTGTAGTAGGCCTCGCTGATCGGGAAGCCGTCCGCGTCGACCCCGCCGTACTGCTCGAAGTCGATGCTCCACTTCACGCCGCCACCGGTGGACAGGTGCAGCGTCCGGGTGCCGGGCAGGGCCTGCGGGATGGAGATGGCGGAGCTGCCGGAGCTGCCGGGCAGCCATCCGAACGCGGTGACCGCGCCCTTCTTGCCGCTCGTGGAGCCGCCGAGTCCGGTCTTCACCGTGGCCAGTTCGTTCGCCTTGTAGTGCTTGGTGTAGCCGGTGGCGAGCTGCTTGACCTTGGCGGCCGCGGTGGTGTCGTACTGCGCGTCGTCACCCTTGGTCCAGTGCGCGTCCCACTGCTGGGAGAGCGAACCGTCGGTGATCTGCGGACCGAGGTGGGCGGTGTGGAAGTTCTCGTACGAGTCCAGCCACCAGCCGTAGGAGTAGCTGCCGTTGCCGGCCTCCACCGTGAAGTCCGGGGACGCGAACGCCGACTTGACGCCGGTGTCGGGCACGGTGATGTCCACCGGCTTGGCGGTCCGCGCGTCGACGGTGATCGTCGTGTCCTTGGCGATGTTCAGCTTCGGCTGGGCGATCCAGTCGGCGCCCTTGGTGAAGTCCTCCGGGTCCACGAACAGACCCGAGTTCAGGATGTAGCCACCCTTGGGGACGCGCACCTTGACCGTGCCCGAGGCGTCGTAGGGCGAGAACCACTTCTCCGTGGCGAGGCCCGAGACACCGGACAGGTCGGTGCCGTAGTTCACGGCCGGCTTGCCGTCGCGGTCGATGTGCTTGAGCGTGACGGTGTACGACTCCACCTCGCGCTGCACCGCGGCCGCCGTGCGGACACTCTGGCCGCCGCCGGTCGCCGTGACGTACGCGGAGTACGCGCCGTCCGTGGTGCCGCCGAGCTTGCTGTTGACCGTGAGGTCGGCGGAGGCACTGCCGTTCGCCGGGACGGTGAGCGTCTTCGCGCCGAGCGTGAAGAATCCGGCGGGAGCGGCCTGGCCCTTGGGGTTGGTGGCCGCGACCGACAGGTTCAGCGTGACGTCGGTCTTGCCGAGGTTGCGGTACGTGACCTTGTGGGTGACCGGGGTGTCGTCGGTGTGCGGCCACTGCTGGGTGCCGAAGCTGACCGAGTTCGGCTCGGCGAGCACGGACTGCTTGATCGCCTTGTCGACGGCGATCCGGCCCGAACCCTGCTGGAACGGCGTGTACTTACCGCCCTTGGCGGAGCCGGTCAGCGCGCTCTTGAGCTCGGCGGACGTCCAGTCCGGGTGCTCCTGCTTGAGGATCGCCGCCGCGCCCGCGACATGCGGGGTCGCCATCGACGTACCCGAGATCGTCAGGTAGCCGGGCGGGTTCTCGCCGACTTCCTTGTCGATGACGCTGCCCGGTGCCGCGGCGGCCGTGATGTTCACGCCGGGGGCGGTCACGTCGGGCTTGATGGCGCCGTCGAGGCCGGGGCCGCGGCTGGAGAAGGACGCCAGCTTGTCGCTGTCGTCGACGGCGCCGACGGTGAGCGCGGCGGCCGCGCTGCCCGGGGAGCCGATCGTCTGGTCGCCGAACTCGCCTTCGTTGCCGGCGGCGATGGCGAAGAGGATGCCCTTCTCCGCCGAGAGCTTGTTGACCTCGGCTTCGAGCGGGTCGATCTCGGGGGTGTCGCCGCCGCCCAGGCTGAGGTTGACGACGTCGGCGCCCTGCGCGGCGGCCCACTCCATGCCCGCGAGGATCTCGGAGTCCTCTCCGTAGCCCTCGTCGCTGAGCACCTTGCCGTTCAGGATCTTCGCGCCGGGCGCGACACCCTTGAACTTGCCGTTCGACTTCGCGCCCGTGCCGGCCGCGATGGACGCGACGTGCGTGCCGTGACCGAAGTGGTCGGTCGCGTCGGCCGAGGTGGAGAAGTTCTTCGACTCCAGCACCTGGTCCTTGAGGTCCGGGTGGGTCGCGTCGACACCGGTGTCCAGGACGGCGATCTTGACGCCCTTGCCGTCGTAGCCCGCCGCCCACGCGGTGGGGGCGCCGATCTGCGGCACGGACTTGTCGAGGCTGGCCTTGCGGACGCCGTCGAGCCACACATGGGCGATGCCGGAGGCGGCGGTGCCCTCGTTGGTGACCGCGTCCCACAGCTGGTTCGCGTCCTGCTTCGGCGTGAGGACCGCGTCCGCGTTCAGGGACTTCAGGGTCCGGCGGACCTTGGTCTCCCCCGCGTCGCGGACGTCGGCCTTGGCGGCCGTCGCGGATCCCTTGTAGCCCACGATCAGCTTCAGGCCCTGCTTCTGCGCCTTGCGGCTCGCGGCCTTGTTGAGCTCGGCCACGTCGAAGAGGCGCTGGTCCAGCTTGCCCGTGGCGATCAGCCGCTGTGCGTCGGCCGGGACGACGAGCGTGCGTCCGTCGGCCTTGCGCACCTGGACGGGTATGTGTTCGCGGCCCTTGGCGGCCTCGAAGCCGATCACGCGCCCCTTGGCACCCATGACGACACGGTCACCGGTGATCAGGGTGATGCGGTGCTTGGCCGTGAAGTCGCCTGCCGTGGCCCCCGTGGCACTGCCGGTCTGCTCGGCCGACGCCGGGCTGGTCATGCCCGCCGCCAACGCCACGGCGGCTGCCGCGGCGACCGTGGCCGCGCATGCTCTTTTCACTTGTCTGCGCAAGTCTCCCCCTGGAGATGAGTTCCGGATGAATTCCCCATTCACCCGGTCGGGGGCAGTCCCGCACGTGTGCACGTACACCCCCCGGTATACGCAGTATGCCCGGGGGGTGATCAGGTGCTCAATAGTGAGACGAGGGTTAAGAGTTGATTACTTCCTTCCGTTTGGCGACCAAAAGGGACGACTCGGGTCTGTTCCGGCGGAATGACCTCAGTGGCCCGCGTTCTCCTTGACGGTGATCTTTCCCTTGCGGATCGTCGCGACCCGAGGGGCCTTCTTCGCGATCGCCGAATCATGGGTGACCATGATGAAAGTGAGCCCGTGCTCCTTCCACATCGTCTCCAGTACGTCCATGATCTCGTCGCGCATGGACTCGTCGAGGTTGCCGGTGGGTTCGTCCGCGAGGAGCACCTTCGGCTGCTTCACCAGTGCCCGGGCGATGGCGACCCGCTGCTGCTGACCGCCGGACAGCTCCGCGGGCAGATGCCCGGCCCGCTCGGCGAGACCCACCGACTCCAGTGCGTCGGCGGCCCGCTGCCGCCGCTCCTTGACCTTCACCTTCAGCGGTACGAGAGCGGTCTCGACGTTCTCCTGCGCGGTGAGCGTCGGGATGAGGTTGAAGCTCTGGAAGACAAAGCCGATGTTCTGGCTGCGCACGTTGGTGAGCTTGGCCTCGGACAGCTTCGCCAGGTCGGTGCCGTCGAGGTCGACGCTCCCGGAGGTCGGCCGGTCGAGCCCGCCCAGCATCTGCAGGAGGGTGGACTTGCCGCCACCGGTGGGGCCCTGGATGACGAGCCGGTCGCCGTCCGCGATGGTGAGGTCGACGCCGGCGAGCGCGTCGACGGTCTCCTTGCCCCGCGTATAGCGCTTGGTGACGCCTCTGAGTTCGTACATGGTGCAACTCCTGGTCTGCGTAAGGATGATGGGCGCCGGGGCGGGGACAGTGCGCGGGCCTGCTCGACGCGGCGCGGAGTGGTCCCCGGGGCTACTCGACGCGGCGCAGGGCGTCCGCGGGCCGCAGCCGGGAGGCGCGCCAGCCGCCGAAGGCGCCGGCGATCAGACCGCCGGTGACGGCGAGGGCGACCGCGACGACGATCGTGCTGAAGGCGACGGGAGCGGTGAGCGCGACGTCGAGGGCCTTGGACGCGGTCTGCCGCGCGGGGCCGCCGAAGCCGCCACCGGGACCTCCGCCGCCGGGGCCGCCACCCGCCGACGGCAGCTCGGCCTTGAGGGTGGGGCTGATCGCCGTGACGACATAGGCGCCCGCGAGACCGACCCCGATGCCGAGGACACCGCCGACCAGCCCGTTGACGATGGCTTCACCGACGACCTGGCGGGTCACCCGGCCGGACTTCCAGCCGAGGGCCTTGAGGGTGCCGAACTCGCGGACGCGGCGGGAGACCGCCGAGGAGGTGAGCAGTCCCGCCACCAGGAAGGCGGCCACCAGGACGGCGATGGACAGCCACTTGCCCACGCTGGAGGCGAGGTCGGAGGCGGTCGACAGGGAGCCGGAGACGGTGTCGGCGAGGTCCGCCGAGGTGGTGACCGTCGTACCCGGGATGTTCTTCTGGATGGTGCTCTTGACCCCGCTGATCTGCTGCGAGTCGGCCGCCTTGACGTAGATCGTGGTGACCTTGTTCTTGGAGTCGCTGAGCGTCTGCGCCTGCTTGAGCGGGATGTAGAGGTTGGCCGCCGCGTCACCGCTGTCGGGCGTCGCGATGCCGATGACCTTGTACTTGACGCTCTTGACCGTGACGGTGTCGCCGAGGACGAGCTTCTTCTCCTTGGCGTACGACTTGTCGGCGATCACGACCTTGGCGTTGGTCTCGGAGGACTTGAAGGTCCGACCGCTGGTGATCTTCGAGGAGGTCAGCGGACCGAGGGCCGGCTTGGTGACGTCCGTGCCGTAGACGGAGTAGCTGTTGACGTCGAACTGGGCGCCGCCGCCCTCGACCCGGCCCTGCGGCGAGGGCGGGGCACCCCGGCCGCCGCCCTGCTGGTTCGGGTCCTGCTTGAACTGGCCCTGCTTGAACTGGCCGTTGACCTTGATGACCTGGAGGCTCAGCCCGCCGACGGCGTCCCCGACACCCTTCTGGTCGTCGACCTTGGTGACGGTGCCGGCGGCCAGGGTCTGGAAGCCCTGGACCATCACGCGGTCGCTGCTCTGTTCCGCGTCGGAGTCGGAGTCACGTGCGTCGAAGTTGAAGCGGGGCCGGTCGCTGCTGCTGGACTGCGCGGCAGCGGCCTTGGTGACGGTCATGTCCGTGCCCAGCCCGTACAGCGACTGGAGGACCTTGCCCTGCGCCTTCTCCATGCCCGAGGAGACGGAACTGACCACGATGACCAGGGCGATGCCCAGGGCGAGTCCGGAGGCGACGACGAGGGCCGCTTTTCTGCGGCGGCGCAGTTCGCGCCTCAGGTAGGTGAAGAACATGGCCGAAAGCTAGGTACGAACCGTGATGACGGCATAAGGCCGGGATAAGAGAACGATGAGAAGGCTGTGGTTTACGGCCACCGGGGGCTGTGCACCGTCTCGGAATGCTGTGCTCCGCCTCGGAACGCTGCGCTCCGCCTCGGAGTTGCGTGCTCCGCTTGTCGGCGCGGGTGCCCGGAAATGCCGAAGCGGCGACCCCCTTGCGCAGGGAGCCGCCGCTGGTGACGGAGTGAGCCGGCGTCAGGCGCCGGCCGGGTGAGCCGGCGTCAGGCCGCCGAACCCGCCTGCCAGGCCGCCCAGTCCATGTTCCAGTCGCTCAGACCGTTGTCCGGGGCGATGGTCTTGTCGCCGGTGTTCTTGATGACCACGACGTCGCCGATGAGCGAGTGGTTGTAGAACCACGCGGCCGGCGTGTTCGGGTCCTTGGCACCCTTGGTGTCCGAGAGGCCCACACAGCCGTGGCTGGTGTTCACCGAGCCGAAGATGGACTTCGCGCCCCAGTAGTTGCCGTGGATGAACGTGCCGGAGGCGGACAGGCGCATGGCGTTCGGTACATCCTTGATGTCGTACTCGCCCTTGCCGTCGTCGTCCGTGAAGCCGACCGTCGCGCCGTTCATCCGGGTCTCCTTGAACTTCTCGGAGATCACCATCTGGCCCGCGTACGTCTTGTTCTCCGGAGAGCCCGCGGAGATCGGGATGGTCTTGATCGTCTTGCCGTCCTGCGTGACCTTCATGGTCTTCGTCTGGGCGTCGACGACCGAGACCTGGTTGCGGCCGATCTTGAAGGTGACCGTCTTCTGCTGGACGCCATACACGCCGTTCGCGCCCTCGACGCCGTCGAGGTTCAGCTTGAGGGTGATGGTGGAGCCGCCGGTCCAGTACTGCTCGGGGCGGAAGTCCAGGCGGTTGGCGCTGAACCAGTGGCCGACGACCTCCTGGCCGCTGCTGGAGGAGACGGTGATCCCCTTCTGCACGGCCGCCTTGTTCGTGATGGCCTTGTCGAAGTTGATCGACACCGGCATGCCGACGCCGACGGTCGAGCCGTCCTCGGGCGTGAAGTTGCCGATGAAGCTGTTGGCCGGGGAGACCGTGGCGAAGGAGGCGTTCTCGTGGGCGGCGCGGCCCTCGGAGTCCTTGGCCTCGGCGGTGATCTTGTACGTGGTGGCGCGCTCGAGCTGGCCGGTCGGGGCCCAGCTCTTCTTGTCCGCGGATATCCGGCCGGCCACCGCGGTGCCCTCGGCGGTCTTCATGGTGACGTCCGTGAGCGAGCCCTTGCTCACGGTGACCTTGGTGCCGTTGTTGATGGAGGCGTTGTCGGAGCCGTCCTTGGGCGTGATCTTGATCTGGGCCTCGGAGGTCTTCTTGGCGGCCGCCTCGTCGACCTTGGCCTGCGAGGTGCTGTCACCGCCGCCCGAGCCGCCGGCCTTGTCGTCGCCTCCGCTGCACGCAGAGAGCACCAGCACCCCGCCGAGCAGTGCGGACGCGGCCATCAGGCCCTTGCGCCGCTTACTGTCCGTCATCACACGCTTCTCCATCGTTGCCGAATCCCCAAGAACCACGAGGGCCCCGTACGAACTTTCAACGCTACGACCGGTTCGTCCCGTTCCACATACCGCAGAGGTGTGGGGCACACCACGTCCGATCGACCGGATCCACTGCTGCGGACCCGGAATCGAAGCTGGTGCGGAGGTGGCCGGTGCGTCTCCTGAGACGAGGAAACCCCGGGCGGCGGTTGCCGCCCGGGGTCACGATTTCCCCCAAGCCGCCTCAGCCGAGCCCGTTTTCCTCGTCGTCCTCGGCAGCATCATCCTCGTCCAGGTCCCAATCCGGCGAATCGGGGTCGTAGTCGATCTGCTCGCTGCTCCAGGACGCCTGTGCGAGTTCGATCCCGGGCACGTCGCTGACCAGGTCGAACGGATCCACGAGATACGCCAGGGCCTCCGCAGTGTCTTCCGTCACTGCGCCCTCGGCGTGCGCCCGCTCATCGGCCGGCATGCCGGCGTCACCGGCGATACGCTGCAGCGCGGCCTTGGTGACGGCGCCGGAGTCGTCGACTTCCAGCACCAGTTCGACCCGAAGCCGTACAAAACGTGATGTCTCAGGAGTACTCATGGGACGGAGCGTACGACCCACAGGTTGCGCGACTTTCCCACGACCCGCGCCTTTCATTAGCATCGCCTCGCACGGCCAATTCGCCAGCGCCACAAGGGGATCGATATTCCGTGTCCGCACGTCGATCGTTGCTGACCGCCACCGCCGCGGGGACCCTCCTGGGAGCCCTGTGGTTCGTCCCGTCCGCCAACGCCTCGCAGGACGAGCTCGCGCAGCACTCCTCGACCGCCACGGCACAGACCTCCACGAGACAGACCTCGACGGACTCGACACGTTCGTCGTACGCCGCCCACGCGTCGGACTCCTCGACGGTGGCGGACGTGACGGGGACGTCCGTCGACTCGGCGGGCGACGGTGCCCGGCTCGCCGACACCGGCGGCATCGACACCACGCCGTACGTCGTCGGCGGCACGTTCTTCCTCGGCCTCGGGGCCGGGTTCGTGGCGTACTCGGTGCGGCGGGAACGTGCGACGGCCTACTGAGCACCGTACGACCGCGCCTTGAGCCGCCGTCGCGGCCCGCGAGACCCCTGGGTGGAGCCATGCGAGATCTGACCGAGCTGATCGATGTCGAGGAGCCCGCGTGGCCGCTCGTCTCCGCGGAGCTGGCCACGGGCGACGTGCATGTGGACCTGCTCCCGGTGGATCCGGAGCGGGGCCGCCGTTCGCTGCTCCAGCTGCAGATCACCGCCCGCGCGCGGCTCGGCGGGGTGGTCCTCAACTGCGGGGGCCTGGTACTGGACAGCGGCTGGCTGCGGGTCTACGGCAGCCCGGGCGCCGACGGCCCGGGCGGGCAGCCCGGTGTGGTCGCGCTGCCCTCGCTGGCCGAGGTGAACGGCTTCCCCGAGCACTTCGACCCGGCGTGGCGGCCGCGGGACGCGCTCGTCGTCGCCCATGACGTGCTCGGCGGCGTCTTCACGGTCAACGGCCCCGACCCCCAGGCGGCGGGCCGCCCCGGCGAGCCCGGCGAGGTGGTGTACTTCGCGCCGGACTCGCTGCGCTGGGACGCCCTCGGAGTCGGCTACGGCCCTTGGCTCGCGTGGCTCCTGACCGGGGGCATGGACCAGTTCTACGAGACCCTGCGCTGGCCCGGCTGGCGGGCCGAGACCGGCGCGCTGAGCGGCACGCAGGGACTGTCGTTCGTACCGTTCCTGTGGTCCGCCGAGGCCCGGCGGGACCTGGCGGCGACGAGTCGCCGCGCGGTCCCGCTGGCCGAACTCCTCGGCGTCAACAGGGACTTCTGCCAGGAACTGGATTCGGTGGATCCAGGGTTCCTGGGTGACATCTAGGACCTGTCGGGCCGACAGGCCCTGGACGGATGGGCCGCCTGAGGCGGCCTGTCCTTTGCGAACAGCGGCTCAGGCGGCCTTGCGACCGCCGCCGCCCTGGCCGCCGCGCTGCGCGGCACGGCCACGGCCGCCCGACCGCGCGGCACCCGCGCCGGCGCCGGTGCCGGAACGGCCACCCGTGCCCGCCCCGGTCCGCCCGCCGGCGGCAGCGCCCGAACGGCCGGCCGTGCCGGCGCCGGTACGGCCGCCGGCCGCGGTGCCACCGCGGGCCGCCGTGCCGGAACCGCCGCGGCCTGCCGTGCCGTTGCCGGTACGGCCCGCGGTGTTCGCGCCCGTACCGCCACGGCGGCCGTTCCCGCTCCCGCCCGCCGACGCGGTCCTCGGCCTCGACCTCGGCCGCTGCTGCTTCGGCTGCTCGGCCTGCTGCGGCACCTCGATGACGACCGGGACGCCGGAGGGCTCGCGCGCTCCGGTGAGCCGGGCCAGTTCCGCGTCGCTGGAGGAGACGCGGGCCGTGCGCGGGGTGATGCCGGCATCGGCCATCAGCCGCGTCATCTCCCGCTTCTGCTCGGGCAGTACGAGGGTCACCACGCTGCCGGACTCACCGGCCCGGGCGGTGCGCCCGCCGCGGTGCAGATAGTCCTTGTGGTCGGTCGGCGGGTCGACGTTCACCACGAGGTCGAGGTCGTCGACGTGGATGCCGCGGGCCGCCACGTTGGTCGCCACCAGGGCGGTGACATGACCGGTCTTGAACTGGTCGAGGGTGCGGTTGCGCTGCGGCTGGCTGCGCCCGCCGTGCAGCGCGGAGGCGCGCACGCCGTTGGCCAGCAGCCGCTTGGTGAACCGGTCCGCGCCACGCTTGGTGTCGACGAAGAGGATCACGCGGCCCTCGCGCGCCGCGATACGCATCGCGACGGCCTTCTTGTCGGTCTCGTCGGCGACATGCAGCACGTGGTGCTCCATGGTGGTCACCGCACCCGCGGACGGGTCGACGGAGTGCACCACGGGGTCCGTCAGGAACATCCGGACGAGCCGGTCGATGTTCTTGTCCAGGGTCGCCGAGAACAGCATCCGCTGGCCGTCCGGCTCGACCTGCTTGAGCAGCGCCGTGACCTGCGGCATGAAGCCCATGTCGGCCATCTGGTCGGCCTCGTCGAGGACCGTGATGGAGACCCGGTCGAGGGTGCAGTCGCCCCGCTCGATGAGGTCCTTGAGACGTCCGGGGGTGGCGACCAGCACCTCGGCACCGCGGCGCAGCGAACCGGCCTGGCGGCCGATCGACATACCGCCGACGGCCACCGTCATCCGTACGTTGACCGCGGTCGCGTACGGGGTGAGGGCGTCGGAGACCTGCTGGGCGAGTTCCCGGGTGGGTACGAGGACCAGGGCGAGCGGCGACCTGGGCTCGGCACGGCGGCCGGCGGTGCGCGCCAGCAGGCCGAGGCCGAAGGCGAGGGTCTTGCCCGATCCGGTGCGTCCGCGGCCGAGCACATCGCGCCCGGCGAGGGTGTTCGGCAGGGTCGCGGCCTGGATCGGGAACGGCTCGGTGACGCCCTGGGCCGCGAGGGTCTTCGTCAGGGCGGCCGGCATGTCCAGCGCGTCGAAGGACTCGACGGCGGGCAGCGCGGGCGTGACGGTCTCGGGCAGTGAGAACTCCTGCGGCGGAGCGACCTTGCGGACGGGGGCGCCCCTGCGGGCACCCTGTCCGCCGTTGTTCTGGGTGCGCCGGCTCGCGGCGCCGGAGGGCCGGCCCACGGTCTTGCGGGCGGGACGATCGGATCGAGTCATGCTGGCTCTGGATTTCCTTCCTGGGCCCCATGGAGAGCAGGAGCCGGGGCCCACACCCGAGAGGTGCGGGCCCCGGCTCAAGAGAAGAGCGTCCCCGCTTCCGTCCCGGGACGTCCTCCCGCAAAACAAAACGCGCCTGCGGAAGATTCCGATCAGGCGCACAAAGTGAAGGGAGTAATGGGATAACTAGAAAACGTATCAATGGGACCTTAGCACAGCAAGGGCCGCCACCCCGCGGGCGGCGGCCCTCACCAGCGCTTTCGTGTGCTGGAGGCGGTCCTAGGGCCTGTCGTCAAAGGTCAGATCCAGAGCAGGATTGAGGCGATGGTGACGGCAGCGTTGCAGGACTCGCGGGTCTTGCCGCAGCGAGTGGCTGACCCGCGCCACTGCTTGAGACGGTTGAAGCAGCGTTCGACGACGTTGCGGCGGCGGTAGGTGCATCGGTTGAAGCCCGGCGGCCGACCGCCACGTGTGCCGCGGTTGCGTCGGCCCAGGATCTGGTCAGCAGGCTCTGCGGTGCGCGCGGGTTGTTGCCGAGTCGGCAGTGACGAGTGTCGGTACGTCCTTCGCGGCTCTGCGCGGGTCGCGTGACCCGCCTGCTAGCCCTTCCCCTCCCCCACGCGGGCCGGCGGCCGACGCCGCGTGGCGGTGGCTCGGGCGGGGAGCTCGCCGCCCAGGGGCGGTGTACGTTTCGCGGCGCGGCTCACGATCGCGGTCTCCACCTGGGTGATTCCGAGCCCGGACAGGTCGCGGGAGAGGAAGCCGTAGAGCGCGGTCAGATCGGGGAAGTATGCGGCGGCGTGCAGGTTCGAGGGGCCGGAGGTCGCAAACGCGCCGTGAACGGCGGGGTGGTCGGCCAGGGCCTGTCCTGCGGCGGCCAGGTGGTCGGGGGCCACGTGCAGCAGCAGCTTGGCCTCGATGGGCAGCCCGAGGCGGCGGGGGTCGACCAGGACCTGCGTCACCAGCCGTCCCTGCGCGGTCAGTTGGGCGACGCGCCGGCGCACCGTCGTCTCCGGGTGGCCCGTGCGGGCGGCCAGCGCGGCGGCGGGGAGCCGGGCGTCGGGGGTGAGCGCGTCAATGAGGGACTGTTCCACGGGGTCGGTGTCGACGCCGTACGGTCCCGGGGAGCCGGCGGATGGCCGCACCCGCTCTGTTGCCGGCTCCGCCTGCGGATCGGTCCGGGACAGAGCGGTGCGCTCGGCGGGGCTCAGGACGGTGTGCCGCCACTCGGAGGTGAGCCGGAAGACGTGCAGGATGGTGGCGCTCTCCAGCGAGGTGACCGCCTGTGTGGAGGGCAACTGGCGGAACACCAGCGGGTCGCGCGAGCCAGGCTCGGTCCGGGCCACCGCGAAGATCTCGTCACCGGCGGTGGTGACGTCGATGAACGGGATGTCCTCCCGTGCCGCGAGCGCGGCCACGATCGTGTCGAGCTTTCCCCGCAGCACCCGGATCCGGAGGAACAGGGCGCCGGCCGAGCCGCCGTTGCGCGGCCGCGCGACCGGGGAGACCACCACCCGCACGGTGCCGTCCGCCGTGAGCGCGTGCAGGCGCCGGCGGACCGTGGCGGCGCCGAGGCCGAGCACCTGCGCCGCCCGCTCGGCCGTCAGACGCCCGTCGCACTGCAGGGCGGACACCAGCCGCTGATCGGTGAGGCTGAGGACGGAATCCGCCGGAACGTTGGCCATGAAGGCGAGTTTCGCTCATCCCGGCGTCGGATGCGGCCTCTTGGGCCGGGACCCGGACCAGCATGAAGAGCACGCGCTGCACACCGTTCCCCGGATGCCCGACGGGGACCCGAGCAACGGAGGGAGACGCCGATGATCATCGATCCGCGCAACTGGTTCCCCTTCTGATCCGCCCACGACCGAAGGCCGCCGGGTCGCCGTCCGCGACCCGGCGACCGCCCCCGAACCCGAACCCGAACACAGAACGAGAGGTTCCCGTGTCCCCCGTCCTCCCGCGCGAAAAAGTACGGTTCACCAGCGGTGACACGACGTGCGCCGCTTGGCACTACCCAGGCGCCAACGGCGGCTGCGTGATCATGGCGGGCGGGACCGCCGTGACGAAGGAGCCCGCCTCGGACCTCTTCGCCCGGCGCTTCAACGACGCCGGCTTCGCCGTCCTGGCCTTCGACTACCGCCGCTTCGGGGAGAGCGGCGGCTCCCCGCGCCAGGTCGTCCGCTTCACCGAGCAGCGCGCCGACTGGCAGGCCGCGATCGACTTCGCGCGCGAGCTGCCCGACGTCGACCCAGCAGGGGTCTCCCTGTGGAGTTTCTCTCTCGGATCCGGCCACATCCTTCAGGTGGCGGCGGAGAACGCGGGTCTGGCGTCGGTGATCGCGCAGTCGCCGGTCGTCGACGGCCGCGCCCTCGCACCCAACGCGTTGCGCGCCATGACGCCCCTGGCCGTGCTGCGGCTCATGGGTCTGGCGGTCGCGGACGTGCTCGGCGGTCTCGTAGGACGCCGGCCGCTGCTGGTTCCCGCGGCAGGCGTACGCGGTGACGTCGCCGCGCTCACCACCCCCGACGCGATGGACGGAGGCCGCGCCCTGGACCCCGGCCAGCGTCACTCGGGCTGGGAGCAGACGGTCGCGGCGCGGATTGCGCTCCACATGGGCCGGTACCGGCCCGGCCTGCACGCCTCCCGGATCCGGTGTCCCCTGCTCATGGTGGTCTGTGACCAGGATCGGAGCACGCTCCCCGGCCCTGCTCTGCGAGCCGCCGCGGCGGCTCCCGACGCGGAGGTGCTGCACGTCGAGGGCCGGCATTACGCCCCGTTCCTGACGGCTCACGAGAAGGTCGTCGAAGCGGAGATCGCCTTCCTGCGCAAACATCTGGACGGACGCGGCCGGTCCGCCTAGAGGTTCGCGAGGAGGCTCAACTCGCAGCATCTGAGCTCACCGCTGTCGAGCAGAAGGACCTCAACCCCATACGGTGGCAACCACTGGCATGTCTCGTGTTCAACGACCCTCAGAGGGCCCTGCTAGGCCAGCGGCCCGGTCACCGGTTCCACCGCCGCGACGACGTGACCGCCCCGCACGAAGGCGTCGGCCGCCGCCAGGTCGGGCGAGAGGAAGCGGTCGGGACCGGGCCCCTGGACGCCGGCCGCGCGCACGGCGTCGATGACCGCCTGCGACGCGGGAGCCGGGACCAGGCCCGTGCGCAGCTCGATCGCGCGGGTGGCGGCGTACAGCTCGATCGCGACGATGCGGGTGAGATTGTCCACGGCCGTGCGCAGCTTGCGCGCCGCCGACCACCCCATGGACACGTGGTCCTCCTGCATCGCGGAGGACGGGATGGAGTCCGCCGACGCCGGTACGGCGAGCCGCTTCATCTCGCTGACCAGTGCGGCCTGCGTGTACTGGGCGATCATCAGGCCCGAGTCGACGCCGGCGTCGTCCGCGAGGAACGGCGGCAGGCCGTGCGAGCGGTTCTTGTCGAGCAGCCGGTCGGTGCGGCGCTCGGCGATGGAGCCGAGGTCGGCGGCGGCGATGGCCAGGAAGTCGAGGACGTACGCCACCGGGGCGCCGTGGAAGTTGCCGTTGGACTCGACGCGGCCGTCGCGCAGCACGACCGGGTTGTCGACGGCGGAGGCGAGTTCGCGCTCGGCGACCGTGCGCGCGTGGGCCAGGGTGTCCCGTCCGGCGCCCGCGACCTGCGGGGCGCAGCGCACCGAGTAGGCGTCCTGGACGCGGGGCGCGTCGTCCTGGTGGTGCCCGGTGAGCTCCGAACCCTTCAGCACGGCCAGCATGTTGGCGGCCGAGGCGCCCTGCCCGGGGTGCGGGCGGATGGCGTGCAGTTCGGGGGCGAGGACCTTGTCGGTACCGAGCAGGGCCTCGAGGGACAGGGCGGCGGTCACGTCGGCCGACTTGTAGAGGGTCTCCAGGTCGGCGAGGGCCATCACCAGCATGCCGAGCATGCCGTCGGTGCCGTTGAGGAGGGCGAGGCCCTCCTTCTCGCGCAGCTCGACGGGCGCGATGCCGTGCTCGGCGAGCAGCTCGCCGGCGGGCCGTACGACACCGTCCGGGCCTTCGGCGTCGCCCTCGCCCATCAGCGTCAGCGCGCAGTGGGACAGCGGCGCCAGGTCGCCGGAGCAGCCGAGCGAGCCGTACTCGTGGACGACCGGGACGATGCCGGCGTTCAGGACGTCGGCCATGGTCTGCGCGACCTCGGGCCGCACGCCCGTGTGTCCGGAGCAGACGGTCTTCAGCCGCAGGAACATCAGCGCGCGGACGACCTCGCGCTCCACGCGCGGGCCCATCCCGGCGGCGTGCGAGCGGACGATGTTGCGCTGCAGCTGGGCGCGGAGTTCCGGGCTGATGTGCCGGGTCGCGAGGGCTCCGAAGCCGGTGGAGACGCCGTAGACCGGCTCCGGCTTGGCCGCCAGCGCGTCCACGATCCCGCGGGCCGCGGCGAGGGCCGCCACCGCCTCTTCGGAGAGCTCGATCCGGGCGCCGCCGCGCGCCACGGCGAGTACGTCGGACGCGGTCACGCCGGACGTCCCCACCACCACAGTGTGCATATCCATATTCAGGAGCGTACGCAGTGAATTCGATGATGTCACTAGTGGGTGGCGGGTTGACCCCTTACTTCGACATACATCACAGAGAGGCCGGTACGGACCTCCCGGCAAGGGCCCGGCTCAGGGGCGGGGTTCGTGGCGGCCGCGGAAGCGGCGGCGCTCGGCGGCCTCGGGCGGCGGGGTGTCCGCGAGCCGCACCACCGGGTCGTCCGGGCCCTCCCGGCCGGCGACCACGGGCTTGGTGGCGCGCACGGCCTTCGCGCGGTACTGCGCCGCGTCGGCCAGCCGGAACAGCCGGCGCGCCGACCGTACGGGCCCGATCGCGTCCTCGGTGGAGGCGACCCCGCACGCCACCCCGTCGCCGAGCTCCAACTCGGCCGCACGGCGGCAGAGTTCGTCGGCGATCCGGACGACCTCGTCGGCGGCCGGGCCGATCGCGAGCAGACAGAACTCGTCCCCGCCGAGGCGCGCGGCGAGCGTGCCGGGCACCATGGCGCCGCACACGGACAGCACGGAACCGAAGCGTTCCAGCAGCCGGTCGCCGACGGCGTGCCCCCGGGTGTCGTTGACCCGCTTGAGGCCGTTGAGGTCACAGACGACGAGGCTCACCACGACCCCGTCGCGCCGGTGCAGCTCGATCGCCTCGTCGAGCCGTACGTCGACGGCGCGCCGGTTGGCGAGACCCGTCAGGGCGTCGGTGTAGGCCAGCCGGCGCGCCTCCTCCAGCCGCTCGGTCTGGGCGATCCCGGCCGCGACGACGGAGGCGAGGACGGTGGCGAAGTCGGCGTCACCCCGGTCGAAGACGGGAGCGCCGACCGGGCGGGCCACGTACAGCTCGCCCCAGGCGCGGCCGTGCAGGACGATCGGGGCGACGACGCAGCAGCCGCGGCCGCGACGGCGGAGCGCGGCGACCCGCTGGTGGCAGTACTCGGCGCGGCCCTCGGCGGGACCGTCCGCCGTCTCCACCCAGGCGTTGGGCTCGCCGCCGCCGGCCCAGCGCTCGTGCAGGAACTCGGCGATCTCCGGAAACTGGTGCACGGGGTAGGCCTCCCCGTCGGGGAACTCCTCCTCGCCTTCGGTGCGTTCGCCCACATTGGCGAGGACCCGCAGCCGGCCGAGCTCGCGCTCCCACACGGAGAGCGCGGCGAAGCTCCCGGCCAGCGCACGGCACGCGCCGCTCGCCGCCGCCCGCCAGGACTCGCGCGGGCTGTGCGCCGCCGCCATCCCCTGCGCCAGCTCCACCACGGCCCTCAGCCGTCTGTCCTCACCCATCCGTCCAGGCTAGGCAATTTCCGACAATCCGGGACATTGATGCGCCGAACAGGGGTCCGAGTGGCCGTACGCGACGGCCGGCCGACGGCGCGCCCACCACTCCGCCCGGCCACTCCGGCATGCACCCGCC
Source organism: Streptomyces sp. NPDC058274 (assembly GCF_042881375.1). NCBI lineage: Bacteria > Bacillati > Actinomycetota > Actinomycetes > Kitasatosporales > Streptomycetaceae > Streptomyces > Streptomyces sp. NPDC058274. The sequence goes on from NZ_JBHVXW010000026.1 coordinate 104,667, forward strand.
CGGCCACTCCGGCATGCACCCGCCGGGCCGGTCCGGCGGGCCCCGTCACACGCACTCCGCCCCGAGGCTCCGGCATACCCCCGGCCACTCCGGCACTCACTCCGCCCGGCCCCCGTCACAGGCACACCGCCCAGCCGCTTCGGCCTTCACTCCCCCGGCCAGTGCGGCGGGCGCTTCTCGTTGAAGGCGGCGACACCCTCCGCGCGGTCGCCCGAGAAGGCGACCGACCGCCAGGCGGCGTCCTCGACCTCCAGGCCGGCCCGCAGATCGAGGCCGTGTCCGAGCCGCAGCGCCCGCTTGGCGGCCCGCAGCCCCACGGGAGAGTTCGCGGCGATCCGCGCTGCCAGCTCCAGCGCCTCCGCCCGGTCCCGCCCCTCGTCCACCAGTTCGTCGACGAGCCCCAACTCCCGCGCCTCGACCGCCTCAAGACGCCGCGCGGAGAAGATCAGCTCGGCCGCCCGGGCCGCCCCCACCCTGCGCGGCAGCAACTGCGTACCGCCGCCGCCCGGGATCACCCCGACGGACACCTCGGGCAGACCCACCACCGCCGTACGGTCGGCCACGATCAGGTCGCAGGACAGCGCCAGCTCGAAGCCGCCGCCCAACGCGAAGCCGTGCACGGCGGCGACGGTGGGCATCGGCAGCTCCAGCACGCCCGTGTACGCGGCCCGCGCCACGGGGCGCTGGCGGACCAGGTCGGCATCGCTGAAGGAGTTGCGCTCCTTCAGGTCGGCGCCGACGCAGAACGCACGCTCGTGGGTGGAGGTCAGCACGACCACGCGCACCTCGCGGTCGGCGGCGAGGGCGGCGCAGGCCCCGGCGATGGCGCGGGCCATGTCGGTGGAGACCGCGTTCATGGCCTTCGGCCGGTCGAGGGCGAGCTCCGCGACATGCGCATGCCGCCGTACGACGACGTACTCCCCGAAGCGCCGCTCGTCCCCTTGCTCCGCCATGACACCCTCCCGGTTAACGCGGGTTAACTTCCGACGCCCCGATCATCGCAGCCGCGCCCGCCCAAGAAAAGGCGCACCGTCCGCACCCCGTCCCGCGGGGGCGCCCCGTTCGAGTGAAACCGCCCCCAACTCCCCCCGTACGCCCCCAAGCCGTGCATAACCTGCGCACCGCCACAGCGCGCCGGGGGGCGCCGGCGCACCGGGGAGGGAACGCCATGAAGAACACCGCAGAAACGTCAGAAACCGCAGGCCCAGCCAGTACGACACCCCAACCGACGCCGACCGCGACGGCTGCGCCCACGGAAGCGGCGAAAACGACCGAAGCCGCCGGGGCGGAGACACACCGAAGGCCGGAGACGGACGCCGGAGCGCCGACGAATGGGGAGAACCGCGGGCCTGCGGGGGCGTCGACGGAGGCGAAGGACCCCGGCCCATCGGGCGACGTAGGAACAGGCCCCACGGGAGACATCGAGCCTCCCGCGACAGCAGGCTCAGCAGCAGCCCCCACAGCAGGCGGCAATCCCAGCACGCCGGCGAGCCCGGCAGCAGTCCCGACAGCAAGCGGCAAACCCAGCGCGCCAGCGAGCGCGGGAGCAGTCCCGACAGCAAGCGGCAAACCCAGCGCGCCGGCGAGCCCGGCAGCAGTCCCGACAGCACGCGCCAAACCCAGCGCGCCAGCGAGCGCGGGAGCAGTCCCGACAGCAAGCGCCAAACCCAGCACGCCGGCGAGCCCGGCAGCAGTCCCCACAGCAGGCGACAAACCCAGCCCGGCAGTAGTCCCGACAGCAAGCGCCAAACCCAGCGCGCCAGCGAGCGCGGGAGCAGTCCCGACAGCAGGCGCCAAACCCAGCGCGCCAGCGAGCCCGGCAGCAGTCCCGACAGCAGGCGCCAAACCCGGCGCAAAGGCCGGCGCAGAAGGAGACGCGGCAGCCGGCGCACAGGCAGCCGCAGCGGACGGCGCCTCCCTCCGGAGTCGTCCCGTGCGGGGCCGGCATCGCAGGCCCCGGCCCCGCCGGGTCCTCCTCGCCGTCGGCAGCCTCGCTCTGGCCGTCGGCGCGCTGAGCCTCGTACGGCTGGCGCCCGAGTCGATGGTCGGGGTCCCCGGAACCGCCGAGGCCGAGCCCCGGGTGGGCGCGCCCAGCGACACGGCCGGCAACGCCGCGGTCACCGTGGAGGCCGTACCGCCGGCCGGTTCCGTGACCGCCACGGCGACGGCTCTGATGGGCGGCGCGAGCGCGACCCCGACGTCCGGCGCGGCTTCGGTCCCGGCGGGGAGCCTCGTACCGGCACCCTCCGCTGTCCCCGGGTCGACGGCACGTCCCACCGATCCCGGGACCGGGATCCCCGGGGCGCCCGCGACAACGGCACCGCCCGCGCCGCCGAAGCCACCGGCGACCACTCCCGCGCCACGGCCCACCCCGAGCCCCAGCACGCACGCCCCGGACCCGGGTCGCGGCGACCAGGGCCTGTGCGTGCCGATCATCGGCCTTTGCATCGACGCACTCGGCAACGCGCCCATGGGCTGAGCCCCGGCTCGCCCACCGGCCGGAAGCGAGTACGCCTAAAGCGTCGGGTTGCGGCGGGTGAGCAGCCAGGGTTCGATCACGCCGAGCCCGCGGACGGGCCGCTGCCACATCGGCTGGAGCGCGAAGCGGTACAGGGGTGGCTCCTCGCCCTCCTTCTCCGCGGCGGCCGCGGCCTCGGCGGCCTCCGCCTCGGAGGCGGGGGCCTCGACGGTGCGGACCAGTTCCTCGGCGAAGGCGCCGTCCACCAGGACGGCATCCCGTGGCGCTATCGACGTGAGCCGGCTCGCCAGGTTCACCGTCGTACCGAAGACATCACCCATACGGGTCGTCACCGTGCCGAAGGCGATGCCGACGCGCAGCTCCGGCATCGTCTCGTCATTCGCCATCGTCTCGATGAGGCGCAGGGCGATCTCCGCGGCCACGCCGGCGTCGTCCGCCGCGTACAGCACCTCGTCGCCCAGGGTCTTGATGAGCCGGCCGCCGTGCGCGGCCACCAGGTCGGCGGCGGTGGTCTCGAAGGCCTCGACGAGTTCGCCGAGTTCCTCCTCCTCCATACGACGGGTCAGCCGGGTGAAGCCGACCAGGTCCGCGAAGCCGACGGCGAGGCGCCGGTCGACCATCTCCTCGTCGTCCGCGGCCTGGACGACGCGGCCGGTCGCGGCGGCGAGCTGGCGCCGCCATACGTAGACGATGAACTCCTCCAGCTCGGGCAGGAGCAGCTCGACCAGGGGGTACGTCACCTCGGTGCGGGTCATCCCCGGCTCGGGCGGCTCGGTCAGGCCCTCCAGGAAGGAGTCGATCTGCCACTCGGCGAGCCGGGCGGTGGTCTGGCCGGTGGACCGGGCGACCTGGACCGCCATGGCCTCGCTGAGCAGCCCCGCCTCGACGAGACCGGCGAGCCGGCGCAGGGCCAGGACATCCGCTTCGGTCAGTGCCTTGGCCTGGCCGATGTCGGCGAAGCCCATGGCGCGCCAGAAACGGGACGCCAGCTCCATGGAGACGCCCGCGCTGCGTGCCGCCTGAAAAGGGGTGTAGCGCCGCTCGGCCCCGAGGATGAGCTGTTCGAGCCGCAGGGCGAGCGGGTCGTGCTCCTCGTCCGGATCGTCCGGGTCGTCCAGGCGGTCGTGGGCGTCGGCGCGGGAGGTGCGGGTGGCCGCTCTGGCGTCCGAGTCGTACCGCGCGGGAGACGAGTCGTCGACGGGCCGGGCGGCACGCTCCGGCTCGCCGTCGGCGCCGGGGTGTTCGCCCGTGCCGGAGCCCGTGTCGTCGACGGTCACGCCTGCTGCCCTTCCGATCTGCCGCGGTCAGGTATCGACCGCGCTCAACTCTACGGCAGGTGTGCTGTGGCTCACTCCCGACGCGTACGGCTGCCGGGCTGACCTCGGAGTATCCCGCCTTCACCACTCCGGTCCGCCTGGGTACGGGGGCCGCCCGCGGCACGACCCGCTCAGCGGACGCCGAACGGGCCGACTGCCCGGCTCACAGCAGGCGCACAAGTACGATTCACGCCAGGCCCAGGGACCCGAATCACGCCGCGCGCACACGCACGCCTCCGCGCCGCGCAACCGGACGAATCCCGCCGGGCGCAGCCGCACGCATCACGCCGGGCGCACACGCACGCATCACGCCGGGCGCAGATGCACGATTCACGCCGGGCGCAGATGCACGATGTCGCCCGCCCCCACGGGCTCCTGCACGCCCTCGCCGGTGGCCAGCACCAGCCGCCCGTCCCCGTCCACGGCCACCGCCTCCCCGGTGATGGACCGGTCCCCGGGCAGCTCGGCCCGCACCGACCGCCCGAGCGTCGCGCACCCCGCGGCGTACGTCTCCTGGAGGCCGGAGGCGACCGGGTCGCCGCCCGCGTCGCGCCATTTGCCGTACCACTGCTCCAGGGAGCGCAGGACGGCCCGCAGGAGGGGGTCACGGTCGGTGGACACCGCTCCGGCCAGCACGAGCGAGCCGGCGCCGGGGACCGGCAGCTCGTCCGCACGGAGCGTGACGTTGACGCCGATGCCGACGACGACCCCGTCGGCGCCGGCCCGTTCGGCGAGGATGCCGCCGGCCTTGCGCTCCTCGCCGTCGACGGTGATCAGCAGGTCGTTGGGCCACTTGAGTGCCGTGTCGACGCCCGCCGCCCGCGCGAGCCCCGTCGCCACCGCGATGCCGGTGAGCAGCGGGATCCAGCCCCAGCGCTCGACGGGCACCTCGACGGGCTTCAGCAGGACGGAGAAGAAGAGGCCCGAGCGGGCCGGGGCGGTCCACCGGCGGTCCAGCCGCCCGCGGCCGGCGTCCTGCTCCTCGGCGACCAGGATCGCGCCCTCGTCCACCTTGCCCGCGTCGGCGAGGGCGACGAGGTCGGAGTTGGTCGAACCGGTCCGCTGCACCACCTCGAAGGAGCTCCAGAGCCCGTCCTCGCGCACCAGCGCGCGGCGCAGGGCGACGGAGTTGAGGGGCGGGCGGTCCAGATCGGACCAGCGGCTCGCGCCCGGGCCGTCGTCGCGCTTGTCGTTCGCGTCTGCTGCATCTCGCGGCGTCATGCAACCCACCCTAGGTGTGGTAAACGCCGCACTGCCGAACCGTATCCGCAGCACTACCCTACGAGTCAGTAGCAATCTCCCCCGAGTACGCCTCAGCACGTCACCCTCACGTCCCCTTTGAGCAGGCAGGGAGCCGCATCCCGATGTCCGAGCCGCACGAGCGCCAGGCGATCCACGAGATCGACATCCACACGACCGCGGGCAAGATCGCGGACTTGCAGCGCCGCATCGAGGAGGCGACGCACGCCGGCTCGGAGCGCGCCGTCGAGAAGCAGCACGCCAAGGGCAAGCTGACGGCCCGTGAGCGCATCGAACTCCTCCTCGACGAGGGCTCCTTCGTCGAGCTGGACGAGTTCGCGCAGCACCGCTCGACCGACTTCGGCATGGAGCACACGCGGCCGTACGGCGACGGTGTCGTCACCGGGTACGGGACGGTCGACGGCCGTCCGGTCGCCGTGTTCTCCCAGGACTTCACCGTCTTCGGCGGCGCCCTGGGCGAGGTCTTCGGGCAGAAGATCATGAAGGTGATGGACTTCGCCCTGAAGACGGGCTGCCCGGTCATCGGCATCAACGACTCCGGCGGCGCCCGCATCCAGGAGGGGGTCAGCGCACTCGGCATGTACGGCGAGATCTTCCGCCGCAACACCCACGCGTCGGGCGTCATTCCGCAGATCAGCCTGGTCGTCGGCCCCTGTGCGGGCGGCGCGGTGTACTCGCCCGCGATCACCGACTTCACCGTCATGGTCGACCAGACCTCGCACATGTTCATCACCGGCCCCGACGTCATCAAGACGGTCACCGGCGAGGACGTCGGCTTCGAGGAGCTGGGCGGCGCCCGCACCCACAACGCCGTCTCGGGCGTGGCCCATCACATGGCGGGGGACGAGAAGGACGCCATCGAGTACGTCAAGCAGCTGCTGTCGTACCTGCCGTCCAACAACCTCAGCGAGCCCCCGGCGTTCCCCGAGGAGGCGGACCTCACCGTCACCGACGAGGACCGCGAGCTGGACACGATCGTGCCGGACAGCGCGAACCAGCCGTACGACATGCACACGGTGATCGAACACGTCCTGGACGACGCCGAGTTCTTCGAGACCCAGCCGCTGTTCGCGCCGAACATCCTCACCGGCTTCGGCCGGGTCGAGGGCCGCCCGGTGGGCATCGTCGCCAACCAGCCGATGCAGTTCGCCGGCTGTCTCGACATCGACGCGAGCGAGAAGGCCGCGCGGTTCGTGCGGACCTGCGACGCGTTCAACGTGCCCGTCCTCACCTTCGTGGACGTGCCGGGCTTCCTGCCGGGCGTCGACCAGGAGCACACCGGCATCATCCGGCGCGGCGCCAAGCTGATCTACGCGTACGCGGAGGCGACGGTCCCGCTGATCACGATCATCACCCGCAAGGCCTTCGGCGGCGCGTACGACGTCATGGGCTCCAAGCACCTCGGCGCCGACCTGAACCTCGCCTGGCCGACCGCGCAGATCGCCGTCATGGGTGCGCAGGGCGCGGTCAACATCCTGCACCGGCGCACCATCGCGGCCGCCGACGACCAGGAGGCGACCCGCGCCCGCCTGATCCAGGAGTACGAGGACACCCTCCTCAACCCCTACACGGCGGCCGAGCGCGGCTACATCGACGGCGTGATCATGCCGTCCGACACCCGCGCCCACCTCGTACGGGGGCTGCGTCAACTGCGTACGAAGCGGGAATCACTGCCTCCGAAGAAGCACGGCAACATCCCCCTCTAGACCCCGGGACCCTTGGGAGCAGACATGACGATCAAGGTCGTACGGGGCAATCCGACCCCGGAGGAGCTGGCCGCCGCACTGGCGGTCGTACAGGTGCGCGCCGCAGCGGCTGCCGGTACGCCGTCCGGCGCGCCCCGGCCCCGGGACTCCTGGGCCGACCCGTCCCGCATCGCCGCCCATCGGCTGCCCCAGCCGGGCCCGACGGCGTGGGGCCGCACGTACTGGCCCGGCTGACCGTCCCGGTCAGAGTTGTCCGGCGAGGACTTCGGCCATCACCGCGTACCCGGCGTCGTTCGGGTGCAGGTGGTCGCCGAAGTCGTACGCCGGGTGCAGCCGGTCCGGGTCCGCCGGGTCGGCCAGCGCGCGGTTGAGGTCCACCACCGCGTCCCACTCCCCCGAGCCGCGGATCCACTCGTTGACCTCGTGGCTCACCTTCGCCGCGTGCTCGCCCCAGTGGTCGGAGCCGCCGAGGGGCAGCAGGGTCGAGCCGATCACCCGTAGGCCCCTCGCACGGGCCTGTCCGATCAACTCACGGTATCCGTCGATGAGTTCGTCGCTCTCCACCACCGGCGCGGGCCGGTAGGTGGGCTGTTCGTCCGTCTCGCTGAAGCCGATGTCGTTGAGGCCGAGCAGCACGACGAGTGTGTCGACGCCCGGGTGGTCGAGGACGTCGCGGCCGAGCCGGTGGACAGCCTTCTCGCCGTACCAGGCCGAGTCGTTGAGCAGCAGGTTCCCGCCGATGCCCGCGTTGAGGACGGGCCGCCCGGTGCGCTCGGCGAGCGCGTCGGACCAGCGGCGGTCGGCGCCCGGGGTCGATCCGAAGCCGTCCGTGACGGAGTCCCCGAGGAGCGCCACCGCGTCCGCGCGGCCCGCGTCGACCTCGACGGCGGACAGGAAGTACCAGGACTCAGTGGCTTCGTCGAAGCCCTCGCCCGTGAGGTCCGCCAGCCGGTCGCCCGGACCCCGGTAGCCGGTCGCGAAGGCCTGCGCGTGGAAGGTCGCGGGCCCGGTGACGGCGTCGAGGTGGAGCGTGACGGTCATCGACTCGCCCGCTTCCAGGGCGAGTTCGGCCGGGTCGCTGACGACGTGAGCGCGCGCCGGTATCCCGACGGCATCCGCCCCGGCGAAGGTCAGCCGCCGCAGGGTGCCCGGCTGGACGGCCGCTCCCGCCGCGGTACGGGCCACGGTGGCGCCCGCGATCCTCAGCGGCGAGGTCCCGTACGCGTTCGACAGCTGGACGCGCAGGCGGGGGCCGCCCGCGGTGACGCGGACGATCTGGCGCAGCGACTGGCGCCAGAAGCCCTCCCGTGACCAGTTGGGGGTGAAGCCCTCCGCGGGGAGCTGGGGCGACGCGGTCCAGGCAGTGGTGAACACAGCAGTTCCCTCCCTAAAAGGGACCAGAGTTCCTTTAGCAGTGCCCATGACCGTAGCAGGAGCCCCCGCCTTAAAGAAACCTCAGACCCGTTTACGCAACTTGAGTACGCGTACTCAGGCGGGCGAGCCCCTGTCGTCGCACGATGAAGAGCATGCTGTGGTCCGACCCCGAGAACGAGCCGCCCAAGGAGCTCCGCGACATGCAGGAGATGTTGCGGCGGCTGGGCGTTCTCATGGCACTCGCCATGGTGCTCGCGATGATCGTCCTCGGCGTCAGGTGATCGGCCTCGACCTCGACCTGGGCAGCGGGCACAGCACCGAGACCGCACCCGGGACGGCAGTCGCACCTTCGGCCGCCGCCTCAACACGCACCCGGGACGGCGGTCGCACCTTCGGCCGCCGCATCAAGACGCACCCGGGACGGCGCCACGACCGCGCCGATACCCTGACCGTATGACTGATCAGCCACGCCGCCGCCTCGTGCTCGCCTCCCAGTCCCCCGCCCGGCTCGGACTGCTGCGGCAGGCCGGACTGGCCCCCGAGGTGATCGTGAGCGGGGTCGACGAGGACGCCGTCACCGCCCCCACCCCCGCCGAACTCGCGCTCGCCCTGGCCGAGGCGAAGGCCTCGGTCGTGGCGGCGAGGCCCGAGGTCCAGGGTGCCCTGGTGATCGGCTGCGACTCGGTCCTCGACCTGGACGGCGAGGCGCTCGGCAAGCCCGCCGACGCCGAGGAGGCCACCGCACGCTGGAAGGCGATGCGCGGCCGGGTCGGGACGCTGCAGACCGGGCACTGCATCCACGACACGGCCGCCAAGCGCTACGAGTCGGCGACCGTGTCCACCGTGGTCCGCTTCGGTGAGCCGACCGACGCCGAGATCGCCGCGTACGTCGCTTCGGGCGAACCACTCCACGTCGCCGGCGCGTTCACGCTCGACGGCCGCTCGGCGCCGTTCATCGAGGGCATCGACGGCGACCACGGCAACGTCATCGGCATCTCCCTGCCGATGGTGCGCCGCCTGCTGGCCGAACTGGGCGTGGGAATCACCGAGTTGTGGGCACCGGCCTAGGAGCCGTCCGGCGGATCTTACGGTTCCGTCGCCACGGGGCCCGGAGACAGGGGTGTGCGTGCCACACCCCGCGACCTGCCGCGGGATCCGTCGGACAGGGCCTAAGGCTGATCAGGTCGCCGAGGGGGCCGGCGGCGCGGTGACCGGGGCGCCGCCTCCGTCGCCGCCGCCCTCACTGCCGCCGCCGTTCCCCGGTGCCGCGTCGGCGGGGTCCGGCCGGCGGTCGTACGCCATCAGGATGAGCAGGATCAGCCCGAGCACCACCATCATGAACGCGAACGCGCCCCAGCCCACCAGGCCCACCGCGAACGCCCCGAGCAGCGCGTGCACCACGGCGGCGCTGATGAGCAGGATGCGGCCGAAGCCGGCCGGCGCGCGGTCGCGCAGGGCGACCAGCAGGGCGGCCAGGCCGCACAGCGCGAAGTAGAGGCCGAACAGCAGGCCGGCGATCTTCGAGGAGGTGGCCATCGAGTCGGAGTCGAGCCCGGCCAGGGACATGTCCTGGCGGTCGACGACGACACCGAGGAACCAGTTCAGCAGCGCAATGCCGATCGCCTCCACGAAGAGCACGATCGCCGCCACCCACGCCACCGGTCTGCGCACCACCGGTCCCACCCACTTCCGCGTGCTGTTACCCCAAGTAGTTCGAGCCATCCGAACGCTACTAACGGGTAAACCGTGGGACAAGGGCTCGGCGCCGGGCAAAGAATCGTTGGGCCATTCGTAGGGACTCCACAAAGAAACCCTGTGGGCCGCAGCACGCCTTCACAGAGACCTTGACCACACCGGAGAGCTAGGGTTCAGACAGGGATTCCTTCGTACCCCGGTGCGACAAGGGTGTTCGCGGGTCGAGCGAGCCTCGAATCACGCTCCGTGTGGGCAAGCTCACCATTGGGGACGGGTCGAAAGGTCGTGTCGGCAGTCCCTAAACTCGGCTTGTTTCAAGGAGGGAGCCATCGTGCGCAAGGTGCTCATCGCCAACCGTGGCGAAATCGCTGTCCGCGTGGCCCGGGCGTGCCGGGATGCCGGGATCGCGAGCGTTGCCGTCTACGCGGAACCGGACCGGGACGCTCTGCATGTCCGTGCGGCGGACGAAGCGTTCGCGTTGGGCGGTGACACCCCGGCATCCAGCTATCTGGACATCGCCAAGGTGTTGCAGGCGGCGGCCGATTCGGGGGCGGACGCGATCCACCCCGGATACGGCTTCCTGTCCGAGAACGCGGACTTCGCCCAGGCCGTGCTGGACGCGGGCCTGATCTGGATCGGCCCGCCGCCGCAGGCCATCCGTGACCTCGGCGACAAGGTCGCCGCCCGGCACATCGCCCAGCGTGCCGGTGCCCCGCTGGTGGCCGGCACCCCGGACCCGGTCTCGGGCTCCGACGAGGTCGTCGCGTTCGCCCGCGAACACGGACTGCCCATCGCGATCAAGGCCGCCTTCGGTGGCGGCGGGCGCGGGCTGAAGGTGGCCCGCACCCTCGAAGAGGTCCCCGAGCTGTACGACTCCGCCGTGCGCGAGGCCGTCGCCGCCTTCGGCCGCGGCGAGTGCTTCGTGGAGCGCTACCTCGACAAGCCGCGGCACGTGGAGACCCAGTGCCTGGCCGACACCCACGGCAACGTGGTGGTCGTCTCCACCCGTGACTGCTCGCTGCAGCGCCGCCACCAGAAGCTGGTCGAGGAGGCTCCCGCCCCCTTCCTGTCGGACGCCCAGGTCGAGGAGCTGTACGCCTCCTCCAAGGCGATCCTGAAGGAGGCCGGCTATGTCGGCGCGGGGACCGTCGAGTTCCTCGTCGGCGTCGACGGCACGATCTCCTTCCTGGAGGTCAACACCCGTCTGCAGGTCGAGCACCCGGTCACCGAAGAGGTCGCCGGCATCGACCTGGTCCGCGAGATGTTCCGCATCGCCGACGGCGAGGAGCTCGGCTACGGCGACCCCGAACTGCGCGGTCACTCCTTCGAGTTCCGCATCAACGGCGAGGACCCGGGCCGGGGCTTCCTGCCGGCGCCCGGCACCGTAACCCTGTTCGACCCGCCGTCCGGCCCGGGGGTCCGCCTGGACGCCGGTGTCGAGTCCGGCTCGGTCATCGGCCCGGCCTGGGACTCCCTGCTGGCCAAGCTGATCGTCACCGGCGCCACGCGTGAGCAGGCCCTGCAGCGGGCCGCCCGCGCGCTGGACGAGTTCCAGGTCGAGGGCATGGCCACCGCCATCCCCTTCCACCGCGCGGTCGTCAGGGACCCGGCGTTCGCACCGGAACTGACCGGCTCCGACGCGCCGTTCACGATCCACACCCGCTGGATCGAGACCGAGTTCGTCAACGAGATCCCGGCGTTCGCGACCCCCGCGGAGACGGACGCCGAGGACGAGCCGGGCCGTGAGACGGTCGTCGTCGAGGTCGGCGGCAAGCGGCTGGAGGTCTCGCTGCCCTACTCCCTGGGCATGTCGCTGGCCCGCACCGGCCTCGCGGCGGGCGCCAAGCCCAAGCGCCGCGCGGCCAAGAAGTCCGGCCCGGTCGCCTCCGGCGACACCCTCGCCTCCCCGATGCAGGGCACGATCGTCAAGATCGCGGTCGAGGAGGGCCAGGAGGTCAAGGAGGGCGACCTGATCGTCGTCCTGGAAGCCATGAAGATGGAACAGCCGCTGAACGCCCACCGTTCCGGCACCGTCAAGGGGCTCAGCGCCGAGATCGGCGCGTCCGTCACCTCGGGCGCCGCCATCTGCGAGATCAAGGACTGACCCGCGCGGTCGTTCGTACGACATCCGAAGCGCCCGGCGGACTGAAGCAGTCAGTCCGCCGGGCGCTTCGTTTTCCCCGTCCCAGGCCGCGTTCGCCGTGAAAGGAGCCCTCCGGATGCGACAGGGCGGCCAGGCCACCCCCGCCCGCAGCCCCCACGCACCCGCAACCCTCACGCCCCCGCAGCCGCCCACGCACCGAAGGGTCCGTGCCGGTACATCAAATGCCCGTCGCCATACGTCAGGACAGGCAAGAGAGCGCCCCCAGAAGACAGCACAGCCGGTAGGGCGACGGGCGGATGTACCGCCCCTGCCACCCCCGGCCCCCACTGGGCCGGATGCGACAGGGCGGCCAGGCCACCCCCGCCCGCAGCCCCCACGCACCCGCAACCCTCACGCC
>NZ_JBHVXW010000027.1:0-22476 GCF_042881375.1 Streptomyces sp. NPDC058274
TCTCGGTGGTCGCCGCGGCGCCGTTCAACTCCGGTCTGCTCAGCAGGCCCCGCCCACCCGACAGCGCCACCTTCGACTACGGCCCCGCCCCCGACGCGGTACTGCGCCGCGCCCGGCACCTCGCCGACGTCTGCGCGCCGCACGGCACCGTCCTGCCGCACGCCGCCGTCCGCTTCCCGCTCCGCGACCCGGTCGTCGCCGGCGTCGTGGCGGGCTTTCGCTCCGCCGCCGAGGTCACTTCCGCCGCCCACTGGGCCGCCACCGGCCTGACCGACGCCGCCTGGTCGGACCTCGACGCGGTCATCGGCTGACTACTCGGTCATCGGCTGACCACTCGGTCATGGCTGAACAGGAGGCACGTTCCTTGACGCGCCCCAAGTCCCCGCTCAGTCCGCGGACTTCGCCGACGCCTCGATGACGCGGCGCAGCCCCGTGGTGAGCCGCTCGGCATCGGTGGCGGACTCGGGGTCGAAGGTCCACTGCGCGATGAGCCCCATCATCAGGGTCGTATAGAACTGCCCGACCGTGTCGACCTCCTCCTCGGTGACGTCCTCCTCCCGGCCGCCCATGAACAGCGGGACGAGCCCCCGTGACCCCTCACGCTGGGCACGCGCCAAGTGGTCGCGGACTTCCGGCAGTTGGTCACCCATGGCGACGATCTCCATGCTCAGCCGCCACATCGAGTGGGGCTCACGCATGGTGCTGATGATGTTCGACCAGACCTCCTGAAACCGTTCGAGGGAGCCCGGCGCGGCACCGCTGCTGACGCCCTCGCCGGGGTCGAAGGCGTCGGACAGGCCCTCCACCAGGGAGACGTACGCCTCCGCGACGAGCTTGTCCTTCGATCCGTAGTGGTAGCCGATGGACGCGAGGTTCGTCCCCGACTCCTTCACGATGTCGCGCGCCGTCGTGCGCACGAACCCCTTCTCCAGCAGGCAGCGCTTGGCGCCTTCGAGCAGATCCTCACGGTGTCCCATGCGGGCCAGCGTACCTCCGATCCATACGAACGTCCCAGACGGATGTATTAGACAAGCGTTCTAGACAAGCGTTTAAGACGCTCGTACAGTCCCTGTCATGACGAACTCGACGAGCACTTCCCCCGCACCGGGCGCCCGCGCCGGACGGCGCGAATGGACCGCCCTCGGCGTCCTGATGCTTCCGCTGCTCCTGGTCTCGATGGACGTCTCCGTCCTCTACTTCGCGATCCCCTCGATCAGCGCGGACCTGGAGCCGAGCGGCACCCAGCAGCTGTGGATCTTCGACATCTACGCCTTCGTGCTCGCCGGTCTGCTGATGACGATGGGCTCGCTCGGTGACCGCATCGGCCGCCGCAAGCTGCTCCTGTTCGGCGCCGCCGCCTTCGGGACCGCCTCGGTCCTCGCCGCGTACGCGAACAGCCCGGAGACCCTGATCGCGGCCCGCGCCCTCCTCGGCATCGGCGGCGCGACCCTGATGCCGTCGACGATGGCGATCATCCGCACGATGTTCACGGACCCCGGCCAGCGGGTGAAGGCGATCGGCCTGTGGTCCGGCGTGATGACCGGCGGCATCGCGCTCGGCTCGGTGATGAGCGGTGTCCTCGTCGAGTACTTCTGGTGGGGCTCGGTCTTCCTGGTCAACCTGCCCGCGATGGTGCTGCTGCTGGTCCTCGGCCCGATCCTGCTCCCCGAGTCCAGGAACCCCGAGCCCGGCCGCTTCGACTTCCTGAGCGTGCCGCTGTCGATGGCCGCCGTACTGCCCGTGATCTACGGCGTCAAGGAGATCCCGTCCGAGGGCTGGAAGCCGGTGTACGTCGTCTCGATCAACGTCGGCCTGCTCTTCGCCGCCCTCTTCGTCCACCGGCAGCGCACCGCCGAGTCCCCGCTGATCTCCCCCGCCCTCTTCCGCGGCCGCGGCTTCGCGCCGGCCGTCGTCCTCAACCTCATCTCCTCGTTCGCGATGATGGGTTCGGCGTACTTCACCACCCAGTACCTCCAGTCCGTGCTCGGCATGAGCTCGATGAAGGCCGCGTTGTGGGGGCTGCTGCCGACGGTCCTGGTCGGCGTCGCGGCCCCGGTCGCCGCGCAGCTGGTGCAGAAGGGCGTGCACCGCGCCCACGTGGTCACCGGCGGCTTCGTCGTCGCCGCCTGCGGCTACGGGCTGCTCGCCCTCGCCGGTACGGACTCGCTGTGGCTGGTCCTCGCCGGCGCGGGTGTCCTCGCCGCCGGAATCGTCAGCGTGATGTCCCAGATGATGGACCTGGCCCTGGGCACGGTCCCGATCGGCAACGCGGGTTCGGCCTCCGCCCTGCTGGAGACGGGCGCGGAGTTCGGCGGCGCGCTGGGCATGGCCGTCCTCGGTTCCATCGGCACGGCCGTCTACCACCACGAGATCCCCTCGGGCGTACCGGCCGCGGCCCACGAGACCCTGGGCGGCGCACTGGCCGTGGCCGGTCAGCTGCCGGACCGCACCGGCGACGCCCTCGCCACGGCCGCCCGGGACGCCTTCACCAGCGGAATGAACGCGGCGGCGATCGCGGGCGCGATCCTCCTGCTCGCCGCGGCAGGCCTCGCGACGGCAACCCTGCGGAAGGTGCACGTACGGGAGCCCGAGTCCGAGCCCACGGCCCCCGAGCCGGCCGAGGCCCTCGTGTGACGAGCCCCGCGCCGCCCTGCGGGAACCTCGACCGGGCTGGACACTCCAGCCCGGCCACGAGGATTTCAGCCCCGGCCGAGAACGTCTCAGCCCGTCCGGCGCTTGAGGACGAGGCCGTCCAGGCCGATCCGACGACGCCCGGGCCGACCAGAACCTTCCAGCCCCGGCCGAGAACGTCTCAGCCCGTCCGGCACTTGAGGACGAGGCCGTCCAGGCCGATCGGGGGGCTGGGGGCGGAGCCCCCAGGTGGGCACACCGAGGCCCCCAGGTGGGCACCCCAAAACGCAGGGGTGCCGTGTCAGCTCCGCATGCCAGGATGGGTCCCGTGTCACAGACCTTCGGTACGCCGTTCATCGGCCGGGCAGACGAACTGGCCCGGCTGACCGGCGTGCTGACCCGCGCCCACCAGGGCGACCCCCGCGCCGTCCTGGTCGCGGGAGACGCCGGCGTCGGCAAGACCCGCACCCTGGCGGAAGCCGCCGCGCACGCCACGGACACCGGCATGACCGTCCTCACCGGCCACTGCGTCGACCTCGGCGACGTCGGCCTGCCGTATCTGCCGTTCACCGAGATCCTCGGCCTGCTCGCCGCGGACGAGCGGTTCGCAGCCGCCCTCTCCGCGCACCCCGCGGTCGACCGGCTGCTCGGCAGCGGAGCGGACGGCGGCTCGGACGCGGGCGGCCGGCTGCGCCTGTTCGAGGGGATGGCCGGTCTGCTGGCCGACGCAGCCGAGGTCACCCCCCTGCTGCTGGTCCTGGAGGACCTGCACTGGGCGGACCAGTCCTCCCGTGATCTGCTGCGTTTCCTGCTCAGCCGCGGGGTGTTGCAGTCCTCCCAGGCGCTCGGTCCGGCCCGCGCGAGCGGGACGCCCACGGCGGCCGGCGCCCCCGCCCGAAGAGGCGGCCCACCCCGCCTGGCGATCTTCGCCTCGTATCGGGCGGACGATCTCCACCGCCGTCACCCGCTACGCCCGCTGCTCGCCGAGCTGGTCCGGCTGCCCGCCGTCGACCGCCTGGAGCTGCGCCCGATGGCCGACGCGGAGGTGGCGCGCCTGGTGCGCGCCCTCCACACCGACCCCGTGCCCGACACCACGGTCCGCCGTATCGTCGAGCGCGCCGAGGGCAACGCGTTCTACGCGGAGGAGCTGCTCGCCGCCACCGCCGACGCCGTACCGGGTGAGCCCGGCCTCGAGGGCAGTGCCGTGCCCAGCGGTCTGGCCGACGTGCTCCTGATCCGCTTCGAGCAGTTGTCCGCCACCGCCCAGCAGGTGCTGCGGACCGCCGCGGTGGCCGGCCGCCGCGTCGAGCACGAGTTGCTGCGCGACGCCGTCCAACTGCCGGAGGACGAGCTGGAGTCGGCACTGCGCGAGGCCGTCGGCAGACAGCTCCTCGTCCCCGCCGAGGGCGGCACGTACACCTTCCGGCACGCCCTCACCCGTGAGGCCGTCTACGCCGATCTGCTGCCCGGTGAGCGGGTCCGGCTGCACCGTTCCTTCGCCGGGCTGCTCGCCGGTCGCGGCCGGCCGGCCGAGAGCGCGGAGCGCGCGCACCACTCCCGGGAGAGCCACGACCTGGCCGACGCGCTCACGGCCTCGCTCGAAGCGGCCGACCACGCGGCCCGGGTCGGCGCCCCCGCCGAGGAGTTGCGGCACCTGGAGGCCGCCCTCGACCTGTGGCCCGCGGTCGCGCCCGAGGAGCGGCCCCAGGAGGGCCTGGACACGGTGACGCTCACCCTGCGTGCCTCCGGCGCGGCCGCGCACGCCGGCGAGTCCCACCGAGCGGTCTCCCTGACCCGGGCGGCACTCGCCCGGGCGGGCTCGGACGCGGACTCCGAGCTGGCCGCCCGCGTCCGCTACACCCTCGCGGGCAACCTGATGCGCGTCGACAGCCTGAAGGCGGCGTTCACCTACAGCAGCGAGGCGCTCGCCATGATCCCCGCCGAACCGCCGTCGCGTACATGGGTGTGGGCCGCCGCCACCCACGTCATGGCGGCGCGGTACATGGGCCACGATCAGGACGCCCAGCGCGTCGCCCGCCAGGCTCTGGTCGTCGCCGAGGAGCTGCAACTCCATGACGCCCAGGCCGACTTGATCATCTCCCTGGTCGGTCTGGAGGGCCGCAACCGACGGGCCGCGGAAGGCCGCACCCGGCTGCGCGAGGCCCGCGAGCTGGCCCGGAGCGCGGGCAACGCCTCCATCGAGATGCGCGCGCTCTTCAACCTCGCCATCGGGTGTTACGAATCCGGTGAGCTGGACGAGTGCCTGACCTGGCTCTCCGACGGACTCGACCGTGCGGGCCGCGCCCGCGCCCTCGCCTCGCCGTACGCGCTGGAGCTGCGCTACCTCCAGACCCTGGTCCTCTACACCCTGGGCCGCTGGGACGAGTGCGCCCGGGCGGCCGCCCGCGACGCCGATCAGCTGCCCGCGGCCGCCGGCTTCGCGACCGGTCCCGCGCTGTACGTCGCACAGGCGCGCGGCGACCAGGGGGCCGCCGACCGGGCCCGGGCCCTCATCGCCGGCCCCTTCGACTGGATGGCCACGCTCGTCGCGTCCATCGTGCTGACCGACGCCGACGCGCTCCGGGGCGATGCCGAAGCGGCCGTCGCACGGGTGCGTTCGACGGTCGCGACCCTGACCGACGAGGCGGGCATCAACCACCCCGATGTCGGAGTGCGCCTGGCCGCGCTCGCCCTGGCGGCGGTCGCGGACCGGGCCGAGGAGCTGCGCCGGGCCGGAGACACAGCAGGCACCCGCCACTGGACGGAGACGGCGACGGAGCTGGTCGAGCTGGCCCGCGTCACGGCGACGAAGGGCGAGGACGGTTCCCAGCAGGGTCCCGAGGGTCTCGCGTGGCTCGCCCGCGCCGAGGCCGAGTGGGCCCGCGCGCGCTCCGGCCCGGACGTCGGGGCCTGGGAGAAGGCGGTCGCCGCGTTCGCGTACGGCGATCCGTACGAGCTGGCCCGCTGCCGACGCCGGCTCGCGGAGGCGCTGCTGACGGCGGACCGGCGCGAGGACGCCGCCGAACAGGCCCGCGCGGCCCACGACACGGCCGCCCGCCTCGGCGCCGTACCCCTGCGCGAGGACGTGGAGACGCTCATCCGGCGGGGCCGCCTCGCCCCGGCCCCCGCGTCCGCGCACGACACAGCGTCCCTGACCTCCAGGGAGAACGATGTGCTGCGTCTCCTCGCCCGCGGCCGCACCAACCGCCAGATCGGCGAGGAGCTGTTCATCAGCGGCAAGACGGCCAGCGTCCACGTCTCCAACATCCTCGCCAAGCTGGGTGCCGCAGGCCGCACGGAGGCCGTGGCCATCGCCTACCGACAGGGCCTGATCGAGCCGGAGTCGGCCCCTTCTCCGTAAGCGCGCTCGCCACAAAGGCGTCCCCGTAAGCCCGCCCACCACACGGCGAAGGGCCGGACCACCCGAAGGTGACCCGGCCCTGGACCAGCCGTAGGGCGAACCTCAGACGAGGTTGACCGACCGCGCCGACGTGGCGCCGATCTCGTCGGCGACCTCGGTGAGGACGGCCTGCGGGACCGTGTCGTCGACGGTGAGCACCGCGAGGGCCTCGCCGCCGACGGCCGCACGGGCGACCTGCATGCCCGCGATGTTGATGCCCGCCTCGCCGAAGATCCGGCCGACGGTGCCGACGACACCGGGACGGTCCTCGTAGCGCAGCACCACCATGTGGTCGGCGAGCGCGAGGTCCACGTCGTACTCACCGACGGCGACGATCTTCTGCAGGTGCTTGGGGCCGGCGAGCGTGCCGGAGACCGAGACCTCCTGGCCGTCGCTCAGCGTGCCGCGCACGGTGACGACGTTGCGGTGGTCGGGCGACTCGGAGCTGGTCGTCAGCCGCACCTCGACACCTCGCTCCTGCGCGAACAGGGGGGCGTTGACGTACGACACCGTCTCGTCGACGACGTCCTCGAACACGCCCTTGAGCGCGGAGAGTTCGAGCACCTTGACGTCGTGCTGGGTGATCTCGCCGTACACCTCGACGTCGAGACGGACCGCGACCTCGCCCGCGAGGGCGGTGAAGATGCGGCCGAGGCGCTCGGCGAGCGGCAGGCCGGGCTTGACGTCCTCGGCGATGACGCCGCCCTGGACGTTCACCGCGTCGGGGACCAGCTCGCCGGCGAGCGCGAGGCGCACCGAGCGGGCGACGGCGATACCGGCCTTCTCCTGGGCCTCGTCCGTGGAGGCGCCGAGGTGCGGGGTGCAGACGACCTGGTCGAGCTCGAAGAGCGGGGAGTCCGTGCAGGGCTCCTTCGAGTACACGTCGAGGCCGGCGCCGGCGACGCGGCCCTCCTTGAGCGCCGAGTACAGCGCGACCTCGTCGACGATCCCGCCACGCGCGGCGTTGACGATCCGCACCGACGGCTTGACCTTGTGCAGCGCCTCGTCCCCGATGAGACCGAGGGTCTCGGGGGTCTTGGGCAGGTGCACCGTGATGAAGTCGGAGACTTCCAGCAGCTCGTCCAGCGTCAGGACCTTCACACCCATCTGCGCGGCCCGGGCAGGCTGGACGTAGGGGTCGTAGGCGACGACCTTCATGCCGAACGCCGACATGCGCTGAGCGACCAGCGCGCCGATACGGCCGAGGCCGACCACACCGAGGGTCTTCTCGGCCAGCTCGACACCCGTGTACTTGCTGCGCTTCCACTCGCCGTTCTTCAGCGCGGTGTTGGCCTGCGGGATGTGGCGCGCGGTGGCGAGCAGCAGACCGCAGGCCAGCTCGGCCGCGGTCACGATGTTCGACGTGGGGGCGTTGACGACCATGACGCCGGCCTTGGTGGCGGCGGAGACGTCCACGTTGTCCAGGCCGACGCCGGCTCGTGCGACGACCTTCAGCTTCTTCGCGGCCGCGACGGCCTCGGCGTCGACCTTGGTGGCCGAGCGGATCAGGATCGCGTCGACGTCGGCGATCGCGGGCAGCAGCTCGGCGCGGTCCGCGCCGTTGCAGTGCCGGATCTCGAAGTCGGGGCCCAGGGCGTCGACAGTGGCGGGCGACAGCTCTTCAGCGATGAGTACGACAGGTTTCGAGCTCACGTGAGTCCTCACAAGTCCATTGCGGACGGCCGTCCCGACGGCCGCAGGCGGTGGAGGGTAGCCGCGTGGAAGACGCACGACGCTGTGGGCCCGACGCGTATGTAGTACGGCAGTGTAGTGGCGCCGCGGAGGTCGTCTTACGCCTCTGCGGAAGGATCACCCGGACGTGGCTGGCCTCAATGGACAACACCGTTACCCCGGGTCAGCCCAGGGGGCCGAAGCGGCTTGCTCCGGCCCCTGGGCGTACGGCTTACGCCTCTTCGTTGTCGACCCACGACATGAGCTTGCGGAGCTCCTTGCCGGTGGTCTCCAGGAGGGACTGCTCGTCCTGGGTCTTGTACTCGTTGTACTTCTTCAGACCGCCGTGGTACTCGGCCATCCACTCACGGGCGAACGTCCCGTCCTGGATCTCCGCGAGGACCTTCTTCATCTCCGCCTTGGTGGCGTCGGTGATGATCCGCGGGCCGGTGACGTAGTCGCCCCACTCCGCGGTCTCGGAGACGGACCAGCGCATCTTCTCCAGGCCGCCCTCGTACATCAGGTCGACGATCAGCTTCAGCTCGTGGAGGCACTCGAAGTACGCGATCTCCGGCTGGTAGCCCGCCTCGGTCAGCGTCTCGAAACCCGCCTTGACCAACGCCGCCGTACCACCACAGAGAACGGCCTGCTCACCGAACAGGTCGGTCTCGGTCTCCTCGGTGAACGTCGTCTTGATGACACCGGCCCGCGTGCCGCCGATGCCCTTCGCGTACGACAGCGCCAGCGGGAACGCGCTGCCGGTCGCGTCCTGCTCGACCGCCGCGATGCACGGCACACCACGGCCCTCCTCGTACTGGCGGCGCACCAGGTGACCCGGGCCCTTCGGGGCGACCATGCAGACGTCGATACCGGCCGGCGGCTTGATGAAGTCGAAGCGGATGTTCAGGCCGTGACCGAAGAACAGCGCGTCACCGTCCTTGAGGTTGTCCTTGATGGACTCCTCGTAGACCTGGGCCTGGATCGGGTCCGGCACCAGGATCATGATGACGTCGGCCTCGGCGGCGGCCTCGGACGGGCTCACCACGCGCAGGCCCTGCTCCTCGGCCTTCGCCTTGGACTTGGAGCCCTCGTGCAGACCGACGCGGACGTCGACGCCGGAGTCGCGCAGCGACAGCGCGTGGGCGTGGCCCTGGCTGCCGTAGCCGATGACCGCGACCTTGCGGCCCTGGATGATGGACAGGTCGGCGTCAGCGTCGTAGAACAGCTCGGCCACTGGGATATCTCCTTGGTGTGCAGGTGTTGCGTCCCACCGTACGGCGGGCGGGGGAAGGGACGTTCTCGGGTCTCGGTATCCGGGCGGCGGGCGATCGTCCGCCGCCCGGCTCAGGACCGTTCCGACTGGTGCCGGCCGGCCCATGGCCGGCCGCGCACCGGTCGAGGGCTTACGCGGACCGGTCGAGCGCGCGCAGCGAACGGTCGGTGATCGACCGCGCGCCGCGGCCGACCGCGATCGTGCCGGACTGGACGAGCTCCTTGATACCGAACGGCTCCAGCATCTTGAGCATGGCCTCCAGCTTGTCGCTGCCTCCGGTCGCCTCGATCGTGACGGCCTCCGGGGAGACGTCCACGGTCTTGGCGCGGAAGAGCTGGACGATCTCGACGATCTGGGAGCGCGTCTCGTTGTCGGCGCGCACCTTCACCAGAACGAGTTCACGCTGAACGGCGGCGGCGGGCTCCAGCTCGACGATCTTCAGCACATTGACGAGCTTGTTGAGCTGTTTGGTCACCTGTTCGAGCGGCAGTGCCTCGATCACGTTCACCACGATGGTGATCCGGGAGATGTCGGGGTGCTCGGTGACACCGACGGCGAGCGAGTCGATGTTGAAGCCGCGCCGGGAGAACAGGGCGGTGATCCGGGCGAGGACACCGGGCTTGTTCTCGACGAGGACGGAGAGGGTGTGCTTGCTCATGGGTCTGACTCGGCTCTCTCTCAGTCGTCTTCGTTGTCGCCGAAGTCGGGGCGGACGTCCCGGGCGGCCAGGATTTCGTCGTTCGAGGTACCGGCGGCGACCATCGGCCACACCATTGCGTCCTCGTGGACGATGAAGTCCACCACGACCGGGCGGTCGTTGATGGAGTTCGCCTCCTCGATCGCCTTGTCGAGGTCGTCCGGGGACTCGCAGCGGATCGCGTAGCAGCCCATGGCCTCCGACAGCTTCACGAAGTCGGGGACGCGGGTGCCGGCGCTGGGTTCCTTGCCGCTCGCCCCGGGGCCCGAGTGCAGCACGGTGTTGGAGTACCGCTGGTTGTAGAAGAGGGTCTGCCACTGGCGGACCATCCCGAGGGCGCCGTTGTTGATGATGGCGACCTTGATCGGGATGTTGTTCAGGGCGCAGGTGGTGAGCTCCTGGTTGGTCATCTGGAAGCAGCCGTCGCCGTCCACCGCCCAGACCGTCCGGTCCGGCTGACCGGCCTTGGCGCCCATCGCGGCCGGGACCGCGTAGCCCATCGTCCCGGCGCCACCGGAGTTCAGCCAGGTGGCGGGCTTCTCGTACTGGATGTAGTGCGCGGCCCACATCTGGTGCTGGCCGACGCCCGCCGCGAAGATCGTGCCCTCCGGGGCGAGCTGGCCGATGCGCTCGATGACCTGCTGCGGGGAGAGCGAGCCGTTGTCGGGCTGCTCGTAGCCGAGCGGGTACGTCTCGCGCCAGCGGTTCAGGTCCTTCCACCAGGCGGTGTAGTCGCCCCGGTGGCCCTCGCTGTG
This sequence comes from Streptomyces sp. NPDC058274, assembly GCF_042881375.1. Lineage (NCBI taxonomy): Bacteria > Bacillati > Actinomycetota > Actinomycetes > Kitasatosporales > Streptomycetaceae > Streptomyces > Streptomyces sp. NPDC058274. The sequence goes on from NZ_JBHVXW010000027.1 coordinate 10,428, forward strand.
CTCCTTCTGCACGGCCTGGACCAGGTCGGCGATGACCTCGCGGGCGTCGCCGACGATCGGCACGTCGGCGACGCGGTTCTTACCGATCTCGGCCGGGTCGATGTCCGCGTGGACGATCTTGGCGAACGGGGCGAAGCTGTCCAGCTTGCCGGTGACGCGGTCGTCGAAGCGGGCTCCGAGGGCGACGATCAGGTCGGCCTTCTGCAGCGCGGTGACGGCGGTGACCGCACCGTGCATGCCCGGCATTCCCACGTGCAGCTTGTGGCTGTCGGGGAATGCGCCGAGCGCCATCAGGGTGGTGGTGACGGGCGCTCCGGTGAGTTCTGCGAGGACCTTCAGTTCGGCGGTGGCCTTGGCCTTCAGGACGCCGCCACCGACGTAGAGGACGGGCCGCTTGGCCTGGGTGATCAGCCTGGCGGCCTCGCGGATCTGCTTGGCGTGCGGCTTGGTCACCGGGCGGTAGCCGGGCAGGTCCTGGGTGGGCGGCCAGCTGAAGACGGTCTGCGCCTGGAGGGCGTCCTTGGCGATGTCGACCAGGACCGGGCCGGGGCGGCCGGTGGAGGCGATGTGGAAGGCCTCCGCGATCGTCTTCGGGATGTCCTCGGCCTTGGTCACCAGGAAGTTGTGCTTGGTGATCGGCATCGTGATGCCGACGATGTCCGCCTCCTGGAAGGCGTCGGTGCCGATCGCCTTGGAGGCGACCTGACCGGTGATCGCCACCAGCGGCACGGAGTCCATGTGCGCGTCGGCGATCGGGGTCACCAGGTTGGTGGCGCCGGGTCCTGACGTCGCCATGCAGACGCCGACCCTGCCGGTGGCCTGCGCGTAACCGGTGGCCGCGTGCCCCGCGCCCTGCTCATGACGGACGAGCACGTGACGCACTCGCGTCGAGTCCATCAGCGGGTCGTACGCCGGAAGAATCGCACCGCCGGGAATGCCGAATACCGTGTCGGCCCCGACCTCCTCGAGAGAACGGATGAGGGACTTCGCACCCGTGACGTGCTCGGGAGCGGACTGTCCTCCGGAACGGGGCCGCGGATGCGGATGGTGGGCCCCGGTGGCCTGCTCGGTCATCGGCATTCTCTTCTCGATGCTGAGGGTTTTTGCGAGGTTTGTACGGTGTTCGGTTGCTGCTCGACAGGCACCTGTGCAACAAAAAACCCCTCGTGCCGTGAGGCAAGCGAGGGGAGCGCGCCGGGTGCGGGTCGCTGGGTGTTCCGGATCGTCCTCCGGTGTGCCCCAGCTTCAGCCGACGCGCTTTCCAAGTACGAGAATTCGGGTGCGCATGGCATTGACCCTCCCCCCGGCACGCCATGACTGTCAAGTGGGTGGGACGGGAGTCTCATTATGTGAGCGGAGGGCCGTACCGCCTCCATAAACAGCGGGCACACCACTCGTGTATACCCCTGCGCCGCCACCCGCGAAAGCGGGCTCGACCGGTCCGTGCGGCACCGGAAAGTGGCCGGAAGACAGCGCCCGGCGCAGCCGGTACTCGTCGAGTGGTCCGGAGAAGGCCATGCCCTGGCCGTGTGTGCAGCTCATCGCGCGCAGGGCGATGACCTGCTCGGGGAGGTCCACCCCGTCGGCCACGGACTGCAGCCCGAGGTCGGAGGCGATCCGCAGCAGCCCGCTGGTGATCTTGTGCAGCCGCGCGGACTCGACGACGCCCTCGACCAGGCCCCGGTCGAGTTTCAGTACGTCGATCGGAAGCCGGCGCAGCGCCGTTATGGCCGCATAGCCGCTGCCGAAGCCGTCCAGGGCGATGCGGACACCGAGCCGCCGCAGCGCGTTCAGCCGGCGCTCCAGCTCGTCCAGGGAGACCCGTGGGTCGATGTCGGACAGCTCGATGATCAGAGCGCCCGAGGCGAGCCCGTGCCTGGTCAGCAGGGCCTCCACGGAGCTGAGAGGCGTCGAGCGGTCGATCAGCCGACGGCCGCTCAGCCGGACGCTGACGGGCACGCACAGACCGGTGGCGGTGCGCTCGGCGGCCTGCTGGACGGCCTGCTCCAGCATCCAGCGGCCCAGCTCCGCCGTGCGGTCGTTGTCCTCGGCCACCCGCAGGAACTCGGCGGGAGTGAAGAGCACCCCTTGGGAGGAGCGCCAGCGCGCCTGGGCGCTGACCGATGCGATCCGGCCGTTCTCCAGTGACACCACCGGCTGGTGCAGCAGCGCGAACTCGCCGTCGTGGAGCGCCGCACGCAGCCGTGTCGCCAGCTCCGCCTTGCGTACGACGTCCTGCTGCATCTGTGGCGCGTACAGCTCGACGCGGCCCTTGCCCGCCCCCTTGGCGCGGTACATGGCGAGGTCGGCGTTGCGCTGCAATTCACCTGCCCCGAGGCCCGGTTCGGCGAAGGCGACACCGATGGACGCGGCGACGCGGACATCGTTGCCGTCGATGGCGTACGGCTGCGAGAGGGTGACCCTGAGCCGGTCGGCGAGCTCCGTGATGTGGCGCTCGCGCGCGGTGCGGTCACGGGTGCCGTCGCCGACGATGAGGGCCGCGAACTCGTCGCCGCCGAGCCGGGCGGCGGTGTCGCCCTGCCGCACGGAGCCCTGGAGTCTGCGCGCGGCCTGGACGAGGAGCTCGTCGCCGGCCTGGTGCCCGATCGTGTCGTTGACGGCCTTGAAGCCGTCGAGGTCGATGAAGAGGACGGCGGTGCCGCGGTCGCTGGAGCGGCGGCCGGACAGCGCCTGCTGGACCCGCTTGGTGAACAGCGCCCGGTTGGGCAGGTCGGTGAGCGGGTCGTGCTCTGCGTTGTGCTGCAACTGCGCCTGCAGTCGCACCCGTTCGGTCACGTCACGGCTGTTGAAGATGAGACCGCCGTGGTGCCGGTTGACGGTGGACTCCACGTTGAGCCAGCCGCCGTCGCCGGACTTGAAGCGGCACTCGATACGGGTGGTGGGCTCCTCGGTGTGGCTGGCGGCCAGGAACCGGCGCACCTCGTGCACCACGCAGCCGAGGTCCTCCGGGTGGATCAGCGAGGCCAGTTCGGAGCCGACGAGGTCCTCGGCGGGCCGGCCGTAGACCCCGGCGGCGGCCGGACTCACGTACCGGAGGATGCCGTTGGGCGCGGCGATCATGATGACGTCGCTGGAGCCCTGCACCAGGGAGCGGAAGTGGTTCTCCTTCTGGGCCAGCTCCTGGGTGAGGGTGATGTTGTCGAGCAGCATGATGCCCTGGCGCACGACGAGGGCGAGCACGACGGTGCCGCCGGTGATCAGCACCACGCGGTCGACGCTGTGGCCGTTGAGCACGTTGTAGAGGATCCCCAGCGTGCAGACGGCGGCGGCCAGATAGGGCGTGAGCGCGGCCAGCGAGCCGGTGATGGGCCGGGTGGCCGGATACCGGCTGTGATCACCTCCCTGCACGGGCCCGGGCAGGGGCGTGTGCCCCTGCGGGGGCCGGGTTCCGCCGGGCTGCCCGGTCCGGCGCGGGCCGGGCGGCGGCTGTCCGGGAAGGTGCTCGTGCACCACGCGCGTGTGCCCCTCGCCGTCCGGGTGCCCGCCGCCGCCGACCCAGGGGGCGTAGGCGAGCAGGAGGGATCCGGCGAACCAGCCCGCGTCGAGGAGCTGCCCCGAGCGGTAGTTGTTGTGCAGCAGGGGCGAGGTGAACAGGGCGTCGCACATCACGGTCAGGGCTAGCGCGCCGATCGCGGTGTTGACCGCGGAACGGTTCACCGCCGAGCGCCTGAAATGCAGCGCGAGCACCATGCTGACCAGGGCGATGTCCAGCAGCGGGTACGCGAGCGAGAGCGCGGTGTGCGCGACGCTCGGTCCGTCGAACCTCGCCGCCTGGGCGAGCGCGAGGCTCCACGACAGCGTGAGCAGCGAACCGCCGATCAGCCAGGCGTCCAGGGCCAGGCAGACCCAACCCGCCTTCGTCACCGGGCGCTTGGCGAGCACGAGGAGTCCCACGATGGCGGGTGGCGCGAAGCACAGGAAGAACAGGTCCGCGTAACTGGGACTGGGCACGGGGATCCCGAGCACGACCTCGTACCACCCCCAGACCAGATTGCCCAGCGCCGCCATCGCGGAGGACAGCGAGAACAGCAGCCACGCGGGTCGAAAGCGAATACGCCGGCTACGGGCGTAGAGGAAACAGGAGACCGCCGCGGTGGCCGCGGCGGCGCTCAGCCCGAAGTCGCCCATGACGAGGGCGACCCTCGCGGAGCCCCAGCCGAGCGCGGAACCGACGGCGTATCCCGCGCACACCAGGGCCAGTACGAGTTGGGAACCCAGGCCCACCCCGCCGCCCGGACCCGGTCGTTGGGCCAGCAGCGCCCCCAGGACCCGCTGCATCCGAAGCGCTCCGCTGAGGACGGTGGGGGGAGAGGGCGGGGAACTCACCGGGCCCACCCGGTCCGTGCCGCTGCCGGGTCCCGCTGGTCCCGGTGCGCCGGATGTGTGTGCTTCCGGCGGCCACTGTGCCTGCGGTGATGGTGATGGCCACTGTGACTGTGGCTGTGGCCGCGTCTGCGCGTCGTCGCACACCAGGGTCGCCGTCGGCGGCCCCGCCGCGTCGGATCGTTCGTCCATAGGCCGTGCATCGCCCGTCGCCCCCCTCGCAGTCTGATGTCCATCCCCGGCGCCGAACGGTGCACGGCGCAGCCCCTGTCGGGACGATACACCAGTCTCGTCACTCAGGGACATAGTTCCTCTACGCTCCGTAACGACCAGCGGGAATGCCCGAACTGCCCGCGTCCGGGGGGCTGCGGAGCGTGCGCGAGGCGGACGGGGAGTGAACGGGACGGGGCTTACGCGCCGGTGGTGAGCACCACGTTGTCCAGCGGCTCCCCGCGCGCGAAACGGTTCAACTGCGCCACCAGGAGCCGCTTGGCGCGCGGCCGGAACGCGGAGGTGGGACCGCCGACGTGCGGGCTGATGAGTGCACCCGGCGCGTGCCACAACGGGTGCCCCGGGGGCAGCGGTTCGGGGTCGGTGACATCGAGGGCCGCGGTGATCCGGCCCGTGTCCAGCTCGGCCAGGAGCGCCTTGGTGTCCACGACGGGACCGCGGGAGACGTTCACGAGGAGGGCGCCGTCCTTCATGCGCCCGAGGAAGTCGGCGTTCACCAGGCCGCGCGTGCTCTCGGTGAGGGGCGTGGACAGGATGACGACGTCCGCTTCGGGCAGCAGGGCGGGCAGTTCGGTGAGCGGATGCACGGGCCCGCGCTCCGTGGTGCGCGCGGAGCGCGCGACGCGCGCCACCCGCGCGAGCTCGAACGGCGCGAGCCGGTCCTCGATGGCGGACCCGATCGACCCGTAGCCCACGATGAGGACGCACTTGTCGGCGAGCGCGGGACGGAACCCCGACCGCCACTCCTCCTTGTCCTGTCCGCGTACGAAGTCGGGGATGCCGCGCAGCGACGCGAGGATCAGAGCCAGGGTGAGCTCGCCGGTGCTCGCCTCGTGCACCCCGCGCGCATTGCACAGGCGCACCCCCGGGCGCAGGTACCTGAGACCGGGCTCGACGTGGTCGATGCCCGCGGACAGGGTCTGCAGTGCTTGCACGGACGTCATCCCGGGCAGCGGCCGTACGGCGACGTCGGGGCCTTTCATGTACGGCACCACGTAGAAGGCACAGTCGGCCGGGTCCGCGGGAAAGTCCTGGTCGCCGTCCCAGAAGAGGTAGTTGAGGCCCTCCGGGAGGCCCTCGATGTCGTCTGCGTCGAACGGAAGCCACACATCGGAAGTCATGGCCAGGAGGCTATGCGAAGGCCGTGGTGACGCATTGGTTAGGTTGGGGCGCCAGGAGAGGGAGGGTTCGGCCAGGTGGAGCGCAGGACGATCGGTGCGGCGACGCTCGATGTGGGGGCCGTCGGACTGGGGTGCATGCCGATGAGCTGGGCGTACACCGGTTCGCGGCAGCGGGGCGACGAGTCGCTGCGGACCGTGCACCGGGCCCTCGAGATGGGCTCGTCGCTGCTCGACACGGCGGACATGTACGGGCCCTTCACCAATGAGCTGCTGGTGGGGCGGGCCCTGAAGGAGCGGCGCTCGCAGGCGTTCGTGTCGACCAAGGTGGGCCTGCTGGTCGGCGAGCAGCACATCGTGGCCAACGGCCGTCCCGGCTATGTGAAGCGGGCCTGCGACGCGTCCCTGCGCCGGCTCCAGACCGAGGTGATCGACCTCTATCAACTGCATCGCGCGGACCCGGAGGTCCCGGTGGAGGAGACCTGGGGCGCGATGGCGGACTTGGTGTCGGCGGGGAAGGTGCGGGCGCTGGGACTGTGCGCGGTGGGCGCGCGGACGCCCCGCCGGCCGGGGGCGCGGCTGCACGACGGCACCATCCGGCAGCTGGAGCGGGTGCAGCAGGTCTTCCCCGTGAGCGCGGTCGAGGCCGAGCTGTCGGTGTGGTCGCCGCACGCCCTGGACGCGCTGCTGCCGTGGTGCGCGGCGCGCGGGGTGGGCTTCCTGGCCGCGATGCCGCTCGGCAACGGCTACCTGACCGGGACGCTCACTCCCGGCGAGGGCTTCGAGCCGGACGACCTGCGCGCGCGCCACCCCCGCTTCACGGCCGAGATGATGGCCGCGAACCAGCCGATCGTGGCCGGGCTGCGCCGTATCGCCGCGCGCCACGGCGACCAGGTGACACCCGCGCAGGTGGCCCTGGCGTGGGTGCTGGCGCAGGGCCCGCACGTGGTGCCGATACCGGGGGCCAAGCGGGAGCGATGGGTCACGGAGAACGCGGCGGCCGCCGCCCTGCGGCTGACGCCGGAGGACCTGGCGGAGGCGGCACGGCTGCCCGGGGCACGGCGGTCGTGGGACTGAACGGAGTCCGACGGCCGGAGGTGGCGCGGGTCCGGGGACTGAACGGAGTCCGATGGCCGCAGGCGACGCGGGGGGCCGGGGACTGAACGGAGTCCCACGGCCAGGAGGCGGCGCCAGGGTCCGGGGACTGAACGGAGTCCCACGGCCGGGAGGCGGCGCCAGGGTCCGGGCACTGAACGGAGTCCCACGGCCGGGAGGCGGCGCCAGGGTCCGGGCACTGAACGGAGTTCCGGCGCATCGGCTGCCGGTGATCGGGAACCTGTGAGGCGCGAGCGGTGTATGAACAGTAGGACCGCCGCGTCGAAGGGACCTTGATCGTGCAACGTCGAGCTGTGACGGCCGTCTTGGCCACGGCCGCGCTCATGCTGACAGCCGGCTGCTCCTCCGGCGACGGAGGAGAGCCGGCCGGCGCCACGAGCGCATCATCGAGGGGTACGAGCCCGGGCTCGTCGCCCTCCGGACAGAAGCAAGACGACATCCCGCCCGCCAAGGGCTCGGTGAAGGTCGTGCGCACGGTCACCGAGGACCTGAAGTCCCCCTGGGGCCTGGCCCCGCTGCCCGACGGCGGCCTCCTCGTCTCCTCCCGCGACGAGGGGACGATCACCCGGGTCGACGAGAAGACCGGCAAGAAGACCGAGCTGGGCGAGGTGCCCGGGGTGGCGCCCGCCGGCGAGGGCGGCCTGATGGGCCTCGCCCTCTCCCCCACGTACGCCTCGGACCACATGATCTACGCGTACTTCACGACGGCGTCCGACAACCGCATCGCCCGCATGCTGTACGAGGAGCAGAAGCCGCCGGGCGAGCAACTGGGCGCTCCGGACACGGTCTTCAAGGGCATCCCCAAGGGCGTCATCCACAACGGCGGCCGGATCGCCTTCGGCCCCGACAAGATGCTGTACGCGGGCACGGGCGAGACGGGTGACCGGGGTCTGGCCCAGGACAAGAAGTCACTGGGCGGCAAGATCCTGCGGATGACCCCGGACGGCGAGCCGGCACCCGGCAACCCCTTCGGCGACTCGGTCGTCTACTCGTACGGCCATCGCAACGTCCAGGGCCTCGCCTGGGACGACAAGCAGCGTCTGTGGGCGTCCGAGTTCGGCCAGGACACCTGGGACGAGCTGAACGTGATCGGCCCCGGCGACAATGACGGCTGGCCGGACGCCGAGGGCAAGAGCGACGGCGGCAAGTTCAAGAACCCGGTGGCCCAGTGGCACACCGACGAGGCGTCCCCGAGCGGCATCGCCTACGCGGAGGGCTCGATCTGGATGGCGGGCCTGCGCGGCACCCGCCTGTGGCGCATCCCCCTGGACGGCACCAAGGCCTCGGCCGCCCCTCAGTCCTTCCTCAAGGGTGAGTACGGCCGGCTGCGCACGGTGGTCTCCGCCGGCGGGAACAAGCTCTGGCTGGTGACGAGCGAGACGGACGGCCGGGGATCCCCGGGGAAGGGGGACGACCGGATCCTGGAGCTGGAGGTGACGTAGGCGCTGAGCGCCGAGGACGTCAGGGCTGGTCCGCCCGGTCCTCGGCACCGGCTTCCGGGGCGGCCGCGTCCTGGTCCGCAGCGTCACAGTCCTGGGAGGCCGTGTCCTCGTCCGCAGCGCCACTTTCCGTTGCGGCGGACGGGTCCTCGTCCGCAGCGCCACTTTCCGGGGTGGCCGGGTCCTCGTCCGCAGCGCCACTTTCCGGGGTGGCCGGGTCCTCGTCCGCAGCGCCACTTTCCGTTGCGGCGGACGGGTCCTCGTCCGCGGCGGCTGCCTGTTCCTGCGTCGGCAGTCGTACGACGACCTTGCCCGAGGTCAGGTCGATGGGCCCGCGGCCCGGGTCCCCGTCGTTGAGGTCGACGCGCGTCAGCTCGAGCCGCTTGCGCTCGTCGTTGGTGTGCTTGCGTCCCGGTGCGAACAGCTCCTCGAACATGTTGAACACGGCGCCTCCCTCGGCCCGGGATCACTGACAGCGTAAGCCTCAGCCCATCGCATGGGCAGCGGGTGTCTCCGGCGGGAACAGCCGCAGCCGGTGCGCCAGCGCCGCCGCCTCTCCCCGGCCGGAGACGCCCAGCTTGGCGAGGATGTTCGAGACGTGGACGCTGGCTGTCTTCGGCGAGATGAAGAGCGTTTCGGCGATCTGGCGGTTGCTGCGGCCGGCGGCGACGAGCCGCAGGACGTCGCGCTCGCGGCTGGTCAAGCCGAGCGACTCGACGGCGTCGGCGGGGGCCGGGGCGGATGCCGTGGAGGCGTGGCCGAGGGTGAGGCGGGCGCGCTGGGCGAGCAGGGCGACGGCGTCGCCGAGCGGCCGGGCGCCCAGGTGGTCGGCGGCCGCCCGGGCCAGCCGGAGCAGTTCGGTGGCGCGGGCCCGGGCGTCGTCGTCCGCACCGGAGACGAGCAGGGACTCGGCCAGGCGCAGCCGGACCCGCCCGAGGTCGTAGGGGCGCTCCAGAGGTTCGACGGCGGTCACGACAGCGCACCATTCGCCCGGGGTCGACACGCCTTCGGCGCGGCCCAGTTCGGCGCGCACCCACTTCTCGTACGCGCGCCAGACGGGTGCGCCGGTGGGCAGGGACTTGGCGGCCGTGCGGATGCGCTCGACGGTGTCCGCGCGGCCCGGTTCGGCGACGGGCAGCCCGCGGGCGTCGGCCTCCGCGGCGGCCGACGCGAGGAGCAGCGGCCAGCCGTAGCGCTGGGTGCCGGGCGGGAAGCCGCTGTCCAGCGCCTCGCGCAGCGCGGTGCGGGCGTCGAGGAGGCGGCCCTCCCCCGCGGCGACACCGATGGCGATGCGCAGCAGGGGCAGCGAGTGCTGGGACACCGGGTCATGGGTGCCGAAGTACGTGCGGGCGGCCGCGAGCCGGCGGGCGGTCTCGGCCAGGTCCCCACGGGCGAGGGCGATGTGGGCGAGGCGGGTGGAGCCGCCGCCGCGGGGCTTGGCGCTCTGCCCGGTGGTGTGCGCGTTCAGCGCGGCCTCGGTCGCCTCGTCCCAGCGGCCCAGGGAGTAGAGCGACTCGGAGAGGTTGGTCCACACCCAGGCCTCGGAGTCCAGCAGGCCCATCTTCTGGGTGAGTTCGATGCCCTCCCGCAGCACCTCGGCCGCCTCCTTGGAGCGGCCGACGCCCTCCAGGACCGACGGCAGGTTCACATGGCTGCGGCCCACTACGGCGGCCACACCCCGTTCGACCACCCGGTCCCTGGCCTCGAACATCTCGGCCAGACCCGGCTCGGTGTCCCCCGCGTCCACCATCAGCGCGCCGAGGGTGAGCCGGGCGTTCAGTTCGATGTCGTCGGCGCCCACCATGCGCGCGTACTCGACGGCACGCTGGGCGTCGGAGAGCGCCTCGGGGCCGGGCTCGCGCAGCATGGACCAGGCGGCGACCATGGCGAGGACCTCGGCGTGCACCTCGGAGGGCGGCAGTCCCCGGACCAGCTCCTGGGCGGTGGCGAGCTCCTTCCAGCCGTCGCCGCGGGCCTGTGCCTGGACGAGCCGGGAGCGCTGGACCCAGAACCAGGCCGCGCGCAGGGGGTCTTCCTCTTCCGCCAGGAGCCGCAGCGCCCGCTTGGTGATCTTCATGGCGCGTTCGCGCTCCCCGCACAGCCGGCCGGCGACGGCGGCCTCGGCCATCAGGTCGAGATAGCGCAGCGGTGTGGTGGCCGGGTCGCAGCCGCAGGGCGGATACACCTCGGTGTAGTCGACGGGGCGCAGTGCGGTGCGGACGGCGTCGGGGGCGACGTCCCACAGCTCCATCGCCCGTTCCAGAAGCCGCAGTTGCTCGGAGTAGGCGTGCCGGCAGCGGGCCTCCACGGAGGCGTCGAGGACGGCGGGCAGGGCCTTGGCGGCGTCATGGGCGTGGTACCAGTAGGTGGCCAGGCGGGTGGCGCGCTCATCGGCCGGTACGAGGGCCGGGTCGGCTTCCAGGGCCTCGGCGTACCGGCGGTTGAGGCGGGAGCGCTCGCCGGGCAGCAGGTCGTCGCTGACCGCCTCGCGGACCAGGGAGTGGCGGAAGCGGTAGCCGTCGCCGCGGGGTGCGGCGAGCAGGATGTTGGCGCCGACGGCGGCTCGCAGGGCCTCGATGAGGTCGTCCTCGGTGAGCCGGGCGACGGCGGCGAGCAGCGCGTACTCGACGGTGGAGCCGCCCTCCGCGACGATCCGGGCGACCCGCTGGGCGTCCTCGGGCAGCCCCTCGACGCGGACGAGGAGCAGATCGCGGAGCGAGTCGGTGAGACCGCTGCAGCAGCCGTCGTCGGACGCGACGGCGAGTTCCTCGACGAAGAAGGCGTTGCCGTCGGAGCGTTCGAAGATCTCGTCGACCCGGGCCGGGTCGGGCTCGTGGGCGAGGATTCCGGCTATCTGGCGGCCGACCTCGGTGCGGTTGAAGCGGCCCAGTTCGATGCGGCGGACCGTGCGGAGCCGGTCGAGTTCGGCGAGCAGGGGGCGCAGCGGGTGGCGGCGGTGGATGTCGTCGGCGCGGTAGGTGGCGACGACGACGAGACGGCCGCTGCGCAGGGTGCGGAAGAGATAGGCGAGCAGATGGCGGGTGGAGGCGTCCGCCCAGTGCAGGTCCTCGAGGGCGACGACGACCGTGCGGTCGGCCGCGATGCGTTCCAGGAGACGGGCGGTGAGCTCGAAGAGACGGGCCATGCCGTCCTCGTCGGGCCGCCGGCCCCGGGAGGCCTCGCCGAGTTCGGGCAGCAGCCGGGCCAGTTCGTGCTCCTGTCCGGCGGCCGCGGCGGCGAGCTCCGCGGGCAGTTCGCGGTGCAGGGCGCGCAGGGCGGTGGAGAACGGGGCGAAGGGGAGCCCGTCGGCGCCGATCTCGACGCAGCCGCCGAGTGCGACGACGGCACCCTCGCGGCAGGCCGCGTGCGCGAACTCCTCGATCAGCCGGGTCTTGCCGACGCCGGCCTCCCCGCCGAGCAGCAACGCCTGCGGCTCGCCCGCGGCGGCACGGGCGAGCGCGTTGTTCAGTGCCTTCAATTCGTCGGCCCGGCCGACGAACACCGGGCTGACGGACCTGGTCTCCACAGCGCCGAGCATCGCACAGGGGTCCGACAGTGCGGCATTGGTTATCGGCAGGACGCCGCCCGGACGGGATGCCCGTACGACGCCCGCAGCCGCCGTGGGCACGGCAGTCGGGCGGGCTTCACGCGCCTCGGGAACACCCGCGGTGCCCCGCGCCGAAGTGGCCGAAGTGGCCGAAGCCGCCAGGGAAACGGCGTGCGAAGTGGACGTGGGGCCCGCGGCGCGCGGAGCTGCCGGGCCCACCGAAACTAGGGGGTGAATTCGGCCGCCCCCCCGGC